>NZ_JBIMES010000012.1:0-162567 GCF_051262535.1 Massilia sp. CMS3.1 | reverse complement strand
GGAGCGGTCCTTCGCAAGCTCCCTAGATCGGCCAAGAGCGGACAGTGGCCGTTTAGTGCTCAGTCGATAGGAATAAAGAACGTGTCCGAAATTTCATTTCATGAAGCAACCATCCGCGACATCCACACACTCGACCGGGCAATCACGATTGTTGTTGATGAGGCAATCGTGGAGTCAGTAAAAAGCTCACTGCGGATCGAGCTTCGCGACGTTACGAGCATTGAGCGTGACGGGGTGTTGATCGATTCGCTAAAGGTGGAGAAAAAAGACGGCGAAATTCTTTCGCTGTTCACGACCTCAACTGGCATAGAGCTGGTCGTAGAGTGGCATGATTTTTCACCACTCGTATTTGAGACTAGGGCGTACAAAGTGCAGTGTCGCGAGTTCGCTGCAATGCCATGCCCGTAAGGTCTGCAATGGGTCGGTTGCAGTCCTTCGCTGGTAGACTGCTACCGGCCATAAGCGGACATTAAATCTTGAGGTAAGGACAGTGAAAATCGCAGCGTTCCTTGCTAACGAGCCACTAGCTTTGCCCAGTCGTGCCCGCCTATCCAGTCGCGCGACCTCCTCGCGAAGAAGCAGTTTTTCTTTACGTTTCCTCAAATCGTCCAGTTCACTCGTCATTCCTCCCTTTCCGAGGTGTTCAGTTGGGCACCCAAGGCTTGATCCGTCCAGTAAGCGCCCAACGAATGGCATAAAAAGTTGCCATCACTGCGACTGGGCCGACGACCGCAAACACAGCGGCCGCCATCTTGCCGTTAGGACTGCGGGTAATAAAAATACCGACGACGCAGAAGAGGAAGCCGCAAACGGCTCCAAGACATGCAAATCGGAAGAGAATTAATTATAAATGTTTCATTGTTTTCCTAGGTGATAGCCCTGTCGAGCCGGCGATGGATTAGGGACGCCATCGACAGCAAATCCTCTGCGTCATCCTTAGACATATTCCAGTGAATGCGGGCTTCGTGCGCAGTCGTATTCCTGAACATTCCGGCGACTCCTCGTAGCAGGTTTGCGAACCCTTTTTGCTCGCTTCGTTCGCTGTCGGTCGACAATGCATTGATACGAACCAGAGGACGTTCTCCGGCAAGTGCCTTATCAATAAGCGCGGCACCATCTTCATTAAGTCCGCTTTTCGACCGGAGTTTGTCCATGACACTCTTTACGGTCTCCAGAACTGCATGAAAGTAGTTGTTTACCAGAAGCTCTTCTCTACAGAATTTTAGGACGTCAGCGTGCACGCCTCGTTTCACCAGGTCGGCGCGAAGCTCGTCAGCACGGACCCTTGCCTCCGAAATTGTGCGCGCCTGCCGTACCTCGTGGAGCAAGCCACTATGATCAATTGCCAACCCAGCGAACAATAGAGCTTGGTTCACGCGAACACGCATGGGCTCGAAGCGATCAGGGTTGGACACGTATCGTTCAGGCTTCACCGACTTTCGGATGAACGCGAGTACATGCAGCCTATCCTGTCTGCTATTTTGGTCAACAGCGAAAGCATTGTAGAGCCGGATGCGTTTGGTCGCGTTCGGATCGACATCCGTGATACGGCTCGCGCTGAGCAGAAATCCGATTTCTGAGCATGTTAGCCCGCTTGAGGTATCACCGAGCGCAGCAGCAATTGCTTCCAGCTGCGTGTCGGTAAAGAAAAGAGAACTCATATTTTTCCGGTCTTATTCGGTTTTCTCCCGTAATACCAGCATTGCATCCGCTATGGCGTAACAGTGCTCTGCGATAGCTCGGGCTGAGTGATCACCGCTCAGTTCGGTTGCAGTTGGCCGAAGGCTGCCTAGTGCCTGGGCGGCGAAATAGCCAAGCAAGCTCATCCCATGCGAACCTGCGCTAGGTTGATTGTCGCGCGTGGTGGGGAAGACAAGCTCAACTTCACCACTAGCTAATTTGAAGGAAGGCTGGTTTGGCATATTGACCTCTGTTTCTGGCTACCGGCCCATGCGGACGCCAATGACGCGTTTTTTCATGCTCACTTTGCCGGTTTATGTTTTTGGACGATGGCAGCAATCTCTGCGTCAAGTTGTTGCTGCTCTTTCCTCAGCTTCAGTGTCGCTTTTTGCTGAGCCTCCCGCTGCGCTTTGGCGCCTGCAGGATCAAATCTTTCGCCAATATAGTTGGCCTGATTCTCTTCCGGGAAGTCCTCAAAATAGTCTGACCACTCACCCATCTCTGCTCTCCTCTCGGTTGTACCGACTGCCGGTCGCCACGGACGCCGTTAGGCGCAGATTTCCCGAGCGTAGCCCGCAGCGTGTTGCAATAAGGCAATCTTATAGCCATGGGCCATTCGGGTCCACAAGAAGTTGATGATTTTTCAGTTTTCGCTACAACCAAAAGTGAAGCGCACGCAGTCGGTTAAGAGGGTGTAGACAAAATCGACGGCGTAACTATGGCATGCTATCTCTGATGTGGAGGGGCATGCCATGGCAACGAAACAGCGACTCGATTCTCAGCCGCTAGCGAATCCTGGCGGCAGGCCGTCAGCATTAAAACCTGAGCATATCGCAGCTTTGCACGAAATCGTATCGGAGCACGCGCAAGCCAGTTTAGAGGAAATTGCCAACGAGCTGGATCGTCGCTGCGGCGTGCGCGTTTGCACAGCGACGATCCGGCGCGCGTTGCGTGCACAAGGGATCGTGCGCCTCAAGACAGCTCGACGGGTTTCCCCGACTGCCGATAAAGGACCAAAGCGCTACGGCTACACGGCGGCGCACCGGCGCGAAGACGTACCCTTCTATAGCACCAATCTGACAGACGCTGAATGGGACTTGGTCGCCGACTTGTTCGAGCGCGCTCCTGGCCATCGAGGCACGCCGCCCCATTAAAGTCGACGCGAGCTGGTCAACGCCTGTTCCTATGTATTGCGTACGGGCTGCGCCTGGCGGCTATTGCCCACGACGTTCCCACCCTGGCAGGCAGTGTACAAAACCTTTGCGCGTTGGGCCGCAGCAGGCGTGTTCGCGCAGATGCAAGACCGATTGCGCGAGCAGTGGCGCCTACGTATGGGGCGCACTGAGACGCCGACAGCGGCCGTCATCGATGCTCAGTCCAATCGCAGTTCACCCCAGGGCGGCGAAAGCGGCTTTGATGCAGGCAAGAAGGTCAAGGGGAGAAAGCGCAACCTCGTCGTCGATACGATGGGCCTGATCATCGCCCTGACAGTGACCGCGGCGAGCGTGCAGGATCGCGATGCCGCCGCTGCAGTCGTCGCGAAGGCATGTGCTAAAGCGCCCGGGCTTCAAAAGCTTTACAACGACGGTGCATACGGTGGGAAGTGCGCTCGCGATATCGAGGAGCGTCACCATATCCGTGTCGAAGTCATACGGCGCCCGGGAAACGGCACGACGGGAACCTTGCACAACGCTGCGCAAGCGACCGCGCCGGCTGCAGAAGTCGACACCGCGTTCGTGGCTCTGCCAAAGCGATGGGTCGTTGAACGAACGCATGCTTGGACTGAACGCTGGCGCCGCACGGTAATGCATCCCGACCGAAAATTAGATATTTCGGCCGCTTGGGTTTGGCTGGCCGAGGCCCGAATGCTACTCAGCCGATTGACTTATCGGAGTTAATTTCGTCCACACCCACTAAGAATGCCTAACAAAACCTCTTACTTGCTGTGGTAGCAACAACCTCGTACACTGAGCCGACGTCCGCAATCGGCCCAGCCTGTGTAAAAACTCAAAATCCAAGCCTTGGCCACGAATTGTACGGACCAAAGCTAATTTCGGCGCGTTGAGAAGCGTTCCAGGGGGCGTAATCCCGTTTGACAGTTTTCATCAACACCAGCGTGGAAACCGCTTCAAGCAGGCCTTGTAGCGTCAGAAAATGGGCGTGCGCCATGATCGCTGCGAGCATTTTCTCGGGGCCGAGAATCGCCATCAAGCGCCTGAAGTTATAGGCGAGCACGTGCAGGCTCATTTCTGCTTTCACGCGCTCCATGCCTTTCGTCAGGAAATGCGTAGCGCCCATCCATGCCTTGATCGTCGCGTATGGATGCTCAACCGTTGAGCGCCTGATTCGCATGGCATCCGGCGTCTGTTCGAGACGCGCCTGCATCTCATCGAGCACGTCCTGATGTTCCCAGCGGGTTACCCGCCTGTTAGCGCTCGGCGTGCATTTGTCTTTGAGAGCACAGCCTTTGCAGTTCGAGCTCCAGTACCGGTGGTTGGTCATGCCCTTCTCGACGCTGGCGAAGCGCCATATTAAAGACTGGCTTGCCGGGCAGCGGTATTCGTTCTTTTGCGGGTCGTAAATGAAGTCGGCCTTGTCGAACCGGCCATCGGCTTTGGCTCCGGAGGTTTTCGTGGGAGGCACCAAAGTGCAAATACCTGCTTCATGGCAGGCAAGGATTTCTTCGCCCTTGAAATAGCCGCGGTCAGCAATTGCTGTCAGTGTCGCCGTGCCGATCGCGGCCCGGGCTTTCTTGGCCATGTCAGACAATTGGTCTCGGTCACTGCCGTTATTGGTTACCTCATGTTCGACAATCAAATGATGCTTGGCGTCGACTGCAGTTTGCACGTTGTAGCCAACGATGCCTGAGCCGCGCGTCATCATCGAGCGCGAGTCCGGATCGGTGAGCGAGATCTGCGTTTCGCCAGTCTCCATCAGCTTCGCTTCGATTTCCTTAAGCATCGCCATTTGCGATTTCATCGCCGCGATCTTGTCGTTCAGACGAGCGCTTTTCGACTTTGCAGTGGCTGGTTCCTGCCGGTCAGCGGAATCAAGTTCTGCCAGGTAGCGGCCGATATTGGCTTCGATCTCCGCCATCCTGCGCTTGAGTTTGGCATCGGTAAAATTGCGGCCGCTGCTGTTGACAGCCTTGAATTTGCTGCCATCGATCGCGACGACCGCGTCCGAGAAAAGATCCAACTGCTGGCACAGAACGATGAACTGCCGGCAGACTTTACCAATCGCCTTGCCGTTGTCTTTTCGAAAGTTCGCAATTGTCTTGAAGTCGGGCGCCAGGCGTCCGGTTAGCCACATCAACTCGACGTTGCGTCAAGCCTTCGGCTCGATTGAATACGGTTGAGGTAGCCGTAAATGTAGAGTTTGAGAAGCACAGCAGGATGGTAAGCCGGCCGGCCCGTCTTCGCCGGATGCACGCGCCCAAATCCGAGGCTGGCAAGATCAAGCTCTTCGACAAACACATCGACTACACGAACCGGATTATCCTCAGTCACGTAATCGTCCAGATGCTCAGGCAGCAGCGTGCCTTGTCCGCGTTCTTCGCCTTCAATAAAGCGCCTCATATAGCACCCGTGATGATGAGATACTGGTTCAACGTTTACTGGTACGATTTCGTTTACATGGCCCTACGTTTTTACACAGGCTGGGCCAGAAGCAGAGGATCATGAAGCGATGAGTGCTGTTCAAGCCATGAACGCAACATGGCCCCCTGGGTGGCGTGCTTTGTCTCACTCGCCAGAACGCCAAGCGCAAGTTCTATGATGGTGATAGCAGACACAAAGAGGTCAGCGGCATCAACGCTCTCCGCCCATGCCGTTACGTTCGTATTGGCCTTGCCAAGCCGCACGTTGCGGAGTTCGGACACCACGTTGGTATCGAGAACAAACATTATGAGAAATCAGCCGCCCGTGTTTCGATGGTCACGCGGGGAGGCTCGAGCTCAATGTCGGTAATACCCGGTATAGCCAGCGCATCAGCAATGTTGCGCCGCTGCTTTGTAAGTCGCTGATATTCCTCAAAGCTCATCAGTACATGGGCCGGCCGGCCTCGATCTGTGATGAACACCGGCCCATTGGTTGCGGCCCGTTTTGCCTCGCTCACCCCTTGGTTGAACTCGCGGCTGGATATGGTGATAATGGTCATGGCAACCCCTTATGCTTGCTCTATGCAGTGATGTTACTACTAGTGCAAGTGAGTGCAAGCTAACTGGTGTAAACGAATAATAAAGTTTGCCATATGCATCCATATGGGGAGGCCGTTCCAGCACGCTGTTCCTGCGAATAATGTTTGCCATAGCTCGCAGGGCGAAGGCTTCGGTGAAGTCCCCTTTCGACCCAGGCTGTGTAAAAACGCGAGATCTGTGTGTTTTCGGGGATCTCTTTACCATTCCCGACCTCGAGAAAACGCCGTCGACAGCGTTCTGAGAGCCCTGGTGTCGCCGGCGTACTGCCGGCTTTGTGTTTTTACACAGCTTGGGCCGACTGCAGACGTCAGTCAGGCCGCATCCCGGGCTACAGCAGGATTCGGTCGACGCTGCCGCATCGTTACTCACCAAAAAAAGGTGTTTCCTACGTTCACTAATAGGCTCTGTTGAGCCCAGTTACGCTTGTCTCTTTATAGTTGTGAACTTTGCTTCCCCAAGCTTTTCGAAACCGATTAATCTGACGCGCATGTTAACGGCTGTCTGTGGATTGCCATAGGACGAAGGCCGGGTCGACATCGTTGACGGACGTCGTCATGCGACGAACTCGGTCCATTCTAGCCTTCAGCTATTCGACTGCGTCTGGGAAAGCAGGGCAAAGAGCACACACGTGACGCCCACAACTGTCGCGCACGAGAGATTTCCGTGTCGTGATTTTCGCCTTAAGAGTTGTCCCGTGGACGAGATTGTCGTGAATTCGATCCCTAACTCGACCATTTGTCGCAAATTTCGTCCTTAGTGCACTCAGTTCCACGAATTATTTCCAAAGTGCCTTAGAACTAGTCCGGCTATCCCTATTGTGGCGTTTCCAAGGAGCGGATAGTAATAAGACCCTAAAACACCCAGATCCTGCGTTGTATGAAACTCCTATCAGTTGCGCCTTGACCGACCGGACGCAGTCGAAAAAGAGCGCGAACAGAACTTCGTTGCTTGTCATGAAAGCAACGAACCGTACACTAAGCCACTCTAAGCGTCCGCTCTCGGCACGATGTGTCGAAAACTCGGTCAGGTCGCCGCCGAAACAAGAGAAAGCGTTTTCTCGACTGTTCAGAACCGCACCTATGAAACTTACCCGGACGTCTTGGCAAAGTACACCGCGGCCTTTTACAATGTCACGCTCCTCCGTGACGCGCTTGAGCTCGGCCTTCAAGCGCCGCATCTCGTCGGACTGGGCATTAATGGCCTTCCGCTCCACCTCTGGTACGCCATAGCGCTTCGTCCATGCGTACAGGCTGTGGATGCTTATCCGGAGCCGTGCGGCTACTTTGATCGCTGGGTGATTGCTCTGCTCCACCTGTTTGACCATTGCAATCTTAAATTTCTCTGTGTACCGCTTGCCGCTCATACGTTCTCCTTGTGCCGATATTATGGCTCAGGAGTGTCCACGTTAGCCGTGGCGATTCATGCATCTTCACGAGTTCAGCATGCGGTTGTTAGTCTTGTCCGACCTTCACTTAGAAGTGTGGCGTGAGTAAGCACCT
This sequence comes from Massilia sp. CMS3.1, assembly GCF_051262535.1. Classification (NCBI taxonomy): domain Bacteria; kingdom Pseudomonadati; phylum Pseudomonadota; class Betaproteobacteria; order Burkholderiales; family Oxalobacteraceae; genus Massilia; species Massilia sp. CMS3.1. Next base: position 155,190 of record NZ_JBIMES010000012.1, on the reverse strand, counting down.
CGATTCGATACGTCTGCTAGTGAACCAGATGTTGTTATCTTGGCGGGTGACATTCATACAATATCTCGAGCCCCTGCGTGGGCTGCAGAGGAGTTTCCTGGAGTGCCCGTGCTTTATTGCTGGCAACCATGAGTTTTACGGGGAAACTATTGAGACGTCTGGGTTAGCGATTCGTGAGGAATGCGAGAATTACCCGCACGTGCACTACCTCGACTGTGGGGAATATGTGCTATCTGGCGTCCGTTTTTTGGGTGCGACACCATGCACTGATTTTTCCCTTTTTAGCCCGGATCGCAAGTGGAGTGCTATGTTGGATGCGCGAGCCGGTATGAATGACTATCAGCGCATCAGGGTAGCAACAGCCGGATACAGAAAATTGCATCCACAGGACATAGCGGGGCTACACGCTGAACAGAAGAAGTGGCTTAGCGAGAAGCTCGAGGAGCCGTTCTCGGGCCGTACTGTGGTTGTGACGCACATGGCGCCTTCGATGCGCTCTGTTGCTCCCCAATATAACGCGGATCCCGTCTCCGCTGCGTTTGCTTCGAACCTCGACGACTTGACGGCGAAGGTCGACGTCTGGGTTCACGGTCATACACACACTAGTTTCTACTATCAACTGGGCAAGTGCCGTGTGGTGGCCAACCCACTTGGCTATTTTCTGCGTGGTGGAGGGGCGGAAAACCAAAAATTTCGACCCAAACTTCATTGTTCAAGTTGAAAATTGATGGTGTTGATTTGGACAAAAGCTTAGCCAACGCATCGACCTCTTCTGGTAATTGGTTTGATGCCTTTGTGCCGTATGCGTGAAGAATTGCAGTCTAATGATGCTCTACTGCTCTACTGCTCTACTGCTCTACTGCTCTACTGCTCCACTGCCAGCTTTAATTGAGGCCTTGTGTCCTAGATTTCTAGCAGCGCGCGACCACGCCCGGCCCAGTACAAGCCATTGCTGCTCAAACACATGTCACCGGCGAGCGGCCCAGGTCCCTGGAGGATGATGATAGTAAGGGCGGGCAGAATAATTGTTTTCCGATATAGCGGCGGGTGGGTAATCGTCAAGGTACCGTCCTGCTGCAGACTGGAAGTCATCGCACTGAGATGACAAACGACATTTAGTAATGCTCGGTACATCCAGGTAGGTCTTGTACGGATCACTATTGCTGAGTAGCATAAGCCACTAGTGCGCATCGATTTTGGCAATTCTCTCAACAGTGGCCGTCTTGCTGGGCTAACGTCCAAACCGGCGCTCGTTATACTCTCTTGCGGTCAGAAGTACACGAATTAATTTACCCCGCTCAAGCGCTGCCAATGGAGTATCCTTGTCTAAAGAGTACTTTGGGGTCGTGAAAAATTGCCATTTCGCATCACCAGCCAGATCGCCTAGAGCAACGGAAACCTGTTCGAGCTCGCATCGCCTTAAGGAGCTAGTTACAAAAAAGCTCGGGTACCACATTGCCCGGCCCGGCCCCCTGATCCCGAACATACGTTTTTCCCGAACAGCGTTTCTTAGGCTGCAATGGGTGATTCCAAGACGTTCACAGAGAAAAGAAGAGTCAATAAGTTCCCCTGCCCTAAAGAGGGCCGACCGCCGGTCCATTGCGTCTTGTCGCAGTTGAGCAACTAGTTCAGCGTTATCTTCCTCGCTAACTTGATTCGCCTGCTGCACTTTTAACGATGCCCCAGTCTTCTTATTTGATAACGTATCAGCAGTTTTTTTTTGCATTCGAACTTTCATCGCAGTATCTTCTATCTAATAAATTTACTGAGCCTTGACCTATTTAGCTGGGAAGATCAAGGGTTCACAGTTCGCCAATTTAAAAGCAATTTCGCGATCATGCAAAATAAAATTTCTTCATTGCACTTGAGACTTAATTAGTGAATCTATTGTTTCTGCCCGCGCAATGTCACCAGCGGAAATGGCTGCGCTATGCTCCCTTTGTAACCAAAGCATCATTCTTTCCTCCAAATACCGGGCAGTATTCTCACCGACGACATTGGCAAACCGGCACAGCTTATCGAGATCCACAATTAATGAACGGCCAGCATCAGCCGATCGGCAGTCCATCTCACTAAACTTCGCCAGCCACATGAAATCTACAGTGTTATCTAAGGAAAACGCCGCAGAATTCCCTATTTTTGGCTCGATCATATACCTATTTATAATAGACCTGAATTTTGATAAGGTCTGCATGTATAGCGCATGTAACTTTCGGAATTTAAGATTCATTTTCGACCACCTTATGAAAACTCTGCCCACAGACTTTGAAAATCTTGGCATAACTTGTGATAGCGAAATCTATTCTAATAAGATATTTTACTCGTTTGGCAAAGCGTCGAGATCATTGCGGTATTTTGCAATGCGATGGTTCGACCAACGCAACTCGGAAATCGTCTTCTAGAGTAGCGCGGCTACACATCCTTAATATCATCTGGTCCGTATGGAGAGAATCGGATCAGGTTGATTTTGGAATTCGTTACTAGAGCAATGCAATAATAATAACCGGATCGACTTTCAAGCATCGGGGTAAAATCCATCGTCGGCGAGCTCCTCCCAGTCGATCATATTAGTATTTCGCCCTACGCGTACCAGATCAGCAGCACCTGCGCGTTTTGTCGCGATACGCAGCGGTCTTCCTTCGATATGTAACGTTCTCGCAACAAGCGATTCTATTTTGCGTGCGCTATGTGTAAATTCAATGATTCCGTAGGGTGTGCTGAATGTTCCTTTTCGGCCGGTCGTCATGACCGTAATCCGACTAATCATAATCTGAGAAATTACACCGAATTCTGAAAGAATGGATTCTAAGCTAACGTAATTAAAATAACCCTTTCTCAGTACGCATGCTATCTCTTCGATCAAGTAGCTCTTCCGCGACTGAGCCTGAAGATTTACAAAAACTCCTCTGGCTACTCGCTGCAATACTCTTTCGGAAAGCAAAGTTTTCACAGCGTCCGTAACTACACTAGGAGAACATGTTCCCAGCATAGATTTTAGGTCGGCAGAGCTAATAACCTGGATGCCGCGCTGATCTAACTCTTCGAGTTTGATGATCAAATTCTTAAATTCAGCAGCCATAATCAGACACTAAATTATCCCGAAAACCATTTTTCAGTTTGGCAAATGAGTTTTTCATAAAAGCGATATGGGCGCGACCACCATAATATAAGGCGCTAACTTTACGTAATATTTGATTTTTTACCGCATTCGTTGGCTGTTACGTTGGATATTCAAAGAATCAACTGTTAGGTACGAAATTGCGCTCTTTGCCAAAAAGCTGGCAAAAAATACTTGACATCAGCGAATCTCCGTCCAGTATTATCTGATCGTTAAGAGGCTCGGAAACATCTGAAGAAAGTTTAAACCGCGGCATTGCATTCGCATACTGCTCTAACTTGGCCACCACAGCTGAAACAGCATTTTCTATTCGGGTCTTCTTAAACTTGTCCCAAAAACGTTGATCAATGAATATCTCATTAATAATTATTATGACGGCCTTTGCGGGGAAATTGCGCATTATGGGTTCAAGTGCTGAGCGCAACTGCGACTCTGCGCTTTGATTTAGCCGAAGCTTTATCCTAGAAAACTTGGAACCAATTAGATTTATGCATTCATGCTCGACGAGTGACCGCCGTAACTCTCTACAGCTTGGTTCAGAGGCCGAGCCGATTATGTTACGCAGTAAAGCCATGAGCTGATCTTTATCATGGCCGTCCTCATCGACTGCAAGCGTCCAACTAACACGCAGAGGATCGTATGTGATTTGGCTACCCTTGCCACCCGCGATATTGAAAGACCGTAAATGCGAATGCACGCTGGGCACGATTACTGAAAGAGAACGTAGCCGCTCATAGAGCTGTTCAGTTAAAAGGAGCGTCGGTGCTAATTTCGCTGATAGAGTGTTGTTGGCAGGTATCTCAGAGTCGTACCAATCGTCTATAGATCCAACTAAAATAGAATATATATAAAATGCGTCGACTGCACTTAGCGAGGTGTAATCGAAAGGTCGGAGTTGATTGCGTAGTTTCTGGAGCTTCTCTTCAATGATGTCGGCGCGTTGGTTGAGTGATTTTAATGTTTTACTCAAGTCGAGCGGATCACGCTTGAGCTCACATTTGACATTGTGGCACGGCCGCGCAAATCTACTTGTGAACCTTGCTAGTTGCTCGTATTGCGCTCGCGTCACCGCAAACTCTGGCATTCCACAACATTTACAGCGCATTTTGAGCGCGTACGCCACTGAGTTATCCGAAACCTGCTTTTCTAACGACTCTGCCGTAAGTGCAAACGCCCGACAAAGACTGATTAAACTCTCTTGCCAAGCTCCGTCGTCGTATGCCCAATAACGCAGGCAAAGTTCCGCGTTTGCGCTTGAACTCAAGGTACATAGTAGGTCGAACGCCATGATTGCATTGAAGTAAGTAAGCAGCACCTCAATGATCAATGTTCGAGGAGCAGGAAGGGACCATCGCACATGGCCTCTAAGAAGGCTCACTTCGAATTTCTCAGAAATGATGACTATAGTCCGAAGACTAAATCATACAGCAAAGAGATGATTTCTCCAACGAAGGAGAAATCATTGGACCCCGGCTTAGCATTTGGAATAGCGTTTCGCGAGGCGCGAATAAGCGCTGAGCTCACTCAGGAGCAGGCTGCACATGCCGCAGGTCTGGACAGAACATACATCAGTCTGATTGAGCGAGGCAGACGGCAGCCCACCGTTCGAGCGGTGTTCCAGCTCGCTGCTGCCGTTGGAACCACCGCAAGCTCACTGATCATTTCAACAGAGGAGCTGGTCGCCGCTACCTAGAATCATACGATGGCAATTTACCTGAAAGTCAACACTAGCAGCGGGATGTTCGCAATCGCTGGCTCTTGCAGCGTGCCGGTTACGAGCAGAAGCACTCAGGCACGACGTGCGGGTCGGACCTAACAGGAGTCCTTGCGCCTTCGGGCAGCTAAATCAACCTCGGCCTGCGTGCCTTCGGTCTGGGCCTGGAGGACCGCCATGGTCTGTTGGAAACGGCCAAGGAGTGCGTTGTTCCACACTGAGACAGGCACGCCCAGAACGCTCGTGTCCGGTGTGAGCAATGTAACAATGCAGTACGTTTTTTTGTCGCAATCTTCCATGGTCAATAGTCTAATCGGTCCAAGCAAAACTCAGCGGGCACATCGGCTGTCATATGTGCTTACCCTGCCACCGTAACCAAGCTGATGAAAGCTGATACTTCAATTTTATTTGCTTCATATGCTCATGGTTGCACGACCCGCCGTAGGGGTTTTGCCCTTCTTGTCGGGGTGCGCATCTGAGTCTATGGCTACTTTTTACACCTCAACCCACTCTGTTGCAAGAAAACGCAGTCGCCTTGCGGTGGTGTCCGAGACGGCTGTTCACTAATTGCGATAAAGCCCAGTGCTCGCAGTAATGAGATAAATTTCGCGTAGGCGCCAGCTGGCTACGCAACCCGAACATTGCATTCCCCTCATCAACGTACCGCTCCGAGGACCGGACCTTGCTGGAGGCCGTGCTTAAGAGCGCCTAACAAAACCTCTCAACGTACCTCCAACAGATGAGTGAGCAGGCAAGCGAAAGAAAGGCTTAGTATCTCTAACAGAACCGTTCAACATATCGCCAACAGATGAGAGAGCATGCGAGAGAAAGGAAGGCTTGATGAATATCTGCACGACGTTCGTAGCGGATTCGTAGCCTGCGAAATCGATGAAGCCAACCAAGGGTTCGTTCGACCACCCAACGCCATCGGCCGAGCCGTTCACGTGACTCGACACCGTACCTCGCGATCCGTGAGGCAATGCCTTGGCGACGCAGCCAGGCCAAATGCGCGCGCGACGCGTACGCTCGGTCGGCATGCAATTTTGCTGGACGCTTGCGAGCTCGGCCTGACAAGCCTTTGACGGCCGGAATAGCGTTCACTAGTGGCATGAGTAACCGCGAATCGTGAACTTGTGCTCCCGAGATTCTAGCCACTAACGGCAATCCGCGTTGATCTACCAAGATATGATGCTTGCAGCCGAGTTTGCCACGGTCAGTAGGATTTCGCCCAGTATGCTCACCACCAAAGGGCGACGGCACGCTGGCAGCGTCGACGCTCACTCGGTCCCAAATGATTTGGTCGTATTCGCGGAGCCGACGAAGTACCGCCTCATGAACGCTCTGCCAAACACCGGCCTGCATCCATTCGTGTAGCCGACGCCAGCATGTCATGCCGCTACCGCATCCCAGCTCGCGCGGCAGATATTCCCAAGGTATTCCAGTCCTCAGTACGAACACAATTCCGGTTAGGGCCGCCCGGTCATTGACGCGTGGCCTGCCTCCCTTCGGCGACGGCGCATGTGCTGGAAGATACGCTGCGATAAGGGACCAGAGCTCGTCGGGCAGCAGTGCTTTGGACATGGGATCAATCCAGGCTACGAGCATACTTGACGCCCGCGACAGTATAAAAAGCACATTGACCAGCTAGGTGAGCCGATGTTGTTGACTCAACATTTCTACGAGGTCGGCGGGAGATCTTTGTCCTATCGGGGCTTGTCTCGGGAACGAAGAAGCTTCCGTTTTAAGCCCCGAATGAACCGCTCCCGCCGCGCCCGTATGGGTTAGGGTTGCTTTGAAACTACCATTGACAGTGCGAGTGCTTGGTCGCCATCGCCTGCCTTGACGGTTGCCTTATCACCTAATCGTGCCAGTATCGTCGGGGCACCAACGACCTTGTCGTTCTTGATTAGCTTGCCAGCTAACCAGACCTGATTCGCTGACTGCGCTGGCCGTACGGTAAGTTCGATACGCCAGTCACCTGATGCAACGGCGAACGCTTCGCCCGCTTTTGCCAGCACTCGCGGTTCAGCGTGCTCAGCACCGGCATCGAACGTCAGAGCAACGGAATAAGTGGACGCTGTCGCAACCTGTTCGGCGCGGGCGCCCAGCGTGGCGGCCATTGCCCCTGCGGCTAAGACAACGACGATACAGCGGCCGGCAAGGCGACGGGCGATTCCGGGTGCAGACAAATGTAGGCTCATGATTCTTTCCTTCGTTGGGTGGTTGGTCTGCCAATGGCAGTTGATTCCGGCATAGACTGCGGAAGCGCCGGTATGAAACTTCAAGAGGGCATGTGCATATGCCCGGCGTTGGTGCGGATGACTCGCCATAACGAGTGCATCGCAGGCGATTTCCTGGTCTTGACGGAAGCGCCGTGCGCCGAAGTGGCACAACGGATTGAACCAAAATACGCACTGAAACATTGCGCATAGTAGATTGCCTATGGCGTCCCGCCGGTCTATATGAGCCCGCTCGTGTGCGACTATAAGCACCTGTTCCAGCGCCGAGCAGCGCCGAGTGAAATCACTTGGCACAAAGATACGTGGACGAAACAAGCCAACAGACGCTGGACCCACGTCACCTGCACTCACATACCAATCTTGGCAAGCGGTAAGATGGCCAGCCTGACGCAAAAACTTATAGTGCGCTGCAATAAACTGAGCCGCCATAAGGACCATGCCGCACGCCCACAGCACGAGCAATGCGTCGGCTGGAGCTGCTGTGACTGGTGTGGTGTGCTCCGCGAGAACACGAATAGGCTGAAGAACTGGCACCATCCGGATAACCGGCGCAGCGCCGCTGGGCAGCAGCGCTGCGGTAGTCGCGCAAGGTACGATTAGCCAAGATTGATAGGCCGTTGCGGCGCCAAGCCAGTGCCGCAACGGCCGGCGAACAAGCAGAACCAACACGATCGCAAAGCTCGTAAACAGCAACGCCCGTGATACCAATAGTGTCAGCTCATTCACCATCGTCGAGCTCGTCGATTAACTTGCGCAACTCATGGATATCAGCTTGTGACAGCTTGCTGCGGCTGCCGAAATGTGCGACGAGTGGTGCGATGCGCCCGCCAAACAGGCGTTGAAGCAAGCTCTCGCTTTCGCTCGACAACCAGGCATCACGCTGTAATACGGCGTGGTAGAGAAAGCGCCGCCCATCTTTTTGCGCACCGATAGCCCCTTTCTTTAGCAGGCGGTTGAGTAGCGTCTTTACGGTAACCGCCTGCCAATGTTCGGTGTCCGCTAATGCAGCAATAATCTGGTCCGCCGTTAGCGGTGAGGCTGCATGCCAAAGGATGTCCATGACACGGGACTCAGCGGCGCTGATTGAGGTAGCGATATCGTCGTTCAAGGCTTCAACCGTTTACAAGTGTAATTGCGATGATAATTACACTTGTAAACAATAGTGTCAAGCTTCGATTTCGTCTGCAGTGTGTTGCTTTAATTCAAGCCGAGGTTTTGTTAGACGCTCTAAGTCATGAGCTTGCATTTTGAGCTGTGAGCCTAGCATCATGTGTGCGCACGTTCACCTGTGGGTGGTCGCATTCATACTTATCTGCGGCCATGACGCCGCTGCCTGGTAGCGGGGCGAACGGTAGATAGCAAGAGCTGCTTGGTGAGCTTGCAATGTGACGAGGCCCACCTTCGCTTGAGGCCAACGGTGAGGTGACTGATCGTACGCGGTACAGGTCGCCGTTTCTGAGACGCTGCCCGATTTCGGCAAGTATATGTTGTCGCTTGTAAATGGCGACGCTCTTTCAGTGCCGGCGCACTTGCTCAATTATGACGCGCGAGTTCGGTTGGCCCTCGAGCACACATCCGAGAGGGCTAGATCTGCGACCTGTAGCGCCCGATGAACATGCCAGCGCGCATGCGGCGCGCATCGAGCTTGGGATGGACTGACTGGGCAGGGCGCGCCCCTGATGGGCAGCTGCAGAGACAAAAATGTCGCGGCAGTGGGAACTTTGATTCGTAAGGCAACTGAGGGATCGAAACTGGTTGTCAATTTGTAAAGTCAGATAGGCGGACAGACAGCACTGACTTTCATATAACTTCAAATTCGTCGAGGAACAGCACGCCGCAGTGCGCGAGCGAGACTTCGCCCGGACGCGGCACGCCGCCCCCGCCAACCAATGCCACGCCCGAGCTGGTGTGGTGCGGGCTGCGAAATGGCCGCACGCGCCAACGCTCCACCGAAAAACTGCCACCCAGCGATTGCACGGCAGCCGCCTCCAGCGCTTCCTCGTCCGTCATGGGCGGCAGCAGGCCGGGAAAGCGTGCCGCCAGCATGCTTTTTCCCGCACCGGGTGGGCCCATCAGCAAGAGCGAATGGTTGCCGGCCGCGGCAATCTCGAGCGCGCGCTTCGCATGCTGCTGGCCCTTGACGTCGGAAAAGTCGGGATAGTGCACCGCTTGCCCTGGGCGTTCGTTGCGATAGCGGTCCAGGCGCGCGCCCTCGTCGGTTGCCGCGAAGTGGGCGCAGACCTGCAGCAGCGTGTCGGCCGGATAGATGGCGGCGTCGGTCACCAGCGCGGCCTCGTCGGCGTTCGCCCTGGGCAGGATGAATGCGCGCCCCTTGCCGACGCTGCCGCGGCCGATCGCAAAGGTCATTGCCAGCGCGCCCCGAACCGGACGCAACTGTCCGGAAAGCGACAACTCGCCCGCGAACTCGTAGCTGTCCAGTTCCTTTGCCGGGATCTGGCCGGACGCGGCCAGGATGCCGAGTGCGATCGGCAAGTCGAAACGACCGGATTCCTTTGGCAGATCGGCCGGCGCCAGATTGACGGTAATGCGCCGCGCCGGCATCTCGAAGCCGACGTTTTGCAAGGCGGCGCGTACCCGGTCCTTCGCTTCGCGCACCTCCGCGTCCGGCAGGCCGACGATCGTTAGTCCGGGGAGGCCGTTGGCAAGGTGGACTTCGACGCTGACGGCGGGTGCTTCCATGCCGGCAAGGGCACGGCTTCGTAACACGGCGAGACTCATGGGACTCCTGACGAAACGGGACTGGCCAGATGGTGCGCCGCCGTGAGCTTGCGTCATTGAGCGCTGCCAATCGTGCGCGGAACCCACGCCGATGTGCTTGTTTGTGAGAGTCCGGCACTCCTGAAAATGCACGCTTTCTCAAGTCTTTAGCCAACGCGTTATGGCCAGTGCATATTCAACCGTATTTTTTTGTTTGGTTTTAAGCAGGATTCATTTGGTATTGACTTATAGCAAGCCGAGCTTCATTGTTTAACTTCCAAATAGGGAATGCAACCAACCGCGTCAATAAGATGAAGGTTCGATGCACCATGGCGAATAAATGGTTAATGAACCTTTTATTCTTCGTATGTATAAATAGATCGGAATATAAAAACGTGAAAATTCTCATTGCGTTGATGGTAAGTGCCGGCATCCTGTCGCCGGTTTTCGCTGCAGCTCCAACCGCCGCGGCGGCACCTGTCCAGGCAAGGTCCGGCTTGCAAAGCGGTCCGGCCAAGGTGACCTCGGTGGAGGGCATTACCGAATACCGCCTGGCGAACGGCCTGCGCGTGCTGCTCTTCCCGGACGCGTCCAAGCCGACGCTGACGACGAATATGGTGTACATGGTCGGTTCGCGCCACGAGAACTACGGCGAGACCGGTATGGCGCACTTGCTGGAACATCTGCTGTTCAAGCCGACCGCCAACTTCGGCGTCAAGAAAGGCACCCAGAGCCCGGTCGAAGTGCTCAATGGACTCGGCGCCGACTTCAACGGCACCACCTGGTTCGACCGCACCAATTATTACGCGACCTTCCCGGCGAACGACGCCAACCTGCGCACCATGCTGGCGCTGGAAGCGGACCGCATGATCAACGCCCCGATTTCGCAGGACGACCTGTGGAACACCAAGACCAACAAGGGGGAAATGACGGTTGTGCGCAACGAGTTCGAGATCGGCGAGAGCAACCCGGTCCGGGTCACACTCCAGCGCCTGCAGGCCGTCGCATTCGATTGGCACAACTACGGCAAGTCGACCATCGGCGCCCGTTCCGACATCGAACAGGTGAACATTCCGCGCCTGCGCGCCTTCTACAAGCAGTACTACCAGCCAGACAACGCGGTGCTGATCGTCGCCGGCCGCTTCGATGAAGCCAAGGTGCTGGCCCAGGTCAACACCCTGTTCGGCAAGATCCCGAAACCCGCGCGTGTGATCCAGCCGACCTATACGGCCGAACCGGTGCAGGATGGCGAACGTTCCGTCACCGTGCGTCGCTCCGGCGGCACCCAGTTCGTTGGCGCCGGCTACCACGTCGCGCCAAGCGGGCACCCGGATGCCGCGGCGCTGCAGGTACTGGCCCGTGTGCTCACCGACGCGCCATCAGGCCGCCTGCACAAGGCCTTGGTGGAAACCAAGCTGGCAACCGGCGTCAATGTCATGGCAGTCAGCAACCTCGAGCCTGGCTACCGCATCTTCGGCGCGGTGGTGCCGAAGGGCCAGCCGCTGGCGCCGGCCCAGGATGCGATGCTCAAGGTGCTGGAAGACCTGAAGTCCAATCCAGTGACCGAAGCGGAAGTGGCGCGCGCGCGGCAAGCCATCGCCAAGAACATCGAACTGGCGATGAACGACAGTGCCAGCCTGACGATCGGCCTGACCGAAGCCATGGCGGCAGGCGACTGGCGCCTGTTCTTCGTGAACCGCGACCATGTCGAAAAGGTCGACGTCAAGGCCGTGCAGGCAGCCGCCGAGAATTACCTGAAGGCGTCGAACCGCACGCTCGGCGTGTTCGTCCCGACCGATGCCGCGGACCGCACGCTTGTGCCCGGCGTGATCGACATCGCCGCCGTCGTCAATGACTACAAGGGCCGCGCAACCGTAGCACAGGGTGAGATATTCGACCCGAGCCCTGCCAATATCGAAGCGCGTACCCAGCGCTTCACGCTGGCCAACGGGTTCAAGGGCGCGCTGCTGCCGAAGAAAACCAAGGGCAAGCTCGTCACCGCGACCATCCGCTTGCGCTTCGGTACCGAAGAAACCTTGCGTAACAAGGCAACCGCCGGCAGCTTCACGGCAGGCCTGCTGAGCTATGGCACCCAGGAGAAATCGCGCCAGCAGCTCAAGGACATGTTCGACAAGCTCAAGGCCCAGCACAGCATCTCGGGCGGCGCCGAAGGCCTCAGCGCGTCGGTGACGACCACCCGCGAGAACCTGCCTGCCGTGATGGAGCTCGTGGCCGACATGCTCAAGCAGCCGGCATTCGCAGCGCTTGAATTCGGCGAGTTCCAGCGCGCGAACATCAATGCAACCGAGCAGGCGATTCCGGAACCGAATCCGCAGGCCAGCGCTGCACTGTCGCGCCTGCTCGACACCACCCCGGAGGGCCACGTCAAGCATGCGATGACGCTCCAGGAAAAACTCGCCGCGCAGAAAGCGACGACGGCCGACGAGGTCAAGGCTTTCCACGCCGCCTTCTACGGTGCGGACAACGCCACTTTCGCTGCGGTGGGCGACTTCGATCCGGCGGCGCTCAAGGCCCAGGTCGAGCGTCTGTACGGTGCCTGGCGCGCGCAGCAGAAATATGTGCGTGTCCCAAGCACCGTCAAGCCGGTCGCCGGCCAGAAGCTGGCACTCGAAACCCCGGACAAGGCCAGCAGCATGTTGCTGGCAGTGCATCCGGTGCCCATGAAAGACGACGCGAAAGCCTATCCGGCGCTGGTGATGGCGAACTACATGCTGGGCGGCGGCGCCCTGCGTTCGCGCCTGGCCGACCGCATTCGCCAGAAGGAAGGCCTGTCGTACGGCGTCGGCTCGCAGCTGAACGTCCCGATGCGCGATCCTGCGGGCATGTGGATTGCGTACGCCATGAGCGCCCCGCAGAACACGGCGAAGGTGGAAGCCGTCCTGCGCGAAGAGCTCGCGCGTGCAGTGGGTGAAGGCTTTACCGAAGCCGAGCTGCTCGAGGCGAAGAAGGGCTGGCTGCAGGGTGAGGAAGTGTCGCGCACCTCGGACGAGGCGCTTGCCGGCGCCCTGGCCGAGTACCTGACGCTGGACCGCACGCTGGCATTCGATGCCGCGGTCGAAGACCAGGTGCGCAAGCTGACGCTGGCCCAGGTGAACGACGCGATGCGCAAGCTGACGCTGGCCCAGGTGAACGACGCGATGCGCGAGTTCATCAAGCCGGCTGCCATCTCGTTTGTTGCGGCGGGTGATTTTGCGAAGGCGGCGAAGGAAGGTAGCGGCGTCAAGTAATACAGCGCCCATCGCTCCCACGAGAACGCCCGGTCATGTCATGATCCGGGCGTTTTTTTCAGGTCTCGGACGCGGCAGACCCGGTACCGAACGCCGGCTCTGCCAACGCCAATAAATGGGCACGCACGCCGGAGGGCCACGCGGCGACCAGCCCCCGGAAGCGCTCGCCGTCGCCCGCGAACAGCGCCCGCGACGCCTCTTCGAATCCGGCAGCATCCCCCATCAGCTCATGCATGAAACGATACGCCGCATCGCGCGCTTCGCGCATCGTGTCGGCCCCGCGTGCGTCGCGCGACGCGTGTTCGACCAGTTTGCGCAGCGCCACCGATGCGCCGCCGGGCTGCTTCGACAGCCATTCCCAGTGGCGCGGCAGCAGCGTCACTTCGCGCGGGACCACGCCCAGCTTCGGGCGGCCGGCGCTGCGCACGGGGGCGCGCGGAATGCGCTGCAAGACTTCTTCTTCCGTGCCGGTGAAATTGATGTCGACGGGGCGGCTGGTGGCCGCGTCGAGCAGCGCGACCGAGCGCTCAGTACCCTTGTCGAGTGCTGCCTTGACGGCCCGTATGACATCGATGAGCTCGCCCTTGGCCAACAGGTCGGTTCCGGCAAAGGCGATGCAGTGACTTGGCAGCATAAGATTCTCCACAATGGTGCGCCCTCGAACGAAAGCGCCTGCGTGAATATTACCCGGATAAAAATAGAGGGTCAATAATATCCGGGTAAAATTCTGCCCCGCGTTATTTCGGCGCCACGGCTGCCATCCGGCTAAGGGTCCAGCACTGACGCGACCTTGTCCGTCACGTCGATTTGCGGGCGGTGCCAGATCGTGCGCGTCAGGACCACATCCACACCCTGCCGGGCGGGCAGCGTCTGCACGATGTCGTGGATGCGTTGCGCAAGCGCCGCGCGCTCGGATGCCGTGCGTTCGGCAAAGTCATCGCCCATCCGGTCCTGGGCACGCCGCACGGCCCGTTCGAGTTCGCCCACCGCGCGCGAACGCTTGAGTTTCTCGCGGTCGTCGAGGCTGGGGGCATCCTGCGCCAGCTTTTCCGACAGTTCGCGCAGCTGGCGCAGCTGGGCCTGGATCTGCTGGCGCCGGGGCGCGAATTCAGCCTCGATCTTCGCGGCGGCGCTGCGGGCGCGTTTCGAATCGACCAGCAGGTGCTCGACGTTGACGACGACGACCCGGGCCTCGAGCGCGCCGGTGCCGTGCTGGGCGCGCGCCGGGCCGGACAATGCCAGGCCCAGCGCAAAGCAGGCCGTGGCCGCGTATTTCACATGCTTGTTCAATGGATTCCCCTGCCAATCGACATCATTCGTGTTTCCTTCAATTCTGGGTGCGGGAGGCTGTCCACAGGAGCGCCGAGGCATCGTCGGCGCTTTTTACCGCAAGTGGGCCGGACGCGCGTGCCGCTTCGAAGGCGCGCAATTCGTCCATCAGGACGGCCAGTCCATGGGTGCGGCAGCGCCCCGCCAGTTCGTCGATTGTATAGCGTCCGTACGGATCGACGAGCCGGTAAAAGCCATCGGTCATCGCCAGCACGGCGGCATCAAGCGGCAGGCGCAGCGCGTATTGCCGCGCTTTGAATTCACCCTGCGGCGCCAGGCACAGCACATCCGGCGCCGCCGAGCCGTGCTGGAATGCGCGCCGCGCGCGCAGCATCGGCAGCAGGCGCGCACGGCGCAGGTCCGGATCAACGACGCCCGCCAGGCCCAGGGCCGCGATGGCCTCCTGCAGCACGGCTTCGTGCGGGTTCACATACGGGTCGAGGTCGAGCACCGCACCTGCGGCGTCAAGCGCGAAGACTTTGCAGTCGCCGAGGCAGTAAAGCGACAGCGCGAGATGGTCGTCCATGTGCCGGATGCGGATCCAGGTGAGGGCTGCCAGCGGGTGGGCATACACGGGAATCGGCGCGGCGCCGGCACGCTCACGGTAAGCCGCGCTCACTGCATCGAGCGCCCGGCGCACTGCAACCGCTTGCGTAACGCCGGGTGCAAGCGCCGCTTCGAGTGCGGCGGCGAACGCCCCCACGAACCAGGCGACGTCGCCCTGTCGCGGGTCGATGTAGTCGGTGTCCGCCACCGAGGTCGCACCGTCGAGCACCAGCAGGTCGCTCAAGCCCGCGCTCTCGAACGCTGCAACCAGGTCTTCATTACTGCCGCTGTCAGGGGCACGGGAAATTTGTTCGGTCGTCATTCACATCGTTATTGGTCGCCTGATCCCACGATGGTATCACCGCACCGGTCCGCCGCAACCACAACTCAGCCGCATTCCCCCACATATTGGCAGTTGTTGCAGCGCGTGCAGCCTTCGCTCTTGCGCAGCGCGCGGGCGCCGCATTCCGGGCATGTCGCACCGCCGGCCTCCGCTGCCGTCACGCCAGGCAGGGCCGCGACGTCAAGCGGCGGCGTCTCGATCGGCGCGCCGCGCGCGGCCAACTGGCGCGCCAGCTGCGCCACCGGCACCTGGTTGCCCTGGCTGTCGAGGAAGCCGCGCTTGACCAGGATCCGCTGCAGCATGAAGCCGACCGCCGCCGCTTCCGAATCATGGAACACCGGCACCCGGGCGCCATCTTCGCGTGTCAGAAAACCGCAGCGTACCGGCCCCTTTTCCCAGACCACGTCGCGCATGTCGGCCAGGGCTTTCGCGATCGGCCCGCCGGCGCGCGCCAGCATCGACAGCAGGCGCATCGAGGAAGTGATCCACTGCTGGCCATCGCTGCGCTGGTTGGCCGGCATGAAGAATTCGAAGGGACGCTCGATCGTGACCGGTACGCCGTCCGCCAGGCCCTCGGCCCGGATGAAGCTCACCGTCAGGTACAGGGTCTTGCGGCCTTCCTGGGTGGCGTATTCGACTTTCGAGGTGACGGAATCGAGTTCTCCCAACGGGCGCCCGTCGAAGCGCCTGCGCAGTGGATCGTCGTCGATGCCGCCCTGGTCGGCGTCCGATGCCGCGCTACCGAGCACGCTGCCCAGCACCGCGTTCGGGCGATAGGTCGCAAGGCCCTTCAGGCCGGCGCGCCAGGCCTCCAGGTACAGGCCGCGAAAATCTTCATACGGATAGTCGGCGGGAACGTTCACCGTCTTCGAGATCGACGTATCGATGAAGGGTTGAACAGCTTCGAGCATGCGCAGGTGGTCGTCGGCGCGCATCCGGAGTGCGGTGACGAATTGCGGCGGTAGTGGTCCGCCTGGTGCGGCTTGCGGATGCAGGCGCTGGTACAGGCGCCAGGCATGGTCCTGCACCTCGTAGGCCCGCGTCGCTCCGTCCGGCATGCGCTTCTTGCGTTGATAGGTCCAGGAGTAGGCCGGCTCGATGCCGTTCGACGCATTGTCGGCAAAGGCGAGCGCGATGGTGCCGGTCGGCGCGATCGAGAGCAGGTGCGAATTGCGGATGCCGTGCACCCGGATTGCTTCGCGCAGGTCCTGCGGCAAACGCGCGACGAACCGACCTGCGAGATAAGGCTCGGCATCGAACAGGGGAAAGCTGCCTTTTTCGCGCGCCAGCTCGACGGACGCGGCATACGCGGCATCGCGCAGGTGCTCGGCGATCTGCGCGGCGAGCAGCCGTCCTTCGGGCGCGTCGTAGCGCAGCCCCAGCATGACAAGCGCGCTGCCCAGGCCCAGGAAACCGAGGCCGATGCGGCGCTTGGCGCGGGCCTCCTCTGCCTGTTGCGGCAGCGGCCATTCCGTCGCATCGAGCACCAGGTCGAGCATGCGCACCGCAACGGCGGCCACTTCGCGCATGCGCTTGAAGTCGAAGCGGGCCTGCTGCGTCAATGGCGCGTCGACGAAGCAGGTGAGATTGAGGGAACCGAGGTCGCAGCAGCCGTAGGCGGGCAGGGGCTGCTCGCCGCAGGGATTGGTGGCGCGCAGCTGCTCGCAATACCAGAGGTTGTTTTCGCCATTCATGCGGTCGATGAACAGCACACCCGGCTCGGCATGGTCATAGGTCGAGGCCATGATGCTGTCCCAGAGCGTGCGGGCCCTTACCTCGCGCCAGACCCACAGGCCATCCTCGCGCTGGTGGGCGCCTCCCTCGATGAATTCCTCACCCGGTTCGGCGCGGTGCACCAGCGCGAAGCCGGCATCGGCTTCCAGCGCATGCATGAAGGCGTCGCTGACGCCGACGGAGATATTGAAATTCGAGAGGCCGCCGCGGTCCTTGGCGGCGATGAAGCGTTCGATGTCGGGATGGTCGATGCGCAGCACGCCCATCTGGGCGCCGCGCCGGGCGCCGGCCGATTCGACCGTGCGGCACGAGGCGTCGAACAGCTCCATGTACGACACCGGACCGGACGCGCGCGAACGGGTGCCGTGCACGACGGCCCCAAACGGGCGGATGGCGCTGAAGTCGTAGCCGACGCCGCCGCCGCGGCGCATCGTTTCGGCCGCTTCTGCCAGGGCCGTATAGATGCCGGGCAGGCCGTCCTCGAACCCGGTGACCGAGTCGCCGACCGGCTGGACGAAACAATTGATGAGGGTGGCCTTCAGTTGGAGACCGGCGGCGGAGTTGATCCGTCCGCCAGGGACGAAGCCATGTTCCATGGCCCGGAAGAAGCGTTCTTCCTGTTCAGCGCGAAGTGCCGGTGCCTCGCGCGCGGCGAGCGCTTTCGCTACGCGCCGGCGCACGTCGGCGACCGTGGTTTCATCGCCTTTCGCATACTTCTCGCGCAGTACGTCGATCGATACCTCTTGTGGAGGCAGGGGCATGCCGGGCAGTTTGTCGTTTGCATTCATGGCTGCCTTCCAAAGGAGTACAGCATGCGGCGATCAGACTTTCGGCGCGGTCTCCGTCAGCCGCGTTTCCAGCTCGGCCACGCGCAGCTCGAGCGCTTCGAGCTTGGCGCGCGTCTTTGCCAGCACCTGGGCCTGGATGTCGAATTCTTCGCGGGTCACGAGGTCGAGCTTGGAAAAGCCCTGGGTCATCATCGCCTTGACGTTGCGCTCGATGTCCTTGGCCGGCGCGCTGTCCATCGCCTGATTGATCTTGCCTTGCAAGTCGTTGAAGAAATTATTCATGTCCATCAGTCCTGGTCGGCGAGGTGGCGCACCACAGTGGTGCGCGATGACCTCGTTTAGTGCGTGAGGGCGGGTCGTGCCCCCGTCCTGCACTTAATTGTGGTGATTACCACCGGATGTGGGGCAGGTGAGCGAAAAATCAAGCACATGCCGTGCCCCCGTGAGCTGGCACGCATTCTGCTACAGGATGGATAAAGCTGCAACGCAGGCTGCCAGAAACACCAACATCCATCCACTCAAGGGGAATCGTCATGAAGAATAAGTTAGCAGGCAATGCAGCAGGGGGAGCAGCAATTCTGGCGCTGGCAATGATGGTCGGCACGGCGGCGCAGGCACAGGAGGCACCCGCGGCCGAACACCAGCTCAGCTACAACGCTGCCCTCACCAGCGAGTATCGTTACCGCGGCCTGTCGCAAACCCGCTTCGATCCGGCCCTGCAGGGCGGCGCCGACTACACCCACAGCCCCAGCGGTTTCTATGTCGGCACCTGGCTCTCGACCATCAAGTGGACGAAGGACCTTGGCGGCGACGGCAACGTCGAAGTCGACCTGTACGCGGGCAAGCGCGGCCAGATCACGGACGCGATCAGCTACGACGTCGGCGGCCTGTACTACTGGTACCCGTCGAACGACCTGAACCCGGATGCGAACACCTTCGAGCTGTACGGCCAGGTCGGCTTCGGTCCGGCCTACCTGAAGTATTCGCACGCGACCACGAACCTGTTCGGCACGACCAACAGCAAGCAGAGCGGCTACCTCGACCTGGGCGCCAACGTGCCGATCGAAGCGGTCGCGGGCCTGGTGCTGAACCTGCACGTCGGCCGCCAGCGCGTGAAAAACAACGGCCAGTTCTCGTACACCGACTACAAGGTCGGCCTGACCAAGGACCTGGGCTTTGCCAGCGTCTCGCTGGCCTGGATCAAGGCGAATACCGAAAGCTATCTCAGCCCGACCGGCCGCAACCTGGGCAAGTCGGCGGCCGTGCTCTCCGTCTCGAAAACCTTCTGAAAGAGGCAATCCGATGAAACTGATTACCGCCATTATCAAGCCCTTCAAGCTCGACGAAGTGCGTGAGGCGCTGTCGGAAATAAACGTGCAGGGCATGACGGTCACCGAAGTCAAGGGCTTCGGCCGCCAGAAGGGCCACACCGAGCTCTACCGTGGAGCCGAGTACGTGGTCGACTTCCTCCCGAAAATCAAGATCGAAGCGGCCGTCGACGACGCCGTCGTCGACCAGGTCATCGACGCCATCCAAAGCGCCGCGCGCACCGGCAAGATTGGCGACGGCAAAATCTTCGTGTCCGACCTCAACCAGGTCATCCGTATCCGTACCGGCGAGACCGGCAACGACGCACTGTAAGGGGATTTCCAAATGAATCGAACCATGACAAAAATCCTGGGGGCCGCGCTGGCACTCGGCCTGGCTTTACCGGCCGCCGCCGCCCCGTCCATCAACAAGGGCGACACCGCCTGGATGTTCGTCGCCACACTGCTCGTGATCATGATGGCGATCCCGGGACTGGCGCTGTTCTACGGCGGCCTGGTGCGCGCCAAGAACATGCTGTCGGTACTGCTGCAGGTCTTCATGGTGTTCTCGGTGATCATCGTGCTGTGGTGCGTGTACGGCTATTCGCTCGCCTTCACCGGCGGCAGCCCCTTCATCGGCGGCTTTGATCGCGCCTTTTTGAACGGCATCTACGATCCGGCCGCGGGCGTGTTCAGCATGGCAGCCACCTTCAGCAAGGAAACGATGATCCCCGAGTTCATCTTCGTCGCCTTCCAGGGCACCTTTGCCGCCATCACCTGCGCCCTGATCGTCGGCGCCTTTGCCGAGCGCGCGCGCTTCGCCGCGGTGCTCGCCTTCGTGGTGCTGTGGTTCACCTTCGGCTACATCCCGGTCGCGCACATGGTCTGGTTCTGGGCCGGTCCCGACGCGATCACCGATGCGGCCACGCTGGCCAGCGTCACCGCCGACGCCGGCTGGCTGTGGCAAAAGGGCGCGCTCGACTTCGCGGGCGGCACCGTGGTGCACATCAACGCGGCAGTGGCCGGCCTGGTCGGCGCCTATGTGATCGGCAAACGCGTCGGCTACGGCCGCGAATCGATGGCGCCGCACTCGCTGACGATGACCATGATCGGCGCCTCGCTGCTGTGGGTTGGCTGGTTCGGCTTCAATGCCGGTTCGGCACTCGAAGCAGGCGACGTCGCAGCGCTGGCTTTCATCAATACCCTGCTTGCCACCGCCGCTTCCACCGTCGCCTGGACCATGGGCGAGTGGATGACCAAGGGTAAGCCGTCCATGCTGGGCGCCGCCTCGGGTGCCGTTTCCGGCCTGGTGGCCATTACGCCGGCTTGCGGCTTCGTCGGCCCGATGGGCGCGCTGGTGATCGGCCTGGTCGGCGGCATCGTCTGCCTGTGGGGCGTGAATGGCTTGAAGCGACTGCTGCGCGTCGACGATTCGCTCGACGTGTTCGGCGTGCACGGTGTCGGCGGCATCGTCGGCGCACTGCTGACCGGTGTGTTCGCCTCGCCACAGCTGGGCGGGCAGGGTATCTGGGATTACGTCACGAACAAGGGATCGACCGATGTATATTCGATCGGCCACCAAGTCTGGGTGCAGGCCCAGGCGGTGGGCGTGACCATCGTCTGGTCGGCGCTCGTGGCCTTCATCGCGTTCAAACTGGTGGACCTGGTGATCGGACTGCGCGTGCCGGAAGAGCAGGAACGCGAGGGATTGGATATTACCAGCCACGGCGAATCGGCGTACCATTCGTAGCAACCGCGACCCGATCTGCATGAAAGGCGCCCTGCGGGGCGCTTTTTGTTTTGGAGCGCCTTTAAAATAGCGGCTGTTGCCCCAAGATAAGGGCATTCATTGCCAAGAAGTCAATAAGGACGCCCACTTTCATGGTTCCGCACCTCGCTACCGCCCTGACCGGCCCGCTGCTCGATTTAGAAAAGAAGATCCTCGATGCCACCCCGGCCATCGAGCGCTGGTTCCGCCTCGAGTGGCAGGAGCATACGCCGCCGTTCTATTGCTCGGTCGACCTGCGCAATGCCGGCTATAAACTGGCGCCGGTCGATACCAACCTGTTCCCGGGTGGCTTCAACAACCTCGCCAGCGAAATGCTGCCGCTGACGGTGCAGGCGGCCATGGCAGCGATCGACAAATATTGTCCGGACGCGCGCAACCTGCTCCTGATTCCGGAAACGCAGGCACAGACGCGCAATCCGTATTACCTGCAAAACGTCGCGCGCCTGATGCAGATCTTCCGCCAGACCGGCCTGCACGTGCGCCTGGGTTCGCTGTCGCCGGACGTTACCCAGCCGACCCCGCTGGCGCTGCCGGACGGGAACATGCTGGTGGTCGAACCGCTGGTGCGATCAAGCAACGGGCGCCGCCTGGGCCTGGCCGATTTCGATCCGTGCACGATCCTGCTGAACAACGACCTGTCGGCGGGCATCCCCTCGATCCTGGAAAACATCCACGAGCAGTCGCTGCTGCCGCCAGTGCACGCCGGCTGGGCGCTGCGCCGCAAGAGCAACCACTTCAAGGCCTTCGACGAAGTGGCCAAGAAATTCGGCAAGCTGATCGACATCGATCCATGGATGGTCAACCCGCTGCATGCAAAGGTCAACGAGATCGACCTCGAGCACGACCAGGGCACCGAGGAACTGGCCGACGCCGTCTCGGCGCTGCTCTCGAAGATCAAGAAGAAGTATAAGGAATACGGCATGAAGGAGCAAAAGCCCTTCGTGATCGTGAAACCGGACGCCGGCACCTACGGCATGGGCATCATGACGATCAAGGACGCGAGCGAAGTGCGCGACCTCACGCTCAAGCAGCGCGCGCGCATGTCGGTCGTCAAGGATGGCCTCCAGGTGACGGATTTGATCGTGCAGGAAGGCGTGCCGACGTTTGAGAAGATCGACGACGCGGTGGCCGAACCGGTGGTCTACATGATCGACCGTTATGTGGTCGGCGGCTTTTATCGCGTGCATGCCGAGCGCGGCATCGACCAGAACCTGAATGCACCGGGCTCGCAGTATGTGCCGCTTGCGTTTGCCCAGCAGCACGCGGTGCCGGACCTGAAGGCGAAACCGGGAACGGCGGCGCCGAACCGGTTCTATGTGTATGGCGTTGTCGCGCGGCTGGGTCTGCTCGCGGCCTCGCTTGAAATGGAGCGGACAGACCCGAATCCAGAAGTGTATTGAGCGCCGTGCCAGAAAGTCGAACGCATGTGAAAGGGACCTGTCAGGTCCCTTTTTTCATGCGAGCATAGTTCGCCCTTACCGCTCCTTCTGCACCATGTACATGAAATGCGAGCGCAGCGGCGGCGCCAGTGCCGCCAGTGATTCGGTCACCAGCGCCGGCAGCGCGGCCAGTGCACGGGCGACGGGCGGCGCCAGCAGCAGGGTCTGGTATTGCTGGCGGTGCCCCGGCCAGTAAGCGTCGAGCTCCTTGCGCATTACCTTGCGCACGTGCGGGTTGCGCGGGTTGTTGTAGCGGAAGTCGAAGACGAGGCACCAGCCGCCCGGTTTCAGTACGCGCCACATGTCGGCCGCCAGTTGCTGGCGCACCTCGGGATCGATGACCGACGAGATCACGGTATGCGCGCTGACCAGGTCGGCGCTGGCGGTCGGCAAGGTGGACAAGGCGCCGCAATGCCAGTGTATCCCGGGCGCTGAGCGCGGGCGCGCAAGGTCGAGCCGGTCCTCCTGCAGTTCGGTGCCGGCAAGGTTGGCCGGCGTTGCGCCCCAGTCGATCAGCTGGCGCAGGAAGCCGCCCGTGCCGCAGCCGACGTCGACGGTGCGGATCTTGCCGAGGTCGGTGCCGACGGTACTGGCGAGCATGCGCGACAGCACCCGTGTGCGCATGGCGTGCTGGTAGACGATGTCGGGCCGGTGCCAGGCATAGCGCGCCAGCGCTGCGCCGCCGTGCCAGCCGCGGTACACGCTGGCGATGCGGTCCTGTTCTGCTTGGTGGTCAAGTTGAGCGGTCATACGTTCATCGTCGCCCAGCCGATTGCGCCACGGTTTGCGCGCGCTCAGGCGTGCGAGCAATCCCACGCAATTTGCTCAAATGCATTATGTGCCCAAAAGAATCATATGACCCGGGAGGGGTCGGCCGCGCGCGTTCGTGATTCCGGCTAAAATCGAGGGCATTACCCAGACAGGACCCTCCATGAAAATCGCCTTCCTCGCCGATCCGCTCTCCGGTTTCAAGATCTACAAGGACTCGACCTTCGCGATGATGCGCGAGGCGGCGCGGCGTGGCCATGATATTTATTTCTTCGAGCAGCGCGACATGGCGCTCGAAGGGGGCGTGGTCAGCGCCGAGGTCGCGCGCATCCACCTGACGGGCGAGCAGGACGTCTGGTACAAAGCGGACGCCGCGATCGATACCCGTTTGTCGACGTTCGACGCCATCATCGAGCGCAAGGATCCGCCATTCGACATGGAATATGTCTACGGCACCTATCTGCTCGAACTGGCGGAAAAGCAGGGCGCGCGCGTCTTCAACCGTCCTTCGGCGATCCGTGACCACAACGAAAAGATGGCGATCGGCCAGTTCAGCCAATTCACTTCGCCGACCCTGGTGACCTCGTCGGAAAAGCGCCTGCGCGCCTTCCACGCCGAACACGGCGACGTGATCTTCAAGCCGCTCGACGGCATGGGCGGCACCGGCATCTTCCGCGTGACATCCGATGCCATGAACCTGGGCGCGATCATCGAGACCCTGAGCGACAATGGAAAACGCACCATCATGGTGCAAAAATACATTCCCGAGATCGTTAAGGGCGACAAGCGCATCCTCGTCATCGGCGGTAAACCGGTCCCGTTCACGCTGGCGCGCATCCCCCAAGGCACCGAAGTGCGGGGCAATCTGGCCGCCGGCGGCATCGGCGTGGCCCAGCCGATTACCGAGCGCGACCTTGAGATCGCCGAGGCGCTCGGACCGATGCTGGCCGAGCGCGGGCTGTTGCTGGTAGGATTAGACGTGATCGGCGATTTCCTGACCGAGGTGAATGTCACCAGTCCGACCTGCTTCCAGGAGATCACCGACCAGACCGGTTTCGACGTTGCGGCGATGTTCATCGACGCGGTCGAGCAGGCAACAGGGAAATAACATGGTAGGTATCTTGCTCCTGACCCACGCACCGCTGGGTCAGGCATTCATCGCGGCGGTGGCCCACGTGTTTCGCGGGCCGACCGAGCGCTTCGAGGCGATCGACGTCGCCGCCGACGAAGACACGCATGCCGTCAACGCCCGCGCGCGCGAGGCGATCACGCGCCTGGACGACGGCGACGGTGTGCTTGTCATTACCGACGTCAAGGGCGGCACGCCATCGAATTGCTGCAACTCGCTGGCCGAGGACGGGCGAGTGGAAGTCATCGCCGGCATCAGTCTGCCGATGCTGCTGCGTGCGATCACGTATCGGCGCGACACGCTCGATGTGGTGGTGGAGATGGCGCTGGCGGGCGCCCAGAGTGGTGCCACACGCGTCGATAACCGCATCCGGGTAGGCCCCGATTGAGCCGGATGACAGGGGAGCAGGGTGCTCCGCCGCAGTTCTGACGACCGAAAAGAAAACGAAAAACATGATTCAGCAAGAACTTGAAATCATCAACAAACTGGGCCTGCACGCCCGTGCATCCGCCAAATTCACCCAGATGGCCGCGAGGTACAAAAGCGAAGTCTGGCTCACCCGCAATGGCCGCCGCATCAACGCCAAATCGATCATGGGCGTCATGATGCTGGCCGCCGGCAAGGGTGCGAAAGTCACGCTCGAGGCGGACGGCGCCGACGAACAGGACGCCATCACGGCATTGTCGGGCCTGGTCAACGACAAGTTCGGCGAAGGCGAGTAATGCCGGAATCGGGCCGCTACCGTTCGGGAACATCGATGGCGTCGTTCACGCTCCATGGCATTCCGGTCTCGCGCGGGATCGCGATCGGGCGCGCGCACCTGCTCACGCCTGCTGCGCTCGACGTCAAGCACTACCTGGTGCTGGTCGAGCAGGTCGAAGCCGAAGTCAAGCGCCTGCAGGACGCGATCGCCGAAGTACATCGCAACCTGCAGGAGCTGTGGACCGCTCTGCCGAAGGATGCGCCGACCGAACTGGGCGCCTTCATCGACGTGCATGCCCTGATCCTGTCGGACCCGATGATTTCGGAAGCGCCGCTCGACATCATCCGCTCGCGCCACTACAACGCGGAGTGGGCGCTGGTGACGCAAATCGACGAGCTCTCGGCCCAGTTCGACGAGATCGAAGACGCCTACCTGCGCGAGCGCAAGCACGACATTCAGCAGGTGGCCGAGCGCGTCCTGAAAGTCCTGATGGGTACCGCCTTGTCGGTGCCGCCGGTGCTGGCCGGCGACGACGGCTACGCGCCGCAGATGGTCGTCGTCGCCCACGACATTTCGCCGGCCGACATGCTGGCCTTCCGCGACCGCTCCTTCATCGGTTTCGTCACCGACGTCGGCGGCCAGAATTCGCACACGGCGATCGTCGCGCGTTCGCTCGACATTCCGGCAGCGGTGGGGATGAGCCAGGCCTCGCGCCTGATCGAGCAGGACGACTGGATCGTCATCGACGGTGACGCCGGCGTGGTGATCTGCAATCCGAGCCCGCTGGTGCTGGAGCAGTACCGCGCACGCCAGCTGGCGCTGGTGAAAGCCAGGAAGCGCCTGCAGAAGCTCAAGAAAACGCCGGCGGTCACCAAGGACGGCGTCGCGATCACGCTGATGGCCAACATCGAGCTGCCCGACGACTGCCAGCACGCACTCGACGCCGGCGCGACCGGCATCGGCCTGTTCCGCTCAGAATTCCTGTTCATGGGCCGGGGCGCCCCTGGCCTGAAAATACCGGACGAGGACGAACAGTTCGAGCAGTACCGGCGCGCCGTGGTGGCCATGAAAGGCCGCCCCGTGACGATCCGCACGCTCGACGTCGGCGCTGACAAGCCGCTCGACCCGACCGAGCACACGGCCCTGAATCCCGCGCTGGGGCTGCGCGCGATCCGCTACTGCCTGGCCGAACCGCAGCTGTTCCTGACCCAGTTGCGCGCGATCCTGCGCGCCTCCGCGTTCGGCAAGGTACGCATCCTGATCCCGATGCTGGCCCACGCCTTCGAGATCGACCAGACCCTGAACATGCTCGAGCAGGCCAAGGCCCAGCTGCGCGAACAGAACATCAAGTACGACGCGGCGGTGGAAGTGGGCGCCATGATCGAGATCCCGGCCGCGGCGCTGGCGCTGCCGATGTTCGTACGCCGCATGAACTTCCTCTCGATCGGCACGAATGACCTGATTCAGTACACGCTGGCGATCGACCGCGTCGATTACGAAGTGGCGCACCTGTACGACCCCCTGCATCCGGCGATCCTGCAGTTGATCGGCATGACGATCGCTGCCGGCCAGAAGGCGGGCGTCGACGTTGCCGTGTGCGGCGAGATGGCGGGCGACACCAGGCTGACACGCCTGTTGTTGGGGATGGGCTTGCGCGAGTTCTCGATGCATCCGGCCCAGTTGCTGTCGGTGAAGCAGGAAATCCTGAATGCTGACCTGACCCGAATCGCACCGCGAATGCGGCGCATCATGCGCTCGATGGAACCGGGCGAAATCCTCGAGGCGGTCGAACAGCTCCAGCTCACGTAATACAGAAGGCGGCCGCTAGTGTCGCCAACAACACACAGTTAGAAAGTCTCATGGGATCCATTGGAATCGTTTCACCATCAGCGATGCATTTCGCCGAGCCGCTGCGCCTGCAAAGCGGCGCGCAGCTCGGCGACTACACGCTGATGTATGAAACCTACGGCACATTGAATGCCGAGCGCTCGAACGCGGTGCTGATCTGCCACGCACTGAACGCCTCGCACCACGTCGCCGGCACCTACGCCGATGCGCCGAAAAACCTCGGCTGGTGGGACAACATGGTGGGGCCGGGCAAACCGGTCGACACCGACCGCTTTTTTGTCATCGGCGTAAACAACCTCGGCTCTTGCTTCGGCTCGACCGGCCCGATGCACGCCAATCCAGGCACCGGCAAGCCGTATGGCGCGGCGTTTCCGTTATTGACAGTCGAAGACTGGGTCGGCGCCCAGGCGCTCCTGGCCGACCGCCTCGGTATCGAACAATTCGCCGCCGTGATGGGGGGCTCGCTCGGCGGCATGCAGGCGCTTTCGTGGAGCATCAAATTCCCCACGCGCCTGCGCCACTGCATCGTGATCGCCTCGACGCCGAAACTGTCGGCCCAGAACATCGCCTTCAACGACGTCGCGCGCCAGGCGATTCTGACCGACCCTGACTACCACGGCGGCGACTTCTATGAACACAAGACAGTGCCGAAGAACGGTTTGAAAGTGGCGCGCATGGTCGGTCACATCACGTATTTGTCGAACGACGACATGGCCGAGAAATTCGGCCGTAAACTCCGTAATGCCGCCGAAACAAACGACTACAAATTCGACTTCGGCATCGACTTCGAAATTGAATCCTACCTGCGCTACCAGGGCGACAAGTTCTCGGAATACTTCGATGCCAACACCTACCTGTTGATCACCAAAGCCTTGGATTACTTCGACCCGGCGCGCGAGCACGGCGGCGACCTGACGCGCGCGCTGGCCACGACGCGTGCCCAGTTCCTGATCGTCTCCTTCAGTACCGACTGGCGTTTTTCGCCGGAGCGCAGCCGCGAGATCGTGCAAGCGCTGATCTCGAACCGGCGCCAGGTGACGTATGCCGAGATCGACGCGCCGCACGGGCACGACGCTTTTCTCCTCGAAGACGCGCGCTACATGGGCGTGGTGCGGGCCTATGTCGACCGCATCTGGGGTGAGATCGCGGCGCAGGAGGCGGCATGAATTTCGAAGACCTGAGCACGCTGCGTCCCGACCTGGCTTTCATTGCGCACTGGGTGGGCGAGCGCGCGCACGTGCTGGACGTGGGATGCGGCGACGGCGCCATGCTGCGCTACCTGGAAAAGGGCAAGCACTGCACCGGCTACGGCATCGAGATCGCCGACGACAAAGTACTCGAGAGCACACGCCGCGGCATCAACGTCCTCCAGCACGACATGGAGCAGGGCCTGGGCCTGTTCGGCGACAATTCCTTCGACACGGTGCTCTGCCTGTCCTCGCTGCAGATGATGCAGCACGTGGAAGCGCTATTGCGCGACATCGTGCGCGTGGGAGCGGAGGCGATTGTCTCGTTCCCGAATTTCGCCTACTGGCCGCACCGGGTCGCGCTGTTGAAAGGCCGGATGCCGGTCTCGCGCTCGCTCCCGTACCAGTGGTACGACACGCCGAACGTGCGCTGCGCAACGATTGTCGACTTCAAGGAGCTGGCGGAAGAGTGCGGGCTCGAGGTGATCGAATACGTGGCGCTGGCCGACGGCAAGCCGGTGACCTTCCTGCCGAATCTGAGGGGCAGTCTGGCGGTCTTCAGGTTGCGCAAAAAAGCGAAGCGCGCTTGACGCCATGGCCTCCCATATCGTGCGTACCCCATCCACGCTTTTCTGCGACGATGCTGCTGACAAAAACAGCACACCGGCCACTCACATGTACAAACTAAAACAACTATCCCTCTCCATCGCCCTGGTCGCCAGCCTCGGCGCCATGCCCCTGCAGCAGGCCCACGCCCAGAAGGAGCAAGTGGTCCAGGACGGCATCGCCGTCAAGCCGCTCTCGCGCGTGCGCGTGCTCGTGCCCGAAGAGCAGCTCAACGAGCAAGCGGCCCAGCAATACCAGCAAATGATGTCGCAGGCGCAGCAGAAGGGTGCGCTGGTGCCGGCGACCGACCCGCAAGTGAAGCGCCTGCGCGGCGTCGCACAACGCCTCATCCCGCACACGCCACGCTGGAATGCATCTGCCAGGAACTGGAAATGGCAGGTTAACCTGATCGACAATCCACAGGTGAACGCCTTCTGCATGCCGGGCGGACGCATTGGTTTTTTCACCGGCATCGTCAACCAGCTCAAGCTGACCGACGACGAAATGGCCGCCATCATGGGCCACGAGATCGCGCACGCGCTGCGCGAGCATGGCCGTGAGCGCATGGCCAAGTCCGGCATCACGTCGGTTGTCGCGCGCGGCGCCGGTGCGCTCGGCGCCGCCATTTTCGGGATCGACCCGAGCATTACCAATGCCGTCACCGGCATGGTCGGCCAGGGCGTCGTCCTGAAATTCTCGCGCGACGAAGAACGCGAGTCGGACCTGGTCGGCCTGGATATCGCGGCGCGTGCCGGCTACGACCCGCGGGCCGGCATCGCCCTGTGGCGCAAGATGGGAATGCTGAGCAAGGGCGCGCCTCCCGAATTCATGTCGACCCACCCGGGCGGCGAAACCCGCATCAAGGACATGGAAAAGCACATGAACGTGCTGCTGCCGCTGTACGCGCGCGCCAAAGGCACCACGGTGAACCGTTTGCCCGCTTACCGCACCAATGTCGCGCTGAAATAAGCAAATGGGCCGCCAGGCAGACGCCAATGCGTATGTGCCGCTACCGGTGCGCGGCGGCGTCGCGCCCAGCTACCTGTGGCTGACCGAAACGCTGCCCGGCGGTATGCTGCGTTTCCTGGCCGGGCGTTTTGCCGACGTGACGCTTGCCTCCTGGGCCGCACGCCTGCAGCGCGGCGAAGTGGTCGACGCCACAGGACAAGCACTGGCGGCCGACAGCCCTGTCCGTAACGGCATGCGCATCTGGTATTACCGCGAGCTCGACGAACAGGAAACACCGATCCCGTTCAGGGAACGCATCCTGTTCCAGGACGCGCACCTGCTGGTGGTCGACAAGCCGCATTTTCTGCCGATGATCCCGACCGGGCGCTTCCTGCACGAGACGCTGCTGGTACGCCTGAAAGCGCAGCTGGAACTGCCGCACCTGACGCCGATCCACCGCCTGGACCGCGAAACGGCGGGCGTAGTGATCTTCTCGCACAACGTACAGACGCGCGGCACATACCAGTCGATGTTCCAGAAGCGGGTCGTGAAAAAAGTCTATGAGGCGCTGGCCGGCCCGATCGAAGGACGCGACTTCCCCTTCACCTACAAGAGCCGCATGGTCGACGGCGACAAGTTCTTCGTGATGACCGAGGAAGAGGGCGAACCGAACTCGGAGACCTTGATTGAAGTGATCGAGCGCCGCGGCGACATCGTGCGCTACCGCCTGCATCCGCATACGGGCCGCAAGCACCAGTTGCGGCTTCACTTATCCTCACTCGGCGCGCCGATCCTGAACGACGCCTTCTATCCGGTCGCGCTGCCCTGCAAGGGGGACGATTTTTCAGCACCGCTGCAACTGCTGGCGCGCGCGATCAGTTTTGACGATCCGATCACCGGTCAGCCGCGCACGTTCACGAGCGAACGCACCCTGGACTGGACTGGGTAAGGATCAGAGGTGGTAGTCGATGATCAGTGGTGCGTGATCGGAAAAGCGCTCATCCTTGTAGACCGACACCGCATGCGCCTTGGCCGCGATGCCCGGCGTGGCCACGTGGTAGTCGATACGCCAGCCCACGTTCTTGGCCCATGACTGGCCGCGGTTGCTCCACCAGGTGTAGTCGGCAGCCTCCGGCGCCACCACGCGGTGCACGTCCACCAACCCGAGTTCGTCGAACAGGCGCGTCATCCACGCGCGCTCTTCCGGCAGAAACCCCGAGTTCTTCCGGTTGCTCTTCCAGTTTTTCAGGTCGATTTCCTTGTGCGCGATGTTCCAGTCGCCGCAGATGACGACTTCGCGGCCTTCAAGCTTGAGCTCCTCCAGGTGAGGCAGGAACACCTCCATGAAGCGGAACTTGGCCAGCTGGCGTTCCGGCGAGGACGAGCCCGACGGGCAGTACACCGAGATCACGGTCAGGTTGCCGAAGTCGCAGCGCGTGTAGCGGCCCTCGGCGTCGAATTCCTGGCAGCCGAAGCCGATGCGCTTGTTGTCGGGCGCTACGCGGCTATACACGCCGGTGCCCGAATAGCCCTTCTTTTCGGCGTAGTGGAAATGACCGTGGTAGCCGTGCGGACGCAGGAAGTCCTCGGTCATGTCGGCTTCCTGGGCTTTCAGTTCCTGCACGCAGATGAAGTCGGCGTCGATGGTGGCGAGCCAGTTGAAGAAGCCTTTTTTGTGCGCCGAACGGATGCCGTTCAGGTTCGCGGAAATAATTCGTGGCATAGTCGAGAAGTAGGTGATCGGTGCGCGGCTAAATGTTGTGTTTTTGCCTCGTGACGCGCGCGCAACACTGTGCGGGTCAATAGTGTAGCGCGTTTTCCGGCAGGCAGGAATGTGGCCCACCATCTGTTAAACTTTAGTGTTGGCAACGCGCAGTGCCGCCTTGCCGCGTCTGCTTTCATGGAGTCTACTTGCTGACAACCCCCGACGAGGCGCTTGATAAAGCCTCCGACGCTTCCGCCCACGTGGTCCGTTTCTACGATCACGAAGCCTCCCTGCTCGACGAGGTCGCCGAGTTCATCGATGCATCCCTGCGTGCCGGCGGCACCGGCTTCGTCATCGCCACGCCGGCGCATGTGGTGCAGCTGCGCCGCCTCCTTGCCGGTTTCGGCAGCTCGAACGGCGCCGCTTGCTGGTACCCGGGCCGCCTTGTCGTGCTCGACGCCGAGCAGACCCTGGAAAGTTTCATGGCCGATGGCATGCCTGACCGCGAGCGCCTGCGTGCCGTCATACTTCCATCGCTGGCCGAGGCTTGCGCCAGCGGCGCCAGCGTTCACGCGTTTGGCGAAATGGTAACGCTCCTGTGCGAGCGCGGCCAGTACGACGCCGCTGTGCGTCTCGAGCAGTTGTGGAACGAAATGAGCACCGAGTTCAGGTTCTCGATGTTCTGCGCCTACCCCTGGCACCTGTTCTCTTCAAGCGGCCGCGCCGAAGCCTTTGCGCGCGTCTGCGCCGAACACGGCCAGTGCGGCATGCCGCATGGCGCCCACATTATCGCGCCTGCAGTGGCGAACGTAGCGCCTTCGCATGAACAGCGCGCACTGGCGCTGGAAGCCGAGATCGCGCGCCGCAAGGAAGCCGAGCAGACGCTGCGCCGGCGCGAAAAGGAATTCGCCGACTTCGTCGAGAACGCCGCCGAGGGCCTGCACCGGGTCGCCGGCGACGGCATCATCCTGTGGGTCAACCGCGCAGAACTGCAGATGCTCGGCTACACCTGGGACGAATACGTCGGCCACCACATCGCCGACTTCCATGTCGATCCTGAGGTCATCGCCAGTATCCTCGCCAAGCTCGGTTCCGGCGAGACCCTGTACGACCAGCCGGCGCGCCTGCGCTGCAAGGACGGCTCGGTCAAGCATGTGGTGATTCACTCGAACGGCTATTTCGAGGATGGCAAGCTGCGCTATACCCGCTGCTTCACGCGCGACGCCACCGAACGCCGCGAGCGCGACGAGGCGCTGATGCGCCTGGAGCGTGCCAGCGTCGAACGCGAACGCTTGCTCGAAGAGCTCACGAGTGCGAATCGCGCGAAGGACGAATTCCTGGCGATGCTCGGACACGAATTGCGTAATCCTTTGTCGCCCATCGTGACTGCGCTACAGCTGATGCGCATGCGTGGCGAGACAGCCGCCGCGCGCGAACGCGATATCATCGAGCGTCAGGTCGAGCACCTGGTGCGCCTGGTGGACGACCTGATGGACGTGGCGCGCGCCACGCGCGGCCAGATCGAATTGAAATCGGAGCGCGGCGACATCGCGCGGCCGCTGGCCAAGGCGGTCGAGATGGCCAGTCCCCTGCTCGAGCAGCGCAGGCACCGGCTCGCACTCGAGGTCGAAGAGGGCCTGGAGTGGGAGGGCGATCCGATGCGCCTGGCCCAGGTGGTCTCGAACCTGCTCACCAACGCCGCCCGCTACACGGGCAATGGCGGCGCGGTCGCCTTGTCGGCGCGGCGTGACGGTCCGGATTGGCTTCGCATCAGTGTCGCCGACAACGGCATCGGTCTCGCACCCGAAGTGCTGCCCCAGGTGTTCGGCTTGTTCTTCCAGGGCAAACGCAGTGTCGACCGGGTCGAGGGCGGCCTCGGGATCGGCCTCGCGCTGGTGAAGAACATTGTCGAGCTGCACGGCGGCACCGTGGAAGCGCACAGTGCGGGACTCGGGTGCGGCAGCGAGTTCGTCGTGCGCCTGCCGGTGCGCAGCGTCGCGTCCGCGCCGCATGCGCCTGTCGTCTCCCAGGCGCCGCCGGCGCCTGGCCGCCGCATCATGGTCGTCGACGATAATGTTGATGCGGCCGAAACGCTCGGCATGCTCCTGAGTACGCATGGTCACACTGTCGAGGTGTTCAACGATCCTGCCGCCGCACTGGCGGCGGCAGGACAGCTGCGCCCGGAGATTGCGGTGCTCGACATCGGCCTGCCGGGCCTCGACGGCTACGAGCTGGCAGGACGCCTGCGCGTGCTGCTCGGGGATCATCCATGCCGCCTGATTGCGCTGACCGGCTACGGCCAGGACCGGGACAAGGCGCGTAGCGAAGCGGCCGGCTTCGAGCAGCACCTGGTCAAGCCGATCAGCCCGGAGCAGGTCGCGCGTCTCGCCAGCGCGCCTTGATTCCCGCCGCGCCGGTCGCCTCAAGTACCGGCGCGGATTAAAATACGGGTTTTCGAATGTAAGGGAGTGCTGCGTGAACAATCTGCGCCAGGAGTTTATTGCGTTTTCGGTCGAGACCGGAGTACTGAAATTCGGTCAATTCACGACCAAGGCCGGACGGCTCTCGCCGTACTTCTTCAACGCCGGCTTGTTCCACGACGGCGCCACGCTCGGCCAGTTGGCGCAATTCTATGCCCAGACCCTGCTCGACTCGGGCGTCGAATTCGACATGCTGTTCGGCCCCGCCTACAAGGGCATCACGCTGGCGTCAAGCACCGCGGTCGCCCTGGCCGGCAAGGGCCGCAATACCTCGTATGCCTACAACCGCAAGGAAGCCAAGGACCATGGCGAAGGCGGGACGATTGTCGGCGCCAGGCTGCAGGGTAAAGTCGTCATCGTCGACGACGTGATCTCGGCCGGCACCTCGGTGCGCGAATCGGTCACCATGATCCGCGCCGCCGGCGCCGAGCCGGCCGCCGTGCTGATCGCGCTCGACCGCATGGAGCGTTCGGGCAAGGATGGGGCACTGTCCGAGAATTCAGCGGTGCAGGAAGTGGCACGCGAGTTCGGCATTCCGGTGATCTCGATCGCCAACCTGGACGACCTGTTTGCTTACCTGTCTGGCGCCTCGGCCGATGCCGAACTGGGCCAGCACAAGGATGCGGTGGCGGCGTACCGCACGCGTTACGGCGTCTAAGTGAAACGCTTCGTTGCGGCAGCCGCGATGGCGCTGCTGTGCGCTGTGCCGGTGCTGGCCAGGGAGGGCCTGCCTTGTCCGGGTGCCGCGGCCTGGGCCGTCGCCCATCCGCAGGAATCGGACGAAGCGCTGGCAGGGCGCGACGCGGCGCGCACGTTCACCAATCCGCTGCTGCGCGCCGAGTTGGCGGCACGCGTCGCGCGCGACCAGGCCGCGCGCATCGCCATGCTTGCGGATCGTGGCGACCGCGGCGCACAAGGCGCGGTGCTGGCGATCGACGATGAGAACGTCCGCTGGCTGCACGCGCTGGTGCGCGCGCAAGACTTCCCGACCGCGCTCCGAAGTTTCAGGCGGCGCTGCTGCCTGTGCTCGAGCAGCGCGCGCAGCATGGCGAACTGCCATTAAGTGACTTGGCACGTCTCACGGATCGGGTGTTGAAAGGGCAGGGCAAGCCGCAGCGCTATGGCACCCAGTTGTCGCCCGAGGAGTGGGGAGCTCGCTATTTCGGCCTGCAGGACGAAGCGAGCGTGCATGCGGTCGAGGCGAACCGGCGCGCACTCGGCGTCATGCCGCTGGCGGATTATGTGTGCATCATGAGCGAGGCAAGGAAGCCGCGGCCGTGAGCGACTGGCTAGGGCTTGACTGCAATCCATAAGGCGATCAAAGCAACGCAGCAGGAACCTTCACCGCTGCGCGCGCAAGCTCTGCCAAGCGCTTCGCTTGGCGGCCGACGAGCTCCACCAAGTTGAGGACGACAAAGGCAAGTTCCTCGTCCTGGTAATTGCTGGCGTACGCCAGTTCGATAGCCACCTTAGAGGCGGCATCTGCCATGCGTTGCGCCTCGCGCTGCATCAATCTGCGGTCGATGCCGCAGCGGATGGCAAAGTCGGCCAGGGCAAATGGCGTGACCTCGTCGTAGGTGAACGCATCGCCATATGCCATCGCCAGGTCGGTATCGAAATGCGCATACTGGACCATGCTGACCAGGTCATACCAGGGCGTTGGTTCGAGGTAGCCTCCAAGACCGATAAAAAACGAGAAGTTCTTGCCGTGCGCATCACTGTTTCCGATCAGGAACTGGAAGAGCGCCCAGCGCAGCGTCGTCAGCTTTGCCTGAGCTTTGTTGCCTGTCAATTCGCCAAGATCGAACAGACGCTCGAAGCTCATGCCTTCTCGAATGTCGCGTACTGCATCCCCTTTCCCATAATTGCGCTCGTACTTAAAACTGACTGGCAGATCGCAGGCCTGGCAAGCGTCGATCATGTGTCGCCGCTCGACGCGCACGTTGTTATCCTGTTTTTGCACGATACGATCGAAACGGCGTACGACAAGCACCGGACGAGGCGTGCGCAGTAAGTGTACTTCCGCCGCCGGCAAGCCAATGCGGCGCGCCAGCGACATGCAGAAGTGCTCGTTTATCGCGAGATGCGGCATTTTCGGATGACTAAAGTCGGGCTTGAGAATATGGGTCGATGCAAGGCGTGGGCCTTCGACCAGGAACAAGCGTCCTCCCTGTTCGAGCGGAGCGTCGACATAGACCAGAAGCTTGTCGTGCACGCCCGCGACCGACATACGCACCTTGCCGTCCCAGACCATGAACGGTATGTCATGGCCGGCAATGCGCGCATCGAGTTCCTCCAACGGGATTTCCCGCATCTCGGGCGCGACATGGGCGTCCATCCCAGCCTGCGCGTCTCGGAAACGCAATACACCGGCGGTTTCCGTGCCGAGTGCATGGATTAGGCCAAACACGTTGGACTTCGCTAGCCCATTGGCCTTAATGGCGACATCGAGCGCATGCCCTTCAGGCAGCAAGTGTTCGATAAAGCGCTTGATCGAATGTGAATCGTAGCCGCGCTCGCGTGGGTAAGCGGTAGCGTCGGCGACAAGGGGTAAGCATCGGGGGCCTCAAGCCAGTCATGTAGGTAGGTCAGAGAGCACGTATCCGGAATTGCATCATGTCCAATGTGCGCCATCGGGCGCTCTCCGGCGAAGACTTCGAGCACCAGGTTCACTTGGTTTCCCCGGACGCCTGTGGCACAGGCATCGCGCGGGCGCGGTGTGCCCAGGGATGCTCCTTCGGGACGACGAGCAAGGCCAAACCTAAGCCGTCAAGAACAGCCATTGCCTTGTCCAGACGAACGCTGCCTTGGCCATTTTCGAGCCGCGACATCAAGTCGACCGATACGCCAAGAAGTCCTGCGGCGTCGTCGATTCGCAAATGCTGTGCACGGCGACGCTAACGTACTGGCGGTCCCAATGTACCGGGCGCTGTCAGAAGGGTGGGCAATGATTCCATGGTGGCCCTGTTTCGGATATTCAGAAATATAATGAATAATAGTCGTCAAAATATAGATATTTCCGAAATTCCGAAATTCCGACTAAACATTCTGAAAAATTTTAAGAATTTCTTAAATTCCGAAACATCGAGATTAACGTGACGTTATTGCTTAAATTTTCTGATATTCCGAAACAAGCCGAGGTGCAATGTTTACCTGAGCGTAAAAAAACCGGAGCATGCCCCGGTTTCTAGTTGAGCCAGACGGTGTCAGCCCGCCAGCTTTTGCTTGAGCAGCTCCGTCACCTGCGCCGGATTCGCCTTGCCCTTCGACGCCTTCATCGCCTGGCCGATCAGCGAGTTGATCGCCGCTTCCTTGCCGGCACGGTACTGCTCGACCGATTTGGCGTTCGCCGCGAGCACTTCATCGACGATCGACGCCAAGGCACCGGTATCCGAAATCTGCTTCAGGCCCTTTTGCTCGATCACGATGTCGGCCAGGTTTTCATCGAGCGATTTGGCTTCCCACATCGCCGCGAACACTTCCTTGCCTGCCTTGTTCGAGATTGTGCCGTCGGCAATCCGCTTGATGAGCAGGGCCAGCTGCGACGCTTCCACGGGCGAATCAAGGATATCGACGCCTTCCCGGTTCAGGGTCGACGCCACGTCGCCCATCATCCAGTTGGCGATCGCCTTCGCGTTTTCCCTGCCGGCTTTTGCCACCACGGCTTCGTAGTAGTTGGCCATCGCTTGCGATGAGGTGAGGATCAGGCTGTCGTATTCCGGCAGGCCGTAGTCGCCGGTGAAGCGCGCGCGCATCGCCTCCGGCAGTTCCGGCATGTCGGCGCGCACGCGCTCGATCCAGTCTTCGGAAATCATCAAGGGCGGCAGGTCGGGGTCCGGGAAGTAGCGGTAGTCCTGCGCGTCCTCTTTCGAGCGCATCGCGCGGGTTTCCTTCCGGTCCGGGTCCCACAGGCGCGTGGCTTGCTGGACCTTGCCGCCGTCCTCGATCAGTTCGATCTGGCGTCGCACTTCGTAGTGGATGGCCTCTTCCATGAAGCGGAACGAGTTCAGGTTCTTGATCTCGCAGCGGGTGCCGAATTCCTGCTGGCCGCTTGGCCGCACCGAGACGTTGACGTCGGAGCGGAACGAACCTTCCTGCATGTTGCCGTCGCAGACGCCCAGCCACATGACCAGCGAGTGCATGGCTTTCGCATACGCGACCGCTTCGGCGGCGCTGCGCATTTCCGGCTCCGAGACGATTTCCAGCAGCGGCGTGCCGGCGCGGTTCAGGTCGATGCCCGTCATGCCTGCGTAGTCTTCGTGCAGCGATTTACCCGCATCCTCTTCCAGGTGGGCCCGGGTCAGGTTGACGGTCTTCGTTTCCAGCTTGCCGTCCTTCTCAAAGCCGAAGGTGATGGTGCCGCCCTGGACCACCGGGTCTTCGAACTGGCTGATCTGGTAGCCCTTCGGCAGGTCCGGATAAAAGTAATTTTTGCGCGCGAAGACAGACTGTGGCGCGATCTTTGCGCCAACCGCGAGGCCGAAGCGGATCGCGCGCTCGACGGCGCCCTTGTTCATCACGGGCAGCACGCCCGGCAGCGCCAGGTCGACCGGGCTCGCTTGCGTGTTCGGCTCGGCGCCGAACTGGATCGAGCTGCCGCTGAAAATTTTCGAATTGGTCGTGAGCTGGACGTGGTTCTCAAGACCGATGACGACTTCCCATTGCATGGTGTTCTCTCTTTGTATTCTCTGTGCGAGCACTAGTTGAACGCGTGGGCGGGATAACAGTCCCCCGGACTATTATCCCCCGCCCACCCTACGTCCCTTGCTTAGACCTCGGCCGGCACGCGTTGGTGCCAGTCGGTCGCCAGCTGGTACTGGTGGGCGACGCCCAGCAGCTTCGCCTCACTGAAATAATTGCCGATGATTTGCAGGCCGACCGGGCGCTTGCTGTTCTTCTCGCCTTCACCGAAACCGCAGGGGATCGACATGCCGGGCAGGCCGGCCAGGCTGGTCGACAGGGTAAAAATGTCGGCCAGGTAGTTCGCCACCGGATCGTTCGTTTTCGAGCCTGCATCCCAGGCGACGGTCGGCGCCACCGGTCCCATGATCACGTCGCACTTGTCGGTAAAGGCAGCCTGGAAGTCGTCGGCGATCAGGCGGCGGATCTTTTGCGCCTGGACGTAATAGGCGTCGTAGTAACCATGGCAGAGCACATAGGTGCCGACCATGATGCGGCGCTGGACTTCGCGGCCAAAACCTTCGGCGCGCGTCTTCTTGTACATGTCTTGCAGATCCTTGTACTCGCTGGCGCGGTGGCCGTAGCGCACGCCATCGAAGCGCGACAGGTTCGACGACGCTTCGGCCGGGGCGATGATGTAGTAGGTCGGGATCGAGAGCGCTGTTTTCGGCAGCGAGATGTCGACCAGGGTCGCACCCAGCTTCACGAACTGTTCGAGGGCGGCGCGCACGGCGCTTTCCACGTCGGCAGCCAGGCCTTCGCCGAAGTATTCCTGGGGCACGCCGATGCGCAGGCCGTTCAAGGGCTTGTTCAGGTCGCGCGCAAAATCTTCATGCAGGTTGCCCTGGTCAGGCGTGAGGCTGGTCGAGTCGCGCTCGTCGTGGCCGACCATTTCACCCAGCAGCAGGGCGCAGTCCTCGGCGCTCTGGGCCATCGGGCCGCCCTGGTCGAGCGAGGAGGCGAAGGCGATCATGCCGAAGCGCGAGACGCGGCCATAGGTCGGCTTGATGCCGGTGACGCCGCAGAAGGCCGCCGGCTGGCGGATCGAGCCGCCCGTGTCGGTGGCGGTCGCTGCCGGCGCCAAGCGCGCGGCGATCGCGGCAGCCGAGCCGCCCGAGGAACCGCCCGGTACCGCCAGCGCATCCCACGGATTTTTAACTGCGCCGAAGGCCGAGTTCTCGTTGGCCGAGCCCATCGCGAATTCGTCGCAATTGACCTTGCCCAGCGTGACCATGCCGGCTGCATTGAAGCGGCTGACGACAGTAGCGTCGAACGGGCTGACGTAATTGGCCAGCATCTTCGAGCCGGCAGTCGTGCGCCAGTCGCGCGTGACGAAGATATCCTTGTGGGCGATCGGCACGCCGGTCAGCGGGCCCGCGGCGCCTTCCTGGAGGCGTAGGTCGGCGGCTGCGGCCTGGGCCAGCGACAGCGCCGGGTCGACGTGCAGGAAGGCGTTGTGTCCGCTGGCCGCGATGCGGTCGAGGAAGTGCCGGGTCAGTTCGGTGCTCGACACCTGCTTCGAATGCAGCAGCGCCGACAGTTCTTTGATGGTCTTGTTATGCATGGTGCTCATGTCCAGTGGGGGCAAAGTTACTCGATCACCTTGGGCACCAGGTACAGGCCGTCCTGGGCTTTCGGGGCGCTCGCCTGGTAGTCGTCGCGGCGGTTTTCTTCCGTGACCACGTCTTCGCGCAGGCGCAGCGGCAGCGACGACAGGATCGCGGCCAGCGGATGCGACAAAGGCGCAACCCCGGTGGTGTCGACCGCCTGCATCTGTTCGGCCAGGGCGAAGATGCCGTTCAATTCGCCCAGCGCGGTCTCGGCATGGGCGTCGTCCATATCGAGCTGCGCCAGGTTGGCAATCCGTTTTACGTCTGAAAGAGTCAGGGACATGGCAAAAAGCGCGGCGCGGGCCGCGTTCAAAATGTGGTTGGACGAATAACGGAATCGTGCCGGCAGGCTGTTGAACAGCGTGCTACGGTCGATAAAACCTTGCTAATACCGTCGATTTCGCTTCGGTCACCAGGGGGTAAAACCACCTGTCATCAGCGTTTAATCGGCAAATTATAAGGTAGAATGGCGGGCTAATGCATGGTCGGCGCCGAATGAGCGCGGCCTTCGCAGCGATAACCTGCCGGAAGCAGGTTATACAAAGACCGCCGGGCGCAGGCAGGGCCAACGCGGCGAGGACTCCCGATCAATAGTTTACGCGCGCCTTCGCGCATCAGGACACACATGTTTGGTTCTTTACGCAGTTACTTCTCGAACGACCTGGCCATCGACCTGGGCACCGCCAACACGCTGATCTATGTGCGTGGCCAGGGCATCGTGCTCGACGAGCCATCGGTCGTCGCGATCCGCCAGCAGGGCGGCCCGAACGGCAAGAAGACGATCCAGGCGGTCGGCACGAAAGCCAAGCAGATGCTGGGCAAGGTGCCGGGCAATATCGAGGCGATCCGCCCGATGAAGGACGGCGTCATCGCCGACTTCACCGTCACCGAAGAGATGCTCAAGCAGTTCATTCGCATGGTGCACGACTCG
Organism: Massilia sp. CMS3.1; assembly: GCF_051262535.1. Lineage (NCBI taxonomy): Bacteria > Pseudomonadati > Pseudomonadota > Betaproteobacteria > Burkholderiales > Oxalobacteraceae > Massilia > Massilia sp. CMS3.1. The sequence goes on along the minus strand of NZ_JBIMES010000012.1, from coordinate 114,282 downwards.
AAGTTCTTCCGTCCGTCGCCGCGCATCATCATCTGCGTGCCCTGCGGTTCGACCCAGGTCGAACGCCGCGCGATCCGCGAATCGGCGCTCGGCGCCGGCGCCTCGCAGGTGTTCCTGATCGAGGAACCCATGGCCGCTGCGCTCGGCGCCGGCTTGCCGGTGTCGGAAGCCACCGGCTCGATGGTGGTCGACATCGGCGGCGGCACGACCGAAGTGGGCATCATCTCGCTGGGCGGCATGGTCTATAAAGGCTCGGTGCGCGTCGGTGGCGACAAGTTCGACGAAGCCATCGTCAACTACATCCGCCGTAACTACGGCATGCTGATCGGCGAGCAGACCGCCGAAGCGATCAAGAAGGCCATCGGTTCGGCCTTCCCGGGTTCGGAAGTGAAGGAAATGGAAGTCAAGGGCCGCAACCTGTCCGAAGGCATCCCGCGCGCGTTCACCATCTCCTCCAACGAGATCCTCGAGGCGCTGACCGACCCGCTGAACAACATCGTCTCGGCCGTCAAGAACGCGCTCGAGCAGACGCCTCCGGAATTGGGCGCCGACATCGCCGAAAAGGGCATGATGCTGACCGGCGGCGGCGCGCTGCTGCGCGACCTCGATCGCCTGCTGATGGAAGAGACCGGCCTGCCGGTGCTGGTGGCCGAAGATCCGCTGACCTGCGTGGTGCGCGGTTCGGGCATGGCCCTGGACCACAACGACAAGCTTGGTTCGATCTTCTCGTACGAGTAAATCACATGTTGTGGGGGTAAGCGTGGGCGGGTAGGGGGCTTCGGGCCAACTGCCTGCCCTTGCGCGCATTGACGCCCGCCCTTCATCGCATCTACAGCGTTCCCGGCTACGTCGTCAACATTGAAATTCATGGATTACAGTCCTCCGCCGCTATTCAAACAGGGCGCCTCCGCGCGGGTAAAGGTGACGGTGTTCGCGCTCGTGTCGCTGGTGCTGCTGGTGGTCGACGCGCGCCTGCATGTCCTCAATACGGTGCGCCAGGTGGCCGCCACCGTGCTGTACCCATTGCAGATGGCCGCGCTCATGCCGCGCGACGCCGTCGCCAGCATGGGCGGCTATTTTTCTTCGCTCTCGAGCCTGCAGAATGAAGTGCGCGACCTGAAGAACCACCAGGTGGCCCAGGCCCAGGCGATGCAGCAGGCCCAGCTTCAAATGGCCGAGAACGCCCACCTGCGGCGCCTGCTCGAAGCGCGCGAATACCTGCCGGTGCAGTCGATCATGGGCGAGATCCTGTACGACGCGCGCGACCCGTCGACCCGGCGCATCGTGCTCGACCGCGGAACGCGCAACGGCGTGCAGCCCGGCTTGCCGGTGATCGACAACGCCGGCGTCATCGGGCAAGTCACGCGGGTGTTCCCGTTCACTTCCGAAGTCACCCTGTTGACCGACAAGGAGCAGGCCATTCCCGTGCAGGTGCTGCGCTCGGGTTTGCGCAGCATCGCGTATGGCCGCGGCCGTTCGGGCCTGCTCGACCTGCGTTTTGTCGCGCCCGACGCCGACATCCAGGTCGGCGACGTGATCGTCACCTCGGGCCTGGACGGTATGTATCCGGCCGGTCTTGCCGTGGCCAAGGTGATGCAGGTCGAGAAGGTCGCGGCCGGCGCCTTCGGCCGCGTGGTCTGCCAGCCGCTCGGCGGCGTCGACCGCAACCGCCAGCTCCTGATCGTGATGTCGGGCGTGGCCAGGGCGCCGCGTCCGGCAGAGACCCCGCAGCCCGCTGCGCACGGGGCCCCGCGCCGCAACCTGCCGAAGATGGAGCCGGTACCGCTGCCCCCGCTGGCGGCGTCTCCGCTGCCGGCGCAAGGCGTGCCGGGCCAACCCGGTGCTGCACCCGGTTCCGTGGCCGGTACCGGCGGCACGCCGCCGAACGCGCCGGCTTCTCCCTCTGCCGCGCCGGCCGCTGTCCCGGCGCCGGCCCCCACTGGCAGCACCACCTTGCCGGCTGCGCCGGCAACCCGGAAGGAGGGCCTGTGATGGCTGGGCGCCCGAACTACATACTGCTGCCGGTCAGCCCGCTGTTCATCATCTTCAGCCTGACCTGTGCCTTCATGCTCAACCTGCTGCCCTTGGGCCAGTGGATCGGCGCGCCCGATTTCGTGGCGCTGGTGCTGGTATTCTGGGGCATCCACCAGCCGCGCAAGGTCGGCATCGGCGTCGCCTTCGGCATGGGCCTCCTGATGGACGTGCACGACGCCACCCTGCTGGGCGAGAACGCACTGGCCTACACGCTGCTGTCGTACGTCGCCACGATGATCCACCGCCGCGTGCTGTGGTTCCCGGTGCTGACCCAGGCCATGCACGTGTTCCCGCTGCTGCTGCTGGCGCAGGCGATCCAGTCGCTGGTGCATTTCTTCGCGAGCGGCCGCTTCACCGGCTGGCTGCACTTCATCGAAAGCGCCGTCGCCGTCGCATTGTGGCCGCTGATCACCTGGCTGCTGCTGGCGCCCCAGCGCCGCTCGGTCGACCGCGACCATACCCGCCCGATCTGATGACGCCCGTCGCCGACCGCAGCAATGACTGAACGCAGCAATGACCGAAATTAAAGACAGCGACCGCGAGATCCACCACTTCCGGCTGCGCCTGACGGTGCTGCTGGTGCTGGTGTTCGTCTGCTTCGGCATCCTCGTGGCCCGCTTCGTCTGGCTGCAGGTGATCCAGCACGACAAATACCACGCCCAGGCCGAGGACAACCGCATCGCGCTGGTGCCGATCGTGCCCAATCGCGGCCTGATCGTCGACCGCAACGGCGTGGTCCTGGCGCGTAACTACTCGGCCTACACGCTCGAGATCACGCCCTCGAAGCTGCAGGCGAGCATGGACTCGGTGATCGACGAGCTGGCCAAGCTGGTCAGCATCGAGCCGAAGGACCGCAAGCGCTTCAAGCGCCTGCTGGAAGAGTCGCGCACCTTCGCCAGTGTGCCGCTGCGCACCCGCCTGACAGACGACGAGGTGGCGCGCTTCACGGCCCAGCGCTTCCGCTTCCCGGGCGTCGAAGTCCAGGCTCGCCTGTTCCGCCAGTACCCGCTGGGCGAAGTGGCCTCGCACGTGGTCGGCTACATCGGCCGCATCAACCAGCGCGAATCCGAAGTCCTGGCCGAGGGCGACGACGCCGCCAACTACAACGGCACCGACCATATCGGCAAGGAAGGCCTGGAAAAGAAATACGAACGCCACCTGCATGGCACCACCGGCTACGAACAGGTCGAGCGTTCGGCCGGCGGGCGCGCGATCCGCACGCTGTCGCGCCGTCCGCCGGTCCCGGGCAGCAACCTGATCCTGTCGATCGACATCGAACTGCAGAAGGTGGTCGAGGAAGCCTTCGGCGACCAGCGCGGCGCTTTCGTCGCGATCGAACCGGCCACCGGCGACGTGCTGGCCTATGTGTCGCGCCCGGGCTTCGATCCGAACCTGTTCGTCGACGGTATCGACACCCAGAGCTGGAACGAACTGAATACCTCATTGGACAAGCCGCTGATGAACCGGCCGCTGTCGGGCACCTATCCGCCCGGCTCGACCTTCAAGCCGTTCATGGCGCTGGCGGCGCTCGAGCTGGGGCTGCGCCGCCCCTCCGACGCCATTCGCGACCCCGGGTTCTTCATGCTCGGCGGGCACCGCTTCAACGACGACAAGCCGGGCGGCCACGGCTATGTCGACATGTACAAATCGGTCGTCGAATCCTGCGACACCTATTACTACCAGCTCGGCCACGAGATGGGGATCGACCGGATGTCCGCCTTCATGCGTCCGTTCGGCTTCGGCGAGCCGACCGGCATCGACCTCGATCACGAAAAGACCGGCGTGCTGCCTTCAAAAGAGTGGAAGGCGAACCGCTTCAAGCGCAACCGCGCGGCCCAGAAATGGGTCGGCGGCGACACCATCTCGATCAGCATCGGCCAGGGCTTCAACAACTACTCGATGATCCAGCTGGCGCATGCGGTGGCCAACCTGGCCAACAACGGCGTGGTCATGAAGCCGCACCTGGTCAAGCTGATCGAGGACGGCGCCACGCGCCAGCGTACCCTGACCGTGGCGAAGGAAACCCGCCGCATTCCGCTCAAGCAGGCGAACATCGACTTCATCAAGAGCACGATGGTCGGCGTGACCCAGGAGGCGAACGGCACCGGCCGCCGCGCCTTCGCCAACGCCGGCTACATCTCGGCCGGCAAGACCGGCACGGCGCAGGTGATCGGCCTGAAAGGCCAGAAGTACAATGCCAACGCCATCGACGAACGGCACCGCGACAATGCGCTCTACACCGCGTTCGCGCCGGCCGACACGCCGCGCATCGCGATCGCGATGGTGGTCGAAAACGCCGGCTTCGGCGCGGCCTCGGCGGCGCCGATCGCGAGAAAAGCGCTCGACTATTACCTGCTCGGCAAGCGCCCGGCGCCGCCGAAACCAGGTGCTGTTGCCGCCAAGCTGGCCGCGCCGGCCCATCACTAGGAGTCAGAAGATGGCCTATTATCCCGAACGGCGTTCCCTCGGACGCCGGCTCAAGCCGTATTTCACCGTCTTCGACTGGCCGCTGGCGATGATCCTGTTCATGCTCGCCACCACCAGCATCATCACCATGTCCTCGGCCGGCGTGGAGTTTCCGGGCCGGGTTGAAGCACAGATGCGTAACTTCCTGCTCGCCTTCGTCGTCATGTGGGTGGCCTCGCTGATTCCGCCGCAGACCCTGATGCGCCTGGCCGTGCCGATCTATACCTTCGGCATCACGCTCCTGATTGCAGTGGCCATGTTCGGCATCATCAAGAAGGGCGCGCGGCGCTGGCTGCACCTGGGTGTCGACATCCAGCCCTCCGAAATCATGAAGATCGCCACCCCCCTGATGATCGCCTGGTATTTCCAGCAGCGTGCCAAGCTGGGAGACTGGAAATCCTTCGTGGTGTCGGGCGTATTGCTCCTGATTCCGTTCGTACTGATCGCCAAGCAGCCCGATCTCGGCACGGCGCTGCTGGTCGGCGCCTCGGGCTTCTACGTCATTTTCCTGGCCGGCCTGTCGTGGAAGGTGCTGATCGGGCTGGCCGTGGCCGCTGCTGCCGGGATGCCGGTCGCCTGGTCGATGCTGCACGACTATCAGCGCGAACGCGTGATGACGCTGGTCGACCCGACCTCCGACCCGCTGGGAAAGGGCTTCCACATCATCCAGTCGACCATCGCGATCGGTTCGGGTGGCGTCACCGGGAAAGGCTATACGCAGGGCACGCAGGGCCAGCTCGAATTCGTGCCCGAGCAGACCACCGACTTCGTGTTCTCGGTCTATTCGGAAGAATTTGGACTGGTCGGCAACCTATTTCTTTTGGTAATCTATCTGCTGCTGATCGGCCGCGGCGCGATGATTGCCGCGAATGCCCCGAACACGTTTTCGCGTCTGCTAGCCGGCGCGATCACGATGATTTTTTTCACGTATGCATTTGTCAACATGGGAATGGTGAGTGGGATCCTGCCGGTGGTAGGAGTTCCGCTTCCATTCATGAGCTACGGCGGTACCGCGTTCATCACGCTGGGCCTCGGCGCTGGTATATTGATGAGCATACAAAGGCACCGGAAACTGGTGCAGACCTGAATGGAGGAGGATGCGATGACCGCTCCGAGACATCTCCCAGCGGTCATTGCCCTCGCGGCATTGTTGACCGGATGCGGATCGACTGGCGAACATAAACGCCTGGTGCCGCTACCCTGGAACCATAAAATCACGCCCAACCATGGCGCCGTGCCACTGCCGCCGGCCGGCTCCGGCCGTGGCGGCTATTACAAGGACGACGGCCCGGGCCGTAACATTCCGCTCGGCCTGGACCTGGTGCCCGACGCCATCGTGCGCGCCGAGCCCTACGCGAAATGGGCAAACCGTCCGTATTCCATATTCGGCCGTACCTACAACCCGATCCTGCACGAGGAGCCTTTTACGCAGCGCGGGGTCGCCAGCTGGTATGGCGTGAAGTTCCACGGCCAGCGCACCTCCTCGGGCGAACCCTACGACATGTACAAGATGACGGCCGCGCATCCGACGCTGCCGATCCCGTCCTACGCGCGCGTCACCAGCACCACCACCGGCAAATCGGTGGTGGTGCGCATCAACGACCGCGGTCCTTTCCACGCCAGCCGCATCGTCGATGTCTCGTACACGGCAGCGCTGAAGCTCGGCCTGCTGGGCAAGGGCAGCCATGAAGTCGAGCTCGAACGTCTGTTCCCGCAGGACCAGAGCCGGATTGCCACGCTGCGCCGCGCCGCGACCTCGCTGGCCCAGGCCTTGAGCCCCGCGCCCGCCAAGGCGCAGGCCTTGAACGTCAGTCCGCCGCCGCCCGACATTGCCGCGCTGATGCTGGAAGACCGTGTCCAGTCCGACAGCGCCGCTGCGGTGCCGGCGGCGCCGGCCGGGCAAGACCTGGCGACGTCGAACGCGGTGGCCGGCTTCTACCTGCAGCTGGGCGCCTACAGCCGCGCCGACAAAGCGCAGGAAATGGGCCGCCAGCTGGCCGACGCCGGGGTCGAAGTCGGCAAGCTCGAAGTGGCGCCTTCAGGCGGCGTGCACCGGCTCTATGGCGGGCCGTTCGAGTCGCGTGCGCAGGCGCAGGAGGCGGCCAGGGCGCTGCCGTCGGGCTTGGGGTTGAAGCCGATTGTGGTGAAGCGGTAATCCAGGCGCGGCTTCGGGGAATCAACCCTTACCGGCAAATATGCAGCACCGCTGCCGGCATGCCGCGCCCGGCCTCGACGAGCCGGCCACGAATCTCCGCATCGATATCCCGGAACCGGTACGCGAAGCGCTGCGATTGCGGGCCGCGCGGCAGGATGCGCACGTTCGCCACGCCCTGTTTCGCCAGTTTTGCCGACTCGGTACGCGCTGCCGCCTCGGTCTTGAACACGCCCAGCGAAATCGCCCATTTCAAGGGCGACTCGCCCTGCATCACGAAGGAATTGGTCACGCCGCGCTCGCGCAGTTCGGCTGTGCGGCGGTCCGCCCCTTCCTTGCCGCCCTGCGGCGCCAGGTAGACCATGTAGCTGCTCACTTCCTGGAAGGGCAGCGTCAGGCGGGTCTGGCGTGCACCGAGGTCCAGGCGCGCCAGGCGCGTCTCGAAGCGGCGCGCATCGAAGGCCGTGAAGGCGTCGGTCTCGACACAGGCGACGGCAGGCGCGGCCGCCGGCGCTGGTAGCGTCGGCACTTGCGCCGCTGCGGTCGTTTCAGCGGCAGCCTCGACAGGCGCGGCGGCGCGCGCCACCGCCTGCGCCTGGGCGCCGCTCAAGAGCACCAGCTTGTCTGCGGCGAGCTGGCTGCGCAGGCGCGCCGGCTCGCGCGCTTCACCCTCGAAACTGCCGAGAAAGCCGCGTCCATACGCGAACAGCAGCGCGTTCGCGCACAGTAAAGCCCAGAATACGAATCTCAACACCTCTTGTCCCCCATTGGCGTCGCGGCCAGCGCCACGGCGTGCAGCCCGACCAGCACGATATTATCGACCAGTTGATGTCCGTACTTGAGGGCCGGTGCGATATACCGCGCGGCCCCGCCGGACAGGATGCAGGCTGCGCCCGCGTGTGCAGCGAGCGCGCGCTCGATCGCGCCGGCCTGGGCCGACAGGCAGCCGGACACGATCGCGTCCATCGTATTGTCGGCGAACAGCGGCGGCGGATTGACGCCGGGCACGGCCTGCGGCAGCTGCGCCGTGTTGCGCGCCAGCGCGCCGGCCATCAGCGCCAGGCCCGGCAGGATCATGCCGCCGATGAAGCGGCCGTCGCTGGACACGGCATCGACCGTCGTCGCTGTGCCGCAGGTGGCGACGATCAGCGCCTGGCCGGGCGCCAGCGCGCGTGCGCCGATGGCGGCGGCGAAGCGATCGCAGCCCAGGCGTTCCGGTTCGCGGTAGCCGTTGACCAGACCGGCGCGCTCGGCGTTCGATGCAAACCATTCGGTGGTGATCGGTTGCAGCAGGGCGGCAAGGCGCTCGCGCAGGACGGCGCCGGCCACGTTTGAGACAATCGCACTGCTGACACCCTGGCCATGCCAGCTCGCGGCAGCGGCGTCGAGGTCGGCATGCGGGGCTGCACCGACTGCAAGCCAGTCGCCGGCAGCCGCGCCAGGCGCGGCCAGTGCCCACTTCACGCGGGTATTGCCCGCATCGATCAACAGCAGCATCTAGGCGCCTTTCACGCGCAGCGACACGTCGCCGGCCAGCACCGCGATGCGGCCTTCGCTTGTATCGAGCAGCAGGCGGCCGGCGTCGTCCACGCCGGCGGCACTGCCTTCATGCAGCACGGCGCCGCCGTCGAGGATCATGACAGTTTCGCCCTGCCAGGCGTGGCGCCGATTCCAGCGCGCGGCAAAGGCCGGAAAGCCGGCGCGCTCGAATTCGCGCAGCGCGCCGGCCAGGCCGTCGAGCAGGGCGGCCAGCAGCGCCTCCCGGTCCATGCGCGCCAGCCAGGGGAGCGATGCGACGCTGCGCCCGATCCGCGCTTCGAGTTCGTCGGGTATGACCAGGTTCAGGCCGATGCCGATCACGGCCCACAAGGCGCCGCCTGGTGCCGCTTGCGTCTCGATCAGGATCCCGGCCAGCTTGTCGCCGTCGCGCAGCACGTCGTTCGGCCATTTCAGGCCCACTTGCACGCCGAGGCCCTCCAGGGTTTCGGCGAGCGCGACGCCGATTGCCAGCGGCAGCCCGGTCAGGCGCGGCAAGCCGCCTTCAAAAAACCAGGCCAGCGAGAAGGTCAGCGACCCCTCGCTTGACGACAGCCAGCTGCGGCCGGCGCGGCCGCGCCCTGCCGTCTGCTCCCGTGCAACGAGCAGCAAGGGCGCATTCAAACGCGCGGCGCGCGCCAGCAAGTCGGCATTCGTCGAGCCGGTTTCCTCGACCACTTCGACGGCAACTCCGGCCTTCGACAGCGCAGCAATCGCAGCGCCGTTCATGCGGCCTCCTTGCGCGGTTTCGTTGGCGCGCGTGCGAACAAGAAATCGAACACGCTATTCGGCAGCGCGCGCAGCAGCTTGGCGACGAAACCCATCTGCCAGGGCAGCACGCGGTAGCTGTCGCCGCGCGCGATTGCGCGCACGGCAGCGGCTGCAAAACGCCCGGCCGGCATCAGGAAGGGCATGGGGAAACGGTTGTTGCGGGTCATGGGCGTATCGATATAGCCAGGCGCGATCGTCACGACCCGAATGCCGGACGATTTCAATTCGAGGCGCAGCGACTCGCAATACGCGTGCACCGCGGCTTTGGAGGCGCAATACGCGCCGGCGCCGCGCATGCCGCGCACGCCGGCAACGCTGCCGATCGCCACCAGGCGGCGCATGCCGGACTGCGCTTTCATCGGCGCGACGAAGGGCGCGAACGTGGCAACGGTGGCGTTGACGTTGGTGGCGAACACGGCCTCGAACACGGCCAGGTCTTCAGGCCGTTCGGTGAGGGTGCCGTGCGAGATGCCGGCGCAGGCGATGACGATGTCGGCGCCGCCGGCAGCGGCCATGAAATCCTGCGCCGCCGCGGCCAACGCGGCGTGGTCGAGCACATCGACCGCATAGCTGCGGTGGCGTTCGGGATGGGGGAGGGAAGCGCTGAGCGCGCCGAGTACCTCGCCGCGTCGCGCGACCAGGCCGAGGATGGCGCCGCGCGCCGCGTATTCGCGCGCCAGCGCCGCGCCGATGCCGCTCGAGGCGCCGGTGATGAAGACCCGGTCGGCTCCAGCCTCCGCGGTCATTTTTTGTCCGCTTTGGCGCGTCCCACCAGTGCATCCATCACCTGCAAGGCCACCTTCTGCTGTTCGAGTTCGCTATGCGCGTGGGAACCATGTGCGTGCGACTCGTCCGGGTTCGCCATCGAAGGCGACGTGATGAAGCGGCCGTCGATGGCGATCATCGGCCAGTGGTCGATCTGGTAGTCTTTCATCATGTTGGTTGCGCGGCGTACCCTCGACTGCACGCCCATGGAACGATAGGCGTCGGAAAAGCGCGCGCGGTCGATGCCGGCCTTGGCTACCCAGTCGAGCACTTCCTCATCGTCGGCGAAGCGCACGCCTTGCTGGTGCATGGCGGCGAACAGCTTGGTGTGGTACTGCTCGACCAGGCCGAGCGCCTCGAGGGTGCTGTACATGCGCAGCTGCGGCAGTGCACGCGCGCCGCCCGCCACGTGGACACGCTTGAAGACGATGTTGTTGCCCTGCTTTTTCACCCACTCGGCCAGCAGCGGCTCGAACACGTTGCAGTGCGGGCAGGCGTACGAGAAGAACTCGATGACTTCGACCCCCTTGCCGGCGGGCGTCTCCAGTTTCTGCGGCAGTACCTTGTAGTGCACGCCTTCTTTCGGCGCGGCAGGGGCAGCAGGGGCGGCAGCGACAACGCCGCTCAGGGTCAGCAGGGCGGCGGTACAGAGCAGGCGGCGGAGCATGTGCATCGAGTTTTCCTTTTACTTTTGGTTGCGGACGATGGCGACGTCGATGCCGCTGTCGAGCAGCTTGGCGCGCGCCTTATTCACGGCTTCGACCTGGCTGAACGGACCCAGGCGCACGCGGTGCAGCGTGCCGCTGTCGCTTGGACGGTCGCTGATCGCGGCCTCGAAACCGAGCAGGGCCAGCTTGGCACGGGTGTTCTCGGCGTCCGATATGTCGCGGAAGGCGCCCGCCTGCAGGTAATAGATGTACTTGTCGTCGCCGCCGGCCGCGGTGGCGGCGGGCGCCGCCGGGGAGCCGGCGGGCGCTGCGGCCGGGGCAGGGGCGGCAGCTGGTGCGGCTGCGGGTTTCTCGCTGGCGGCGGTCATGCCGGCAATAGCCTGGCCCAGCGGATCGGCTTGGCTGGCAGCCGCCGGTGCCCGTGCCGGCGTCGCCGCTGGCGCTGCCGCTTTCGCAGCCTGCTTCGCTTCGCGCTCGGCCAGCTGCTTTGCCGCTTCGCGTGCGGCGTCGCGGTTACCGTACATCGGCTTGTTCGGGTCGTTTGCCTGGCTCGGCTCGAGGTCGGCCGGACGGCCCATCTTGTTCGAGCGGTCGGTGAAGGGCGATGCGCCCTTGGTGATCATCAGCGCAACGACGACCGCGATACCCAGGCCGATGATCAGGCCGATGATGATGCCGGTCAGGGTGCTGCCGCGCTGGCGGGAAGGGAAACGAAGGAGGGCGGTCATGGTCGCTTGGGTTTACACGTGTGAATCGGCTTGTGAATCGGCTTGTGGATCGGCTTGTGGTTCGTCTTGTGCTTCGGTCGGCGCGCGTTCCATCTTGTTCGGCGCCGAGACGCCGATCAGGGCCAGGCCGTTGCGCAGCACCTGGCGCGTTGCCGTGGCCAGGGCCAGGCGCGCCAGCTTGAGCGTTTCGTCGCCGTCGAGCAGCCACTTGTGCGCAAAATAATAGCTGTGCAGTTCGCCGGCCAGTTCGCGCAGGTAGAAGGCTACCTGGTGCGGGCCGAGCTCGGCCTGGGCGCGCTGCAGCACTTCCGGATAAGCGGCCAGCTTCGACAGCAGGCTCGCCTCGTGCGGGGTGCTCAGGAGCGACAGGTCGACGTTTGCCAATTGCGCTTCGTCGCCGCCCCAGTTGGCAAGGGCAGAGCAGATGCGCGCGTGGGCGTACTGCACGTAATACACCGGGTTCTCGTCCGAGGTTTTCAGGGCGACGTCGACGTCGAATACGAATTCGGTGTCGGCCTTGCGCGAGATGAGGAAGAAGCGCACCGCATCGCGCCCGCGCGTGACGTCGCCGTTGCCCGACCATTCGATCAGGTCGCGCACGGTGACGTAGGAGCCGGCGCGCTTGGAGATCTTGACCTCTTCGCCGTTCTTCATGACGGTGACCATCTTGTGCAGCACGTAGTCCGGGTAGCCCTGCGGCACGCCGATGTTCACCGCCTGCAGCCCGGCGCGCACGCGCGCGATGGTGCCGTGGTGGTCGCTGCCCTGGATGTTGATGGCCTGGTCGAAGCCGCGGCGGAACTTCTGCATGTGGTACGCGACGTCCGGCACAAAGTAGGTGTAGGTGCCGTCGGACTTGCGCATCACGCGGTCCTTGTCGTCGCCGTAGTCGGTGGTTTTCAGCCACAGCGCGCCGTCCTGCTCGTAGGTGACGCCGGCGTCGACCAAGGCTTCGACAGCGTGTTCCACTTTGCCGTCGGCGTACAGCGACGACTCGAGATAATAATTGTCGAACTTGACGCCGAAGGCTTGCAGGTCCTGGTCCTGCTCGTTGCGCAGGTAGGCGACGGCAAAGCGGCGGATCGATTCTAGGTCGTCGGCATCGCCGCTCGCGGTGGCTGGCTCGCCATCGCTGGCGGAGACGGTTTTCTTGGCCAGGAAGTCGTCGGCGATGTCGGCGATGTAGTCGCCGTTGTAGGCTGACTCGGGCCACCCGGCGTCGCCCGGCTTGACGCCGCGCGCGCGCGCCTGCACCGAGTTGGCCAGCGTGGCGATCTGCACGCCGGCGTCGTTGTAGTAAAACTCGCGGGTGACTTCATGGCCCTGCGCTTCGAACAGCGAGGACAAGGCATCGCCCAGCGCCGCCTGGCGGCCGTGGCCGACGTGCAGCGGACCGGTCGGATTGGCCGAGACGAATTCGATGATCGCGTGGTGGCCTTCGCCCGCGGTGCCGCGGCCAAAAGCGTCGCCCTGCGCCAGGATCGTGCGCACCACCGACTGCTTGGCGCTTGCCGCCACACGCAGGTTGATGAAGCCGGGACCTGCGACGTCAGCCGATTCGACCAGGCCGGCAGCCTGCGGGTCGGCCAGCAGGGCTGCGACCAGGCGCGTGGCCAGTTCGCGCGGGTTGGTCTTCAGGGGCTTGGCCAGCTGCATGGCGATATTGCAGGCAATGTCGCCGTGGCTTGGGTCGCGCGGACGCTCCAGCACGATGTTGGGTGTCAGATCGGTGCCGGCGACGATCGGCGCAAGGGCGGCCTGGAAGAGGGCAACGATCTCTTGTTTTTGTTGGGCGAGCATAAGTTCGGTCGGTAAGCGGTCGGTAAGTTCGGTGAAGCGGTGGCGCGGCCACGGGAAAACAAGGGTTCATTATACTGGTTTGCCGCAGCGCCGAATACGGCCGGAGCCGCTGCTGCTGCCGTCCGTTTAAGCCCGGCCAAAGACGGACCCGGTACAATGCGCATCTTTCCCGTATTGACCGCTACCATGACCGACAAGCGCCGCACGCTCTCCATCCAGCCCAAGGCCGCCCAAGCCAAGGCGTCCAAGCCCGCCGGAAATCCGGCCGCCCAGTACGCCCGGCCGAAGGCGCAAGCGAAGCCGGCGGCCAAGCCCGAGAGAAAACCGGAAGCAAAGCCGGCGCCGCGCAAGAGCGCGCCGGCGGTGCGCCCAAGCCACGAGGTCAAGCCGCAGTTCCAGCAGGAGTACCGCCCGGACCTGCCGGGCGACTCGCTGGCGCTGGCCATGCTGGGTGCGGCCAGCGCGGTGGCGCAAGTACGCGCCGGTACGGCCTTGCCGCAGGCGCTGTCGAACGTGTTTGCCGCTTTTAATGCCACGCCGCAGAGCCGCGGCGCGATCCAGGACCTGGCCTACCGCACGATGCGCGGACTGGGGCGCGCCGAGACCCTGCTCGGCCTGATGACGACCAAGGCACCGGACGTGCCGATGCTGGTCGGCCTGATCCATTGCGCATTGGTCTTGCTCGACCCGCCCGAGGGCGAGAGCGCAGCCTACGAGCCGTTCACCGTGGTCGACCAGGCGGTGACGGCGGCCGCGAAGCATCCCGATCTTGCCCACGCCAAGGCGATGGTGAACGCCGTGCTGCGCCGCTTCCTGCGCGAGCGCGACGACCTCCTCGCGACCGCCCTGGCACAGCCGCTGGCGCAGTGGAATTATCCGCAGTGGTGGATCGATGCCATGCGCGATGCCTATCCGCGCGACTGGGAAGCGATCCTGGCAAGCGGCAACCGCCAGCCACCGCTGACCCTGCGCGTGAACATCCGCAAGATGAGCGTCGAAGACTACCTGCGCCTGCTTGAAGAAGCGGGCATGGCAGCCGACGTGGTCGGTGTTCAGGCCTTGCGCCTGAAGCAGGCGGTGAATGTGGCGCAGATCCCCGGTTTCCACGACGGGCTGGTCTCGGTGCAGGACGCCGGTGCCCAGCTGGCCGCATCGTTACTGGACCTCGAGGACGGCATGCGCGTGCTCGATGCCTGCGCCGCACCGGGCGGCAAGAGCGGCCATATCCTCGAGATGGCGGATGTGCAACTCACCTCGGTCGACTCCGATGCGCAGCGCCTGGCGCGCGTGGGCGACAACCTTGGCCGGCTCGGCCTGTCGGCGACGCTGGTGACGGGCTTAGCGCAGGCGCAGTACTGGTGGGACGGCCAGCAGTACGACCGCATCCTGGCCGACGTGCCTTGCACGGCCTCGGGCATCGTGCGCCGGCACCCCGACATTCGCTGGCTGCGGCGCAAGACCGACACACGCCAACTTACAACACTTTCCGCTGAGATACTCGACAATCTTTGGCAGATGCTGCGGGCCGATGGTAAATTGTTGTTCGTGACATGTTCGCTCTGGCCCCAGGAATCGGAGGCGCAGGCGGCCGCGTTTGCGGCGCGCCACGACGACGCCATCCGCCTCGATGCGCCAGGGCAGCTGCTTCCCTCGAGCGGCGCCGGGCTCGATCATGATGGACTGTTCTACGCCCTGTTCCAGAAGAGAGCGGCGTAACAGTCCCGCACAATCCGCTCAATTTATTTAGGTTCCGGCCCTCTGTGACTCTACGATTTTTCCGCCTCCTCGCCTGCCAGCTCCTGCTGGTCTTCGCGTGCGCAACGGCGCAGGCGGCCGACGGGATCGACATCACGCTGGCGAAAATCGAGGCGACCGACGAAGGCTACCGGCTCGGGGCGAACTATGCGTTCGACCTGAACCGCGACCTGGAAGACGCCCTCCAACACGGCGTCAAGCTCTACTTCACGACCGAAATCGAACTCACGCGCCCGCGCTGGTGGTGGCGCGACGACCGCGCCGTGTCCTCGAAGCGCACGGTCAGCATCTCCTACGACGTGCTGCTGCGGCAGTACTACGTGTCGATGGGCGGCAGCGTCCAGCAGACCTTCCAGACCCTGGATGAAGCGATGTTCCAGATCCGGCGCCCCGGGCGCTGGGTGATCGCCCCGAAAGGCGCGCTGAAACAAGGTGAAACCTACGAGGTTACCCTGCGCATGTACATGAACCGCGACCTGCTGCAAAAGCCGCTGCAGGTCAACGCGTTCAGTAATTCGGACTGGCACCTCGCCTCGAACCGAAAGACCTTCACCTACCGTGCGGAGTAAGTCTTGAACCAGGCCATGCGCTACGCGCTGGTAGTCGGCGGCGCGGTCGTCTCGATCCTGCTGTTCCTGCTTGCCTCGGCGTCCGACAACTCCGGCTTCTTCGACCGCTACTACTCCTGGCTGCTCGGGCTGAACGCGACGATCGCGTTCCTGCTGCTGATCCTGGTCGTGGTGGCCCTCGGGCGCCTGTATTCGCGCTATAAAGCCAAACGCTTCGGCTCGCGCCTGATGGCGCGCCTGGTGCTGCTGTTCGCCGGCATCGGCATCCTGCCGGGCCTGGTCATCTTCATGGTGTCGGTGCAGTTCGTCTCGCATTCGATCGAATCCTGGTTCGACGTCAAGATCGAGGCGGCCCTGCAATCGGGCCTGAACCTGGGCCATGCGGCGCTCGACGAGTCGCTGGCCGAACTCTCCGCCAAGAGCCAGACGGTGGCTGCCACCCTGTCCGGCCAGGGCGACAGCGGCGCCCAGATGGCGCTGTCGCAGTTGGTGTCCGATACCGACGGCATGCAAAGCGCGCTCCTGCTCGACG
This sequence comes from Massilia sp. CMS3.1, assembly GCF_051262535.1. Classification (NCBI taxonomy): domain Bacteria; kingdom Pseudomonadati; phylum Pseudomonadota; class Betaproteobacteria; order Burkholderiales; family Oxalobacteraceae; genus Massilia; species Massilia sp. CMS3.1. Next base: position 98,506 of record NZ_JBIMES010000012.1, on the reverse strand, counting down.
CCACCGGCAAGCTGGTCGCGAGCGCCAGCCAGGACAAGCGCGCCGACCTGACAAGCGATCTGCCGAACCCGCAGATGGTGCGCCAGGCCGCCATGCCCGGCGGTTATGCGCGGGCCGAGGGCGGCATCGAACTCGACTTCCGCGAAAACGCCGGCGGCGCCAATTCCAGCGTGCTCGACGCCGCCACCGGCCTGCGCCTGCGTGTGGTGATCTCCGTGCCCGAGCCGCCGGGCGCGGCGCCGCGTTATCTGCAACTGATGCAGACGGTGCCGGTGAACCTGGCCTCGAACGCCCAGGTGCTGCGCAGCGCTTTCAGCGAGTACCAGCAGCGCTCGGTGGCGCGTACGGGCCTGCGCCGGATGTACATCGAAACCCTTACCCTGACCCTGCTGCTGGCCATTTTCGGCGCCATCGGCAGCGCGGTCCTGATCGCCGGGAACCTGGCCCAGCCGCTGCTGGTGCTGGCCGAAGGCACGCAAGCGGTGGCCGAAGGCGACCTGTCGCCGCGTCCGATCGTCGAGACCAATGACGAACTGGGCACGCTGACGCAGTCGTTCAATGCCATGACGGGCCAGCTGTTCGAAGCGCGCAGCGCCGTCGAACGCAACCGCGCGGCCCTGCAAAGCGCCAAGGCCCACCTCGAGTCGGTATTGGCGAACATGTCGGCCGGCGTGCTGGTGCTGGACGCCGAAGGCACGGTGGTGAACTCGAACGAGGCCGCCTGCCGCATCCTGCAGATGGAGCAGTGCCAGCTGAACGGGCCGTTGTCAAAAATCGAGGGACTGGAAAACTTCGCCACCACTGTCACGCGCGCCTTCTCGACCCAGAGCGCGCAATCGGCCGCCGGCACCACGCGCCAGCGCACCCACTGGCAGCAGGAAATCGAGATCCCGCGCCGCGCTCCCGGCGAAGACCACGACACCACCATCCTGGCGCGCGGCTCGCGCCTGCCGGTGGGCGTGGGCAGCGGCTTCATCGTCGTGTTCGACGATATCTCGGACGTGATCTCGGCGCAGCGCTCGGTGGCCTGGGGCGAGGTCGCGCGGCGCCTGGCGCACGAGATCAAGAACCCGCTGACGCCGATCCAGCTGTCGGCCGAACGCCTGCAGATGAAACTGGAAGGCAAGCTCGAGCCGCTCGACGCGGCCCTGCTGGCGCGCGCGACGACCACCATCGTCAACCAGGTCGACGCCATGAAGCGCATGGTCGACGACTTCCGCGATTACGCACGTACGCCGCCGGCGGTGCTCGAACCCCTCGACTTGAACGGCCTGATCGGCGAAATCCTGACGCTGTACCTGGCCGAGGACGCCTCCGACATCATCCACGCCAAGCTCGCGCCGAACCTGCCGCGCGTGATGGGCGACGCGACCCAGCTGCGCCAGGTGATCCACAACCTGCTGCAAAATGCGCAGGATGCACTGGCGGATCGAGACTTGAACGCGCGCGACATCAATGCCCGGGAACCACGCATTGATGTCGCCACCGAGATCATCCGCTTCAAGGGCGCCGACGGCACGGCGGGCGAGGCCGTGCGCCTGGCGATCCTCGATAATGGCCCGGGTTTCGCGCCGAAAATTCTGGCCCGCGCGTTCGAGCCGTACGTTACCTCGAAGGCGCGCGGCACGGGTCTGGGCTTGCCGATGGTGAAGAAGATCGTCGATGAGCACGGTGGCCGCATTGACGTTCAGAACCGTCCGGACGGAAGTGGCGCGTCGGTATTCATTTTGCTGTTAAAGTTGGCACAAGAGACAAACTTGGCTGAACTGTAAATCAGGCATAGAATCATGACACGAAGCACAACAGTTACTCGGGTGGAGACGGAAGGCGAACGATGGCAAACATACTCGTAGTTGATGATGAAATGGGCATCCGCGAGCTCCTCTCGGAAATTCTGGGAGACGAAGGACACGCAATCACGCTCGCTGAAAATGCGCAGCAGGCACGCGAAGCGCGTGCCGCAGGCGCACCTGACCTGGTCCTGCTCGATATCTGGATGCCCGATACCGACGGCGTCACGCTGCTCAAGGAGTGGCAGCGCGATGGCTTGCTGACCATGCCGGTCATCATGATGTCGGGCCACGCCACCATCGACACGGCCGTCGAGGCTACCCGCATCGGCGCCCTGAATTTCCTTGAAAAACCGATCGCCCTGCAAAAACTGCTGAAGGCCGTGCAGCAGGGCCTGACCCGCGCCCAGGAAGTGGCGCGTGCCCCGGTTCCGCCGCCACGTCCGGCGATGCCGGCGCCGATTCTCGAAGCGCCGCCCGTCAGCAACCCGATGTACGCGGCCCAGCCCGTGCCCGCACCCCTGAACGGCGCCCGCGTGGGCGTGATCGGCCATGGCGAAACCCAGGGCTATACGCTCTCGTTCGATTTGCCGCTGCGCGAGGCACGCGACGCTTTTGAACGTATGTACTTCGAACACCACCTGGGCCGCGAAGGCGGCAGCATGACGCGCGTGGCCGAAAAGACGGGACTCGAGCGCACCCACCTGTACCGCAAGCTCAAGCAGCTCGGCGTCGAACCGGGCAAGCTCGGCAAGCGGGGCGGATGAACGGGGATGGTCCGGGGGACCGTCCTCGGACGGCTACCCCTGGCGCCGGTCCCCGGGTCGCCGGATCCTTCTCTTCTCACTCCTCTTTGCGTCATCCGATTCCTACGGTGCTCGTCACCGGTTCCAGCGCGGCTGCGCGCGAAGCGGCCATCGCCCACGCGATCGTCCTCTCTACGCCCGGTAACGATGGGGCTGCTGTCATCCTCGAAGGCATTTCCAACGGCATTCCCGTGCTGGAAGCATCGAGCAAACTCCTGATGTCGCGCATCGCGCCCGGCTGCCTGTGCTGCGCGGGAAATCTGGTGATGCGTGTTACATTAAATCGTCTGCTGCGCCAAGGTCCGGCGCGCCTGTTCATCGGCGTCGCGGACACGGCACATCTTGATCAGTTGCGATCATGGTTAAGTAAGCCGCCATACGATCAACTGCTGGCTCTCGCGCCCGACCTGCACTCTTGAAATTGGTCGGGCCAGCCCCACCTCTTCACTAAGTTAAAGCTGTTCGCCCGCCGCCGCGCGAATGGTCATCACTCTGATCAAGAGAAGGAGTCACCATGAACATGATTTACAACAGCGAACAGTACAGCGTGGTCGAATTTGGCGTCGATCGCGACCTCGAAGCCCTGCGCTTCGGTGGTTACGAAATCGTCGACAAAGCTGGCCGCCGCGAAGCGTTCATCGGCGGCAAACTGGCGCAATCGTTCCGCCGCGACGTCAACAACCTCATTGCAAGCGAGCCGACCATGGAAGAAATCGACGATTTCCTCGGTTCCTACGACACGATGATGAACCAACCGGTCGTGCTGCATTAAGCAGTCCCCCTCAGCTGGAGGACCACCACACAGACGGCCAGGGACATAAGGGGATGCAGGCACCAGACTGATGCCGGCGTCCGCCCTGCGCCTCGCCTTACCCGCGTGACATGGTAAGCTTCCTGCCATGTGCCAACTCCTTGCAATGAACTGCAATGTTCCGACCGACATTGTGTTTTCCTTCACCGGTTTCGCCCATCGCGGCGGCCGCACCGATACCCACCATGATGGCTGGGGCATTGCTTTCTTCGAGGGCGCCGGCGTGCGCCATTTCGTCGACCACCAAGCCGCGATCGCCTCGCCAATCGCCGAACTGATCAAGCGATATCCGATCAAGTCGACGAATGTCATTGCGCATATCCGCAAGGCCACCCAGGGACAAGTCGCGCTCGAAAATTGCCATCCCTTCGTGCGTGAACTCTGGGGCCGCTACTGGGTGTTTGCCCACAATGGCGACCTGAAAGAGTTCAAGCCGCAGCTCGACGGCGCCTTCCGCCCGGTCGGGACCACCGACAGCGAGCACGCCTTCTGTTTTCTGTTGCAGGAACTGCGGCGCCGCTTCGGCAACCATCCGCCGGCGCTGCCCGCCTTGCGCGCCGCCCTGGGCGAACTGGTAGGCGCCGTCTCGGCTTACGGCACCTTCAACATGATGCTGTCCGACGGCACGGCCCTGTTCGCGCACTGTTCGACCAAGCTCAGTTATGTTGTGCGCCAGTATCCCTTCGTCACCGCGCGCCTGTCCGATGAAGACCTGTCGGTCGATTTTTCGCAGGTCACGACGCCCCAGGACCGGGTCGCCATCATCGTCACCGAACCGCTGACGACGAACGAGACCTGGACGGCGTTCGCTCCCGGGGAACTGCTGGTGTTCATCGACGGCGCCCCGGTACCCGCTACGATTCAGTAATTTTTAGCTTTTCGACATCAACTTTTCGAAAAAATGATGCCCGGAATCCACTAATTGATGAGAATGGGGTAGAGTGGGCGGCTTGAATGTGACCACGGGACCGCGATGACGAATACCGCCAGCCTTGACCAGGCATCCCAGCCTCTGCAGCTGCGCAATTTCTACCTGGCGCGCCAGCCGATGCTGGACCGCAACCAGGCTCTGTTTGGTTACGAACTGCTGTTCCGGCGTACCGCGAACAACAACGCCGAGATTGAAACTGACATGGCGGCCACGGCCGCCGTGCTGGCCCACGCGGCCCAGCTAGGCTTGCCGCGCGCGGTGGGCGACGCCGTCGCTTTTCTCAACGTCGACACTGAAGTGTTGATGAGCGATATCTTCGCTTTCCTGCCGCGCGAGCACACCGTGCTCGAACTGGTCGGCTCGGTCGAAGCCACCGAGCCGGTGCTGTGGCGCCTGGCGGAACTGTCCGGCCACGGTTTCAAATTTGCCGCCGAGGCCAGTGCCCACGGCAGCCGCCTGGGGCGACTGCTGCCGCTGCTCGATTACGTGAAGCTCAACCTGCGCACGATGCCGGTGGTGACCATGCTGTCCCTGGTCCCACGACTTCGCGGCACCGGTAAACGCCTGATCGCGGAAAAGGTCGAGAGCCAGACCGAATACCGGACCTGCCTCGACCTCGGCTTCGATTACTTCCAGGGCTTTTATTTCGCGCGCCCGTCGGTGATTGAGGGGCGCAAGCTCTCGCCTTCGCAGCTGGCCCTGGTCGACCTGATGAACCTGGTCGTGTCGGATGCCGACAATATCGAGATCGAACGTGCGATCAAGCGCGACGTGACCTTATCCATCAACCTGCTCCGCATCGTCAACACGCCGGCGGCCGGGCTGCGCCAGCGCATCGATTCGCTGAGCCAGGCCCTGATCGTCGTCGGACGGCGCCAGCTGCAGCGCTGGCTGCAGATCATGCTGTATGCCGAACCGGGTACCAGGGGCCACACCCAGACCCCGCTCCTGATGCTCGCCAGTACCCGTGCGCGCCTGATGGAGCTGCTCGCCGGCCGCCTGCGCCCTGGGCAGCGCCATGTGGCCGACATGGCCTTCACAGTCGGCATCATGTCGCTGATGGACACGCTGTTCTGTGTGCCGATGGCCGACCTGGTCGAGCAGATTCCGGTGAGCGACGAAGTGTCGAGCGCGCTGCTGCGCCGCAGCGGCTTCTTCGGCGAACTGCTGCGCCTGACCGAATCGTTCGAACGGATGGAAGAGGGCGACGACATGCTGCCGGCGCTGTCCGAACTGGCCAGCCGTGGGGACGACCTGGTCGAACTGGAAATGGCCGCTTTCGAGTGGAGCGGACAGGTCGTCCGTAGCGCCTTGTAAGAAGACGTGAGCCGCGTGGCTCACGTCCGGTGCTGCTGCATCGATCACCAAGAGCTTAAGTGCCGGCCCACTGCTGGTGCAGGTCGGGGTCGGTACGCAGTTCCCACATGCCAAGCACGATCGTGGCGAGGCCGACGATCAGCATGCTGCCGCTCATTGCCAGGTCGGTCATGACGTCCACCAGCCAGGGCGATATCGCAACCCAGATGCCGATGACGATATTCATGAACACAGCCCAGGCATAGGTTTTGTAGAGGTCGAAAGTGGCCAGGGCCGCCATCATGGCGCCTGCGATACAGGCGTTGACGGCGGGCGGCGAATCGCTCGGGTAAGCCATCACCCAGGGCGATACGAACAGCCAGACGCCAAGCAGCAGGATCACCTGGTCCTGCCAGCGCCGGGTCGAGAGATGCATTGCCATGACCTTCTCCTGAAAAACATGGGACCAGATCCCATGACGCTTTAGACAACAGCGCAGTTTCCCAGTTCAGGGAGGGCGCCTTACGACAAATTCGGCGCCAAATGGCGTTCGATCTCGAGCTTGTCCATCCCGCGCCGCTGCGCCATGTCGGTCACCTGGTCGTCGCCGATTTTTCCGACCACGAAATACTTCGATTCCGGATGCGCCAGGTAGAAGCCCGATACCGCCGCGCCCGGGTACATGGCGTAGGACTCGGTCAACTGCATGCCGATCTCCTCGGCCTGCAGCGTCTCGAACAAGGCCTTCTTGACCGTGTGCTCGGGGCAGGCCGGATAGCCCGGCGCCGGGCGGATGCCGACGTATTTTTCTGAGATCAGGTCCGGGTTGCTCAGGTCTTCGTCGGCGGCATAGCCCCACAGGTCGGTACGCACGCGCTCGTGCAGGTATTCGGCGAACGCTTCGGCCAGCCGGTCGGCCAGGGCCTTGAGCATGATCGACGAGTAGTCGTCGTGCGCCTCTTCGAAACGCTGCTCGTATTTTTCGATACCCAGGCCCGCAGTGACGGCGAACATGCCGATGTAATCGGCCACGCCCGATTCTTTCGGGGCGATGAAGTCGGACAGGCACTGGTTCGGACGCTGCACGCCGTCGACGACCGGCTTGACGCCTTGCTGGCGCAAACCGTGCCAGGTGAACGCGACTTTGTCGCGCGATTCATCAAGATAGATCTCGATGTCGTCGGCGCGCACGCTGTTGGCCGGCAGCAGGGCGATCGCGCCATTGGCCGTCAGCCAGCGCCCGTCGATGATTTTCTTGAGCAGCGCCTGGCCTTCCTCGAATACCTTCGAGGCCGCTTCACCGACGACTTCGTCGGTCAGGATGGCCGGGAAGGGGCCGGCCAGGTCCCAGGTCTGGAAGAACGGGCCCCAGTCGATGTAGCGCGCCAGCGTGCCCAGTTCGACGTTCTTGAAGACGCGGCGGCCGATGAACTTCGGCTTTTTCGGCGCGAACGCCAGTTTCGCCTTGTTGCCGCGCGCCTGCTCGAGCGTCAGCATCGGCAGCGCCTTCTTGTTGGCGTGCTGCTCGCGGATGCGCTCGTAATCGAGTTTGATCTCGGCCATGTACTGGTGGCGCGATTCTTCGGTCAAGAGCGACTGGCCGACCGCGACCGAACGCGAGGCGTCCGGCACATAGATCACCGGGCCGTCGTAGTGCGGCGCGATTTTTACCGCCGTGTGGGCGCGGCTGGTGGTGGCGCCGCCGATCAGCAAGGGAATGCCGCGTTCGCGGAACCACGGGTCGCGCTGCATTTCGCGCGCGACGTGGGCCATCTCTTCCAGCGACGGCGTGATCAGGCCGGACAGGCCGACGATATCGGCGTTCTCCGCCTTGGCGCGCGCAAGGATGTCGGAGCAGGGCACCATCACGCCCATGTTCACGATCTCGAAGTTATTACACTGCAGGACCACCGAGACGATGTTCTTGCCGATATCGTGCACGTCGCCCTTGACCGTGGCAATCACAATCTTGCCCTTCGGTTTCGCGACGATCCCGGTGCGCGCTTCCTCGCGCGCCTTTTCTTCCTCGATGAACGGAATCAGGTGGGCCACCGCCTGCTTCATGACGCGTGCCGATTTGACCACCTGCGGCAGGAACATCTTGCCCTGGCCGAAGAGGTCGCCGACGATGTTCATGCCATCCATCAGCGGGCCTTCGATCACGTGGATCGGACGGCCCTCGGCGGCGAGCACCGCCTGGCGCGCTTCCTCGGTGTCTTCGACGATCCACTGCGTGATGCCGTGCACCAGTGCGTGCGCGAGGCGCTTTTCGACCGGGCTGCTGCGCCACTCGAGGTTCTGTTCCTGCTTGCCGCCGCCGGCCTTGAGCGTGCCGGCAATCTCGATCATGCGCTCGGTCGCGTCTTCGCGCCGGTTCAGCACGACGTCTTCGACACGCTCACGCAGTTCGGCAGGCAGGTCGTCGTAGACGCCGACCATGCCGGCGTTCACGATGCCCATCGTCATGCCGGCCTGGATCGCGTGGTACAGGAACACGGTGTGGATGGCTTCGCGCGCCGGGTCGTTGCCGCGGAAGCTGAACGAGACGTTCGAGACGCCGCCCGACACTTTCGCGTGCGGCAGGTTCTGGCGGATCCAGCGCGTGGCGTTGATGAAATCGACCGCGTAGTTGTTGTGTTCTTCGATGCCGGTGGCAATCGCGAAGATGTTCGGATCGAAGATGATGTCTTCCGGCGGGAAGCCGACCTGCTCGGTCAGTACCTTGTAGGCGCGCGCGCAGATCTCGGTCTTGCGCTCGAAGGTGTCGGCCTGGCCCTGTTCGTCGAAGGCCATCACAATGACCGCGGCGCCGTAGCGGCGGCACAAGCCGGCCTGGCGCAGGAACTCGGCTTCGCCTTCCTTCATCGAGATCGAGTTGACGATGGCCTTGCCTTGCACGCATTTTAAACCGGCCTCGATCACGCTCCATTTGGAGGAGTCGATCATGATCGGCACGCGCGAGATGTCGGGCTCGGAGGCAATCAGGTTCAGGAAGCGCGTCATGGCCGCCTGCGAGTCGAGCATCGCTTCGTCCATGTTGATGTCGATGACCTGGGCGCCGTTCTCGACCTGCTGGCGCGCCACCGACAGCGCCTCGTCGAACTGCTCGTTCAGGATCATGCGGGCAAACGCTTTCGAGCCCGTGACATTCGTACGCTCGCCGACGTTCACGAACAGCGAACTCTCGTCGACCGTGAACGGCTCCAGGCCCGACAGGCGCAGCGCGGTCGGGATCTCCGGCAGGGCACGCGGTTTGGCGCTCGACAGGAGTTCGGAAATGGCCGCGATGTGCTCGGGCGTGGTGCCGCAGCAGCCGCCGGCGATGTTGACGAAACCGGCGTCGGCGAATTCGCGCAGCAGGGCCGAGGTGTCGGCCGGCAGCTCATCGAAACCCGTGTCGCTCATCGGGTTGGGCAGGCCGGCGTTCGGGTAGATGCAGACAAAGGTATCGGCGATCTGCGACAGCTCCTGGGCGTAAGGGCGCATCAAGGCCGCGCCCAGCGCGCAGTTCAGGCCGATCGTCAGCGGCTTTGCGTGGCGTACCGAATTCCAGAAGGCGGGCACGGTCTGGCCCGACAGGATGCGGCCCGAGGCGTCGGTGACGGTGCCCGAGATCATGATCGGCTTGCGTACCGTCTCAGGATGCTCCTCGAAATACAGGTCGATCGCGAACAGCGCCGCCTTGCAATTGAGGGTGTCGAAGATGGTCTCGACCAGCAGCACGTCGACACCGCCCTCGACCAAACCGCGTACCTGTTCGTGGTAGCTGGTGACCAGCTGGTCGAAGGTGACATTGCGCGCCGCCGGATCGTTGACGTCGGGCGAGATCGAGGCGGTCTTCGGGGTCGGGCCGAGGGCGCCGGCGACGAAGCGCGGTTTGTCGGCACTTGTAAATTTGTCGCAGGCGGCGCGCGCAAGTTGTGCGGCTTGCACGTTCATCTCGTAGGCCAGGTGGCCCATGTGGTAATCGTCCTGGGCCACGCTGGTAGCGCCGAAGGTATTCGTTTCGATCAGGTCGGCGCCGGCCGCAAGGTAGCGCTCGTGGATTTCCTGGATGATCTGCGGCTGAGTCAGCGTCAGCAGCTCGTTGTTGCCCTTCACGAAAAGTTCGCGCGCGCCGCTGCCCTGCGGCGCGGCGAATTCGGCAAAGCGGCCCCCCGGCCCGCCGCGGTAAGCGGCTTCATCGAGTTTGTATTGCTGGATGATGGTGCCCATGGCGCCATCCAGGATCATGATGCGGCGCGCCAGGATCTCGCGCAGCTGGGTTTCGATCGGGGATGGGAGGAAGGTCGGGGCAGTCATGGGTCACTTTCAGGATGCGTGCGGGACAGGTACAAGCGCGCGGGCACGGTGGGGGCGATCTGAAATTATACGTCAATGCCGTGTTTTCCCGTCCCGGCCGGGTCAGCCACGGCAGATTGTATCGTTATGTGTTTATGTATCCGATTGTTACACGGTGTTACAAAACCCGCCGATTTCGCAATGTTGCGGATACATACAGCGGTGACAATAAATGGTGGCCACGAAGAACATGGCAGGTATTCATACAGGATGGGATAGCATGAACAAAGAGTACGAACCCGATTGGGATCATCAGCCTTCCCTGCACAGCCAGATGGCGGCAGCAGAGTCAAAAGCAACGCCGTCGGGCGCCAAGCAGATTGTGACGATCCGCCTGGACGTCGACATGCTGGACTGGTTCAAGGCAGCCGGCCCGGGATACCAGACCCGCATCAACCAGGTCCTGCGCGAGCACATGGACGTCCAGCGCGCGGCTGAGCTGGAAGGCAATTAAGTAGCTGGTGTGTTGCAACGCGCCCGATGGGCGCGTTGTTCGTTGCTACTCGAACGCCAGGCCTGCGAGCGCAAAGCCTTTCAGGAATTCCGCTGCCGCCAAGCGCTTGCCACCCGGCTTTTGCAACTGCAGCAGACGGAGCGCACCTTCGCCGCAGGCAATCACGATGCCCTGCGCGTCGGCCGACAGCACCTGTCCCGGCTGCCCGGCGCCGTCGGCCAGTTCCGCTCCCCAGATCTTGATCGCCGTCCCGTTCACCGTGCCTTGCGCACCGGGGAAGGGGTTAAAAGCGCGCACCTTGCGCCACAGATCAAGCGCCGGAAGGTGAAAATCGAGCTTCGCTTCATCCTTGCTGATCTTGGCCGCATAGGTCACGCCTTCCTCGGGCTGCGGCGTGGCCGGCAACTCGCCCTGCGCCAAGCGATGCAGGGCCTCGACAATCATGCGCGCGCCGAGCGCGGCCAGCGTGTCGTGCAGGCTGCCGGTGGTGTCGGCATCCTCGATGGCGACGCGTTCGATGAGCATCATCGGACCGGTGTCGAGCCCTTCTTCCATGCCCATGATCGTCACGCCCGTCTCTCGGTCTCCGTTTTCAATCGCGCGGTGGATCGGGGCGGCGCCGCGCCAGCGTGGCAGGAGCGAACCGTGGATGTTGATGCAGGGTGCGATGTCGAGCGTGCTGCGCGGCAGGATCAGGCCATAGGCCGCCACCACCATCACGTCGTACTCACACGACACCAGGCGTTCATGGGCGGCTTCGGCCTCGAGCGCACGCTGGGGATCTTTACTGTCGGTGCGCAGCGACAGCGGCTGCAGCACGTCGATGCCATGTTCCAATGCGACCTGCTTCACGCTCGATGCTTGCAACTGCATGCCGCGCCCGGCCGGACGGTCGGGCTGGGTCAGCACCAGCGGGATCTCGCATCCGGCAGCGATCAAGGCGCGCAGGGCGCAGGCGGCAAACTCCGGCGTGCCGGCGAAGACGACTTTCAGTGGCGCCTGAATCATCGGCTTAATACCGGCGGCCGGCAGCCTTCAGGGCCGCTTCGCGTTCCAGGCCGCGCTCTTCCTTCTGCAGCTTGGCCTTGATGCGGTTGCGCTTGAGTGGCGACAGGTATTCAACGAATACCTTGCCCATCAGGTGGTCCATCTCGTGCTGGATGCAGACGGCCAGCAAGCCTTCGCAGTCGAGCTCGAAGAACGCGCCTTTCGCATCCTGGGCACGCACTTTGACGCGCGACGGGCGCTCGACGCCGTCGTAGACATTCGGCACCGACAGGCAGCCTTCGTCGTAGACCTGCTTGTCGTCGCTGGACCAGGTGATCTCGGGATTGACGAACACGAGCAGCTCGTCGTGCGTCTCGGTGGTATCGATCACGACCACGCGCTCATGCACGTCGACCTGGGTCGCGGCCAGGCCGACGCCGGGTGCGTCGTACATGGTCTCGGCCATGTCGGCCACCAGCGTGGCCAGGCGCTCGCCAAATTCGGTGACGGGCGCAGCCACCTTGTGCAGGCGGGGATCGGGATAGCGCAGGATGTTCAGGAGGGCCATATGAGCGTGTTCAGTAATAGTTATATAAGGTTTGTCGTGGACGGTCGGCGGATCGGCGCGCAGGAGCAGGAATGCAACACATCGCCCGGCTGGCAAGACGCGGTTTGTCTTGCCAGTTCAAGGATTTGTGTGCAGAATTTGATTCAGTAGGGCAACCCTTTGTGATCCGCAAGTGCGGGAAGGGAGTGTCATCGTGCTGTCTCTTGCGCCGCGGCTGGCCGAGTGACGGGCGCAGCCAGCAATTCCGTTGTCAATGCCGCACTTTACGGACGTCTTCAATGAAAAATTTTAGCACAGTCGTGACCCGCGCTGCAGCCGCAGCGCTCGTCGCGTGTGTTGTGGCTGGCCCTGTCCAGGCCGCCGAATGCAGCTTCAAGGCAAATGCCCCCGACCAGCATCGCGTCGTCAAGGGCGATACCCTGTGGGATATTTCCGGCGCCTTCCTCGATCATCCCTGGTGCTGGCCCCAGGTGTGGGGCATGAACCGTGAGGAAATTCGCAACCCGCACTGGATTTATCCGGGCCAGATCGTCTACTTCGACCGCGCACGCGGCCGCCTGTCGCTCACCAGGCCCGGTGCAAGCGATGGCCGTGGCGAGCCGTCCCTGCTGCGCCTGTCGCCCCAGGTGCGCAGCGAAGGCCTGGAAGGGGGCGCGATCGACGCGATTCCCGCGGGCATGATCGAACCGTATCTCACCCAGCCGCTCGTGGTCGAAAAAGATGCCCTGGCCACTGCGCCGCGCATTGCCGCCTCGGAAGCAGGCCATTTGTATCTCGGCACGGGCGACCGCGTGTATGTGCGTGGCGACCTCAAGGGCGCGACCGAGTTCCAGGTGTTCCGCCAGGGTGGTCCATTAAAAGATCCGCAGAGCGGCGCCGTGCTGGCGCATGAGGCCGCCTATGTCGGCACCGTCAAACTGGTCAAAGCGGCCGTACCCGGCGTCGACGTGCACAGCATGCTTGTATCGAACGCGGTGAGCGAGATGGGGGTCGGCGACCGCCTGATGCCGGCGCCGCCGCCAGCGGTGCGCAACTATGTGCCGCATGCGCCCTTGAGCACCATCGATGCGCGCGTCATGTCGATTTATTCCGGCGTGGCCTACGCCGGACAGAGCCAGGTCGTCACTGTCAACCGTGGTTCGATTGACGGGCTCGATGTCGGCGCGGTGCTGCAGCTCTATCATCTCGGGAAGACGGTGGCCGATCCCGAAGGGAACAAGGGTTTGTTCGGATTGAAGCGCCCGACGATGAAGCTTCCCGATGAACAATATGGCAGCCTGTTCATCTTCCGAGTGTTCGGGCGCGTGTCGTATGGCCTGATCATGCAAGTGACGGCGCCGGTTGAAGTCGGCGACGTGGCGAAATCACCGGAGTAAATCCACCGTGCAGGACACGGACCCCATCCCCGCCAGCCGCGTCACCACCCTCACCGACTGGCTGCGTCTGGAAAGCGCACGCGGGGTGGGGCTGCGCACGGCGCAGCTGCTGCTCGCCGCCTTCGGTTCGCCGCGTGCCATTTTTGAAGCCGGCCATGCGGCCCTCGCCGCACACATCGGCCCCTCGCTGGCGCGCACCCTGTGCGCGCCAGCTTCAGGCAGCACCCTCGAACTGATCGACACCACCCTTGCGTGGCTGCGCGCGCCTTCGCATCATGTGCTGGCGCTGGGCGAGGCTGCCTATCCGCAAGCGCTCGCCAACATTCCCGATCCGCCACTGCTGCTCTATATAAGAGGGCGCATCGACCTGCTCGCGCGACCCGCGCTGGCGATCGTCGGCAGCCGCGATGCGACGGTGCAGGGAAAAGCCAATGCGCATGCCTTCGCCACTGCGCTCTCGCACGCGGGCATGTGCGTGGTCTCGGGCCTCGCGCTCGGGATCGATGCCGCGGCGCATGAGGGCGCATTGCGTGGCGCGGGATCGACGATTGCCGTGGTCGGCACCGGCGCCGACTTGTTCTATCCGGCGCGCAATCGCGCGCTCGCCGAACGCATCGCCAATGAAGGCTGCATCGTCAGCGAATACGCGCTCGGCACGCCGCCGATCAGCGGGAACTTCCCGCGCCGCAATCGCATCATCAGCGGCTTGTCGGGCGGCGTGCTGGTCGTCGAAGCGGCGGCGCAATCGGGGTCCCTCATCACCGCGCGCGTGGCCGCCGAACAGGGCAGGGAAGTGTTCGCCTTGCCCGGCTCGATCCACGCGCCGCTGGCCAAGGGTTGCCACAAGCTGATACGCGATGGCGCGCGGCTGGTGGAGACGGTGCATGAAATTATGGAAGCGATGCAGGTGTCGCCGCTGCTGTCCGCGCCGTCATTGACGCACGCTTCTGCGAATGCCTTGCCGACCGAAACGGACTGCACGCATCTGCTCCTGCAACTCGGACACGAAGCGCTCGATGTCGACGATTTACTCGAGCGCACCGGGACCAGCATCGGGCAATTGAGCATGGGGCTATTGGCGCTCGAAATGGCGGGCATGATCGAGCGTCTGCCTGGAGGAAAAGTGCAGCGCGTATACGGTTGATGCAAGGTGAATAGGATATTAAAAAGGCGCATCATATGGATAATTATTTACAAGCCTATATGAACCGATAAGGCGGAAAAACGACGATTTTTGTTCGCCGGATACGCACACACGCAGCAGGCTTGTACCTGTACGAGCTTAGCTGCTACAGTAGCGTCACTATGTTCGACATCCTGGTCTACCTCTACGAGACGTACTATCGTCCCGAAGCCTGCCCCGAGCCGGCTGCATTGGCACGCAAACTCTCCGCCGTCGGCTTCGACGACTTCGAGATCTGCGAGGCCATCGATTGGCTTACGGGTCTTACTGAAATGGCCGGCGAAGAGCTGGCCGACGTGGTCGCCTCCACCGGCACGCGTTACTACGTGGACGAGGAATATAACGAGCTCGGCAGCGCCGCGATCGGTTTCATCCAGTTCCTCGAGAGTGCCAAGCTGCTCACGCCTTTGCAGCGCGAAATCGTCATCGAGCGCGCACTCGCGGTGGACGAGTCGCCTGTCACCCTGAGCAAGCTGAAGATCATCGTCCTGATGATGATGTGGAGCCAGAACAAGGAACCGGACGCACTGATCTTCGACGATCTGTTTGGCTCCGACGACGAACAAATCCCGCGTCAACTGCATTAAGAATGCCTACCTGCCGCATGGGCAGGTAAAACGACAACAACTGCCGCATTGCGGCAGTTGTTGTTTCAAGCCTTTAAATCTTTTAAACAATATTCAAGGTCACATCGACGTTGCCGCGCGTTGCATTCGAGTACGGGCAGACCACGTGCGCCTTCTTGACCAACGATTCGACCAGCTCGCGCGCCAGGCCCGGAACTGAGACATTGAGTGTCACTTCGATGCCGAAGCCGGTTGGCAGCGGACCGATGCCGACATCGGCTGCGATCGACGTGTTCGCAGGCAAGGCGACCTTTTCTTTTGCCGCCACGACTTTCAATGCGCCGATGAAACAGGCCGCATAGCCGGCCGCAAACAGCTGCTCGGGATTGGTGCCGGCGCCGCCCGCGCCGCCCAGTTCGCGCGGCGTGGCAAGTGCGACATCGAGCTGCGCGTCGGACGACACGGCGCGGCCATCGCGGCCACCGGTGGCAGTTGCGTGAGCGACATACAAAGTTTTTTCGAGGGACATTTTTTTTCTCCAAAGTCGTGGTGATCAGAATACAGCGCCGCACGACGGAATCAGTCGCTGTCGATTAAATCGCGCACTATGTAAATGCGCGAATTTTTGATTCAGCGCACTGCGTGCGCCGGCATGCCGGCGCGGCGCGCAATATCAATCAGGTATGTTCAGCCAGGCTCGCCCGCAGTTGTTCAAGATCGCGCCGGATCGCCTGCAATTCTTCCGGTTTGCAACCGGTCGCGCAAAACGCACTTTCCGGCACCGCGCGCGCCCTGGCACGCAGCGCCTGGCCTTCGTCCGTCAGACTGACCAATACCTGGCGCTCGTCTTCCACGCCGCGTTCGCGCAGCACCAGGCCGGCGCTTTGCAACCGCTTGAGCAGGGGCGTCAGCGTGGCCGAATCGAGGAACAGGCGCTCGCCCAGGTTGGACACCGTCAACCGGTCGCCTTCCCACAGCACCAGCATCACCAGGTATTGTGGATACGTCAGGCCCAGGTCGGCCAGCAGGCGCCGGTACACCTTGGTCATGGCGAGATTGGCCGAATACAGGGCGAAGCACAGCTGGCTGTCGAGGCGAAGCAGGGCGTCGGTCTTGGCGGATTTGCTTGTCATGTCTGCACTTTATATCGCGCGCTATCTAATTGCAAGCGATTTAAATGTCCAGGCCTTCGTGTCTGGTGTGTGGACGACACGTCGTCGTTGCGCACGCGCCACGACCGTGCAACTGGTGCACATTCCATGGCGCGTTGCACAAGCCAGGTGCAGAGGCTACTTGCGAACAGCGCGATAAGGCGCTTATCATTGGCCGCTCATTGCGGACTGTTACTACTAAGACACTAGTGCCGCGGCGGCGCCGCCAAAGCATGTATGATGCGCAGGCCAAACACCTAATATAAGTACGACGAGAAACTCTATGACCAAAACCCTCATCATCGCCGAGAAGCCGTCTGTCGCGAACGACATCGCCAAGACGCTGGGCGGCTTCACCAAGCACGATGAGTATTTCGAATCCGACGAATACGTCCTTTCGTCCGCCGTCGGCCACCTGCTGGAAATCGCGGTGCCCGAGGAATACGACGTCAAGCGCGGCAAATGGAGCTTTACGCACCTGCCGATGATTCCGCCCTACTTCGCGCTGAACCCCATTGCGAAAACCGAATCGCGTCTCAAGGTGCTTAACAAGTTGATTAAGCGCAAGGACGTCACCACCCTCATCAACGCCTGTGACGCGGGGCGCGAAGGTGAACTGATCTTCCGTCTGATCGCCCAGAATGCAAAGGCGAAACAGCCGGTGAAGCGCCTGTGGCTGCAGTCGATGACGGCCAACGCCATCAAGGAAGGCTTCAAGCAGCTGCGTAGCGACGAGGACATGCTGCCGCTGGCCGATGCCGCGCGCTGCCGCTCGGAAGCGGACTGGCTGATCGGCATCAACGGCACCCGCGCCATGACCGCGTTCAACTCGAAAGAGGGTGGGTTCTACCTGACCACCGTCGGCCGCGTGCAGACGCCGACCCTGTCGATCGTGGTCGAGCGCGAAGAAAAAATCAAAAAATTCGTGTCGCGCGACTACTGGGAAGTGCGCGCCGAATTCGTCTGCGCCGCCGGCATCTACGAAGGGCGCTGGCTCGACCAGAAGTTCAAGAAAGACGAGAACGATCCGGAGAAGCGCGCCGAGCGCCTGTGGAGCAAAACCGCTGCCGACTCGATCGCCGCCGCCTGTCGCGGCAAGCAGGGCGTGGTCAGCGAGGAGTCGAAGCCGACCACCTCGATGGCGCCGGCCCTGTTCGACCTGACCTCGCTCCAGCGCGAAGCCAACGGCCGCTTCGGCTTCTCGGCCAAGAACACACTGGGCCTGGCCCAGGCCCTGTACGAAAAGCACAAGGTGCTGACCTACCCGCGTACCGATTCGCGCCACCTGCCGGAAGACTACATCCAGACCGTCAAGGACACGATGACCGCGCTGGCCGACACCAACAACTACAACCAGTTCGCGAAGCAGGTATCGAAAAATGGCTGGGTCAAGCCGAACAAGCGCATCTTCGACAACACCAAGATTTCGGATCACTTCGCGATCATCCCGACCGGTGTCGCCCCAAAGAACCTGACCGAGCCGGAACAAAAGCTGTATGACTTGGTCACGCGCCGTTTCCTGGCCGTCTTCTTCCCGCCGGCCGAGTTCCTGGTCACGACCCGCTTTACTGAAGTGACGGGCCACCAGTTCAAGACCGAAGGCAAGGTCATGACCAACCCGGGCTGGCTCGCCGTCTACGGCAAGGACACCACCGGCGACGACAAGGATGGCGCCACGCTGGTCCCGGTCGCGAAGGGCGAGAAGGTCCTGACCGACAAGATCACCGCGAACGCCCTGGTCACCAAACCGCCTGCGCGCTACAGCGAGGCGACGCTGCTCTCGGCCATGGAAGGCGCGGGCAAGCTGCTCGATTCGGACGAACTGCGCGACGCGATGGCGGGCAAGGGCCTCGGCACGCCGGCCACGCGTGCGGCCATCATCGAGGGCCTGCTGAACGAGAAATATTTGATCCGCGAAGGCCGCGAACTGATCCCGACCGCGAAAGCGTCGCAGCTCATGACGCTGCTGCGTGGCCTCGGCGTGAACGAACTGACCGCGCCGGAACTGACCGGCGAATGGGAATACAAGCTGTCGCAGATGGAGAAGGGCAAAATTTCGCGCGAAGAGTTCATGCTCGAAATCGCGCAGATGACCCAGATCATCGTCAAGCGCGCCAAGGAATACAGCAACGACACCATTCCCGGCGATTACGCGACCCTGGTCACGCCGTGCCCGAACTGCGCCGGCGTGGTCAAGGAAAACTACCGCCGCTTCGCCTGCACCAAATGCGAATTCTCGATGAGCAAGACGCCGGGTAGTCGCCAGTTCGAGATCAACGAAGTCGAAGAGCTGCTTGAGAAGCGCACCATCGGTCCGCTGCAGGGCTTCCGCTCGAAGATGGGCCGTCCGTTCGCGGCGATCCTGCGCATCGTGCGCGACGAAGACATCAGCAACTTCAAGCTCGAATTCGATTTCGGCCAGGACCAGGAGGGTGGAGAGGACGGCGAGGGCGTCGATTTCACCGGCCAGACCGCGCTTGGACCATGCCCGAAATGCTACGGCGGCGTCTACGAGATGGGCCTAGCCTATGTCTGCGAGAAGAGCGTCGCCAAGCCGAAGACCTGCGACTTCCGTAGCGGGCGCATCATCCTGCAGCAGGAAATCCTGCCCGAGCAGATGGCCAAGCTGCTGGGTGAAGGCAAGACTGATTTGCTGCCGGGCTTCGTGTCGCAGCGTACGCGCCGTTCGTTCAAGGCTTTTCTGACGCGCGCGAAAGACGGCAAGATCAGCTTCGAGTTCGAGGAGCGAAAGGCCAAGGCGCCCGCCAAGGGCAAGGCGGCGGCAAGCGATGCTGCGCCCGAGGGCGAGGGCGAGGGCGTGGCCGTGGCGGCCAAGGTGGCGAAGAAGCCGGCGGCCAAAGCTGCGACGAAGACGGCCGCCAAGCCGGCCGCCAAGCCGGCCGCGAAAAAGACGGCCGCGAAAAAGCCGGCCGCCAAGCGCGCCCCCGCGAAGAAATAAGCGCCGGCGGTATCGAACCCCCAAAAAAAAACCGCGGCCCTCGGGTCGCGGTTTTTTTTACGTCGATTTACTGTGTATTCTGTTTATACGGTTACCCGATTCGGGTAACCAACACGGTGCGCTTACGCGTTCGCCGCCAGGCGGATTACTCCTGCCAGTCCTGCAGCGCGCGGATCGCGGCTTCGCCGTTGTGGATCGCTTTCACGCGGCGCACGACTTCGTCGCGCCAGGCTTCGTCGGCATCCTGGTCAGGCATGTCGTCGATATCCTGCAACAGGACGCGCAGCACTTCATGCTTTTCCTCGTCGCTGAGGAGCTGAATCTTTTGGCAAACTTCGGCAAGCATGGTCGACATCGTAAAACCTCACTGTAATAGTAATTCGATGATAACGCGTGTTTTACCCGTTGTCGACAAGAACCATGTTATCTGTCGGCTTCTTGTCGATCAACTTGTGGTCCGGGTCGATGCCGGCGCGTCCGGGACGGCTCGCAACGATGAAAACAAGGGTCTGGGCGCGTCCGCGTACCAGGCGGCGTTCGCGCACCAGGGGATTGCCGGCACGGTCGTCGACGCCGAACTCGATGTAGTCGGCCAGCGGCAGATCCTGTTCGCTCGGGGCTGCGGCGCGTACCTTGGCGGCGCTGGCGCGCAGCGTCACTTCGTACTTGCCATCCGGGCGCAGGCGCGCGCTGGCGCTGTCGGCGCGATTTTCATACAACACGATGTCCTCGAACAGGTCGCGCACCAGGTAGGCCTTGTCGGGCGGCGCCACCGCGCGCAGGCTTGCGGCCAGCGCGGCCATGTGGGGGGCATTCGCGCCGCCGCGGGTGGACAGGGAGCGCAGCACGCCGTTGACGCGCTCTTCGCCCAGCAAATCTTGCAGCAGGTAGAGCGCAAGCGCTCCCTTGCGCTGGCGTAGCCACGGCTCGTCCTGGTTCCTGATGAGCGGCTGTTCGCGGCTGGTCGCCAGTGCCCTGCCCATCAGGTAGGCGCGCAGGTTCTCGCGCAGGTAGGGCCGCATCGCGGGCGCGCCGCTGCTGCTTCGGATCGCCATCAGCGCGGTGTATTCGGCCAGGGTGTCGGCCAGCAGCAAGCCGCCCGGCTGGCGTTTCCACCACTGGTGCGCCGTGCTCCAGGCGCCCATGTAGAACGGGTAATCGATGCTTCCCGCTTTGCCATCGAAGCGCGCGATGAAGGCGCCGTCTTCGGGCACGGCCAGCATGCCGGGGAAGGCGCGCGTCTCGCCAAGCGCGCGCGGCGTCTCGACCAGGCGCAGGTCATGCTGGCCATATGGGCCGAACTGGTGCGTGCCGTAGTCGAGCACGGCGCTGGCGCCGCGCACCAGGCGCTGGGCGTTGTCGGCGTGCGTCTGGTCGAAATAGGCATCGATGGCGACGTCCTGCCAGCGCTCGTTGCGCACCGCATAGCGCGCCGAGGCGATCGCGTAATCGTTCGGCATCAGGCCTTCGGAGCGGTAATGGAAGTGGCGCCGCTCCTGGGAGATCCACTCGCGTTCGAGCGCGCCCGGGGCCACCGCCACCTGGTCGGGGGCGGTGCTGACGATGGCGCTGAAGGCGATGCGCTCGTTCGATGCGGGATTGAGGCGCGGCGACCGCGGCCTCAGGCCATGGCGGCGGCGGTCGCGCACGTCCTGCAGCTCGACTTCGCTTTGATAGCCGATGCGCGGCAGCGCTTCGTGAGTGAAGAAGCTGCCGTTTGCCGCGACCGGCGTGTCGCTGCCGATGCCCAGCAGGCCGCCCGGTGCGCTACTGAGGTCGAAGGCGAGGGCGATGCGCGCGCCTGGTGGCAGCGGCGTGGCCAGGCGGTAGTGGAAGAAGCCGCGTTTGCGGTCGGCGCCCACCAGGCTGGCGCGCTGCGACAGGCGGGCTGCGAGATCGAAGCCCGGCTGCTGGTACAGGATCAGGTCGGAAAGCGCTGCGCCCGTGCGGTTCTCGAGCTGGTAGTGGCCCTGCACCACCAGCACGCGGCTGCGCGGATGCAGGTCGACGCGCAGGTCGACGCTTGCCAGCTGCGGCTGCGGCAGCTGCGCGAAGCGGCGGTAGCGCGTCTCGTAGGCGGCGCGGCGCGACTCTTCGGCATGCGCGGAGCGGTAGTTGCCTGCCACGCCCAGCTCGTACCAGAGCAGGGCGCCGGTCGCGCCAAAGACCAGCAGGCTGGCGCCGAGTACGATCAGCGTTGGCAGCGTCAGGTTGCGGCGCGCCAGGCGCAGGCGGCTCTTGAATTCGGCGTTCACGCCGCGCGGCCACAGCACCACCGTGGTCACCAGCAGTGCCAAAGCCAGGCCGCTCCAGTACAGCGCCAGCATGCGCTCGCGCAGCAGGTGGTGGCCGTAGCCGTTCATGGTCGAATAGTCGAGCGGGGGGAAGCCCACATACGGCAGCAGCATATGGTCGAACCCGCGGCCCCGCAGCGCGATGGCTGCCACGCAGAGCGCCACCAGCACGGCATAGCCGAGGTATTTGCGGCCGCACAGCGCCTGCACCGCGATCGCCAGCACCGCCAGCAGGGCGTATTGCGGCAGCAGGATCGTGAACAGGGTTTGCAGGTAGAGTCCCGGCTCGAGCGCGAAATAACCGCGCAGCAGCTGGCACAGCATCGCGCACAGCATGGCTAGCAGCAGCAGCAGCGCCTGCATTGCCACCAGGGCCAGGGTTTTCGAGACCGGCGCCAGCCAGCCCGGGATCGGCAGCGCGTCGAACAGCTGATAGGTTGCCGCATCACGCTCGCGCCACACCAGCTGGGCAGCGTAGAAAGCGGTAACGACCAGGATATACACCGAGAACACGTCGCGCACCAGTTCCAGCATCTGCCAGGTCACGGGATAGGTGCGCGCGCCGTGCAGGTGGCCGACGTCGAAGCTGCTCGCCACCAGCAGCGCCATGCCGACGAAGGCGATCAGCGCGAACGGCAGTGTCGCCACCGACTGGCGCAGGTGCAGCGCCGCTTCCCTGGCCAGCAGCAGGCCCAGGCTGCGCCGTGCGAAGTCGGGTTGCTCGCGCGTGTTGATGGCCGCTTGCGACAGGCTCGGCGCTGCCTCGTCCTGTCCGCGCGGGTCCGGCCCGCGCGTTTCCAGCAGGCCCACCAGGTGGAAGCGCCAGTAGCCCAGCAGCAGGACAGCCAGGCCGAAACCGCACCAGATCAGGCGGTTGGCGAGATAGACGCCCTCCAGCAGGACCGGGCGCGCGTTGCGCTCGGCGACCGGCCAGTATTCGGTCAGGTGGACGAGCGCCGTGGTGCCGAAGGGGTCGATCAGCGCGGCCAGGGTTTTATAGTCGAAGTCGCGCGCCAGCGATGGCGCGATCGTATAGCCCACCATCAGGACGATGCTGGCGACGTACACCGGCAGCATGCGCCGCGTCAGCGCCGCGAGCACGAAGAAGATGGCGCCGAAAATGAACAGGTTCGGCAGCAGCGTGAGCAGCCAGGGCAGCACATAGGTGAGCGCCCCGGCCGCGCCGACGCGGTCCGGATCGATCCCCGGCAGCAGGGTGCCGAGCCAGGCGCCGAGCGGAATGCCGGCAAAGATGAAGGCGAGCGTGACCCAGGCGCCGACGAAGCGCCCGAATACATAGGCCGGTTTCGAGATCGGGGCGCTGAAGAAGAAGTGGTGCATCCCGTGCTCGAAGTCCTGCTGGACGGCGCGGCCCATGATGGCAGCCGTCACGACCACGCCCACGCAGCCGAGGAAGGCCACCGACAAGGCCACCTGGCGCGGCCCGTCGATCAGCACGCGCGAACCGAAAGCGACGATCGTGTCCTTGAACACGCCCCCGGCGGCTCCCGTCCACAGCACCGTCAGGACGACGAAGGCGAAGAAGCAGGCCCAGGTCGAGACCTGGCCACAACGCTGGCGCAGTTCGAAACGGGCGATGGCGAAAAGCGCAGGCATCGATCAGCAGCTTCCGGCCTGAAGGTTGTGGCGACCGGCGATGGTAGCGAAATACACGTCCTCGAGCGTGGCCTGAGCCTCTTCGAAACCCATGCCGGGGTCGCCCTCGGCAACCACATGGATCAGGGTGCGCCCGGCGCGCAGGCGCGTCGAAATCACCGTGTGCTGCTTCTGGAACAGCGGCAGGTCCGCCTTGTCGACGAAGCGCGCCCAGATGTGCTCCTCGATGCCCTCGATCAGGCGCGTCGGCTCGCCGCACAGCAGCACGTGGCCCTTGTGGATGATCGCCATGTTGGCGCACAGGTCGGCCACGTCGGAGACGATATGGGTCGACAGCAGCACCGTCTTGTCGGCGCCGATGTCCGACAGCAGGTTATGGAAGCGCACCCGCTCCTGCGGGTCGAGGCCGGCGGTCGGCTCGTCGACGATGATCAGCTGCGGGTCGCCGATCAGGGCCTGTGCCACGCCGAAGCGCTGGCGCATGCCGCCCGAGAAGGTGCCGAGTTTCTGGTGGCGCACTTCGAACAGGTTGGTTTGCTGGAGCAGGCCATCGACGACTTCGCGCCGCCGTCCCTTGCTGGCGATGCCTTTCAGCTGGGCGAAGTGGTCGAGCAGTTCGTAGGCGGAGACTTTCGGATACACGCCAAAGTCCTGGGGCAGGTAGCCGAGCATGCGGCGCACCTCGTCCTTTTCGTCGAGGACGTCGATATCGCCCGCGAAGACCGAGCCGGCATCGCATTCCTGCAGCGTGGCGAGGATGCGCATCAGGGTCGACTTGCCAGCGCCGTTCGGCCCCAGCAAGCCGAACATCCCGGGCGGAATGTTCAGCGTGACCTTGTCCAGCGCCACGACACCGTTGGCGTAAGTCTTGGACAAATTGCGGATGCGTAATTCCATGCGGACTCCAGATGAACTTTGCATGGCGCTTACTTTCATTTCCGCCAAGCCTTTTTTGACGAGTGCATTGTATGCCCTAATGGCTG
Organism: Massilia sp. CMS3.1; assembly: GCF_051262535.1. NCBI lineage: Bacteria > Pseudomonadati > Pseudomonadota > Betaproteobacteria > Burkholderiales > Oxalobacteraceae > Massilia > Massilia sp. CMS3.1. The sequence continues at coordinate 74,393 of NZ_JBIMES010000012.1, read as the reverse complement.
ACTCGGGCGGTCCGGTGCGACGCACGGCGCGAAGCGCAGCCCAGAGTGCAGAAATGCGGTGCAGGGCGGCTCGCGCCAGGCGCTGCAGTGGGAAAGCACAGGCGCGCGGCGAGTGACTCTGACGAGGCCTATAATGTGGTTTTCCTGCTACTAATTCGAATCCTATGCGAGCCAACCGTTTCATCAGTCCCCTCGACGACCTGATCGTCGGCTTCGACAAGGCGCTGCGCGTGGTCGGCGGCGTGGCCTCGGCATCGCGCGCGAACCCGGCGGCGCACGCGGTCGATTGCGAACTCGACGAGCGCGAGCAGCGCCGCAGCGCCGGCCTGATGCGCGTCAACCACGTCGGCGAAGTCTGCGCCCAGGCGCTCTACGACTCGCAGGCGCGCCACGCGCAAAGCCCCGGCATGCGCGCCCAGTTCGAGCAGGCCGGCCGCGAAGAGGAAGACCACCTGGCCTGGACCGCGCAGCGCCTCACCGAACTGGGCTCGCAGCCGAGCGTACTGAATCCGCTCTGGTATGCGGGGGCGTATGCGATGGGAACGGTGGCCGCCAAGCTGGGCGACGCGCGCAGCCTGGGGTTTGTGGTCGAGACCGAGCGCCAGGTGGAAGCGCACCTGAACCTTCACCTCGATCAGCTGCCGCCGGGCGACGCCAAGTCGCGCGCGATCGTCGAGCAGATGCGGGCCGACGAAGTCGCCCATGGCGCGGCCGCCCAGGCACTCGGCGCGGCCGAGATGCCGGTGCCGGTCAAGCTGGCAATGCGGGCGATGGCGAAGGTGATGACGACGACGGCGTATTATTTATAAGCGCGGCTGGGTGACGGTATCGGAGCCGATACCGTCGACATGCATTGACATTACCCGGCGTCGACGATCTCGATCGAATGCGTGATCTCGGCCATCGCCGCCAGCATGATCGAGGCCGAGCAATACTTTTCGTGCGACAGCTTCACCGCGCGCTCGACGGCCGCCGGTTTCAAATTGCGCCCCGTGACGACGAAGTGGAAATTGATCTTGGTAAAAATCTTCGGGTCGACGTCGGCCCGCTCGGCCTGCAGCGTGACGTCGCAGCCAAGCACGTTCTCGCGCCCGCGCTGCAGGATCAATACCACGTCGTACGCGGTGCAGCCGCCGGTCCCGACCAGCACCATCTCCATCGGCCGCGGCGCCAGGTTGTGGCCGCCGCCATCAGGCGCGCCGTCCATGGCCACCATGTGGCCCGACCCGGTCTGGGCGCGAAAACTCATGCCCGAGGGGCCGTTCCAGCTGACTTTGACTTCCATGTGCGCTTCTCCACGATGATAGGGTGCGCTCATTGTAAAACAGCCCCGGCCGGTGCGCCGGGCGGGGCTGTTTTCCTTGATGTTCCCTTTTACACCGCCAGCACGTAGCGCTCGCTCTTCATGCGCCAGCCGGCAAAGGCCACGACGGCCAGCGCCGGCAGCGCCGCACTGACAAAGGTGAGCAGGAAGGGCAGCGTGCCGACCTCGACGCCTTTCGATATTTCGCGCAGCAGCGTCTGGTTCGACAGCATCGGCACCGCATACATCCAGACCGAGGTTTTGAGTTCCATCATCGAGACCACGACCCCGGGCAGCATCGGAATGAACAACGCGATGCTGAGCAGGCTTTGCGCTTCCTTGAACGACTTGGCGTTCATCGCCAGCGCAATCTGCAGGGCCGCCGCCAGCAGCGCCAGCGGCAGTGCGACGATGCAGATCGTGGCCACGTCGAGCCAGGTCAGACTCCACGACATGCCCAGTTCCTCGAGCGGCAGCCAGGTCAGCACCGCGTGCGCCAGGATCAGTTCGAGCGTCAGGCCGACGATGGCCAGCGCCCCGGCCATGAGCCACTTGCCGGCCACGATTTCCCAGGCCCGCGCCGGCTGCGCCATCAGCACCTCCATCGAACGCCGTTCGCGCTCGCCGGCGGTGCTGTCGACCGCGGCCGACATGCCGCAGAAGAAGGCCGGGAAGAACAGCATGCTGAGCATGCTGCCGATCAGGCCGGCCGAGCGCGACGCGGTGGTGCCGGTGTCGTAGCGTTGCACCTCGATCGGCGCCAGCGTTGCCGGCGACACCCCGTGCGCCAGCAGGCGCGCGCTGGCGACGTTCGCGCCGTAGGCGTCGAGCACCTCCTCGATGTCGCGCCGCTGCGATCCCTTCTCGGCCGCGGAGTCGTACCACAGCTCGATCCGGGCGGGGCGCATCGCCGTGTAGTTGTCGGTGAATTTGTCCGACAGGCGCAGCACCCCGGCCACCTTGCCTTTCTGGAGCAGGGCGCCAATGGCCTCCTCGTCCATTGGGGCGGTGTCGAGGACTGTGATGTTTTTCTGCTTGAGCTGGGACATCAGCGTGGGCGCCTTGGCCGCGCCAATGACGGCCAGTTCGATCCCTTCGCGCTCGGAGCGGGTGCTGCGCTCGATCAGCTGATGCATCAGGACGCCGATCATCAGCGGGTACATCAGCGTCACGAGCACCAGCAGCCCGACGGTGCGTTTTTCGCGCAGGGTTTCGCGCATTTCCTTGATGAAGATGGTCAGGAATGGTGGCTTCATGCTGCAATCCCTTCTTCGCCGACCAAGCTGACGAATGCGTCTTCGAGGTTTTCGATGCCGGTGCGCCGGCACAGGTCAAGCGGCGTGCCCTGGGCCACCGTGTGGCCCTTGGCGATGACGATCACGTCGTCGCACAGGTGCGTCACTTCCTGCATCACATGGGTGGCCATGATGACGCAGCAGCCGTCCGCGCGCAGCGCCACCAGGGCGCGCCGCAAGGCGCGCGTGCTCATCACGTCCAGGCCGCGGCTTGGTTCGTCGAGCAGCAGGTTGCGCGGGCGGTGCAGCAGCGTGCGCGCCAGCGCCACCTTGATGCGCTGGCCTTGCGAGAAGCCCTTGGTGCGGCGCTCGAGGATGTCGTCCATCGACAGCAGTTCCGAGACCTCGTCGATCCTTGTTGTCAGGGCGGCGCCGCCCATGCCGTTCAGTTCCCCGAAATAGGCCAGGTATTCGCGCGTGGACAGGCGTTCGTAGAGGCCGAACTGGTCGGTCAGGAAACCGATATTCCGGCGTACCGTGAGCGGATCCTTTTCCGGGTCGACGCCGTCGACGGAAATCGTGCCGTGGTCGCGCTTGAGCAGGGCGACCAGGGTGCGCAGCAGGGTGGTCTTGCCGGCGCCGTTGGGGCCGAGCAGGGCCGTGATCTGGCCGTCGCGCGCGCTGAAACTGACGCCGCCGAGGGCTTTTACGTCGCCGAACTGTTTACGTACATCGTGTACTTCGATCATGGGTCGCTCGATTCAGGGTTGCGGCCCGGCGCTGCCGAGCTGGAAGGTCGGGGGCGGAATCTCGGCCAGGCAGGCGGCGTCGAGCCTGGCGGTCGGCTTGTCGAGGAATTCGCGCATCAGGCGCGGCACGCAGCCGAGTTGGGAGACGCCGTGGCCGGCATTGCTCACGACCAGATGCCGGGCACTGCGCATGTGGCGCGCGGCGCTTTCCGCGCGCCGCGGCGCCGTCACCGGATCGAGCGCGCCCGACAGCAGCAGGGCGGGCGCCTCGATCATCGAGGGCTGCACGTAAGGCACCGCCGGCACATTCATGGTCTTGCAGATCGCCGGCATGCGCGTGGCCCAGGCACGCGTGAGCAGGGCGTCCTCGTCCTTCATCAGGCTCGGGGTCATGCGCGGAACATCCTCGGCGCAGACCACGGCCAGGTGCAGCAGGAAGGCGCTGGTCGATTCGGTCGTGAAATCGCCACCGACGTTCTGGCGCGCGATGAAAGGCTCCCAACGTCCCTGGTAAGCGCTATGGATCAGGAACGGCAGGCGCCGCGCGTCGGCCTGCGAATACAGGATGCTGTGGACGGTACCGTTGAAACGTGGTCCGGACATCGTGACGGTGGTCGGCTGCGCGGTGCGCGGGTTGGCGATCGAGAGCTTGATGCCGGCGTCGGCACGCGCGGCCAGGCTGTCGAATTCGGCGCGCAGGTTCGGGTAGGCCTTGCTGCAGCCTGCATCCCTGGCGCAGTGCTCGAACAGCTTGTCGAGCGCGGCCTGGCCGTCGCGGCCGGCGGCCGGAACCACCTGCTCGGGCGCCGCCACGCCGTCCAGGATCAGCGAACGCACACTGCCCGGGAAGGCGCGCGCGTAGGCCTGGCCAAGCCGGGTACCGTAGGAGCCGCCCCAGACGTTGACTTTGCCGTAGCCGAGTGCGCGCCGTACTTCCTCGAGGTCGCGCGCGGCGTTTGCCGTGGTGTAAGCGGCGAACGGGGCGCGGCTGGCCTTGATGCAGCGGTGGATTTCCGCTTCCTGTTCGGCGTCGCTCATCGTCTCGTGCTCGGGCCGGCTCTCGCAATCGAGCTTGCCCGACAGACCGGTGCCGCGCTGGTCGATGAAGACGATGTCGCGCGTGGCGCGTATGCGCCTGAGCGCGGCCGGCAGCAGCCTGATCACCTCGCTGCCGGCCTGGCCGGGGCCGCCGGCCAGTATGAACAGCGGGTCGGCCCTGGCGCCCTCGCGAAACGCCGGCGCGACGGTCACGTGGATCTTCAAGCCGCCGGCCGCCGGTTTCGCGTAATCGAGCGGCACCGGGACCGAGAGACAGCGCAGCGAGCCTTCGACGCCGGGCAAGTGACAGGTACGTGGGACCGGCTTGGCTGAGCGCGGCGCCTCTGGAGCGGCGGCCGCCGGTGCACTACCCGACGAGAGCAGCAGCCCCAGCAGGACGGGCAGGATGGAACGTGTATTCACGAAGACTCCTCAGATAGTTGACCAATAGTAATTTGGTATCGTTTCTTCGGTCAACAGATAGTTTCGCTAGGGAATGGTCGAGCTGAGTCTAGCCCGCTGCGCAACAGATTGATTGTCCCAGGTCAGCGCATGAACACGCGAGTCGCAGGGAAAGCGGTACGGATGCGACACGCTTCTGGGAGTCACCTTGACCCATGGCAGAGAAATGAAGTATCATCGCTGGCTTTCCATTTGCTCTGGAAAAGACAATAAGGCAGAGTCCGCAGTAACCATTGCGGAACCACCATTTGAGCAATTTACCTATTAGGAAGTCAACATGAAAACTTTTTCCGCTAAGGGCCATGAAGTCCAGCGCGACTGGTTCGTGATTGACGCGACGGACTTGGTCCTCGGACGTGTTGCCAGCGAAGTGGCACTCCGACTGCGCGGCAAACACAAACCAGAATTCACTCCGCACGTCGATACCGGTGACTACATCGTCGTCGTCAACGCAGGCAAGCTGCGTGTGACCGGCACGAAAGCCACCAACAAGACGTACTACCGTCACTCGGGCTACCCGGGCGGTATCTACGAAACCAACTTCCTGAAAATGCAACAGCGTTTCCCGGGCCGCGCGCTCGAGAAGGCTGTCAAGGGCATGCTGCCTAAGGGCCCGTTGGGCTATGCAATGATCAAGAAGCTGAAAGTGTACGCGGAAGGTTCGCACCCACACGCAGCTCAGCAACCACAAGCACTGACTCTCTAAGGAACTGACATGATCGGTAACTACAACTACGGCACCGGCCGTCGCAAGAGTGCAGTCGCTCGCGTGTTCATCAAAGCCGGCACTGGCCTGATCATCGTGAACGGCAAGCCTGCGAACGAATACTTCTCGCGTGAAACCGGCCTGATGGTCATTCGCCAGCCGCTGGAACTGACCGGCAACGTCGAGCGTTTCGACATCAAGGTCAACGTGCATGGCGGCGGTGAGTCGGGCCAGGCTGGCGCCGTTCGTCACGGCATCACCCGCGCTCTGATCGACTACGATGCAGGCCTCAAGGGCGACTTGGCACGTGCCGGTTTCGTCACCCGTGACGCCCGTGAAGTCGAGCGTAAGAAAGTCGGCCTGCGTAAAGCACGTCGCGCCAAGCAGTTCTCGAAGCGTTAATCGTTTCAAGCAGCCTTCGTGCTGCTTATTGCTGGACAGAAAGCCGCCTTCGGGCGGCTTTTTTTATTGCCGCGCTTATTTGTTGACACAGGGTGGCGAACGGTGCTGCTGGGAGGCCACGATAATCTACTCGTTGGACATAACGCGGAAGCAGTAAATGGCAATCGGAATCAAGCGAATCAGCCTCGGGCTGCAAGGTGGGGGCTCGCCGGGGCGCCTTTGGATGGGGTGTGCTTGACCGCTGCTGGGACATCCAGAGCCGCACCAGCGAGATCGCCTTCAACATCAGGCTCGTGCGCGAGGTCAGCGCCATCCGCAACGTCGGTGCGCTGGTCGACGCCGACGAGAGCGACGTGGTGCATGCGGCCAGCGTCCGCCTGCACTTGATCACCGGTAACGAGGAATTGCAGCAACTGCACCTGTCGAGCAAGTTCAACACCGAGCTGTCCTTTCTGCTGCACCTGCGTGGACTGGGCGTGGCGACGGCCGAGCGCTGGCTGGAAGAGAATTTCGACCACATCGGCAAGGTGTCGACGCTCGATCCGATCCCGGTGCACGACGCTCAATTGTTGACCGGCACCGACGCCTGAACAGCGCCTTAGGATATTTGCAAGGTAGGCCGATCGTGCAAATAATGTTTGCACGGCAGCGCCGCAGGCCCCCTGCACGCGCCGCGCCGGCCGTACTGCGCGGCCTCGCTTGGCAAGGCTGTTAAAATTGCACTCCTGGCCTGTACGGGCACCATTTTTTTTGAAGGATTAGACATGATCAAAGTTGGCATCGTTGGCGGAACCGGTTACACGGGCGTGGAATTGCTGCGGCTGTTGGCCACCCACCCCGGCGTGGAGCTGACCGCGATCACCTCGCGCAAGGAAGACGGCCTGCCGGTGGCCGACATGTTCCCGTCGCTGCGCGGGCGCGTCGATCTCGCCTTCTCGGCGCCCGACAAGGCCGACCTCACCAAATGCGACGTTGTCTTCTTTGCGACCCCGCACGGCGTGGCCATGGCGCAAGCCCCGGCGCTGTTGACCGCCGGCGTGAAGGTCATCGACCTGGCCGCCGACTTCCGCCTGAAGGACCGCGCAAGTTTTGAAAAGTGGTACAAGATCGAGCACACGGCGCCCGAACTGATCGAGGAAGCCGTGTATGGCCTGCCGGAACTGAATCGCGAAGACATCAAGAACGCGCGCCTGATCGCCAATCCGGGCTGCTACCCGACCACGATGCAGCTGGGCTTCGTGCCGCTGCTCAAGGCTGGCCTGATCGACGCCGGCAACCTGATCGCCGATGCCAAATCGGGCGTGTCCGGCGCGGGCCGCAAGGCCGAGATCGGCACGCTGTTCTCTGAGTCGAGCGACAACTTCAAAGCCTACGGCGTTGCCGGCCACCGTCACACCCCGGAAACCTCGGCCCAGCTGCAGCGTTTTACAAGCGACAAGGTCGGCCTGGTCTTCACGCCGCACCTGGTGCCGATGATCCGCGGCATGCACGCCACGCTGTATGCGCGCCTGACGAAAGAAGTCGACGATGCCCAGCTGCAAGCCTTGTTCGAGGAAACCTACCAGGATTCGCCGTTCGTCGATGTGATGCCCTTCGGCTCGCATCCGGAAACGCGCTCGACCCGCGGCTCGAACATGCTGCGCCTGGCGCTGCACCGTCCGGAGGGCGGCAACACCGTCGTCATCCTGGTGGTGCAGGACAACCTGGTGAAAGGCGCGTCGGGCCAGGCAGTGCAGTGCATGAATCTGATGTTCGGGTTTGATGAGACGACCGGTTTACAACAGATCGCACTGTTGCCATAACAAAGCAAAGCGGCATCCCTGTGAAGTTTCCGCCGTGCACTGCTTGATAAGAGCTAGATCAAGGCGGCACCTGTTGGGAACGGTAAATTGGCCGATGCGGTGGTCGGGTTTTTCCGATCAACTTCATCCATCTCACAGGGGTGCCACCATGTTCGGTCGCAACGCAAAAAGCGAAATTGACAGCCTGATCGGCATTGCCGCCCGGATCGAGGGCGACCTGTGTTTCAGCGGCGGCTTGCGCATCGATGGCGAGGTACACGGCAACGTCATCGCCAGCGAGGGTGTGGACAGCGTACTGATCGTCTCCGAGCACGCGCGCATCGAGGGGGAAGTGCGCTGCGCCAACCTGGTGGTGAACGGTTTCATCGCCGGCTCGGTGCATTCGACGGAACTACTTGAATTACAGCCGAAAGGCCGCATTCATGGAGATGTCCATTACAAACTGCTCGAGATGCACGGCGGCGCCCTGGTCACGGGCAAGCTGACGCACCATCCGGCGGGCGAGCCAGTGTTCCATCTGGCAGAGGCGGTGGCCGTCGAAGCGTGACCGGCACGAACAGTCTATAATGGAAGAAATCCGAATTTAATCAGGAGTTTATCCATGACTGCAGTTGCTGAAGTAGTAGACTTTGACACCATCCCGACTCCCATCGTCTTCACCGACAGCGCTGCTGAAAAAGTGGCGCAACTGATCGAGGAAGAGGGCAATCCCGACCTGAAACTGCGCGTGTTCGTGCAAGGCGGCGGTTGCTCGGGCTTTCAGTACGGCTTCACCTTCGACGAAATCGTCAACGAAGACGACACGACCATGGAGAAGAACGGCGTCCAGCTGCTGATCGACTCGATGAGCTACCAGTACCTGGTCGGCGCCGAAATCGACTACAAGGACGACCTCGAAGGCGCCCAGTTCGTCATCAAGAACCCGAATGCAACCAGCACCTGCGGCTGCGGTTCCTCGTTCTCGGCGTAAGTTGGCGTACAGCCCGGCTCGGCCGGGCGTTGACATCGGATCCGGGCAATGCCCGGATTTGTTTTTGTGCGGAGATTTTCCATACGCCAGCAACGATAGTGACGTTTCATGCGGGATAAAGCGCGCCCAGGATGCGTAGTCCCTTCGCCCCGGTCACCGCCGGCATATTGCCCGGCTGCCGCGCATTGAACCGATACCCCAGCCAGGCAAACGCCAGCGCCTCGACCCGGTTCGGCGCGATACCGAGCGCCGCGGTCGAGTCCACCGGCATATTGCCGCCGAGCGCTGCCGCCAACGCACGCAGCAGCGCGCCGTTGTAGGCCCCACCGCCGCAGACATACACCGCGTCCACCGCCACACCTTCGAGGAGGATCGCGCGCGCGATGGTCTCCGCCGTCAGCGCCGTCAGCGTCGCCTGCACATCGGCGCTCGGCACGTCGGTAAAATCCGCCAGCCGCGCATCGAGCCATTCCATGTGGAACAGGTCGCGTCCCGTGCTTTTGGGGGCAGGCTGGTGGAAATACCGCTCCTCCAACAGCGCCGACAGCAGGGTGGCATGCACCGTCCCGCGCGCCCCCCAGGCGCCATCCTCGTCGTATTCCTTGCGCTGATGACGCCCGATCCAGCCGTCCAGCAATACGTTGCCGGGTCCCGTGTCGTAGCCGGTCACGCGGCCGTCGCCGTGCAGCACGCTGATGTTGCCGATGCCGCCGATGTTGACGACCACGCGCGTCGTACCGGAGGTACCGAAGGCGGCGGCGTGGAACGCCGGCACCAGCGGCGCGCCCTGACCGCCGGCGGCGACGTCGCGGCTGCGGAAATCGGCGATCACGTCGATACCGGTCAGTTCGGCCAGCAGGGCAGGATTGTTGGTCTGGCGCGTAAAACCGAGCTCGGGCCGGTGGCGCACGGTTTGCCCGTGTACGGCAACGGCGGCCACCGGGCCTGGGGCATACAGCTTCAACGCCTCGACGCACTCGGCATAGGCATGCGCCAGACCATTGGCGGCCATCGCCTCGCGCTCGATCTCGTTGTGTCCGCTGACCTGCAGGGCCATCAGTTCGGCGCGCAGCGCGGCCGGGAAGGGCACGAAGGCAGCCTCGAGGGTACGGATCGCGCCGCCTGCGAAGTCGGCCAGCACGCCGTCTACGCCGTCGAGGCTGGTGCCCGACATCAGGCCGATATAAAGGGAGGAAGTCATCATGTGCTCATCATAATCGAGACCCACGTAAAAACGCCTTCCGGGCAGATGCGCGGAAGGCGTTTTTATGGAAACGTTGTGCGTTGTGCTTAGCGGGCAGCCATGGCGTTGCCGCCCGGGGTCAGCAGCGAGAAGCGGTGGTTCATTTCCGCGGCAGCCATCTTGAAGCGCGCCATTTCGCCAGTGGTCAGTGGTGCGGCCATCAGGTTCTTGAGCGTGTTCGGATCGCGTGCGACATTGGCGACGCGGAATTCGTAGTGCAGGTGGGCGCCGGTCGACCAGCCGGTCGAGCCGACATAGCCGATGATCTGGCCTTGGGTGACCTTGGCGCCTTTGCGCAGGCCGCTGCCGAAACGGCTCATGTGAGCGTAGGCGGTGGTGTAGTTCGACCAGTGCTTGAGGACGATCATGTTGCCGTAGCCACCGGAGACGCCGACGGACTCGACCGTGCCGTCGCCCGCAGCGCGGATCGGGGTGCCGAGCGAGGCTGCGTAGTCGATGCCTTTATGCGCTTTCCATTGGCCCGAGATCGGGTGCACGCGGTTCGAGAAGCCCGACGAGACGCGCGAGAATTCGAGCGGCGACTTGAGGAAGGCTTTTTTCAGCGATTTGCCGTCCAGGCCATAGTAGCCGCCCTGCTTGGTGACCGGGTCTTCGAACCACACGGCCTGGTAGCTGGCGCCGCGGTTGATGAATTCGCCTGCCAGGATGCGGCCGGTTTTCACCAGTTCGCCATCGAGCCAGAAGGTTTCGTAGACGACGTTGAAACGGTCGCCGCGCTTCAGGTCGCCGCGGAAGTCGATGTTGGTCGAGAACATCTGGATGATTTCGCCGACGATCGAATCCGGGATCGAGCCGCCGTCGACGTTCGCGTCGGTGGCCGAGTAGAGCGAGGAGCTGGTGATTTCGCGCGAACGCATTTCGACCCGGCGCTCGAGCTTGGCAGGGGCTTCGGAAGCCTTGAAGCTCTCGCCATGGCGTGCGATGGTGAGCGTGGTCGGCGCGCTATTCTTGTCGGTGAGGGTGGCGCGCAGCGACAGCAGCAGGCCGTTCTCGTCGGTCTCTGCCTGCAGGCGCTTGCCATCTTTCAACGACAGGATGCGGCGGGCGAGCTTATTGGAGCGGATGAAGTTCTGCGCCTGGGCATCGTTCACGCCGAGGCGGCCGAGCATGGTGCCCAGCGAGTCGCCCGAACGGACGCGCTCTTCGTGAATGAATTGCTGCTCGTCCTGCTGGAGGGCGGCGATCTGGTCGGAGAGGTTGGGCAGAGCCAGGTTCTCGGCGACCGAGACTACCTGGACGTTGCTGTCATCCTGGGCGATGGGGGCAGTCGCAACAGCACCGAATGCGCACAGGGCGAGGGCGAGGGCGCCTGCACCGACGATACGGGTCTTGCGACGCATATTGGTCAGGCTGGACAGGCTGTTACCGGCGATTTTTTGGATAGGGTTCATGCAATCAGTTAAAATTTACCGCCTGAACTTAGCACCACTATTTTTCTTGTTGTTTTAAAAAGTTCTCTTGCGGCAAGATTGATGGGATCGAGCATTGTACCAAATTAACGCGTCCTACAACCGTTTTAGCCAAACTCCTACAAAAATTTATGACAGTCCCTGCGTCTTGTAGTAATAACAACTCTGCTTCCTCCCCCTCGTTACCGCTGTCCGACAAGGTCCAGGAAGCGCTCGCCATTACCAAACGCGGCGTCGACGAACTGCTGATCGAAAGCGAATTTGTACAAAAGCTGGTGCGCTCTGAAAAGACCGGCACGCCACTGCGTATCAAGCTGGGCCTGGACCCGACTGCGCCCGACCTGCACCTGGGCCACACCGTGGTGCTGAACAAGCTGCGCCAGCTCCAGAACCTGGGCCACCAGGTGATCTTCCTGATTGGCGACTTCACCTCGATGATCGGCGATCCGTCGGGCCGCAACGTGACCCGTCCGCCGCTGACCCGCGAGCAGGTCGAGGAAAACGCCATGACCTATTTCCGTCAGGCTTCCCTCGTGCTCGACGCCGAACGCACCGAAATGCGCTACAACTCCGAGTGGTGCGACCCGCTTGGCGCGCGCGGCATGATTCAATTGGCCTCGCGCTATACCGTCGCCCGCATGATGGAACGCGACGACTTCACCAAGCGCTACAAGAGTGGGACTCCGATTGCTGTGCATGAGTTCCTGTATCCGTTGATGCAGGGCTACGATTCAGTCGCTTTGAAATCAGACCTTGAGCTAGGTGGAACGGACCAGAAGTTTAACTTGCTGGTGGGACGCGAACTCCAGAAGGACTACGGACAAGAGCCACAGTGCATCCTGACCATGCCGCTGCTCGAAGGCCTGGACGGCGTCGAGAAGATGTCTAAGTCGAAGAACAATTACATCGGCATCACCGAAGCGCCGAACACCATGTTCGCCAAGCTGATGAGCATTTCGGACGTGATGATGTGGCGCTATTTCGAGCTGCTGTCGTTCCGCTCGCTGGAAGACATCGCAGCCTTGAGGGCAGCGGTCGAGGGCGGCGCCAACCCACGCGACGCGAAAGTGGCGCTCGGCCAGGAAATCGTGACCCGCTTCCATTCTGCGCAAGCGGCCACCGACGCGCTGGCCGACTTCGTCAACCGCTCGAAGGGCGGCATCCCGGACGACGTGCTGGAAGTGGCGCTCTCGGGTGCCCCACTCGGCGTGGCCCAGCTGCTGAAGGCGGCCGGCCTGTGCGCGTCGACCTCGGAGGCCATGCGCATGGTCGACCAGGGCGGCGTGCGCATCGACGGCGATGTGGTCAGCGACAAGAGCCTGTTGGTCGGGGCAGGCAGTTTCGTGATGCAGGTGGGCAAGCGCAAGTTTGCGCGCGTGACCTTGTCGCGGTCCGGCAATCCGGCCGCATGATCGGCCTGTTGCAACGCGTCAGCCACGCCAGCGTCGTGGTTGACGGCGCCACCGTGGGCGCTATTCAAGGCGGCCTGATGGTCCTGGTCTGCGCCGAAAAGGGCGACACCGAGCGCGAGGCCGACGCCTTGCTCACCAAACTGCTGGGCTACCGGGTCTTCTCCGACGACGCCGGCAAGATGAACCGCAGCGTGGTCGACACGGCCGGCGCACTGCTGCTCGTGCCCCAGTTCACGCTGGCGGCCGATACCCGCTCCGGCACCCGTCCCTCGTTCTCGCCGGCGGCCAGTCCCGACGAGGGCCGGCGCCTGTTCGACTATGTCGTGCGCCAGGCGCAGGCGCGCCATGGCAAAGTTGAAACAGGTCAATTTGGCGCAGACATGAAAGTGAGCCTGACGAATGACGGTCCGGTAACCATCTGGCTGCGTGTTGATCCTGTCGTTGTTTCGCGTTGAAACCCCTACTGCAGTGCGTGGTCAAAAATATGGAGGCCCAGTGGAGTCGAAGATGAACATCTGGAGTGATTCGTTTACCGAGGGCGGCCTGATTCCGCCCGAGTGTGCGTTCGCGGTCATCGACCCGGCGACGCACGTGCGCTTGTCGGCCAACCGCAATCCGCACCTGGCCTGGGACGACGTGCCCGCCGGCACCCAGTCGCTGGTGATCCTGTGCGTGGACGGCGACGCCCCCTCCGACGGCACCGACGTCAACAAGGAGGGCAGGAGCGTGCCCGAGTCGCTCAAACGTGCCGATTTCCATCACTGGGCGCTGGTCGACATTCCGCCCAGCCTGAAGTCGATCGCCGAAGGCCAGTTCTCCGACATGGTCACGCCCGGCGGCAAGAACGGTCCGAACGTCTCCTTCCTCGTCAAGAACGGCACCGAGCACCAGCTGCGCCAGGGCGTCAACGACTATACGAGCTGGTTCGCAACCGATCCCGCCATGGCCGGCGAGTACTTCGGCTACGACGGGCCGTGCCCGCCATGGAACGACGAGCGCGTCCACGCATACGTGTTTACAATCTATGCGCTCGACATACCCGAGTTGCCGCTCGACGGCAGTTTCACCTGCGCCGAGGCGCAGCTCGCGCTGACCGGCCACATTCTCGACGAAGCGCAGATTTTCGGTATCTATTCGCTGAACCCCGCTATCGCGCCGACGCTCTCCACATAACCACGCCCGCAAGCGCGGGCGCATCCGCATGCACAATGACACCCCCACCCGGATCGTACTGATCCGTCATGGCGAAACCGCCTGGAACGCCGAACGTCGCCTGCAGGGCCACCTCGACATCGACCTGAACGAAGAAGGGCAGCGCCAGGCGCGCGCCCTGGCAGCGAGTCTGGCGGATGAACACTTCGACGTGCTCGTCTCGAGCGACCTGGCGCGTGCCACCGAGACCGCCAAGGCGCTCGGCGACGCCACCGGCCAACCCCTCTATATAGATGGACGCCTGCGCGAGCGTTGTTATGGCGGTTTCGAAGGCTTGCTGTATGCCGACATCGCCGAGCGTTTCCCAAAGGAGTTCGCCGCCTGGCAGGGGCGCGATGTAGACGCTCAGCTGCCACCGGGAAAGAACCGGGGCGAAACCTTCCGTGAATTCTACGACCGGGTCACGGGTGCCGTGCTCGGCTGGGCGGCGGACAATCCTGGCAAGTCGCTGGCGATCGTCGCCCATGGGGGCGTGCTCGAATGCATCTACCGCGCCGCCCTCGACCTGTCGCTGGAAACGCCGCGCGATTTCAAAGTGCTCAATGCCAGTATCAACCGGTTTGTCGTACGAGACGGCAAGCTGGAGTTGGTGAGCTGGGGCGAAGTCGCCCATTTGCAGCCGGCCGTCCTCGACGATATTTGAGCGCGTGCTGTTGTAGGGTGCGCGCATGCCTGCTGGGTAATATCTAAGCATTTCTTTGCCTTTTGTCTACACGGTTTTGTCCGGTCCGCGACAGTTTCGAAAAAATATTGCCCGGAAATTGAGCAGCGGTTCGGGTAAAATAGCTGGTTCCCATCCATTCCTGTCTGGTCCCGCTGTGCACATCGGCCCCTATACACTGCGCAATAACGTCTTCGTCGCCCCCATGGCCGGCGTGACCGATCGTCCGTTCCGCCAGCTGTGCAAACAGCTCGGCGCGGGCTATGCCGTGTCCGAGATGGCGGCCTCGAATCCGCGGCTGTGGGCCAGCGAAAAGACCAGCCGCCGTACCGATCACGAAGGCGAGATGGAGCCGAAAGCGGTGCAGATCGCCGGTGCCGACCCGCAAGACCTGGCCGATTGCGCCCGTCACAACGTCGAGCGCGGCGCCCAGATCATCGATATCAACATGGGGTGCCCGGTAAAAAAGGTGTGCAACAGCTGGTGTGGTTCAGCCTTGCTGCAGCACGAGGACTTGGTCGAGCGCATCCTGCATGCGGTGGTGCAGGCCGTCGACGTGCCGGTGACCCTGAAGTTCCGTACCGGCTGGGATCGCCAGAACAAGAATGCGCTGACCATTGCGCGCATGGCCGAGCAGGCCGGCATCCAGATGCTGACCCTGCACGGACGCACACGCGCCGACGGCTACAAGGGCGAGGCCGAATACGACACGATCCGGGCCGTGAAAGCGGCGGTCGGCATTCCGGTGGTCGCCAACGGCGACATCACGACGCCGGAAAAGGCGAAGTTCGTGCTCGACTACACGGGCGCGGACGCCGTCATGATCGGCCGCGCGGCCCAGGGCCGGCCCTGGATCTGCCGCGAGATCGACCACTACCTGCGCACCGGCGAACACCTGCCGGCGCCGACAGTGGAAGAAGTGCGGCATCTCATGAACGAACACTTGCCGGCGCATTACGCCTTCTATGGCGATTACATCGGCGTGCGCAGCGCGCGCAAGCACATCGGGTGGTATGTCGAAGATTTGCCGGGCGGAGAGGAATTTCGTCAGCGCATGAACCTGCTGGAGACGACCGCCGAGCAACTCGCGGCAGTCGATAATTTTCTCGAATCACAACTTCATCATGGGGAGCGGTTACAATACCGGCCCGCGCAGCCTGCCCTCCAGGCAATGGCGGCTTGAAAAGCACGTAGAACAACAAGAACCATTTTTGGGGACAACGCTGACGCAGTTCAGCGGAGCAATCACTAACCAGGATGAAGCAGCAGACATGAGCAAAGAAAGTATCCAGGAAGTTGTCCAGAAGAGCCTCGAGGACTATTTCAATGACCTGGGCGAGCAAAAGCCGACGAACATCTACGACATGATGGTGATGACCGTCGAGAAGCCGATCCTCGAAGTGGTGATGACGCGCGCCGACGGCAACCAGTCGCACGCCGCCCAGATGCTGGGCATCAATCGCAATACCTTGCGCAAGAAACTGCAAGAGCACGGGCTGCTCTAAGCTATACCGGCGTGGCCGCGTAGGCGCGGCGAGCGCCTGACAAAATTCCCATGGCTGCGTTGCACCGTCTCGCCGTACCAGCGTACTGTCTTCGACGATGCGCCTTGCCCTGGAAGTTTTGTTAGACGCTCTAGAACGCGCCGGGGATCCTACCGAATTCTCATCAACAGTGGCCACCCCATGATCAAACAAGCTCTCATTTCCGTCTCCGACAAGACCGGCGTGCTCGACTTTGCGCGCGCGCTGTCTGCGCTCGGCGTGAACATCCTGTCCACCGGCGGCACTGCCAAGCTGCTGCAAGACAATGGTGTCCCGGTGACCGAAGTTGCCGACTACACCGGTTTTCCGGAAATGCTCGACGGCCGCGTCAAGACCCTGCACCCAAAAGTGCACGGCGGCATCCTCGCGCGCCGCGATTTTCCAGAGCACGTGGCGAAGCTGGAAGAGCACGGCATCCCGCAGATCGACATGGTCGTGGTTAACCTGTACCCCTTCCAGGCGACCGTTGCCAAGATTGACTGCTCGCTGGAAGATGCGATCGAGAACATCGACATCGGCGGCCCGACCATGCTGCGCTCGGCAGCCAAGAACCACCGCGACGTCGTTGTCGTTTGTGACCCGGCCGACTACGGCGTCGTGCTTGCCGAAATGAAGGGCGTCGGCGGTGGAGCCGACGCTCGCTCGGCCGGCGCGGTGAGCTACGACACCAAGTTCCGCCTGGCCAAGAAAGTCTTCGCGCACACGGCGCAGTACGATGGCGCCATCACGAATTATCTGACCAGCCTCGGCGAAGACAAGGTCCACGCCACGCGCTCGAGCTATCCAGCAACCATCAACAT
The DNA here is from genome assembly GCF_051262535.1 of Massilia sp. CMS3.1. Taxonomy (NCBI): domain Bacteria; kingdom Pseudomonadati; phylum Pseudomonadota; class Betaproteobacteria; order Burkholderiales; family Oxalobacteraceae; genus Massilia; species Massilia sp. CMS3.1. Next base: position 57,424 of record NZ_JBIMES010000012.1, on the reverse strand, counting down.
GAGCTTCGAGAAGGTGCAGGACATGCGCTACGGCGAGAACCCGCACCAGGGCGCGGCGTTCTACCGCGATGTGGTCTCAATCGATGGCGCGCTCGCCAACTACCGCCAGCTGCAGGGCAAGGAACTGTCCTACAACAACATCGCCGACGCCGATGCTGCCTGGGAATGCGTCAAGTCGCTGGGCGGCTTTGCGCAACCGGCGGGCTGCGTGATCGTCAAGCATGCCAATCCATGCGGCGTGGCGATCGGCACCGACGCACTCGATGCGTATACCCGGGCGCTGCAGACCGATCCGACCTCGGCCTTTGGCGGCATCATCGCTTTCAATGTGGAGGTCGACGGCCGCGCCGCGGAAGCGCTGTCGAAACTGTTCGTCGAAGTGCTGATCGCACCAGGCTTTACCGAAGATGCACGCCGGATCATGGCGGCCAAGCAGAACGTGCGCCTGCTGGAGATTTCTCTGGGTAAGGGCCAGAACCCGTACGACGTCAAGCGCGTTGGCGGCGGTTTGCTGGTGCAGGCGCCGGACGCGAAGAACGTCGGCCTCGGCGACCTGCGCGTGGTTAGCAAGAAACAGCCGACCCAGCAGCAGCTGCAGGATTTGATGTTCGCCTGGCGCGTGGCCAAGTTCGTCAAGTCGAACGCGATTGTGTTCTGCGGTAACGGCATGACGCTGGGCGTCGGCGCCGGCCAGATGAGCCGTATCGACTCGGCGCGTATCGCCTCGATCAAGGCGCAGAATGCCGGCTTGTCCCTGAGTGGCTCGGCGGTGGCGTCGGATGCCTTCTTCCCGTTCCGCGATGGTCTCGACGTCGTGGTCGATGCGGGCGCGACCTGCGTGATCCACCCGGGCGGCTCGATGCGCGACCAGGAAGTGATCGACGCGGCGGACGAGCGTGGGGTGGTGATGCTGTACACCGGGACCCGTCATTTCCGGCATTGATGTTCTAGGATGGGATGTTTGAGGTCCTCGGCCTCAAACATCCTATCTACCTGTGTTTTTACCCAGTATTTTTCCCACGAACGTTGCTGGCCGGTATAACATTCGTCCATGATTATCCTCGGCATCGACCCAGGCCTGCGCACCACCGGCTTTGGGGTTATTGAAAAACACGGCAGCAAGCTGCGCTACATCGCCTCGGGCACCATCAAGGCCGGCCTGGAGGGCGCTTTGCCGCCGCGCCTGAAGATCATCCTCGCCGGCGTGCGCGAAGTCGTGGCAACCTATGGCCCGGACTGCGCAGCCATCGAAAAAGTGTTTGTGAACGTGAATCCGCAGTCGACGCTGCTGCTCGGCCAGGCGCGCGGCGCGGCAATTTGCGCGCTGGTCGGCGCCGACCTCGAGGTCGCCGAATATTCGCCGACCCAGATCAAGCAATCGGTCGTCGGCAGCGGCAAGGCCGCCAAGCCGCAAGTGCAGGACATGGTCGCGCGCCTGCTGAAGCTGCCCGGACTGCCCGGTAGCGATGCGGCCGACGCCCTCGGTGTCGCCATCTGCCACGCCCACACCTATGACACGCTGGCGCTGCTCAACGTGCTCAACCCGCAGAAGACCACGCTGCGCATGAAAAACGGTCGCCTCGTCTAACCAGAAAAAAGGTCAACCATGATTGGTCGCATCTCCGGAATCCTGCTGGAAAAGAATCCGCCGCAACTGCTGGTGGATTGCCAAGGCATCGGCTATGAAGTCGATGTGCCGATGAGCACTTTTTATAATCTCCCGCACACCGGCGAGAAGGTGGTGCTGTTTACCCACCAGGCGATCCGCGAAGATGCGCATTTGCTGTTCGGTTTCGGCAGCGCCAGCGAGCGCGCGCTGTTTCGCCAGCTGATCAAGATCACCGGCGTCGGCGCCCGTACCGCGCTGGCGATATTGTCCGGCATGACGGTGACCGATCTGGCGCAGGCCGTTACCTTGCAGGAATCCGGGCGCCTGATGAAGGTACCCGGCATCGGCAAGAAGACCGCCGAGCGGCTGCTGCTGGAACTGAAGGGCAAGGTCGGCGCCGATCTTGGCATCGTCGGCAGCGCGCCGCGCGACGATACCCAGTCCGACGTGCTCAACGCGCTGCAGTCTTTGGGGTATTCTGACAAGGAAGCGCTGCTGGCCATCAAGAACCTGCCGGCCGGCTCGACCGTGTCGGACGGCATCAAGTTCGCATTGAAAGCGCTGTCGAAGGCATGAAGCGCCGTTTGTCATCAAAGATTGAATAATGAGCATCCAGACCGACAATTTCACCGAGCAGCGGGTCATCGACGCCGCGCCGGCCTCGCCCAACGAGGAGGCGATCGAGCGCGCCTTGCGCCCGAAGCAGCTCGACGAATACGTCGGCCAGGAAAAAATCCGCGGCCAGCTCGAGATTTTTATCTCCGCCGCCCGCAAGCGGCGCGAAGCGCTCGACCACACGCTGCTGTTCGGCCCACCGGGCCTGGGTAAAACCACGCTGGCGCACATCATCGCGCGCGAGATGGGCGTCAACCTGCGCCAGACCTCGGGCCCGGTGCTCGAGCGCCCGGGCGACCTGGCCGCCATTCTCACTAATCTCGAGCCGAACGACGTGCTGTTCATCGACGAGATTCACCGTCTGTCGCCAGTGGTCGAAGAGATCCTGTACCCGGCACTCGAGGACTACCAGATCGACATCGTGATCGGCGAAGGCCCGGCCGCGCGTTCCGTGAAACTCGACCTGCAACCGTTCACGCTGGTCGGCGCCACCACCCGCGCCGGCATGCTGACCAATCCGCTGCGCGACCGCTTCGGCATCGTCGCCCGCCTCGAGTTTTACAACGTCGAGGAGCTGACCAAGATCGTCACCCGCAGCGCCGCGCTGCTGGCAGCCCCGATCGATCAGGACGGCGCCAAAGAGGTGGCAATGCGTGCGCGCGGCACGCCGCGTATCGCGAACCGCCTGCTGCGCCGCGTACGCGACTACGCGGAAGTGAAGGGCAATGGCGAGATCACGAAAGAGATCGCCGACCTGGCCCTGATCATGCTCGACGTCGACTCGGTCGGCTTCGACGTCATGGACCGGAAACTGCTCGAAGCGGTGCTCTTCAAATTCGGCGGCGGTCCGGTCGGCATCGGCAACCTGGCGGCGGCCATCGGCGAAGCGGCCGACACCATCGAAGACGTACTCGAACCCTACCTGATCCAGCAGGGCTACCTGCAGCGCACCCCGCGCGGGCGCATCGCCACCCCGGCGGCTTATCAACACTTTGGCGTCGCCGCCCCGCGCATCAGCCCGACCGGGGACTTGTGGGATCCGTTGCGTTGAGCACTGACCTGACCCACGCGATGCAGATCTGGGTCGATGCCGACGCTTGCCCGGCCGTCATCAAGGACATCCTGTACCGCGTTGCCGAGCGCACGCACATCCAGGTCACGCTGGTGGCGAACCAGCTGCTGCGCGTGCCCGGCTCGAAATTCATCCGCTCGGTGCAGGTGCCCAGCGGCGCGGACGTGGCCGACGCCGAGATCGTCGAGCGCCTCAGTCCCGGCGACCTGGTCGTCACCGGCGACATTCCGCTGGCGGCGCTGGTGCTGGAAAAGGGCGGCTTCGCCCTGAATCCGCGCGGCGATTTTTATACGAAGGACACCATCGCCCAGCAACTGAGCATGCGCGCCTTCATGGAAGAACTGCGCAGCGGCGGCGTCGACACCGGCGGCCCGGCCGCCTTCAGCCAGGCCGACCGCCAGCAGTTCGCGAACGCGCTCGATCGCCACCTGGCCCGGCACCGTCCCCGCACATGACATTTGTCACCTGGAAGTGGTGGCAGCTGCTTCTACCGTAGCTGCCGCGGCATCCGGATACTCGGTTCATACCAACCCACTGGAGAGCCCGATGAAACCGACCACCCTGACACGCCTGTTCCTGCTCGCCGCCCTCGGCGCCGGCCCCGCCGCATTCGCCGCGCCCACGCTGGTGCAGGACGTGCGCGTGTTCGATGGCAAGGCCACCCACGAACGCCGTTCGGTATTGTTCGACAAGGGCATCATCATCGATGCCGACTTCCGTGGCGCGGCGCCGAACGGGGCGCGTGTGGTCAGCGGCGCGGGCCGCACGCTGCTGCCGGGCCTGATCGACGCGCACACCCACGCCTTCCGCGCGCACGAACTGCCGGTGTTGTTCGGCGTGACCACCCAGATCGACATGTTCACCGACGTCGCCATGATGAAGAAGGCGAAACAGGCGATGGCGCAGGGCGGCAATCACCAGCATGCCGACCTGTTTTCGGCCGGCACGCTGGTCACCGCCCCGAATGGTCACGGCACCCAGTTCGGCATCGCCATCCCCACCATCACCAGGCCCGAACAAGCCCAGGCTTTCGTGGACGCGCGCATCGCCGAAGGGTCCGACTTCATCAAGATCGTGATGGAAACCGGCTACGGTTTTCAGTCGCTCGACCTGGCGACGACGAAGGCCGTGATCGCGGCGGCGCACGTGCGCGGCAAACTGGCCGTGGTCCACATCGGCAACGAGAAGGATGCGCGCGCCGTGCTCGAAGCGGGCGCCGACGGGCTGGTGCACCTGTTCCCGGGCGCTACGGCCGATGCGACGGGGCTGGCGCAGCTGGCGCGCAGCAAAGGCGCCTTCGTGATCCCCACCTTTACCGTGCTCGAAAGCATGGCCGGCTGGCGCGGCGACGACCTGCTGGCCAATCCGGCCTTTGCCAGCCTGCTCGACAAGGAAGCGCAGGCCGCGCTCAAAGCGCGCTATGGGAACAGTGCGCGCCCTGAGAGGCTCGCCGCGCCCAAGGCAGTTGCCGCAGCCATGATGGCGGCGGGCGTGCCGGTGCTGGCGGGGACCGACGCCGGCAACCCGGGCACCCAGTACGGTGTGAGCATGCACCGCGAACTGGCGGCGCTGGTCGACGCCGGCCTGAACCCGGCGCAAGCGTTGGCGGCAGCCACCAGCGTGCCGGCGCACGTGTTCAAGCTGGGCCAGCGCGGGCGTATCGAGAAGGGCTTCAAGGCCGACCTGCTGCTGGTCGATGGCAACCCGACGGCGGACATCCTGGCCACGCGCCGCATCGTCGAGGTCTGGAAGGATGGCGAGAGCGCGAATGGCTTGCGCGACGGCCAGCGCCAGCAGGTCGCCAAGGCGGCCCAGCAGGGCGCAAAGGCCATCGCGCTGCCCCCGGGAGGGCGCATCAGCCTGTTCAGCGAACAGCACCTGGCCAGCCCGTTCGGCATGGGTTGGGGGCCGTCGACCGACGGTTTCGTCGGCGGCAAGTCGACCGTCACCCTGGCGGCGGGGCCGGCGCTGGCGGACGGCCAGGTGCCCCTGGCGATCGATGCGAAAGTGGCCCCGGGCTTGCCGTTCGCCTGGGCCGGCGTGGCCTTCATGCCGGGAAAACAAGCGATGGAGTCGACCGACCTGTCGGCCGCCAAAGTGGTGCGCTTCAAGGTGCGCGGCGATGGCAAGACCTACCAGATGATCGCGATGTCGCAGGGCGTGCGGATACCGGGCGCGAAGCCCTTCACCACGGGACCGGCGTGGACCGAAATATCGGTGCCCTTCAGCGAGCTGAAAGGCATCGATCCGGGGGCCGTGACCATGTTAGGATTCAACGCCGGCCCACAGCCGGGTGACTACCGCTTCGAGATCGCCGACGTGCGCCTGCTGGCTGAATAACTACGAAAGAAAAGCGCGATGAACTCGATCAGCCAGGCGATTCGGAGAGTGTGGGCGGGGCCGTGGATCCCGCCTGACCAGGGCAGGATGCCGTACTTCTGGCTGCTGAGTCTTGGCTACATGTTCTGGAAGTACGCGTACGTGCACCCGAGTGCCGTCGAGGCGGCGATGCTGGTGCTGACCTTCGTGGTTTTCATCCCGCTGTACTGCGCCAGCTACTGGGCGCGCGGCTGGGAAGTGCTCGCCTGCATGCTGGGGGGCTGCCTGATCGGCATCGCCTGGGTGCGCTGGAACGTCGGCGCCTCCACCTTCTTCATCTTCGCTTGCGCGATGGCCGCCCAAATCATGCATGTGCGGCGCGCCATGCTGGCGATCGGCGGCGTGATCGCGATCGGCGTTCTCACATCGCTGCTGATCGAGCCGATGCAGATGCGCTTCATGTTCCTGATGCCGATCCTGACCGTCAGCCTGCCCGTGGGCATCGGGTCCTTCATGGATGCACGCCTGCGCCGCTCGCGCCAGGCGCTGGTGCGCAAGCAGGAAGAGGTCGAGCACATGGCCACCATCGCCGAGCGCGAACGCATCTCGCGCGACCTGCACGACCTGCTTGGACATTCGCTCTCGCTGATCGCCCTGAAGGCCGAACTGGCGCGCAAACTCGTGCACCGCGATGCCGAGGCCTGCGCCCGCGAGATCGGCGACATCGAAACCAGCGCGCGCCAGACCCTGGCCGAGGTGCGCGCGGCGGTCACCGGCTACCGCCACAGCGGCCTGGCCCACGCCCTGGCCAACGCGCGCGCCAGCCTGGCCGCGGCCGACGTCGAACTGTGCGAACAGGTCGAGCGTATCAACCTGCTTCCTGCGACCGAACACGTGCTGGCTCTGGCGCTGCGCGAAGCGGTCACGAACGTCGTGCGCCATGCGGGCGCGCGCCGCTGCACCTTGTCCCTGTTCGTGGAAGAGGGCAGCGTGGTGCTGCGCGTGCTCGATGACGGCAGCCGCCTGCGCACACACGCGGACCTACGGCATGGCAACGGGCTGTCCGGCATGCAGGAACGCGCGGCGGCGCTCGGCGGCAAGCTGGCGCTGCGCGTCGGCACCGGTCTCGCGCTCGAGTTGCGCGTGCCGGCAGGCGGCGCCGCATGATCCGCATCCTGATCGCCGAAGACCAGGCGCTGGTGCGCGGTGCCCTGGCTGCGCTGCTGGGACTCGAACCCGATTTCGACGTGGTCGCCCTTGCCGCCGACGGCAAGGAGGCACTGGCGCTGTGCGAAGCGCTGGTACCGGACATCGTGCTGACCGATATCGAAATGCCGCGCATGACGGGGCTGGAACTGGCCGCCAGCCTGGCGCAACAGGGTGCGCGCAGCCGCGTCGTGATCGTCACGACTTTCGGGCGCAGCGGCTACCTGCGGCGCGCTTTGGCAGCCGGCGTGCGCGGCTACCTGTTGAAGGATGCGCCGGCCGACACGCTGGCCGCCGCGATCCGCAGCGTGCACGCGGGCGGGCGCGCGGTCGCGCCCGAACTGGCGCAGGAAATCTGGGGCGGCGCACAAGACCCCCTGTCCGAGCGCGAACGTCAGGTGCTGCGCCTGGCCGGGGAGGGCCGCAGCAGCGCCGACATCGCGCGCCAGGTCCACCTGTCGGAGGGCACGGTGCGCAATTACCTGTCCGAAGCCATCAGTAAACTCGGCGCCACGAACCGGATCGAAGCCTGCCGGATGGCGCGCGATGCGGGCTGGCTGTGACGGCACGCAACAGCGCCACCGAGTCTCCAGCGTGCGCCGCTGAGCTCGCTCATCTGTCATGATCTCCGAAAATGATGACAGGAGCGCGACGTGTGGTGGCAGCAAAGCTGGATAACGATACAACATGAATTTTCGGACCTGGGCGATGTGGAGTCCATCACCCGGCTGGTGGTGCGCCTGCTGGTGGCGGTCGTGCTCGGCGGCATCCTCGGCTACGAGCGCGAATCGGTCGGCGCCTCGGCGGGCTTGCGCACCCACATGCTGGTTTCGCTCGGCTCGGCCCTGTTCGTACTGATTCCCTTGCAGGCCGGCATGCAGATCGAAGACCTGTCGCGCGTCCTGCAGGGCGTCACGGCCGGCATCGGATTCCTCGGCGCCGGCGCCATCCTCAAGCAGAGCGACACGAACGACATCCGCGGCCTGACGACCGCCGCCAGCGTCTGGCTGACGGCCGCCGTCGGCGTTGCCGCCGGCATGGGGCGCGAGGCGACCGCGGTGGTGAGCGCATTGTTCGCGCTCGCGATCCTTGCCCTGCTGCGGCCCCTGTCCAAAAGCTTCGCTGCGAGCAGACCGGACGGCACTGCCCCCATTCCACCTGACTAAGCATTTGCACGCCTGCAAGCGCGCGCCACATCGGTGCGGGTTTGCTAGGATGCACGCTAGAGGGTGGAGGTAGCGAGGCTATTGAATGTCTGGAAGCGCCAATGTCGATCCGCGCGCAAATGCCTATCTGGCGGCACGCGTCAACGACGCCTTGAAGTTGCTGCAAACGGATGGGTTGTCGCCCGCGCTCGAGTTCATGCAGCTCGTCGGGGTGCCGCGCAAGGTCGCGCTGCGCGTGCTGTGTTCACCAAGCCAGCAACGCTCGCACGACCGGCGCCGTACGCCGCGCTAGCGCCATCTCCGCACCGTGTCGCCGCATTGCATCCTTTGGGAGAGATGACATGTTCAGCCTGGACGACTTTGGCAAGCTTCAGTTTCTCGAAGGCCGCTGGAAAGGGCGGAGCCCCGACGGCAAGGAGTTCTTCGAGCAATACGATCGCCCCGACCAGCGCACCTTCCGCTCGCGCCGCTTCGGCAGCGCGGCATTCACCGAGTCCAGCGACGGCAGCACCATCAGCTTCCTCGACGGCGAAGTCTTGTCGTCATGGGGAGAATTTACCTGGCGCGCCTCGGAGATCGGCCTTGCCCACGCCACCTTCGCGCCCGTGAACGCGCCCACCCAGTTCACCTGGCGCCGCCTCGACGCCGACACCCTCGAAGCGCACCAGCGCTGGAGTACCGACGGCGGCGAACAGCAGCAGCACACGATCCGCATGACCCGACTCGGCGGCGCCCTGGGCTAGTGCCCGACGCTTTTCGAGAACAGGTTAATGACCAGCACGCCCGCAATGATCAGTCCCAGCCCGATCAGCGCCGGCAGGTCCAGGCTCTGCTTGTAGACGACCCAGCTCACGATGGAAATGAGGATGATTCCGACGCCCGACCAGATCGCATACGCGATTCCCGTCGGCAGCACCTTCAGGCTGAAGGTCAGCAAATAAAACGAGGCGGCGTAGCAGACGACCGTCAGCACGCTGGGCCACAGTCGCGTGAAATTGTCGGTGGCCTTCAGGGCCGTGGTGGCGATCACCTCGACCACGATGGCCAGGCCCAGGAACAGATAGCTTTGAAATAGGGTCATCGGATGGAAAAAAAAAGCGGCCGCAGGGGCCGCTTGATGGTCAATCAACCAGTGTTACTGCTGCTCGCGGTGCCAGACTTGCGAGCGGCCGAACATCGGCGCGCCGATATAGCCGCGCACCTCGAGGCGCTGGCCGCCTTCGCGCAGCGTCGCCTTGCTCTTGTAGACCTTGCCCTTGCCCGGATCGAGGATTTCGCCGCCGGTGAACTCGTTGCCGTCCTTCTTCAGGCCCGACACGATCGTCATGCCGACGATCGGCTGGTTCTTGCGCGAATCGCTGCAGGCGGTGCAGGTCGGGTTCTGCTCTTCGTTCGGGCCGCGGAACAGCTTTTCGATCTTGCCCTGCAGGGCGCCGTTTTCTTCGGTGATACGCACCAGGGCTTTTGGCTTGCCGGTCTCGTCGTCGACCGTCTTCCACAGGCCGACCGGCGACGTGTTTTGGGCGCCGGCGGCGCCAGCGAACAGCATGGTGGCCACGAGGCCGGCTTTGATCAGGATACGCATTGGGTTGTCTCCATTGTTGTAGTTACGCTGGGGGGAGTGTAGCAAACCCTGCGTGCAAGTTGGCGATAAAAAACGTTGCTGAATGTTTCAGGCGCCCGGCAATGCGTGGCCGACCATCAGGCGGTGCCCGTCGACCGTGCGCAGTCCGAACTCGCGCATGTCCCAGGGCTCGTCGGCCAGCGCCTTCGTGATCTCGGCGCCCGCGGCGAGCGCCCGTGCATGCCAGGCGTCGGCATCGTCCACCACCAGGTAGCCAAAGTACGAGTGAAAGCCGGTGTCGGCGGGCGGCATGGCCTCCGGACAGACGCCCGCCATGATGCGGCAGCCTTCGCGTTCGAACATGCGCCAGCCCGGGTCGCCCATGTCATGGACGGCAAAGCCGAGGGCGTCGCGGTAAAAGGCGGCAGAGCGGTCGAGGTCGTGGACGGCCAGCACGTACATGTGATCGACGATCATCGTGTTCCTTCTTCCATGGATTCGGTCAAAAAAAACGCGGCCACCAGGGCCGCGTTCGTCAGGGGCGGGTCAGCCCGCTGACAGTTTGTCCAGCTGTTCGCGCATCTTCTCGATCGTCGCGGAGAAGTTCGCCAGGCGTTCCTTTTCCTGGGCCACGACCGCCGCCGGCGCACGGGCGACAAAGCTTTCGCTCGACAGCTTGGACGTCGCCTTCGCGATCTCGCCCTCGATGCGCGCGATCTCCTTCGACAGGCGTTCGCGCTCAACGGCGACGTCGATCTCGACTTTCAGCATCAATTTCGTCGTGCCGACGATCGACACCGCGGCCGGCGACTCCGGCAGCGTCTCGACGATCTGCACTTCCGCCAGTTTACCGAGCGACTGGATGAAGGGCGCGAAGCCGGCCATGTTGGCGCGGTCGCTGTCATTGCCCGGCTCGACGATCAGCGGCACGCGCACCGACGGCGACAGCTTCATCTCGCCGCGCAGGTTGCGCGTGGCATTCGTCAAGTCCTTCAGCTGCGCCATCCAGCCTTCGGCGCCTTCATCGATCAGCGCCTCGTTGGCGATCGGGTAGGGCTGGAGCATGATCGAGTCGCCAGTCTTGCCGGCCATCGGCGCAATCGCCTGCCACAGCGCTTCGGTCACGAACGGAATCACCGGATGCGCCAGGCGCAGGATCACTTCCAGCACGCGCAGCAGGGTGTGGCGGGTCGCGCGCTGCTGGGCTTCGGTGCCTTGCTGGACCGTGACCTTGGCCACTTCCAGGTACCAGTCGCAGTATTCGTCCCAGACGAATTTATAGATGGCGCTGGCGATGTTGTCGAAGCGGTAGTCGGCAAAACCTTTTGCCACGTCCAGTTCGGCGCGGTTCATCAGCGAGATGATCCATCGGTCGGCCTGCGACAAATCGGCTTCATCCGGCGCACCGCAATCTTTCCCTTCCGTGTTCATCATCACGAAGCGGGTCGCGTTCCACAGCTTGTTGCAGAAGTTGCGGTAGCCTTCGGCGCGGCCCAGGTCGAAATTGATGTTGCGGCCCAGCGAGGCGTAGCTCGCCATCGTGAAACGCACGGCGTCGGTACCAAACGCCGGGATCCCGGTCGGGAACTCCTTGCGGGTGGCTTTCGCGATTTTCTCGGCGGCGCGCGGGTCCATCAGGCCGGCGGTGCGTTTATTCACCAGCGACTCGATGTCGATACCGTCGATCAGGTCGATCGGGTCGAGCGTATTGCCCTTCGACTTGGACATTTTCTGGCCCTGCGAGTCGCGCACCAGGCCGTGCACGTACACCGTCTCGAACGGCACTTTATTTGTGAAGTGCGCCGTCATCATGACCATGCGCGCGACCCAGAAGAAGATGATGTCGAAACCGGTGACGAGCACCGACGACGGCAGGAACATCTTCATGTCCGGCGTCTCTTCCGGCCAGCCCATGGTCGAAAACGGCACCAGGGCCGACGAGAACCAGGTATCCAACACGTCTTCGTCACGGCGGAGCGTCCCGGTGATGCCCTGTGCGGCAGCTTTTAATGTCGCTTCTTCCTCGTCGCGGGCGACGATGATGTTGCCGGCTTCGTCGAACCAGGCCGGGATCCGGTGGCCCCACCACAGCTGGCGCGAGATGCACCAGTCCTGGATATTCCCCAGCCACTGGTTATAGGTCGTGCTCCAGTTCTCCGGCACGAACTTGATCTCGCCGCTGGCGACCTTTTCCAGCGCCACTTCAGTGATCGATTTGCCGGGATTGAAGCTGCCTTCCGGCGCCGGTTTCGTCATGGCGACGAACCACTGGTCGGTCAGCATCGGTTCGATGACGACGCCGGTACGGTCGCCGCGCGGCACCATCAGCTTGTGCGGTTTCACCTGTTCAAGGAGACCAAGCGCTTCCAGGTCGGCCACGATCTGCTTGCGCGCCGCGAAACGGTCCAGACCCTGGTACTGCGCCGGGCCGTTCTCGTTGATCTTCGCATCCAGGGTCATGATCGTGATCGGCGCGAGATTGGCGCGCTGGCCGACGGCGTAGTCGTTGAAATCGTGCGCCGGCGTGATCTTCACGCAGCCGCTGCCGAATTCCTTGTCGACGTAGGAGTCGGCGATGACCGGGATCTCGCGCTCCGTCAGCGGCAATTTCAGCATCTTGCCGACCAGGTGGATATACCGTTCGTCGGTCGGGTCGACCGCGACAGCCACGTCGCCCAGCATGGTTTCAGGACGGGTGGTGGCGACCGTCAGGCTGCCCGAACCGTCGGCCAGCGGGTACTGGATGTACCACATCGAGCCGTCTTCCTCGCTTGAGTCCACTTCCAGGTCCGACACGGCCGTGCCGAGCTTCGGATCCCAGTTCACCAGGCGCTTGCCGCGGTAGATCAGGCCTTGCTCGTAGAGGCGTACGAAGACTTCGGACACGGTCTTCGAGCGCGTCTCGTCCATCGTGAAGTATTCGCGCTGCCAGTCGGGCGATGTGCCCAGGCGGCGCATCTGGCCGGTAATCGTGTTGCCCGACTCTTCCTTCCACGCCCAGACCTTCTTGATGAATTCGTCGCGGCCGAGGTCGTGACGCGAGATCTTCTGGGCGTCGAGCTGGCGCTCCACCACGATCTGGGTCGCGATGCCGGCGTGGTCGGTGCCCGGGATCCAGGCGGTATTGAAGCCGCGCATGCGGTAGTAGCGCGTCAGGCCATCCATCACGGTCTGGTTGAACGCATGGCCCATGTGCAGCGTGCCCGTCACGTTCGGCGGCGGCAGCTGGATGCTGAACGCTGGTTTGTCGGCGTCCATGGTGGCGGCGAAGTACCCGCGCTGCTCCCACTCGGCGCGCCAGGTTTGTTCAATGTCGGCTGGCTCGAAAGACTTGGCTAATTCCATGATGTGATGGCGTTTGAATGTACGAAAGGAACCATTATAGGTCACCTCGTATTGCCTTTCCCAGATCCAGATTCCTTGATTTGCGTCTAAACACGTTCCCAATCGTTACGAATAACAGCGGCCTCGACGAATCGTCTGCATCTCCCTTGCGGTCAAAGGAAAGCAGCCGGCATGAGGGCGGGTACCGCCGCCCCGGGCTACGCCCATAACGATAGGCCATTTCTAGGAGCAAACATGTCACAACTGGATCCAACCGGGGTGGAGAATGCAAGCGACGAAGCGCTGGCCGAACCGAACGGCCATATGTCGTATGAAGAAGTGTCCGGCATGACCAATGGCGAGCTGGGTATCGGCGAGCCGCACGACACCGCGCCGACCGGCGCCCTACCTGAAGCCGCCCCGGTTCCGCATGTACCGCCATTTCCGATTCCCAAGATTCCTCTCCCGCAAGTGCCCATCATCAAGAAGGCAGTCAGCGGATGCTATGCCGGTGCGCTCGGCAGCTTCTCGATCGAACTGCGGGTCGACGTCGACCGCAGCCGCTCCATGAAGCGGGTCAGCGGCGACTTTTACCAGATGGTCGGCAGGACGCTGTCCTATTACGGTTCGTTCATCGTGGACAGTCCGACCGTCACGGTGGGATTTTCCCAGATCGTCATCAAGGGAAAGGCGCAGTTTAGCTTTGCGGCCGGGGCGCCTGTGGTGCAGGTCACGATACCGCGGGTGAGTTTCTTCCAGCCGCAGGCAGCTGCAACTTTGCAATTCTTCACCGTGAGCAATTCGCCGGGCGCGTCCTATCATTGCCCGTTTGCCTCGCTTCACTACCGCTCGGTGCGCATCGAAACGGATTGCGTATCGGATGTCACGACTTCTCCATTTTCCGCCTACAACACCGGCATGCTGCCGTCGGGCGGCACTGCGCGCAACGTCAACGTCGTCAGTGCGTTTGCCGAGGCCGGCATCGGCATGGCGCCGACCGCTGGCAACAACGTCATCGACATCAGCGCCGCCGGCGCGAACGCCAGCTGGAGCAATGCCGAGCTGCATGCATCGATGCAACAGCATTTTTCGCTCTGGAGCGATCTGCAGCAATGGTACGTCTGGCAGTTGGTCGCGCAGAACCACGATCTCGGATCCGGCCTGTACGGCATCATGTTCGACCAGGACGGCAAGCAGCGCCAGGGGTGCGCGGTGTTCCATGCGGGCGTTGGCGGGACCACGGCCGAGCAGCAGCGGCTGCAGCTCTACACCTATGTGCATGAACTCGGCCACTGCTTCAACCTGATGCACTCCTGGCAGAAACAGTATGCCTCGCCGCCGAAACCGAACCGGCCCGACTCGCTGTCCTGGATGAATTACCCGTGGTATTACCCGAAAGGCGGAGCGGCCGGTTACTGGAGCAGTTTCGATTTCCGTTTCGACGACGAGGAACTGATCCACCTGCGCCATGGTTTCCGCAACGACGTCATCATGGGCGGCAGCGATTTCATCGTCGGCGCCTCGCTCGGGCGCGAGGTGATGGCCGACCCGATTTCCGACGATTCGGGCCTGGTGCTGGCGATCTCGACTTTTCAAGAGAGCTTTGCGCTCGGCGAGCCGGTCGTGCTGGAGCTCAAACTCCGGGCGACCGACACGCGTGGCCGCCGTGCCCATACCTGGCTGCATCCGAACTACGGCCTGGTCAAGATCGTGATCAGCCGGCCGGGCGGGGAAGTGCGCGCCTACGAGCCCCTGATCGACCACCTGGTCGGCGAGCGCCAGGCCGTGCTCGGCGTGGGCGACGAGATCGCCGACAGCGCCTATATCGGCTACGGCAAGGGCGGCTTCTACTTCGACCAGCCGGGACGTTACCGGGTGCGGGCCGCGTATGCGGCGCTCGATGGCTCGCAGGTGCTGTCCGATATCCTGACGATCCGGGTGCGTTATCCGGTCAGCCAGGACGACGACAAGCTGGCCGACCTCTTCATGGGCGAAGCGCAGGGCGCGCTGCTCTACCTGAAGGGTTCGGACAACGAGACCCTGCGCGCCGGTAACGACGCGTTCGACGAAGTGCTCGAGCGCTTCGACGCCCATCGGATGGCGAGCTATGTCAGGATGGTCAAGGGCGTAAATGCCGCGCGCACCTTCAAGACCGTGAATGCCGGCGAGGGCAAACCGGTCAGCGTGCGTCAGGCCCAGCCTGATGCCAGTATCGCGCTGCTGTCCCGGATGGCCGAGAGCCCGGTGCTCGATCCGATCTCCAGCAAGCAGGCGCTGTCCTGCCTGGCCTCTGCCCAGAATATGATCGGCGATGAGAAGGGGGCGCAGGCAAGCCTGGCGGCAGCGTCCACGCGCGCTGGCAAGAAGTCCTGATGGATCGGGGCTGGAAGAAAAGGGGGGGATCATGGCGCGTCAGCTCTGGAGTGTCGTCGTGCTGGTGGCGCTACTGGCTGGACAGGCCTGCAATAACCGCGGCCTGTCCAGCACGCTTGTTGCAACAACCGAGAATGCGAGGGCAGTCATGATGTTACGCGTGAGGCTGGGCGATGGCTTCCAGAACAACACAGTGACCGTGCGGGTCGATGGCAAGGAGGTGTACCACCGGGCCGGCGTCAGCACGGACTGGAGCATTTCGCGTGCCGATGCCATCGAGGTGCCGACCGAGGCGCCGACCGTGCGGCTGGAAGTATCGATCGAGAACGGGCCGCAAGCGGCCCAGGACATCACGCCGGGGCACACCCCGTTCGTCGAGGTGCGCCTCATCGACGGGGAACTGCATCTGCTGCCGCTGAACGCGGAGCCGCCCATGATGTGACCTGCGCGCGTCGACTGCCGGCGCGGCGCCACTGCCGTAAAAAAGAGGCTGACAGCAGCACACCGGCAAATAGTTGGGCTATACTGAGCCCGTTGCCGATATGGCAGCAAACGCTAGGGGTCCTGCGCATCAATTGAAGCGCGGGTGAGAAATACCCTCTGAACCTGATCTGGATAATGCCAGCGAAGGGAAGCTTCGAGATGTCCTGCCGGCCGCGCACACGCGCCCGGACGGTCTTCTGCGACTCCTTTGCTGGCTCCTGCCCAAAGGAGCCGCATGAACGCACCACTGAAGTTCGACGCCACCACCGCCACCGTGGACCTGGCCGCCATTGCACCGTTTCCCAATTCGACCAAGGTCTTCATCGAAGGCAGCCGCCCCGACATCCGGGTGCCGATGCGCGCGGTGGCCCAATCGGATACCTCCGCCAGCTTCGGCGGCGAGCCCAACCCGCCGGTGTTCGTCTACGACACGTCGGGCCCCTACACCGACCCGGCGGCCACGATCGACATCCGGCGCGGCCTGGCGCCACTACGCGCCGACTGGATCGCCGCGCGCGGCGACACCGAGGCGCTGCCCGGCCCGAGTTCCGCCTTCGGTGCCCAGCGCCTGCGCGATCCCGGCCTGGACGCGCTGCGCTTCGGGCTGGGACGCACACCACGCCGGGCAAAAGCGGGCAGCAACGTCACCCAGATGCACTATGCGCGACGCGGCATCATCACCCCCGAGATGGAATTCGTCGCCCTGCGCGAGAACCTGCGCCGGCAGGAATACCTGGCGCAGCTGGAAAACAGCGGCCCGATGGGAAAGCGCACGGCCGAACTGCTGGGCCGCCAGCACCCGGGCCAGTCCTTCGGCGCGAGTATCCCCGACGTGATCACGCCGGAATTCGTGCGTGCGGAAGTCGCGCGCGGACGCGCCATCATCCCGGCCAACATCAATCATCCCGAGAGCGAGCCGATGATCATCGGCCGCAACTTCCTCGTCAAGATCAACGCCAACATCGGCAACTCGGCCGTGACCTCGTCGATCGGCGAAGAGGTCGACAAGATGACCTGGGCGATCCGCTGGGGCGCCGACAACGTGATGGATCTGTCGACCGGAAAGCACATTCACGAAACGCGCGAATGGATCGTGCGGAACAGCCCGGTTCCGATCGGCACCGTGCCGCTCTACCAGGCGCTGGAAAAGGTGCATGGCAAGGCCGAGGACCTCACTTGGGAGATCTACCGCGACACGCTCATCGAGCAGGCCGAGCAGGGCGTCGACTATTTCACGATCCACGCCGGCGTGCGCCTGGCCCACGTGCCGATGACGGCCAAGCGCCTGACGGGGATCGTCTCGCGTGGGGGCTCGATCATGGCCAAGTGGTGTCTGGCGCACCACAGGGAGTCCTTCCTCTATACGCATTTCGAGGACATCTGCGCCATCATGAAGATGTATGACGTCGCCTTCAGCCTGGGCGACGGCCTGCGCCCCGGTTCGATCTACGACGCCAACGACGAAGCACAGCTGGCGGAACTGGCCACCCTCGGTGAACTGACGCAGGTCGCGTGGAAACACGATGTGCAAACCATGATCGAGGGACCCGGCCACGTGCCGCTGCACCTGATCCGCGAGAACATGCGCCTGCAGCTGGAAGGCTGCGGCGAGGCGCCGTTCTATACCCTCGGGCCGCTGACCACCGACATCGCGCCCGGCTACGACCACATCACGTCGGGCATCGGCGCCGCCCACATCGGCTGGTACGGCACCGCCATGCTGTGCTATGTGACCCCGAAAGAGCACCTCGGCCTGCCCGACAAGGCCGATGTCAAGGACGGGATCATCACCTATAAAATCGCCGCCCACGCCGCCGATCTCGCGAAGGGCCATCCCGGCGCGCAGATCCGCGACAACGCGCTGTCGAAAGCGCGCTTCGAGTTCCGCTGGGAAGACCAGTTCAATCTCGGCCTGGACCCCGACAAGGCGCGCGCCTTCCACGACGAAACGCTGCCCAAGGAGTCGGGCAAGGTCGCCCACTTCTGCTCGATGTGCGGTCCGCATTTCTGCTCGATGAAGATCACCCAGGACGTGCGCGCCTACGCCGCCGCGCGTGGCGTCCCGGAAGAGGGAGCGCTGGCGCTGGGCATGGGGGAAAAGGCGATCGAGTTCGTGCGCGGCGGTGCGAAGCTGTACCGCGAGGTATGAACATGCGCGCGATTGAACTTGAGATTGAACTCAATGGCGAACCGTATCGCCTGCCCGCGGGCCAGACGCTGGGCCACCTGGTGGGCGCGCTCGGCATCCTGAGCGGGGCGGTGGCGCTGGCGGTGAACCGCCAGGTAGTGCCCCGCCAGCAGTGGGAAGCGCGGCCCCTCGCACCCGGGGATCGGGTGGACATCGTACGCGCCATCGGCGGCGGCTGAAAGGACTGGACCCATGAACGAAGACTCCCTCATCATCGCCGGTAAAACCTACCGCTCGCGTTTGCTGGTCGGCAGCGGCAAGTACCGCGACCTCGATGAAACACGCGCTGCGACCCTGGCGGCCGACGCCGAGATCGTGACGGTGGCGATCCGGCGCGTCAACATCGGCCAGGACCCGGACGCGCCGAACCTGCTCGATGTGCTGCCCCCGGGCCGCTTCACGATCCTGCCGAACAGCGCCGGCTGCTACAACGCAGCCGATGCGGTCTATACCTTGCAGATGGCGCGCGAACTGCTCGATGGCCGCAAGCTCGTCAAGCTCGAGGTGCTGGGCGACGAGAAGACGCTGTTCCCGCACATGCCGGAAACCCTGCGCGCGGCCGAGACCCTGGTGCGGGACGGCTTCGACGTCATGGTCTACTGCAGCGACGATCCGGTCCAGGCGCGCATCCTGCAGGAGATCGGCGTGGTCGCCGTGATGCCGCTTGCGTCCCTGATCGGCTCGGGCATGGGCATCGTCAATCCGTGGAACCTGTCGCTCATCATCGAGCAGGCCACGGTGCCGGTGCTGGTCGACGCCGGGGTCGGCACTGCCTCGGATGCGGCGATCGCCATGGAACTCGGCTGCGACGGTGTCCTGATGAACACGGCGATCGCGCATGCGCGCAGACCCGTGCGCATGGCGCGCGCGATGAAGCTGGCCGTGCAGGCGGGGCGCGAAGCGTATCTCGCCGGGCGCATGCCGAAGCGCTTTGCAGCCGCGCCTTCGTCGCCGCTCGAAGGGCGCCTCGCATGACCGTGCCTTGCGTACTGGTCTTCGCCGGGCTCGATCCCGGCGGCGGCGCGGGCCTGGCGGCCGATGTGCTGGCGATCGCCGCGCAGGGAGCGCACGCGCTGCCGGTGGCGACAGCACTGACGGTGCAGGACAACGAACGCGTGCACGCGGTGGCGCCGGTGGATGCCGGCTTCGTGCTGCGCCAGGCCGAGGCGCTGCTTGCGGTGTGCGACATCCGTGCAGTGAAAATCGGCATTCCCGGCAACCTTGAGAACGCACGCGCGATCGCCGGGCTGCTGCGCCGTTTGCGCGAACGCGCACCAGGCCTGCCGATCGTGCTCGACCCGGTACTGGCCAGCGGGCGCGGCGACGTCCTCGGCGCCCACGACCCGGTCGACAGTGTGGCTGAACTGCTGGCACTGGCGACCATCGCATTGCCGAACGAACCGGAAGTGTGCGCCATCGGCGCTGCTGCGTGCGCGCAGCTCTTGATCACGGGCGGCCATGGGGACGGCCGCTTTGTCACCAACCGCTGGTACCGCGACGGGGCACTGGTACAGCGCTGGCGCTGGCCGCGCCTGCCCGGGCAGTTTCACGGCAGCGGCTGCACCCTGGCTTCCGCGCTGGCTGCCCGCCTGGCACTGGGCGAGGGCATGTTCGACGCCCTCGGCGCGGCCCAGGTCTATTGCCATGCGGCGCTGGCCGGGTCGTTCGCGATCGCCCCGGGGCAGCGCGTTCCGCGCCGCTTCCTCCACTCCATTGCATAGGACATCCATGCGCGGCTTATACCTCGTCACCCCGAACTGGGACGACACCGAACGGCTGCTGGCGGCGACCGAAGCGGCCCTGCGCGGCGGCGCGGCCCTGGTGCAGTACCGGCAGAAGAACGCCGGCAGCGACTTGCGCCTGGAGCAGGCCAGGGCGCTGCTGGCCTTGTGCCGGCGCCACGGCCGGCCGCTCATCATCAACGACCACGTCGACTTGTGCATGCACATCGATGCCGACGGCGTCCACCTGGGCGCGCTTGACGCCGCACTTGCACAGGCGCGCCGCGCGCTGGGGAAGACCGCGATTGTCGGTGCTTCCTGCTATGGCGACCTGGCGCTGGCGCGCGCGGCGCAGGCCGCCGGCGCCAGCTACGCCGCCTTCGGCGGCTTCTATCCGTCGCCCGTGAAGCAGTATGATTTTGTGACTTCACCGACGCTGCTGGAGGCGGCGCGCGCGGACATCACGCTGCCGCTGGTCGTCATCGGCGGCATGACGCCGGAACATGCCGCACCGCTGGTCGCGCGCGGAGCGGACATGGTGGCGGCCATCACGGCCGTCTACGGCGACCCGGATCCGGAAGGCGCGGCACGCCGCATGACCGCCTTGTACGACGGACCCCGGCGCGGATGATGTGCCGTTGCAAGGGAGAGACACATGGCTGTTTCCGAACGATGCGCTATTTATTGCCATGCGGCAAAAATATATAATCCCGGTATTCTCTTTTTTCAGACCAATGTAAAACCATGGACAACATGTTGATGAACGATGGGGTCCTCGAAGCACTCGCCTTCAAACTCGGCAACGAGGAATACGGCATCAAGATCCTGAAAGTACAGGAAATCCGCGGCTACGAATCGGTCACCCGCATTGCCAGCGCTCCGGAGCACGTCAAGGGCGTGGTCAACCTGCGCGGCACCATCGTGCCGATCGTCGACATGCGCATCAAATTCAAGCTCGGCGAGCCGACCTACAACCAGTTCACCGTCGTGATCATCCTGAACATCCAGGACCGCGTGGTGGGCATGGTGGTCGATTCGGTGTCCGACGTGATCTCGCTGACGGCCGACCAGATCAAGCCCGCGCCCGACATGGGCGGCGCCCTGAACACCGACTACGTGGTGGCCCTGGGCACGGTCGACGAGCGCATGATCATCCTGGTCGACATCGATCGCCTGATGTCGTCCGCGGACATGGGCGTGATCGACAGCGTCGCCGCCTGATCCAGGCGGCTGCCGTCCCCCGGACCCGCCCGCGTGGCGGGTTTTTTCATGCCTGGACGAGACGTGCCGCGTCACTGCTGCGCTTGTGCATACAATAGCGGACCGAACATTCCTTCACGAGAAAACGATGCATCTGCTCCGCATGATCGTCCACACCCGACGCCACCCGTCGGCCATCCTGCTGCTGGCCCAGCTGCTCGGCATGGTCCTGTATCCCTTCCTGGAGCAGACCAGGTACGGCCACGTCGCTTTTAACGCCTTCGGCATCGTCATTCTCGCCTTCACGGTCCGCATGGTGCAGCGCACGCCGGGCCACACCTGGATCTGCGTAGCCATGTCGCTCCCGATCATCGCGCTGCTGACGGCGCAGATGCTGTTCGACATGCCGTATCTGCAGCTCTGGTCCTCGGCGATCGAAGCCCTGTTCTACTTCTACGCCGCCGGCAGTCTGATTTCCTACATGCTGGCCGACCGCCGGGTGACCACCGACGAACTGTATGCCGCCGGCGCCACCTTCACCCTGCTGGCCTGGGGTTTCGCCCACCTGTACATGGCGGTGCAGGCGCTGACGCCGCACTCGTTCGGCGCTGCCGTCAACCCCGAGCTGGCACGCACCTGGACGGAACTCAATTACCTGAGTTTCGCGCTGCTGTCCTCCACCGGCATCGGCGACGTCATTCCCTTGACGGGCCACGCCCGCTCGCTCGCCAGCATCGAGATGTTCGTCGGCCTGATGTACCTGGCGGCGGTCGTGGCCCGGTTGATCGGACTGACGATGCAGCCTTCGAAACCGGTTGAGTGAAAGCGCTCGCGCCCGCGTGCAGGGCTCTTATGCGGAAGATGGTTACAATATTGCTCATTTTATTAATGCCGAGAAAAACGTGAATAAAGAAGCATCCGGAAAATCAGGCATCGCCGCATTGACGCTCGGCGCCATCGGCATCGTCTACGGCGATATCGGTACCAGTCCGCTGTACACGATGAAGGAAGTGTTCGCGCCAGCCCACGGGATTGCCGTCACGCCGGCCAATGTCACCGGTGTGGTGTCGCTCATTCTCTGGTGCCTGATCATCGTCATTTCACTGAAGTACGTGACGCTGGTCCTGCGGGCGGACAACGGCGGCGAAGGGGGCATCATGGCCCTGACCGCACTGGCCCTGAAGTCCGTGAGCAGCCATTCCCATCTCTACTACCCGGTCATGTTGCTCGGGATGGTCGGCGCCGGGCTGTTTTTCGGCGACGGTGTCATCACGCCCGCGATTACCGTCTTGTCTTCCATCGAAGGACTCGAAGTGGCGACGCCGGCATTCAAGCCCTATGTGGTTCCGATCACGCTGGCGGTGCTGGCGGTGCTGTATCTGGCGCAGCGCCGCGGCACGGGCGGCATCGGCAAGTGGTTCGGGCCGATCGTCCTGGTATGGTTTGCCGCCCTCGCCGCGATGGGCGTCGCCAACATCGTGCAAAACACGGACATCCTGGCAGCCTTCAACCCGCTCTACGCCTTTACCTATCTGCGCGAGAATGGCTGGTTCGCCTTCGTTTCCCTGGGCGCGGTCGTGCTGGCGCTGACCGGTGCCGAGGCGCTGTATGCGGACATGGGACACTTCGGACGCAAGCCGGTACGGCTCGCCTGGTTCTCGGTCGTGTTTCCCGCATTGGCGCTCAATTACCTCGGCCAGGGTGCGATGCTGCTGTCGAATCCTGCGGCAGCGAGCAATCCTTTCTTCAACCAGCTTGGCGCGTGGAGCATCTATCCGCTGGTGGCCTTGTCGACCGTCGCCGCTGTCGTGGCATCGCAGGCGACGATTTCCGGTGCCTTCTCGGTGGCGCAGCAAGCGATCTCGCTGGGTTTCCTTCCGCGCATGAAAATCGTTCACACGTCGAGCGAGGAAAAAGGGCAGATCTACATCCCGCTCATCAACTGGCTTCAGTTCGCAGCCGTGGTGTTTGCGGTCGTGGCCTTCGGCTCGTCGACCAACCTGGCGTCGGCCTACGGTATCGCTGCGACGGCCACCATGTTGACGACGACCTTGCTCACTTTCTTTGTCGTCTACTACGGCTGGAACTATTCGCTGCTGGCAGTCCTGGGGGCGACAGGTTTCTTCCTCATTTTCGATATCACCCTGTTCGCTTCGACGAGCCTGAAAATCATCAGCGGTGGCTGGTTCACGCTGGCGATCAGCTTTGTACTCGTGACGCTGATGCTGACCTGGCGCAAGGGCAAACAGCTGGTCTATGAAAACTTGCAGGCGCACCTGATACCCCTGCCCGACTTCCTGACCAGCCTGTTCCACAGCCCGCCCCACCGCGTTCCCGGAACGGCCGTGTTCTTCCGTGCGGAAGGCGATGGCGTGCCGCATGCCATGTTGCATAACCTGACTCACAACAAGGTACTGCACGAACGGGTCATCTTCCTGACGGTGCAGCCGCTCGGCATTCCAACCGTTCCGATCAAGGAACGCATCGCGATCGAGCCGCTTGGGCACGAGTGCTACCAGGTCACCCTGTCATATGGATTTGTCGATGAACGGGACGTGCCGAAGGATCTGCTTGCCTGTGCAGAGCATGGATTGGTGTTCGAGCCGATGGAGACCTCGTATTTCATCGCCAGGCAGAACATCATTTCCACGCCGGGGTCGGGCATGGCGGCCTGGCGCGAAGGCGTGTATTCGTCGATGGCCCGGAATGCTCGCGATGCGGCCGACTATTTCAAGCTTCCGTCGAACCGCGTGATCGAGCTTGGCACGCAGGTGGAAATCTGATGGTGGGATAAGGCAGCACACGAAAAAGAGGACACCGAAGTGTCCTCTTTTACATTCCACCTGCAGCCGGATTACATCCCGCAACCCAGCGACTTGATACGGTCGTGCGCAGCTTTTGCCTGCACCAGGCCGAAACCGTACTTGGTGTCGCGGCCGGCGGTGCCCAGGTCCAGCGCGCTCTTGCCGAGCGAGGTGCGGATCTGCGCAGCGGTGCAAGTCGGGAAGTAGCTCCACACCAGGGCGGCGACGGCTGCCACGTGCGGGGTTGCCATCGAAGTGCCGTCGAAGTAGGCGTAGTTCGATGCCTTGATGCCGACGGTGGCGCTCTGGCCGAATTGGGCCTTCATGGCGTTGCCATCGACATCGGTCGCGGTGACCGACGGGATGGTCGTCACGGTGGTGCCGAGCGTGCCGCCAAAGGTGCCCGCCACGTTGTTGTACACGATGGCGCCGACGCCGCCGCTGTTCTGGCAATTCAGGACCTTGGTCGAGAAGTCGACCGTGCCGCGTGCGATCAGGCAGACCTTGCCGGCGACGGCGCTGTTGACCGTGTCGCCGATGCCGAAATCAGCCAACGGCGCGGTTGCGGTCTTGACCGGCGCACCTTCCATCGCGCCCGGTGCATAGCTGTTCGCGCCAACCGACAGCACGGCTTCCTGGCCGCTGCCCATCGGTACGGTCGACAGCACGCCCACGCCAGGACCTGCCAGTTCGACCTTGCTGTTGTACTGCGAGAAGGTGGCCCAGGCCTTGTTCTCGTCGACCGCGCCGACCGAGACCACGCTGGTGTAGCCGGCAGGGTAGGACAAGCGGGTATTGCCGTCGTTACCGGCCGCGGCGATGGAGAGGATGCCGGCGGAAGCGAGCGAGGCGAAGGCGTTTTTCTCGGTCGTGTTCTGGGTCGGGCCGCCGAGCGACATGCTGATGATGTTCGCGCCAGCCGCCTTGCACTTGTTGGCAGCCGTCGCCAGCGAGGACGAATAGGCCCAGGCTTCGGCGCCGAAGACCTTCACGATGTGCAGCTTGATCTGCTTGTTCGAATTCACGCCGACCACGCCGGTGCCGCTGTTGTTGATCGCGGCGATGGTGCCGGCGACGTGGGTGCCGTGGTGGTTCTCGTCGGTATACCACCAGCCGGTGCCGCTGTCGTATTCGCCGGTGACCTGATTGCTTGAGAGGTCTTCGTGGTTCTTGTCGTAGCCCGAGTCGATGATGCAGATCTTGCGGTTGGCAGCAGCCGAATCGCTCAGCAGGTCGGCCTGCACTTGCTTGATACCGTAAGGGACCAGCTGGCCGGCAACGTAGGGCGCGCCGGTGGACGGCGAAGTCAGCGCCAGCGGGTAGCGCTTCGCATCTTCCTCGATGTATTCAACGTTCGGATTGTTTTCCAGCCCCTTGAGGGCGGAGCGCGGCACTTCGACGGCCATGGCATCGTCATTGAAGATTTCGTGCTTCACCTTGCCCTTGAGGCCGCTCACCAGGGACTTCAGGACGGCTTTCTGCCCCTTCTTGAATTTCACGATGACGCGGGTGGTATCGGTATCGACAACGCTGGCGGCGCTGGCGGTATTGCACAGCAAGCCGACTGCAGCGGCAGCCAGGCACAGGCGGAAGGTCTTGTTTGAAGCACGAGCGGTAGGTTGAGCCATTGTTTACTTCTCCGTATAAAAGCCTATCGAAATGCCGCGATTCTTTGCTCGCGTGCACGTTTTTTTATAAAACGTTAGGGTTGCCGTTCTTCACGGCCGAGTCCAGTGTAGGCACGAAACATATGCATGGGCAAATGACAAATTAATCGTGCTCAGCCGTGTTGCAATATTGCACGTTCGCACGATTGAAAACGGCTTGGATTATTTATTCAGTGCTATATTTTTTGCCCTCAGCATTGTGCATATGCAGCATTTTTGCAGCCTGCACAGGCAACCTTGTTTCTTTGCTCTTGGTATGATGGCTGCTCCATCCCAAGTCACAGGAACATTCATGAAAACCAAGGCAGCGATTGCGTGGAAGGCGGGTCAGCCGCTGACGATCGAAGAAGTCGAGCTCGACGGCCCGCGTGCCGGCGAGGTACTGGTCGAAGTCAAGGCCACCGGCATTTGCCACACCGATTACTACACGCTCTCGGGCGCCGACCCCGAAGGCCTGTTCCCGGCCATCCTCGGCCATGAAGGTGCCGGCGTCGTGGTCGACGTCGGTCCGGGCGTGACCAGCCTGCGCAAGGATGACCATGTCATCCCCCTGTACACGCCGGAATGCCGCCAGTGCAAATTCTGCCTGTCGCAAAAGACGAATTTGTGCCAGGCGATCCGCTCGACGCAAGGGCGCGGCCTGATGCCGGATGCCACCTCGCGCTTTTCGATCGACGGCAAGCCGATCTACCACTACATGGGCACGTCGACCTTCTCGAACTACATCGTGGTGCCGGAAATCGCGCTGGCCAAGGTGCGTTCGGACGCGCCCTTCGACAAGATCTGCTACATCGGCTGCGGCGTCACCACCGGCATCGGCGCCGTGATCTTTACCGCCAAGGTGGAGGCGGGTGCGAATGTCGTCGTGTTCGGCCTGGGCGGCATCGGCCTGAACGTGATCCAGGCGGCGAAGATGGTCGGCGCCGACAAGATCATCGGCGTCGACATCAACCCGGCGCGCGAGCAAATGGCGCGCAAGTTCGGCATGACCCATTTTGTGAATCCGACCCAGGTCGAGAACGTGGTCGACAGCATTGTCGGGATCACCGACGGCGGCGCCGACTACAGTTTCGAATGCATCGGTAATGTGAACACCATGCGCCAATCGCTCGAGTGCTGCCACAAGGGCTGGGGCCAGTCGATCATCATCGGCGTGGCCGAAGCGGGCGCCGAAATTTCCACCCGCCCCTTCCAGCTGGTGACCGGCCGCGTGTGGAAGGGTTCCGCTTTCGGCGGCGCGCGCGGACGCACCGACGTGCCGAAAATCGTCGACTGGTACATGGAAAACAAGATCAACATCGACGACCTGATCACCCACCACCTGCCGCTCGAGCGCATCAACGAAGGTTTTGATCTGATGAAGTCGGGCGAGTCGATCCGCTCGGTCGTGGTCTACTGATCGATATCGTTTGTAGAGTGCCTGGCAGGATACCCAGGGCAAGGCGCAAGGTCGAAGACAGTACGCTGGTACGGCGACACGTTGCAACGCCGTCATGGGCGTCTTGCCAGGCACTCTACCGCCTGTTCCGCGAAAGCGACCGTTTATCGCACGGCGCGGACAGGCGGTACTTCGTTCTTCTACAGTCCATCCATTGCCAACTGGCTTCTGGAGGACATCATGCAGGCTTCCCGCTTTACGTTCGTCAAACACGCGCTCCTGCTGAGCGCTGTCGCTGCCGCCTGCGCGGCCCCTTTAGTGAGCGCCAAGGCCGCGCCGCCATCCGAGGGCGTGCAAAAGGTGCGCGCCATGCACCGCAGCGAGGGCGGCGAATCCTACGCCCTGGTGCGTGCGGGCTCGCGCCTGGACCTGACGGGCAATAAGGTCTCCGACGCCGATATCGAGGCCATCAAGCGTCGGGTGCAGGGCGAATTCTTCTGGTTCCGCAAAGACGGCAAGGAATATATTCTGCAGGACGCAGCCATGTTGGAGCGCGTGCGCCAGGCCTGGGCGCCGATGGAAAAGACTGGCGCCGCGATGGAGAAACACGGCAAGGAAATGGGCCGTCACGGCGAAGAGATGGGCAAGTACGGCAACCAGATGGCACTCGCCGCCGTCACCCTGAACAAAGAAAAAATGGAAGCCATCGGCAAGAAGATGGAAGACGCCGGCAAGCCGATGGAGGCGGTCGGCAAGAAAATGGAAGTACTGGGCGAGCAGATGGAAGCGCAGCAGAAGGAGGCCGACCGGACCACGCGCGCCATCATCGGCGAGGCGCTTACCAGCGGCAAGGCACGTCTCAACAGCTGGGGTCAGGTTGAGGAGACGAGCTCAAGCGTAAAGTGACCCCAGCTTTTTTCTGTGTGCCGGCGCCTGAAACACGCCGTTACCAAATCGCGCGCATCGAAAAGAATGCGGACCCGGCAGCATGCGACAATTGCAGCTGATCAAACTCTGCAATGCCGACGCCTTCCATGCCTGCCAAATACCGCTCCACCGTGTCCGTCCCTGTCCTGCCGCGCCGCCGTCCCTTGGTGGCCTTCGTTCTCGGGACGCTGATTGTCTCCGGCCCGGCCTGCGCACAGCAGCCGGCGCCGCAATCGGCGCCTGTGGCGGTTGCGGTGGCCGCCCCCGAACAAAACCAGTCGACGACGGACAGCCCGGCCACCGTCTCCGTTACCACCAAGCGCAATTCGAACCGGATCGACCGCCAGGTTTACGACGTGAAAGCCGACCCGGCCAGCTCGAACGACACCGTGGCCGATACCCTGAACAAAGTGCCGTCGGTGGCGGTCGACGCCGACGGCGGGGTGACGCTGCGTGGCAAAAGCAATGTCCAGATCTATGTCGACGGCAAGCCCTCGGCCATGATGCAGGGCGAGAACCGGGCGGCGGCGCTCAATGCGCTGCCGGCGGCGGACCTGGAATCGGTCGAAGTCATCAACAATCCCGGTGCCCAGTTCGGTAACGAAGGCGGGGGCGGGCCGATTCTGAACCTGGTGATGCGGCGCGAGCGCACGCCTGGCGGGTTTGGATCGGTCAACGCGAATGCCGGCACCGAGGGCCGCTTCAACGCCAACAGTTTCGGCAGCTATACGACGGGACGCATGAGTGCGCAGGGCAGCCTGTACGGGCGTCGCGACAAGCGCGGCGCGAGCGGCGACACGGTGCGCGAGCGCATCGACCCGGTCACCGGCGCGGTCGCGCGCAGCACCCAGGCATCGAACAGCGACACGGAAAACAAGGTCGTGGGCCTGAACGGTTCGCTCAGCTACAACCTGGGCGACAAGGACGTAGTGGCCGTGGCCGTCATGGCATCGGGCAGCGACAACGATACCATCTCGAGCGAGCGCTACCAAGGCACGAACCCGGCCGGCGTGCTCGATAGCGACTACCTGCGCTCTGGCCAGCGCGAGGGCAGCAACCGCACCTACAGCCTCTCGACCCGCCTCGACCACAAGGGCGATTCGCAAGGCGAACTGTTCAAGATGGACCTGCGCCTGTCGGGTGCAAAAAACGAGGGCGACAGCCGCAACGCCACCGACTACACGGTACGCCCGGTCAATGCGCAGGCCGCACGCACGCGCCAGGACAACCTGACCGACAACCGCGTGGCCGACTTTACGGGCGACTACGAGCTGCCGGGCGAGCGCGGCATCTTGAAAATGGGCTACAAGCTGGCGCGCACCAGCAGCGTGTTCGACAACGCCTACTTCGACGTCGATGCGGCCTCGCTGTTTGAGCGCATCAACACGGGGCGCACGAATCGCTTCGAACTCGACGAAACGACCGCGGCTCTATACGCTTCGTACCAGTGGCGCATCAACAGCCAGTGGGGCGTGCTCGGCGGCCTGCGTGCCGAGTACACCGACGTCGACCTGTTCCAGGTGACGACGAATATCCGTGCCCGCAACAATTATCTCGACGCGATTCCGAGCGCCTTCGTGACCTATGGCTGGTCGGACGACACGACGCTGCGACTGAGCTATGCGCACCGTATCCGCCGTCCGAGTGCGGGCGACCTGAACCCGTTCGTCATCTACCGTGACGAGTTCAATGTTTCCTCGGGCAACCCGAACCTGCGGCCGAGCGATGCCGACTCGCTCGAACTCGGCCTCGAGACCAAGCTCGGCAAGGTCGATACGAACCTGCGCCTGTACGCGCGGCGCGATACCGATCTGATCTCGGAGCGGCGCTTCTTCCTGGCCGATAACGTCTTGCTGACGACGCGCGAAAACGCCGGCAGCAGCAATTCGGGCGGCCTCGAATTTTCATTCGGCGGCAAGGCGACCGAGAAACTGACTCTCAATGCGAGCGGCAACCTCGGCTATTCCGAGCAGACCGTGCTGGGCAGCGCCAGCGGCGACAAGCGCAGCGCCACCTCGCTCAGCGGACGCGCCCGTATCGGCTACCAGATCGACCGCGAGAACCAGCTGCAGCTGATGATCAACGCCCAGGGCAAGACCCTGCTCGGCGAGGGTTTCCGGGAGCCGTCCGCCACGGCCGACATCAACTACCGCCGTACCCTGACCCCGGCGCTGTCGCTGGTGGTGAACCTCAACGACGTCTTCGATTCGCAGAAGATGGACATGATCACCGAGACCGACCGCCTGCGCGAAACCAGCATCCGCCGTTTCGACGGGCGCACCGTGTTTGTCGGCCTGTCCTACCGTTTCGGCAGTGTCGGCGGCAACGGGCAGCGCCAGGGACGGCCGGGCGGCGGGCCAGGCATGCGCGGTGCCGGCGGCGGCATGGGGCCGGGTGGTCCGGGCCATTGAGCGCTTACTTTGGTTGCAGGGCGATGACGGCCATGCCGGCCAATGCCAGCGAGGCGCCGGCCGCGTCCCACCGGGTGAGGGCGACACCGTCGACAAAGCGCAGCCACAGTAGGGCGATTGCGATGTACATGCCGCCGTAGGCCGCGTAGGTACGGCCGGCGGCGCTGGGGTGCAGCGTCAATAGCCAGGCGAACAGCGCCAGCGATGCGGCCGCGGGCAGCAACAGCCAGAGCGGCTTGCCCTGTTTCAGTACCAGCCAGGGCAGGTAGCAGCCGACGATTTCAGCCAGCGCGGTCAGCGCGAACAACAGGGCGAGTTTGATCAGTTCCGGCATGGCGAAGTCGCGTGATGGTTGCCGGATGATACACCTGGCGTCAGCGCTCACTCATCAATATTGCTTTTAGCAATACTTGTATGTCAGCATGGAGAATCCCTTTTCCGGACCCGATCCCATGCACCAATTCACCCGTCTTGCCCTCTCCAGCCTGCTTGCCGGTACAGCTGCGCTTGCTTCTGCGCAAAGCACCCAAGCTGAACGCCCGGCCACGACCTTCCCGTATACGCCGGGCCTGGACGTCAATTCGATGGACAAGAGCGCCAACCCTTGCGTCGACTTTTACCAGTTCGCCTGCGGCGGCTGGATGAAGAACAACCCGGTCCCGGCCGACCAGGCGCGCTGGTCGGTCTACAGCAAGCTGGCCCAGGACAACCAGCGCTACCTGTGGGGCATCCTCGACGCTCTTGCAAAACAGAAGGAAGGCCGCAGCAGCACCCAGCAAAAGATCGGCGACTATTTCGGCGCCTGCATGGACGAAGGCGCGATTGCGACACGTGGCGCGGCGCCATTGCAACCCTGGTTAGAGCAGATCGACGCGATGGCCGGCAAGCGCGACTTGCCACGCCTGGTGGCGGCGCTGCAGCTGACCTTGTCAAACGAGGATTTCTTCTTCGGCTTCGGTGCCAACCAGGACTTCGGCGACTCGACCCGCGTCATTGCATTTGCCGACGGCGGTGGCCTGGGCTTGCCGGACCGCGATTATTACCTGAAAACCGATGCGCGCTCGAAGGGGATCCGTGCCAAGTACCTGGCGCACATGACGACCATGTTCGGCCTGATCGGCGAGTCGCCGAAGGTGGCCAGGCGCTCGGCGGCGACGGTGATGCGCATCGAGACGGCCCTGGCACAAGCCACGCTGACGCGCGTCGAGAAACGCGACCCGTACAAGTTGTACAACAAGGCCGATCTGAAAGCCTTGCAGCGCATGACGCCCGGCTTCGACTGGAAGACCTACCTGGCCGAGATCGGCCAGCCGGGGTTGAATACCTTCAATGTCACCGAGCCAAAGTTTTTCCGTGCCTTCGGCAAACAGTTGCGCGCCAACGAGCTCGCCGCCATCAAGACCTATCTGCGCTGGCATGTGCTCGAAGCCATGGCGCCGGCCTTGTCGCCGCAGTTCGACGAACCGCATTTTGCCTTCTTCAGCAAGACGCTGCGCGGCGTCGAGAAACAGCAGCCGCGCTGGAAGCGCTGCGTGCAACTGGTCGACGCCCAGCTGGGCGAAGCGCTTGGCCAGGAATTCGTCGGCCGCGCCTTCTCGCCTGAACTGAAAGCCAAATCGCTGCACATGACGCGCCAGGTGGAGGAGGCGATGGCGAAGGACATCGAATCGCTCGACTGGATGAGTCCTGCAACGAAGAAGCGCGCCCGCGAAAAACTCGACGCCATCGTCAACAAGATCGGCTATCCGGACACCTGGCGCGATTATTCGCATTACGAGGTGCGCGCGGACGACTTTGCCGCCAATGTCGTGCGTGGCAACCTGTTCGAACACCGGCGCCAGCTGGCCAAGATCGGCAAACCCCTGGATCGCAGCGAGTGGCTGATGACGCCGCCGACGGTGAACGCCTATTTCAATCCGCAGATGAACGACATCAATTTCCCGGCCGGCGTGCTGCAGCCGCCGCTGTTCGACCCGAAGATGGACGACGCGCCGAACTACGGCAACACGGGCGGCACCATCGGCCACGAGCTGACCCATGCGTTCGACGACGAGGGCCGCCAGTTCGATGCCAAGGGTAATTTGAAAGACTGGTGGACCAAAAAGGACGGCAAACAATTCACCGACCGCGCCGCCTGCATTGCCGACCAGTACGCCGGCTACACCGTGGTCGACGACATCAAGATCAACAGCAAGCTGACCCTCGGCGAAGACGTGGCCGATCTGGGCGGCGTAATCCTCGGCTGGATGGCGTGGAAGACGCAGATGGCAAGCATGCCGCAGCAGGCGCAGGCGCTGCGGGACGGCTTGAGCCCTGAGCAGCGCTTTTTTGTGGGCTACGCGCAATGGGCCTGCGAAAACGACCGCCCGGAAAACCTGCGCGTGACGGCGGTAACCGATCCGCACTCGCCCGGCAAATACCGGGTCAATGGCGTCGTGATCAACATGCCGGAATTCGAAAAGGCGTTCTCGTGCAAGCCGGGGCAGCCGATGGTGGCGGCCAAGCGTTGCCGGGTCTGGTAGGCACAATAAAATAATGCCCGAAGGCCAATGCTGGCCTCCGGGCTTTTTTGCTCTTGCCAAGTGCAGGGCTGATCAGTGCTGGTCGATCTTGCCGCGCCAGCCGCCGGTTTCGGCGCCGCGCTTTTCCAGCATTTCCTTGTAGTTCGTCAGGTTCGCACGGGTTTCCATGCGCACCGCGCCCAGGGCGTCGCCGATCGCTTCCAGCACGCCGTCCGGCTGGTAATCCATCTGCAGGGTCACACGGGTGACGTTGTCGGAAATCTTGTGGAAAGTCACCACGCCGGCATTGTGCACGCCGCCGATGCTGCGCCAGGCGATGCGCTTGTCCGGGATCTGCTCGGTGATTTCCGCATCCCACTCTTTGTCTTCGCCGGCGATATTCGCTTTCCAGTGCAGGCGCTTGTCGTCGAGCTGGCGGATATCCTTGACGCTCTTCATGAACTGCGGGAAATCTTCGAACTGGGTGAACTGGTTGTAGGCGGCGCGCACAGGCACGTTGACTTCGATTGCCTCGATAATCGACGAGTCCCCATTCTGGGTGCGATTTTTCTTCATTTTCTTCGACAGCATAATTCCACCGACAGCAAGTGCGGCGACAGTCATCACTCGATTCAACATAGGTTTCTCCTCGTAAGAACAATTGGGTGAGCCACGCGGTAGTTTGCGTATTTGTCGTTAAGTTAAGTGAATTTCTGAACAGGTGGCGCGCGGGAGAATTACCTGCTAATACTGCTGAGTTAGATGCAGTTGCCAGATAATGCGGCGTGCTTATTACTTTTTGTTGGAAAATTGGTGTCTGTTCCGCGACGATCGTCTGGCGCTCATCCGCACTAAATTTGCCAATACTGCCGATAACCATGGCAGCATGTCCATGTATACAGAAGAAGGCTGATGAAATAATGTTTCATGGATTGCGCATTTATGAAATTTTATTTCGCCACTGCACAGTTTCTGCGCGAGACTGGATGGGCATACAGTAAATCCGAACGGTATAATGGTCGCATGAATCTCCTTCACAACCTCAATCCCGAACAATTGGCCGCCGTTACGCTGCCCTCGCAAAGCGCGCTGATCCTTGCGGGCGCCGGTTCGGGCAAGACCCGCGTGCTGACCACCCGCATCGCCTGGCTGCTGCAGACGCAGCAGGTGAGCCCGGCCGGCATCATGGCGGTGACGTTTACCAACAAGGCGGCGAAGGAGATGTTGACCCGCCTGTCGACGATGCTGCCGGTGAACACGCGCGGCATGTGGATCGGCACTTTCCACGGGTTATGTAATCGGCTGTTGCGCACGCATTACCGCGACGCTGCCCTGCCGCAATCGTTCCAGATCCTCGATTCGCAAGATCAACTGTCGATGATCAAGCGCCTGTTGAAGGCAGCGAATGTCGACGATGAAAAATATCCGGCCAAAAACCTGATGTACTTCATCAACAATGCAAAAGACCAGGGACTGCGCGCCGGACAGGTCGAGGCCTATGATCCGATCGAACGCAAGATGGTCGAGCTGTACGAGCTCTACGACCAGCAATGCCAGCGCGAAGGCGTGGTCGATTTCGCCGAGTTGCTGCTGCGCTCGTACGAGCTGTTGTCGCGCAATGCGCCGCTGCGCCAGCATTACCAGATGCGTTTCAAGCACGTGCTGGTCGACGAGTTCCAGGATACCAACGACCTGCAGTACAAGCTGCTCAAAGTACTGGCCGGCCATGGCGAGCAGGTCGGCGGCGCGATCTTCGCGGTCGGCGACGACGACCAGAGCATTTACGCCTTCCGCGGCGCCAACGTCGGCAACATGTCGGCCTTCGAGCGCGATTTCCGCGTCCAGAACCTGATCAAGCTCGAGCAGAACTATCGCTCGCATGGTCACATCCTCGACAGCGCCAACTACCTGATTGCGAATAACACGAAGCGCCTCGGTAAAAACCTGCGCACGGACGCGGGGCAGGGGGAGCCGGTACGCATCTACGAAGCCTCGTCCGATCTCGAAGAAGCGCAGTGGATCATCGAGGAAGCCAAGAGCCTGATGGGTGAGGGCCTTGCACGCAAGGAAATTGCAATCCTGTACCGTTCGAACGCGCAAAGCCGGGTCATCGAGCACGCGCTGTTCGCGGCCGGCATTCCGTACACGGTGTATGGCGGCCTGCGCTACTTCCAGCGCGCCGAGGTCAAGCATGCGATTGCCTACCTGCAGCTGATGGACAATCCGCACAACGATTCGGCTTTCCTACGCGTCGTCAACTTTCCGACGCGCGGAATCGGCGTGCGCTCGATCGAGCAGTTGCAGATGGCTGCCGACACCTATGGCGTGTCGCTGTATGCGGCCGTGCCCTACATGACGGGCAAGGCGGGTACTTCGCTGGGCGCTTTCGTGAAGCTGATTGAAGGCGCGCGTTTCGAGACCCAGCAGCTGGCGCTGCCGGAAATGGTGCGCGTCGTGCTCGAGCGCAGCAACCTGCTGGCGCATTACGGGAACGAAAAAGAAGGCGCCGACCGCATCGAAAACCTCGAGCAGATGGTCAGCGCCGCGACGCAATTCGTTCAGGAAGAAGGTTTCGGCCAGTTCGCACCGGCCCACCTGGGACCACAGTCGCAGGCGCAGGCCGGGGACGCGGTCGTCTACCAGGACGGCATCGAGATCATGGATGCGGATACCCCCTTGTCGCAAGTGATGTCGCCCTTGTCGGCTTTCCTCGCCCACGCGTCGCTGGAAGCGGGCGACGCCCAGGCCCAGGCCGGGCAGGACGCAATGCAACTGATGACGGTGCACTCGGCCAAGGGCCTGGAATTTGACGCAGTCTTTATTACTGGACTCGAAGAAGGCCTGTTCCCGCACGAAACCAGCGCCCGCGAACTCGATGGAGTGGACGAAGAGCGGCGCCTGATGTACGTGGCCATTACGCGCGCGCGCAAGCGTTTGTACATGAGCTTCACCCAGCAGCGCATGCTGCACGGCCAGACCCGCTACAACATGAAGTCGCGTTTCTTCGACGAGTTGCCGGAAGAAGCCCTGAAATGGCTGTCGCCGCGTGTGCAGAGCCACTGGTTCGCCAACAAGAAAGCCGCCACCGCCTGGGACGACACCGCCTTCCGCAATGGGGGCAGCGACAACAAGATCGCCCAGCAGATCACCCAGAAGTCGGGCGGGAACGGCTCCGGCTGGCGCGTCGGCGAATCGGTCACGCACGCCAAGTTCGGCGAAGGCGTGATCGTGAATATCGAGGGTGGGGCAGGCGCGGCGCGCGCGCAAATTAACTTCGGCGCATCCGGCATGAAGGTGCTCGACTTGTCGGTGGCGAAGCTGGAGCGAATTTCGCGCTAAGCCCCTAAGCGCACCGTTGGCTGGACAAGTGTCCACCCAAGGACATCATTTGTTCAGGTTGACCCGGCCAGCGCCTACATCCACCGGCTTTCCGAAAATCTGCCGATACCCCGCGTACATCGCGCACTGCAGCAGCAGCACGAACAGGAAGATCAGCCACATGATCGCCACCCGCGCCAGGCTCGAGCCGCCCAGCACCAGCGCGACGATGAAGCACACCCCGAAGAAGATCGCAAACCACGCCATCAGGAGCACGATGAACACCCGTGCGTTTTTCACGACGGCGAAGAAGCTGTAGAAAGTCGCCTTGCCCAGACTCATCTGCTGCCAGTAGGTCAGGGGAGCGGCAAAGGCCAGCGCGATCAGCACCGCGACGTCCAGGATGAAGATGCCGAGCATCGTCAGCAGGTCGGACGCGTGCACTTGCGGCGGCGAGGCCGGGTCGACCGGCTGCGACAACTGCTGCCAGAAGCCAGGGTCGATCGCCACCTTGGTGAGCGAGGTCAGCAGCAGCGAGGCGCCGAGGTAGATCAGGCCGATCTTGCACAGGGCAGGGAAGGCCGGCTTCTTGAAACCGGTCAACAGAACGGCAGGACTGACGCGCTCCCCATTCTCGATCATCATGCACGCCTTCATGAAGGCCATCGAGAACGACGGAATCAGGACCACGGCGACCATCTTGCCGAGCAGCGGCACGGCGCTGATCAGGAGGCTGAACAGGATGTTGGCGAACAGCAGCGTGGTGAGTGCGGCGGGCTGTTTCCGGAACAGGCCGGCGCCTTCCTTCAGCCAGTTCCAGCCAGTAATTGCGGGCATGTTATTCATTCTTGATGGGTCAGTCGTGGTGCGGGTGTGGCGAGTCGGGCGCGCAGGATGCGCTCGAAATGGGTGGGATCGTGCGGCGTGAGCATTTCAGCTTCGCGCGGCACGTAAAAGTCATACAGGCGCGACAGCCAGAAGCGCAGCGCCGCAGCGCGCAGCATCGGCTGCCAGGCGGCGGCTTCTTCCGGCGTGAACGGACGCACGGCGCGGTAGGCGTCCAGCAGCGCTTCGACGCGCGCGACATCGAGCTCCCCGCTGCCCAAGTCGATGCACCAGTCGTTGACGGTCACGGCCAGGTCGAACAGCCAGGTGTCGACACCGGCAAAATAAAAGTCGAAGCAGCCCGTCAGGCGTTCGCCGACGAACATCACGTTGTTGCGGAACAGGTCGGCGTGGACAGGGCCGCGCTGCAACTGCGCATAGGTCGGTCCGGCGGCAAACGCCGCCTGATAAGCGAGTTCATCCTGCAGCAGCCGCGCATTCTCCGGCGACAGGAAAGGCAGCACCTGCGGCATGGTCGCCTGCCACCAGGCGAACCCACGCAGGTTCGGCTGGCGCAGCGGGAAGTCGCGCGCCGCCAGGTGCATGCGCGCCAACATGGCGCCGACCTCGGCGCAGTGGGCCGGCTGCGGATCCATCTGCGAACTGCCCTCGAGCTTGCTGACAATCGCCGCCGGCTTGCCGTGCAGGGCGACCACCAGCTCGCCTGCCGCATTGGCCACCGGCGCCGGCACCGGGATGCCGCGCTCGGCCAGATGGCGCATCAGCTGTACGTAGAACGGCAACTGCTCGAACGTCAGGTTCTCGAAGACCGTCAGCACGTACTCGCCGGCCTCGGTCGTCAGGAAGAAATTGCTGTTTTCGATGCCGGATGCGATGCCCTGGAGCGCCACTGCCTGGCCGAGAGGAAACTGCTCCATCCACTGGGTGAGTTCATCCAGTGTGACTGCGGTGAAAACTGCCATTATGCGAAGGTGGGGTAGGAGTCTGGGCGTGCGGGCGCAAGCGCCCGCCTTGGCGGGTTGATCAGCGGGTCGATGGCATCGGTGGCGGTGGCGGAATGTCGGCCGGCTTCGTCATCGGGACCGTTGCCGCTGGAACATTGCTGGTCGCCGGCGCCCGGTTTGCCGCAGCGGTGGCCGACGCGGTTGCCGACGTCTTGACCGGCGCCGCGGCGCCGCTGCCCGCTGCAGCCGCGGCGGCTGCCGCTTCGGCATCG
Source organism: Massilia sp. CMS3.1 (assembly GCF_051262535.1). Lineage (NCBI taxonomy): Bacteria > Pseudomonadati > Pseudomonadota > Betaproteobacteria > Burkholderiales > Oxalobacteraceae > Massilia > Massilia sp. CMS3.1. Next base: position 19,516 of record NZ_JBIMES010000012.1, on the reverse strand, counting down.
GCCGCGGCCTTGCGCTTGCCGTTCAGGTCGAATTCCATCACCTGCCATTGCGGCGCACGGATACCGCTGCTCTGGGCATCGCCCGCCTGCGCATTGCCGGCGGGCTGGCCCGGCTTCATGACGTAACGGCTCTTGCCGCTCTGGACTTCGACTTCGGTGACCTGGCCGCTGTTGTTGCGCTTTTCCCGGATCTGGGTACCGCGGCGCGGATCGATGTTGGTGGCCGGCGTTTCGCTCTCCGGCTCGATGCGTTCGGTCACTGGCGGCTGCGCGCTGCCCGCCGTCTGCGCGGCAGCCGCGCCGGCACAGGAGAGCAGGGCGATCGACAGGGTCAGACGGGGAAATGTGCGCAGCATGATGGTCACCTTATATCGTTTCAACCATTGTAACAAACACAGTGCCTTCCCGTGGAAAGTGTGCCCGTCGCCCTTCGGTCCGCAAGGCCCTTGTTGTGCTTTCCTCATGCCGGATTCTGCGATAATGGCTGCCACTTCGCTTATCGCCGGCTTCACCCATCATTCCTATGCAAAATACCCTGCTGCTCGTCGACGGTTCCAGCTACCTTTACCGCGCCTTCCACGCGCTGCCCGACCTGCGCGGTCCGGACGGCCACCCGACCGGGGCAATGCACGGCATGGTCAACATGCTGCGCCGCCTGCGCGCCGACTATCCGGCTGCCTACATCGCCTGCGTGTTCGACGCCAAAGGTAAAACCTTCCGCGATGACATGTACCCCGAGTACAAGGCGACCCGCGCCTCGATGCCGTCGGATCTGTCCAAGCAGATCGAGCCGATCCACGAGGTAGTGCGTTACATGGGCTGGCCGATACTGATGATCGAAGGCGTCGAGGCGGACGACGTGATCGGCACCCTGGCCGTGCAGGCCGCCGCCAAGGGGATGAACACCATCGTCTCGACCGGCGACAAGGACCTGGCGCAGCTGGTCAACGACAAGGTCATGCTGATCAATACGATGAGCAACGAAAAGCTCGACGAAGCCGGCGTGCTGGAGAAATTCGGCGTGCCGCCGAACCGCATTATCGACTACCTGACCCTGATCGGCGACACGGTCGACAACGTCCCCGGCGTGAGCAAGTGCGGTCCGAAGACGGCCCTGAAATGGCTGGCCTTGCATGGCTCGCTCGACGGCGTGATCGACAACGCGCACAGCATTGGCGGCGCGGTCGGCGAGAACCTGCGCACGGCCCTGGGCTGGTTGCCGCAAGGGCGCCAACTGATCACCGTCAAGACCGACTGCGACCTGATGGGCCAGATCGTCTCGATCGAGGAAAGCCTGGTCGGCCGCCCGGAAGACAAGGACGCGCTGCGCGACTTTTTCGCGCGCTACGGTTTTAAAACCATGCTGCGCGAACTGCAGGCAGGGCCCGGCGTCGGTTCACCCGTACTCAATTCGCCGGAAGGCGCGCAGGACGCGCTGCCCGGCATGCCGATCATCAAGGGCGATTATGAACTCGTCACGACCTGGGAGCAGCTCGACAAATGGCTGGCGCTGGCCGACGCCGCCGAACTGACCTCGGTCGATACCGAAACCACCTCGCTCGACCCGATGACGGCGCAGATGGTCGGCATTTCGCTTTCCGTCGAAACCGGTAAAGGCGCCTACATCCCGGTAGCGCACCGCTATGCCGGCGTGCCGGAGCAGCTGCCGCGCGAAGAAGTCCTGGAACGCATGCGCGGCTGGCTGGAGAACCCGAGTAAACCCAAGCTCGGCCAGAACCTGAAGTACGACATGCACATCTTTAACAACCATGGGGTCACGTTAAAAGGCATCGTCCACGATACGCTGCTGCAGTCGTACGTGTTCGAATCGCACAAGCCGCACGACATGGACACGATGGCGATGCGCCACCTGGGCTATACAACGATTCCCTTCGTCGACGTCTGCGGCAAGGGCGCGAACATGATCTGCTTCGACCAGGTCGAGCTTGGCCGTGCGACCGAATACGCGGCCGAGGATTCCGACATCACGCTGCGCCTGCATGGGTCGATGCTGCCGCACGTGGAACAGGATGCGGGCCTCGCCTTCATTTATCAGAACATCGAGCTGCCGACCCAGATCGTGCTGCAAAAGATCGAGCGTAACGGCGTGCTGATCGATGCCGAGAAGCTGCACGTGCAGTCGCGCGAACTGGGTGCGCGCCTGGTCGAACTCGAAGCGCAAGCCTACGAGATGGCCGGCGGCCCGTTCAACCTCGGCTCGCCGAAGCAGATCGGCGAGATCTTCTTCGGCAAACTGCAGCTTCCCGTCATCAAGAAGACCGCCACCGGCGCGCCCTCGACCGACGAAGAAGTGCTGCAAAAGCTGGCCGAGGACTTTCCGCTGCCGAAGGTGCTGCTCGAATACCGCGGCATGGCCAAGCTGAAGTCGACCTACACCGACAAGCTGCCGACGATGGTCAACAAGAACACGGGCCGCGTGCACACGAATTATGCGCAGGCCGTCGCCATTACCGGCCGCCTGGCCTCGAACGACCCGAACCTGCAGAACATCCCGGTGCGCACCAGCGAAGGACGGCGCATCCGCGAAGCGTTTATCGCGGCGCCGGGAAATGTGATTGTGTCGGCCGACTACTCGCAGATCGAGCTGCGCATCATGGCCCACATTTCGGGCGACGAAGCGATGCTGCGTGCCTTTGCCGAAGGCGAGGACATCCACCGCGCCACGGCCGCCGAAGTCTTCGGCGTGGCGCCCGATGAAGTGGACAACCAGCAGCGCAGCTACGCCAAGGCGATCAACTTCGGCCTGATCTACGGCATGAGCGCCTTTGGTCTGGCTGCGCGCCTCGGCATCGAGCGCGCCGCCGCGGCCAGCTATATCGAACGCTATTTCGCGCGCTTCTCGGGCGTGAAACAGTACATGGACGAGACGCGCCTGGCCGCCAAGGCGAAAGGGTATGTCGAGACCGTGTTCGGCCGGCGCCTGTGGCTCCCCGAAATCAACTCCCCGAACGGCCCGCGCCGCGCCGGCGCCGAACGGGCAGCGATCAACGCGCCGATGCAGGGCACGGCGGCCGACCTGATCAAGCTGGCGATGATCGCGGTGCAGGGCTGGCTGGAAAGCGAACAACTCGCCACCCGCATGGTCATGCAGGTGCACGACGAACTGGTACTGGAAGTGCCGCAAGCCGAGCTGGAACTGGTGAAGGCGAAGCTGCCGGAGCTGATGGCGGGCGTGGCGGACCTGAAGGTGCCGCTGGTGGCGGAGACCGGGGTGGGCAGCAACTGGGAAGAGGCGCACTGAAAATCACTGGCGTTGACGTTACGCGTTCAACGCAAGGTGGAAACATCGCGCTATTCCGGCGTGAAGTGTCCGCCCAGATCCAGTACGTGTGCCAGGCCAGTCTTGTTCCTGACGTTGAGCTTGCGGTACACGCTGCTGAGCTGATTGCGCACGGTGCTCGGCGAGACGAGCAGGCGGTTTGCTATTTCCTTGTACTGCAAACCCTGCGCTGCCAGTACCGCGCAACGCCGCTCGGCCGCGGTCAATCCATTCGACGACCCGGTCTGGCGCGTGAGCGACACGGTCAGGACCGCATGCTCGACCTTGGCCCGCATATACACACGCTGGCCCGCGTAATCCATCGTCGACCGGCTCCTGAATGCTGCCATCAGCGGGCCCGGCAGGAACGGTGGGCTCCATTCCGGCCATTCTTCCTGCATCAGCGCAATCGCCTCATCCGCCGCGTAATACAGCCGTCCCTCGCGTGAACTCAGGAGCGTCACGGTCGTCTGCATGTGCAGCCGCGCGCTGTGCAGCCGGGTGTTGATCTGGCGGGCCTGGATCAAGTGAGGCAGTACCAGATTGGCAAGCCGTTCGGCGGTGCCGCGAAAAGCCTGGCGCCGCTGTGTGCGCCAGAACGAAATGGCCGTCAGTCGTCCTCCGAGCAGTCGATCGGAGACATACGTCAAGGAATGGGCGGTCTCGTAGCGACGGCAATAGGCCAGCACCTTGGGGTCGTCGATTGCCTGCGCGATGTCGGTAGCGACGCTCCTGCCACGATTGCGGAAAGTGGCGCTCAAGGCGGGATCCCTGCTTTGAACACTGCCGTTGACAAGGATGATTTCTTCACCCAGCGTGCGCTGCCGGTCGCTGATGCGTTCCGTCGGTGTGTTGTTCAGATAAATCCCGGTCGGAACCAGGCGGTCTCCAAACACCCCCACATCGCCGATCATGGCCGATTCGAATGCCAGATCGTGCTTGAAACGCCTGAGCAGTTCCTCATTACAGGTCGTTGGCGCAGTCTCCTGTGCAATGTCGTAAATGTCGAGGATAAGCCTGCTGTGAGTGTCCATGGCGGTAGAATTGGTTGCCGAAAAGATAATTATATTCTTTGTAATTTTCGGAGGCAACTTTTGGTTTGTCCATAGTACAAACGGCCTATGGAACTTGCGTGCTTGTTATCGAATAATGCATTGATCGCAACCCTTTGTTTAGCCACGAAAGTACTCCTTATGAAACTGATTTCCGCGCCCATCGCCGGCGCCTTGCTTGCCTTGAGTCTGTCCCTGGCCGGCTGCGGCACTAGCGAACCTACCGAAAACGACATGTTCGAAGCCATGGCTGCCTCGGATCACAATCAGCAGATGTTCGGGTCACCTGAAAAACTGAAGGTAAGCACCAAGAAAATTGGCTGCGAAAAGACAGGGGAAAAGACCTACAAATGCACCATCGGGCAACGCGATGGAAAAGGAATGGCATTGCCGCTTAATTTCACGAAAGGGGACGACAGGTGGATGATGCTGCCCGCCAGTTAAATCCGTCGCTGCCCGCAGTGTCATTTTCCGTATTCACTTCATGGAGTCTCTAATGCATTTTCGTACCTCGCCGCTTGCCACCCTTGGTGCCGCCCTGTTTGTCACGCTGCTGTCGGGCTGTTCCACGGTTGCTGAAAAGACCAATTTCCTGTCCGATGCCGACATCAAATCCAAGGTGGCGGGAACGCTCGGACATGCAAGCGATGCGATCACGCTGATCGACCGCCGCACCGAGGGAACCAACACCTACGTCACCGTCAGGGTCAAGGCCGGAAAGGAATTTGCCTGCACGCTCAATGGGGGCAACCTGCTCAGCGCGGGAATCGTCAATCCGCCGACCTGCACGCCGCGCGCCTGACGCCCATCCCGGTACGTTCGCCGCGTGGACAGCGGCGACAGTTCACTTGCATCTTAACGAAAGACTTGCATGTCTAAAATCGAAGCCTCGTACACCAAGACCATCGGCCCGGACGGCATCAAGTTCAAGATTCTGTCTGCCAGCTCCCCCGACGCGGGTTTTTCGCTGGCCCGCCTGTTGCTGTGCGCCGTCCCGGCCTATGTGTTCGCCGCCATCGTCGCCGGCCTGTTCGGTCAGGTCGTCTTCAGCGTGATCGGCCTGTTCGGCGCCAGCCTGGCCACACTGGCCGGGTTCGTCGTCATGGCGTCGGCCGCCGTGGCGTTCTTCTACGGCTGGTACAAGTGCTACCGCTGGTTCAACCGCTGGTACCTGCGCAAACAAACCGAAGGGCGCCATGCGTACGATGCCGAGCTGCTGGTGAATGCGGCTGGCCTGACCGTGCTCGGGACGAAGCAGTTCCTGCGCAGTGAAGACATCCACCGGCTGGTCATCAAGAATGCATTCGACGATTCTGTCGAGATGCCGCTCAGCGGCTATGTCGCCGTCGGCAGCCCGATGGCCGTGGGTGCCGCCGCGGCCGCGAATGCGATGACCAATACGGTTGCGATCCTGGCCAACAACAAGCGGCGCGCCATGGCAAGGATCAGCTACTTCGTGGCGATCGAGGCAGGAGGGGTGTCGCACAAAATTGCCGGCGGCTTGACCGACGTGTGCGCAAACGGCGTGATGACCGACATCGGCCGCGCACTCAGAAACGAGATCGCCTGACACGGCACGGCGCGCCGCGGCGAACGACGCGTCCATGCAGCCGATCGTGCATTCTGTCGCAAAGGCGGGCGGCGCGCGAAGGAAGCGCCCTAGAATGGTGTCACTTTCACCGAACAGGAAATCATCATGCGTGCTTTCGCTCCCTCTTTCGCTCTCGTCCTCGCCCTTTCCCTTGCTGCCGGCGCCGCCCAGGCCGCCGACCAGGTCCGCGCCGCGGCGCCTTTCACGTCGATCAAGGTGCAGGGCCCGATCAGCGTGACCGTGGACGCGGGCACGGCGCAGCAGTCGGTGCTTGCCCGCGGCAGCGACAAATTCATCAACGGCTTGACCAGCGAAGTGGTGAACGGCGAACTGCGCCTGCACATGCGCGACAAGAACCTCGACACGAACGCCGGTGAGCAGCGCATCATCGTCAAGATGGCGCAGCTGCGCGCCTTCAGCGCCGAAGGCGCCGGCGAAATCAAGCTCAACAACATTCGCGGCGAGCGCCTCGACGTGAGCTACCGCGGCGCCGGCAGCATGGCGATCAACGGCAAGGTAAACGCCTTCAAGATGACGGCTGAAGGCGTGGGCGAGGTCGACACCAAGGCCCTGATCGCGAACGACGTCGATATCCGCTTCCGGGGCATCGGCGACATCAAGGTGTATGCCAGGGACAAGCTCGACGTGACCGTGCAGGGAATGGGCAAGCTCAGTTACTACGGCAAGCCGAAGACGATGAACAAGTCGATCGCGGGACTGGGTTCGGTCAACGCCGGCGATTGAAACGCAGGGACTGCCAGGTCAGCGACTGAGCTTGAACACCTGCACCACGCTTGATAACTCATCGGCGCGGCGGTGCAGGTTCTCGGCCGCCGCTGCCGCTTCCTCGACCAGTGCGGCGTTCTGCTGGGTCATGTCGTCCAGGTTGCCGATCGACTGGTTCAGTTCTTCGATACCGAGGCTCTGGGCGCGGCTGTCGGCGCTCATCTCCGTCATGATCCCGGCCACGCTGCGCACCGACTGCAACAGGCTTGTCATCGTGGCGCCTGCCTGGTCGGCCAGCGTGCTGCCCTCGTCGACCTCGGCTACCGAGGCCTTGATGACGACACCGATATCGCGCGCGGCGGTGGCGCTGCGCTGCGCCAGGGCGCGTACTTCCGAGGCCACCACCGCAAAGCCGCGGCCGTGTTCGCCGGCGCGCGCCGCTTCGACCGCGGCGTTCAATGCCAACAGGTTGGTCTGGAAAGCGATTGCTTCGATGGTGCCGACCATGTCGGCCATGTTCGACGAGGCCTGGCGGATCGCCGTCATCTTGCCGACCACCTGCGCGACTGCCTTGCCGCCGGCCGCCGCCTCATCCGACGCCGATGTCGACAAGGCCGTCACGTGGACCGAGCGCTCCGTGTTCGCGCGCACTGCTGTCACGATCGTCTCGACGTTCGACGCAATTTCCTCGAGCGCGCCGGCCTGGGTCTCGGTGCGCGTCGCCAGATCGGCATTGCCGGATGCGATTTCGTGCGTGGCGACGGCGATGTTGTCGGACCCGCTGCGCACCTTGCCGACGATGTCGGCAAGGCCTTGGCTGACGCCATTGAGGGCCTGCATCAGTTGGCCGATTTCGTCGCGGCGCGCCACGTGCATCTGTGCGGAGAGGTCGCCCAGGGCCAGTTTCTGTGCAGCTTCCCGCGCCTGGACCAAGGGCTGCGTCACCATGCGCCGCACGCATTGATCGACGGTGACGCCGAGCGCCAACAAGGGCCACAGCATGGCGAGCAGGTAGTGCAGGCGCAGCCCCGCCAGGTCGGGGGCCGGTGCGTGGGTCGTCAACGCCCAGATGCCGGCCACCCCTGCAGTGCCGGCCACCAGGACCGCGATCAGCGCGAGCTTGAGGGAGATCGGCATCTGGCGCTGGCCGGCAACGTCGATGCCGACATACAGCACGCCGATCACGGCGCCGCTGCTGTTAAAAATCGGGTCGTAATGCGTCATGTACTGCGTGCCGAACAGCGTGGCGTAACCGACATAGGGTCGGCCGGCCAGCAGTTCCTGGTAGCCAGGATGCGCGCGGTCGAGCGGCGTGCCGAGGGGCCGTTCGCCGTTCGGACGCTTGACCGACGTGCTCACGCGCACGAAGTCCTGGGCCATGCGGACAAAAAATGTCGACGTGGCGCCCGTGCTCCTTTGAAATGCATCCGGTAGGGAGAAATCCAGATTCAGGATCGCCGGTCCGCACCTTAGCACCGGGGTCGGCGTCCCTTTGATATCGACGCTGTGCGCATGATCGACGGTAATCGTCCCCGGCAGTTGCCCGTGCAATTGCTTTGCCAGCGCATTGATCTGCGCTTTGAGCGGTTTGAAACTGATCATCCTGTCCCCCGAACGTTTCTTCTTGTGTAGCCAAGCTGTATGTCGTTGATCTTACCGTAAGCAATGAAATATTGCGAAGAATCAACAAATATGTGGCCAACATGAAACGTCGACGGTGCAGGCTGGAGTCAGGCCGGCTTTACCTCGTCGAATGGAAACCCGTAATCGGGCGCGTGGTCGACAGGCGTCCAGGGCCAGTGCACATGCCGCTCGATGCGCCGGCGTGCCTGGTAAAACTGGTCCTCGGTCAGGAAGATGCCGGCCAGGTCATTGCCGCCATAGAGGGCATAGAAAGTATGGTCTGAATCGGCCAGGCTCGCATTCACGATCTCGAAGAAGGCGACCGTGGCAAGTGTCCAGCGGTGGCCTTCGACGCCCTTGCCCTGGATGTCGTAGCGTTTTCCATCGGCGAACACCGCGTAGGTGCCTGCCTCGGCGTCGAATTCTTCGGCGATATCGATGTCGGACGCGTCGTACTGCCGCAACTGCGGATGCAGTTGCTCGTACGCTTCCAAGATGCCGCCTTCGGCCAGGTCTTCGGCGTCGAGCAGAATGATGTCGTCGCCATCGAAAGGCGACGGTGTGTCGGAATCGGTGCCACTGTCGTGGACGGAGGTGAAAAGGTGCTTGAAGCGTTCAAACATTGCGTGCCATTTCTGTTCTGCCAGGGTGATTGAATCAGGTTCGCCGTCCAGGACAATGGCGACTGGACGCGCGCCATCGATTTTCAACCCATCAGGGGACCTTGGCAACCGAATTCGATACGGCCGGGTTCGTGTGCCCGTCTGCCCATGCATCAGGCCCCGTGTCGCGGTAAGATAGTCAACCTGATAACCACTGACGAAGGGATGCACATGAAGGATCTCGTACAAGACGGCGACAGCCTGGTTGGCGCCAGCAGCTTTGAAGACGGCGTCGATCGCCGTGTGTTCCTGAAGGCGGCACTGGGCACGGGCTTTGCCGCCGCGGTCGTGCCGGTCGTGGCGCAGACCCTGGTCAAGACCGATGTTACGGGCTTGGCCACCGGGGACCACATCATCGTCATCGACGGCCAGGACGTGCCGGTCTACCGCGCCCAGCCCGAGGGCAAGGCCAATCCGCCGGTCATCCTCGTGATCTCCGAAATCTTCGGCGTGCACGAGTACGTCAAGGACGTGGCGCGCCGCTTCGCGAAACAAGGCTATATGGCGCTCGCGCCAGACCTGTTCGTGCGCGCCGGGGATGCGGCCAGGGAGCCGAATATCGCCGACCTGATGAAAAACATCGTCGGCAAGACCCCGGACGCGCAAGTCATGTCGGACCTCGATACCGTCGTCACCTGGGCGAAACAAAAAGGCGGCGACACCGACAAGCTCGGGATCACCGGTTTCTGCTGGGGCGGCCGCATCACCTGGCTGTATGCGAGCCACAACCCGAAGGTCAAGGCCGGCGTGGCCTGGTACGGGCGCCTGGTGGGCGAGCCGAACTCCAATTCGCCGCGGCATCCGATCGACATCGCGCCGAACCTCAAAACGCCGGTGCTCGGCCTGTACGGCGCGAAGGACACCGGCATTCCGCTCGACTCGGTGGAGAAGATGCGTTCGGCCCTGGACAAGGGCAACAGCGGGTCCGCATTTCACATCTACCCGAATTCGGGACACGCCTTCCATGCGGACTACCGTCCGAGTTTCAACGAGCTTGACGCCAAGGATGGCTGGCGCCGCGCCCTGGACTGGTTCCGCAAGCACGGCGTGGTGTAAGCGTCAACGCACGCGTACGAAAGCAAGCCCGGCACTGTACAATGCCCGGCTTGCCACGCCCAGCAAGTCCAGAACAAGAGGCTTCACATCGACCCGATTCTCACCTCCATCCTGCTGGCGACCCTGATCGCCGGCGTCGTCAGCATCTCGGCCGCGGCTGTATTTTCGTTCACGCTGCTCTCCAAAATGGTGGAGCGGCTGGTCAGCCTGTCGGTCGGCATCATGCTCTCGACCTCGCTCCTGCATGCGCTGCCCGAGGCCTTCGAATCCGGTGCCGATACGCACAAGCTGTTCGGGACCCTGCTGGCCGGCCTGCTCGTCTTCTTCCTGCTCGAGAAGCTGGCGCTGCTGCGCCATTCGCACCACCACGAGGGCGACGGCCACCATCACGCCCACGGGCACGATGCGCGCGAGGCGGGCAAGTCGGGTTGGATGATCCTGATCGGCGACGGGATGCACAATTTTACGGACGGTATCCTGATCGCGGCGGCCTTCCTGGCCAACCCGGAGCTGGGCATCGTCACTGCGCTGGCGATCGTCGCGCACGAGATCCCGACCGAGATCGGCGATTTTATTGTCCTGCTCAATGCCGGCTTTTCGCGCATGCGCGCGTATGTGTTCAACCTGCTGTGCAGTTTGCTGTCGGTGGCGGGGGGACTGCTCGGGTATTACACGCTCGACCGCGCCAGCGGGCTGATTCCGTACGTGCTGGTGTTCGCCTCGTCTGGCTTCATTTATATCGCGGTGAGCGATTTGATGCCGCAGATGCAGAGGCGGGCGACGGTGAAGGAATCGGTGCCGCAGGTGTTGTTGATCGGCCTGGGCGTCATCATCGTGTTGTTTTTGACGGCGGGGCATTAACCTAGGGTGGGCCGGGCGGCGGACCGCCCGATCGGTCGAAACCTACCCCTTGGCCACCGGCCGCGTCGGATCTGCACTCCATTCACTCCACGACCCCGGATACAGCGCCGCCCCCGGCATCCCCGCCACTTCCAATGCCAGCAAATTGTGGCACGCCGTCACCCCCGACCCGCATTGCATGATCGCCTCTGATGGGTCGTCGATCACCGCTTCAAACTCCTCGCGCAGCATCTCAGGCGCCTTGAAGCGCCCATCGTTGTGCAGGTTGTCCTTGAAGAAGCGGTTCTTCGCGCCCGGGATATGCCCGCCCACCGGATCGACCGTCTCGTTCTCGCCCCGGAACCGGTCCGCCGCACGCGCGTCGACCACGGTGCGCTGTTCGCTCTCGATATTCTCCAGCACCTCGGCCACCGTCACCGTCGGCACGAACGGCGCGCGCACGCCAATGGTCCCAGTCGCCCGGGCGGCAGGCGCCTCGGTCGACAAAGGCTGGCCGGCAGCCTGCCAGGCCGGCAAACCACCATCGAGCACCGCAGAAGCTTCGTGCCCGATCCAGCGCAGCAACCACCACAAGCGCGCCGCGTACATCCCGCCGTGGGCATCGTAGGCCACGACCTGGGTCGTGTCGCTCACGCCCCAGCGGCGCAGGGTCTCTGCCAATGCTTTCTTTTCCGGCAGCGGATGGCGCCCGCGAAACACGCCGTCCTCACCGCGCTTGACGCCCGCCAGCTCGGTCTCCATGTCCGCGAACACGGCATGCGGCAGGTGGCCGCCGGCATAGGCGTCGCGCCCAAAGGCGAGGTTGACGAGGTCGTGCCGGCAATCGACGACGACCAGTTGCGGATGATCGATATGCGCGGCCAGGTCATCCGCCGAAATCAGGGTCGTGTACATGGTGCTCCTCACAGTTCGCTTGCGATCGGGTCGGTCTTTTCCAGCACGGCGCCGCGCGCCGTTTTTCTCGTATTGTAGAACGTGGCCGCCATGCCGGACGCCAGGATCACGCCGATGCCGAGCCACACATGCCAGCCGAAGCGGTCGCCCCACAGCGCCAGGCCCCACAGGCTGGAAAACACGATGCCGGTGTACTGCAGGTTCGCCACCACCAGCACCTTGCCGACCCGGTAGGCGCGCGTCATCGCCATCTGCGCCATCAGGGCGGCCGCGCCGATGCCGAGCAGGAGCAGGGCGCCGCCTTCGGTATGACCGTGGAAGGGCATGCCGCCCGGTTTGCCGTCCCCGGCCAGCACGCCCACCAGGCCCGCCAGCGTCGTCGTCAGCGAAAAATAGAACACGACCCGGTATTCGGGTTCGCCCATCTGGCCCAGTTTGCGCACCTGCATGTAGGCTATCGCCGAGATGACCGACGAGCAGACGCCGGCCAGGCCGCCGAGCCACTGGTTGCTTGCGACCGCCGGCTGCAGCACCAGCGTCACGCCGAAGAAGCTGGCGGCCACTGCCAGCACCAGCGGCCACTCGACGGCGTTGGTGGCCGAATCGGAGCGCGACCACCAGCCGGCCAAAAACAGCCCGGCGGCCATCCAGATCGGCGCCATGTAGTTCAGCGTCATGGCCGTGGCCAGCGGCAGTTTGCTGATTGCGAAGAACCACAGCCAGAGCGAGGTCACGCCGACGGCGCTACGAAACAGGTGCTGTTGCGGGAAGGCCGTGCGGAAGCTGCCGCCGCGGTGGCGCACGATGGCGAACAGGATCACGGAGCCGATCAGGCCGCGGTAGAACAGGAGTTCGGAGGTGGTGTAGAACTCGGAAGCGAGCTTCACGCCGGCGCCCATGGCGGCAAACGCGAAGCTGGCGAACAGCATCCAAAGTGAAGGCATTACATTCCTGGGGTGACAAAAACCAGGTAGACGATACAGCAGCTTGCGAGGCCGCGCTTGGCGCGGCCCCGGGCAGGGCCGCGCACCGGCATGAGGTCTACAGGTCGATCTTGCTGCGGTACCACTCGTGGAAGTGCTGCATCCCGTCTTCCATCGGCGACTGGTAGGGGCCGACCTCGTTGACACCGCGCTCGAACAGGATCTTGCGTCCCGCGTCCATGCGCTGGGCGATCTCGTCGTCCTCGACGCAGGTCTCCATGTAGGCCGCGCGTTCGGCTTCCACCAGCTCGCGCTCGAACAGGGCGATTTCTTCCGGATAGTAGAACTCGACCACGTTGCGCGTCTTTTGCGGGCCCAGCGGCCACAGGGTCGACACCACCAGCACGTTCGGATACCACTCGACCATGATGTTCGGGTACAGCGTCAGCCAGATGGCGCCTTGTTTCGGCGCCTTGCCGCCATTGAACTTCAGGACCTGCTCCTGCCACTTTTTATACGTGGGCGAGCCGGCCTTCTGCAGGCCGCGATTGACGCCCACGGTCTGGACACTGAAGTCACGCCCGAATTCCCAGGTCAGGTCTTCGCAGCTGACGAAGTTGCCCAGGCCCGGGTGGAAGGGCTCGACGTGGTAATCCTCGAGGTAGACTTCAATAAACGTCTTCCAGTTGTAGTCGACCTCGTGGATGTCGACGTGGTCGAACATATAGCCCGAGAAGTCGAGGTCTTTCGTGACCGACATCGCGTTCAGCTTGCCCATCACGTCATAGCCGTTCTGCTCGAACAGCAGGCCGTTCCAGTTTTGCAGCGGCGTCCTGGACAGGTTCAGGCAGGGCGTCTCCGCGAAATGCGGCGCGCCGATCAGCTCTCCCTTGAGGTCGTAGGTCCAGCGGTGCAGCGGGCAGACAATGGCGTTCGCATTGCCGCGGCCATTGAACATCAGCGCCTGGCGGTGACGGCAGACGTTGGACAGCACCTCGATGCCGTTGGCATTGCGCACTAGCATACGGCCTTCGTTTTCGGAAGGCAGGGTCGCGAAATCGCCAGTGTCCGGCACCATCAGTTCATGGCCGACGTAACGCGGGCCCTTCTGGAACAGTTGCTGGAGCTCGCGCTGCAGCAGCGCATTGTCAAAATAAACATTTACCGGAAGCTGAGCGCAAGAGCGCGCCAGCTTGGCATGGGTAGCCAGATCGGACATCCCAACCCCCCTTTATGGAAGCTTCGAGCAAAGAAGAGAAAGAATCCAAAGACCAGTATTTAGTAGAAAGAAATACGGTGTTTCGGACAGAACCAGAAATTATATAGTGGAACGAGCTCTACCGTCCCGGTCCGTCGCGAGATTGTGGGGAGGAATGGCACAGAAAGTGCCAGAAGGGCATGGTTTTCATGAAATTGACAACGCTTGGGTTCTTTCACGTTTAGATGAACTTCCCTGGAAAAGGGCTCGGCATTCGCGCAAGCCACCCCAAGGGTGTGGTTTGTTCTAAAATACGCGATTAGATTACCGCGCGGCGCACCCTATGCGCATAGTGGAATCGCCAGCCCAACACAATAAGACACTATGGCAACTATTACTAACGCGGGAGCGGCGACGGCCCCAGCCTCTTTTGAAGAGGCGATGGCCGAGCTGGCCCAGCTCGTCACCCAGATGGAAGGCGGGCAATTGCCGCTGGAAACCTCGGTCGCCGCCTATGCGCGCGGTTCGGAACTGGTGAAGTATTGCGCGGCCCAGCTCGAGAAAGTCGAAGCCCAGGTCAAGGTACTCGAGGGCGACATGCTCAAACCCTTCAGCGCCGATGGCGCAGGCGAGGGCGCCCAATGACGGAGACGCCGACGGCGATGCCGTTCGCCGCCTGGATGGGCAGCGTGCAGGCCGAAGTCGAGGATGCATTGTCAAGCTTCCTGCCGGCTGCCCACCAGGTTCCCTTCAAGCTGCACGAAGCGATGCGCTACACCGTGCTCGGGGGCGGCAAGCGCGTGCGTCCACTGCTGGTGTACGCCAGCGGCGCGCTGTTCGGTGCCGATTCCGCCGCATTGAGCCGTGCCGCCTGCGCACTCGAGATGATCCACGCCTATTCGCTGGTGCACGACGACATGCCCTGCATGGACGACGACGCCCTGCGGCGCGGCAAACCGACGGTGCATGTGGCCTACGATGAAGCGACCGCCTTGCTGGTGGGCGACGCGCTGCAGGCGCAAGCCTTCCAGGTGCTGGCCGAAAGCGACACGCTGCCGCCGGCGCGCCTGGCCGGCATGCTGCGCCTGCTGGCGCAGGCTGCGGGGTCAAGCGGCATGTGCGGCGGCCAGGCGATCGATCTCGACAGCGTGGGCATCGCGCTCAATCTGGAGCAGCTCGAGCGCATGCACCAGCTGAAAACAGGTGCGCTGCTGCGCGCGTCTGTCCTGCTCGGCGCCCTGTGCGGCAAGGAATTGACGGCCGAGGAACTTGAATCCCTGGCGGCCTACTCAAAGGCAATGGGACTCGCATTCCAGGTGGTCGACGACATCCTCGATGCGACCGCCGATTCGGCGACGCTCGGTAAAACCGCCGGCAAGGATGCGGCCGACAACAAGCCGACCTATGTATCGATCCTCGGCCTGGAAGCATCACAAGCATTGGCGCAGCAATTGCGGCGCGCGGCGCATGACGCGCTGGCGCCATTTGGAGAACAAGCACTGCGGCTGCGCGAACTCGCGGATCTGATCGTGCAGCGGAAGGCCTAAATGAAACTGCTAGAAACCATCAACGACCCGTCCGACCTGCGCCAGCTGCCACGCGCGCAACTGACGCCCCTGGCCAACGAATTGCGCCAGTTCCTGCTCCACTCGGTCTCGAAAACGGGCGGCCACTTGTCCTCGAACCTGGGCACGGTGGAACTGACGATCGCGCTGCACTACGTGTTCGAGACGCCGCACGACCGCATCGTCTGGGACGTCGGCCACCAGACCTATTCGCACAAGATCCTGACCGGACGGCGCGACCGCATGACGACGCTGCGCCAGCTGAACGGCTTGTCGGGCTTCCCGAAGCGCGACGAAAGCGAGTACGACACCTTCGGCACCGCACACTCGTCCACGTCCATTTCGGCGGCGCTCGGCATGGCCGCCGCCGCCAAGCTCAAGGGCGAGCACCGCCATGCGATCGCCGTGATCGGCGACGGCTCGATGACGGCCGGTATGGCCTTCGAGGCGCTGAACAATGCCGGTGTCGAGGAAGACTGCAACCTGCTGGTGGTCCTGAACGACAACGACATGTCGATCTCGCCGCCGGTCGGCGCCCTGAACCGCTATCTGGCGCGCTTGATGTCCGGCCAGTTCTACGCCGCCGCCAAGAGCGTCGGGAAGACGGTACTGCCCGGTCCCTTGCGCGAGCTGGCCAGCCGGCTCGAAGAGCACGCGAAGGGCATGGTGGTCCCGGCCACGATGTTCGAGGAATTCGGTTTCAATTACATTGGCCCGATCGACGGGCATGATCTCGATTCCCTGATCCCGACGCTGGAAAACATCAAGAAGCTCAAGGGCCCGCAGTTCCTGCACGTCGTCACGAAAAAAGGGCAGGGCTACAAGCTGGCCGAGGCCGAGCCGATCCTGTACCACGGCACCGGCAAGTTCAATCCGACCGAGGGCATCATGCCAGCGGCGGCGCCGGGCAAGATCACCTACACCGAAGTCTTCGGCAACTGGCTGTGCGACATGGCCGCGGTCGACCCGCGCCTGGTCGGCATCACGCCGGCGATGCGCGAGGGTTCCGGCATGGTGCGCTTCCACCAGCAATACCCGGAGCGCTATTTCGACGTCGGCATCGCCGAGCAGCATTCGGTGACCTTCGCCGGCGGCCTCGCGACCGAAGGCATGAAGCCGGTGCTTGCCATCTATTCGACCTTCCTGCAACGCGGCTACGACCAGCTGATCCACGACGTGGCGCTGCAAAACCTGGACGTGACCTTCG
Source organism: Massilia sp. CMS3.1 (assembly GCF_051262535.1). Taxonomy (NCBI): domain Bacteria; kingdom Pseudomonadati; phylum Pseudomonadota; class Betaproteobacteria; order Burkholderiales; family Oxalobacteraceae; genus Massilia; species Massilia sp. CMS3.1. The sequence goes on along the minus strand of NZ_JBIMES010000012.1, from coordinate 2,878 downwards.
CCCTGGACCGCGCCGGCCTGGTCGGCGCCGATGGCGCGACCCACGCCGGCAACTACGACCTGTCCTTCCTGCGCTGCATCCCGAACATGGTGGTGATGGCGCCGTCGAACGAGAACGAGTGCCGGCAGATGCTGACCACGGCTTACCACTATCCGGGCCCGGCCGCGGTGCGCTATCCGCGCGGCGCCGGCGTCGGTACGCCGATCGTCGAGGAACTCACCTCGCTCGAGATCGGCAAGGGCGAGATCAAGCGCCAGGGCAAAGACATCGCCATCCTCGCCTTCGGTTCGATGGTGGCGCCAAGCCTGGGTGCAGCGGCCGACCTGAACGCGACGGTCGCCAACATGCGCTTCGTAAAACCGCTCGACGTCGAACTGGTGAAGCAGCTGGCCGCGGACCACGCCTGCTTCGTCACGGTGGAAGAGGGCGCGACCATGGGCGGCGCCGGTAGCGCCGTGGCCGAGGCGATGGCGGCGGCGGGCATCGTCAAGCCGCTGCTGATGTTGGGCCTGCCCGATAAATTCATCGACCAGGGCGATCCGGTGGCCTTGCTGGCCTCCGTGGGGCTGGACGCGAAAGGCATCGCCGCCTCGATCCGCGCCCGCTTTGGCGCGGCGGGGGAGCCAAGGCTGGTCGTCAACAATACCTGAGGCCGAAGAGACGATCGCCGCTTCCTACCGGCTGCGCGTGCAGACGTACACCGCGCCGCCGGTAATGGCGAAGCCCACGAGCGACATGGTGCTGATCGCCTCGCCCAGCACCACATAGCCCATGAGCGCGGTGACGCCGGGGATCAGGTAGAACAGGCTCGCGACCTTGCTTGCCTCGTTCTTGCGCATCATGAGGAACAGCAGGCTGAAACCGCCGATCGAATTGACGATCGAGAGCCACGCCGTTGCGAACAACAGCGCCGGCGTCCATTGCACCGCCAAGCCCTCGACCAGCAGCGCCAGCACCAGGGCCACCACGCTGGCCGCGCACAGCTGCACGAAGCTCCCCGTGCGCAAGTCCATCGCGCTACAAAACTTCTTCTGGTAGAGCGTGCCGAGCGTGATGCCGGCCAGTGCCAGTATGCAGGCGCCGTAGCCGGCCAGCCCGCTTGAGCCGGTCCCGATTTTTTCCACCACCACCAGCGCAACGCCGCACAGGCCTACCGCCAGGCCGATGCGCTGGCGCACGCCGATCCGCTCGCCGAGGAAGATGCTGGCCCCAAATGCGGTAAACATCGGCATCGTCCCGACGATCAGCGCCGAGACGCCCGCGCCGACGCCCAGCTTGAGCCCCGAATACAGTCCCGCGAATTGCAAGGCCTGGAACAGCAGGCCGGCCACCACCAGGTGGCCGACCTGGGTCCGGCTCGCCGGCCACGGCGCGCGGGTGACCAATGCCACCAGCAACAGCACCAGCGCCGCGACGCCAAAGCGCAGGAACAGCAGGGTGAACGGCCCGGCATAAGGGAGTCCGATCTTGCCCACTACATAACCGGTACTCCACAACAGCACGAACAGGACGGGAAGGGAAAGCAGGCTGGCGCGCAGCTGATGGGCTGCGGGAAGGCTGAGGCTGGTCATGGAGGTCTTTCGGGTTGTCAATCATCCGAGCTTAGGACTTTACCAATTTGGATACAATATCCCGATCGAGCAATAGTTTGTTTCCAGATTGGATACCATGAGCGACATAAAACCACGCGACTTCAGCGACCTGTGGGCGTTTGTCCGCATCGTCGACACCGGCAGTTTCTCGGAGGCGGCGCGCCAGATGGGCACGACCAAGGCCAACATCAGCAAGCAGCTCACCCGCCTCGAGCAAGCCTTGCAGGTCAAGCTGCTGAACCGCTCGACGCGCCGCCTCGGCACTACCGAAGCGGGCCTGGAGATCTACCGCCACGCCGTGCGCATGATCGACGAGGGCAGGGCGATCGAAGCGGCAATTGCCGGCATGCAGAACGGTCCGGCCGGCCTGCTGCGCGTGACCACCTCGATGGCCTTCGGGAACACGCAGCTGGCGCGCCTGCTGCCGGGCTTCATGGAGCGCTATCCGGACGTACATGTGGTGCTGCACCTGACGGACCGGGTGGTGGACCTGGTGGAGGAGGGGATCGACCTTGCCGTGCGCCTGACGCCGCAGGTGACCTTGAACAGCGCCGTGGCGCGCCCGGTCGGCCGCTTGCACCATGTGCTGGTGGCATCGACAGCCTATCTCGACCGGCACGGCAGGCCGGCGTCGCTCGCGGACCTGCAGGCGCACCGCTGCCTGGCCTTTGGCGCATCGCCGGCAGGTGCCGCCTGGACCTTCCGCGTGGACGGCGAAAAACAGCAGTTGCGCTTCGACAGCGCGCTAACGGCCAACAGCAGCCAGTCGCTGCGCATGGCGATGCTGGGCGGCGCCGGCATTGCGCTGTTGCCGACCTACATCGTCGGCGGCGATATCGCCGGTGGCGCCGCCGAGCAACTGTTGCCTGACGTGCAGCCGCTCGGCCCGTTCGGCGACCAGCTGTACGCCGTCTACATGCAGAACCGCTTTCTGCCGCAAAAAGTGCGCGTGTTCATTGACTATCTGCTCGAGAAGATCGGAGATGCGCCGGAGTGGGACGATTTCTTGCGCTGACAGCATATTATGATGCCCCAAAGCATTAATGATATGAAAAAGTTATCGGAATTCTTTACAGTTGAGCTCGCTACTGATGGGTTGATTTTCATAAGTAATTGATTCTAAACACTTATGTAAGTCTGGCACGGCAATTGCTTATAGGGAGATACTTGTACCCCATTGACCTACTGAATAGAAAAGACTACGAATCATGAAACTTCTGAAAAAAATCGCTCTCGCCGCCGCTGTTGCAATGACCTTCGCCGGCAGCGCCAGCGCCGCGACCGTG
>NZ_JBIMES010000011.1:0-162656 GCF_051262535.1 Massilia sp. CMS3.1 | reverse complement strand
TTTAAGGGGGTCGCTTTACCATTCCTGACCTCGAAAAAACGTCGTGGTGAGCGTTTTGAAAGGTCGAGTGTTGTCGGCCTGCGGTCCAATCTACGTTTTTACACAGCCTGGACGCAAAGCGGACCTGAGTGAACTGATATTTCTTATCGAAACGACCGAGAAACGAATCGTGCGTGCCCAGCGCCCCTTTCGTCGTACGATGGCGAACAACGCACCGGAGGACCTATGAATCAACTTTTTACAGCAGCCGCGGATACAAGGGGGACTGCCTCTACAGCACTATTGGGCGCTGTCGCTGGCGCAGTAGGTGTATGGGCACTTGATCGTGTTGACTGGTTCATGTGGAACCGGGAAGATCCGCGAGCGCGTGCCCGGACGATACGTGTTCGACCTGGAGGGGAGCCGCCCTCACATGCTTTGGTTACAAAGCTCGAGGAATCCACTGGTTTGAATCCAACTGAACGGCAGCATGATATCGCCGGAAACATAACCCACTACTCCATTGGTATTGCACCAGCGGCTGGGTATGCACTAATGCGAGCAAAATTGCCTGGAAATGGAGTTTCACGGGGAGCGCTCTTCGGCCTCGGTCTTTTCTTGGTCCAAGACGAAGCATTGAATTCGTTAAGCGGACTAGGCGCAAAACCGGGCGCCTATCCTTGGCAGGCACATGCACGCGGCTTGCTCGCGCATGTTGTGTATGGACTAACCACTGAATTTATTTTAAATATGATTGACCGTAAGAAAAGCTGAGCCAGGTAACCCGGCTCATTTCCACTACCGCGTCGAATCGTCGCAGCCAAAAGTCACTGCTCGGCCTTTACAACACTGATCATCCCATCGGCTTCCATACACGCACTTTTAACCTTAGAACATTCATCGATCCCATTTTCGCGTAATTGTGCCATAAGCTCTTCAACTGTGACCAGTTCCGCGCGCATGTTCTTTCTCAACATCTTCCCGTTTTCAATTAGAAGCAAGGTTGGCGAGTGCAAAATGCGACTAATAAAAATAAATCGATGAGCCAGCCATTCAATGCAGTACGTCCAAAAAAGGATCGTGGCAATCAATACTGCGCCTTCTATTAGCGATTTGTACTCCGCAGTAAATCCGTTGCCTGAAACCTCAGCCAGTAGGACAATCACCAAAACATCCGCAGTGCCAATTCCGCCACCCTGTCGCTTTAGAATGATTCTCATAAGTACTAGCAGGATAAAGTACATGAATGTTGCGCGAACGAACAATTCTGCAATTGAAATTTTCGGTGTGAGTATAGTATGCCAGTCCACTGATCCAAAAAAATCTACCATATTTCCTCCTGCTTAGCATTGGCGTGGTGGTTTTCACAGCTGACCGACTACAGATAACTCACTCTGTCTTAACGAATGGCTTCAGGAAGAGGAATGAGATTTGCAATACTACATTACGTGATTCATATTGAAGTAAATTAAAGTAGTGCTAACGGACGAGCATAGCTTCTAGTCGATGATTGCAGAGCTAACAAAAGCAGCGCAGAACGTCCGCCCACGGCGGATTTGGTTCTTATTGTAGCGTCCGCATGCGACCCAAAGCAGTTGTTCGACTTCAGTTGCTCTACCGTATATGCAAGCGCATACCCCCGGCTCTTGCCGGAGGGGAGGCTGGCTATATGATAATCAGGTCTGTCTACCCGACACGTTCTCATCAGTTTGACGCAAATTGAATCGCCACGACATCTGTAGACACTCCTGAGCCATAATATCGGGCACAAGGAGAACGTATGAGCGGCAAGCGGTACACAGAGGAATTCAAGATTGCAGCGGTTAAGCAGGTAGCCCAGCGTGGGCACCCAGTGAGCGAAGTAGCGGAGCGGCTCGGGATAAGCATCCATAGCCTGTATGCTTGGACGAAACGCTATGGCGTGCCCGAGGCTGAGCGCAAGGCTGTCGATGCCCAGTCTGACGAGATGCGGCGCCTCAAGGCCGAGCTCAAGCGTGTCACGGAGGAGCGTGACATATTGAAAAACCGCCCCACACGGTTGCCCGTGGCCCTCATGAATAGAAACTCCAGGCGAGTACACTGCATGCACGCAGGACTGTGGCCGTAAGCTTTTTGGAGGCTTGACCCCGTGAAAAAACCTGGCCCAGGGGAAGCTGCGGACTCATCTGTGGCGGCGCTGTCAGGCGACCCCGTTTAGGAAGTTGATCAAATCCGAGTCCCCGTCCTGCTCCTAAATCAGGAGGTGGATCATGTCGAAATCCAGATCAACATCGAAGGCCGCAGGGCTGCCGATCATTCATCCCTTCGCCGCCGGTATCGATATCGGCTCGCGCTTCCATGTTGCTGCCGTCAGTTCGGATCTCTGCGACGAGCCGGTGCAGACGTTCCAGGCCTTCACCAGTGATCTGGAACGCATGGCTGACTGGCTGGTCGCTACCGGTACAAAAACCGTGGTGATGGAGTCGACCGGCGTCTACTGGGTCGCCGCTTTCGAGGTTCTCGAATCGCGCGACCTCGAGGTCATTCTGGCCAATGCCCGCGAAGCGCGTGCGGTCCCGGGCCGGAAGAGTGACGTCAACGATGCTCAATGGCTGCAGCGACTGCATGCGTGTGGGCTGCTGCGCGCCAGCTTTCGTCCTGGCCGAGATATTGCCGAGCTGAGAGCCTACCTGCGTGCACGTGAGCGGCATACCCGATTACGCCGCAGCGCATATCCAGCACATGCAGAAGGCGCTGACCTTCATGAACATTCAGCTTCATCATGTCATCGCTACAATTACCGGTGTGACCGGGATGCGGATCATCCGCGCCATCGTCGCAGGCGAGCGCGACCCGGACAAGCTCGCTGCAATGCGCGACGTGCGCTGCAAGGAAAGCATCGAAACGATCCGCGCCGCTCTCGTCGGCAATTACCAGCCCGAGCACGTGTTCGCGTTAAAACAGGCGCTTGCACTCTACGATTTCTATCAGCAGTGCATCGATGAATGCGATGCCGAAATCGAGCGCACAGTGGCGCAACTGAATGTCGACAGGCCGGTACCAGAGGCACCGTTGCCCAAGGCGAAACACCGAAACAAGATGCCGAGCGATACCAACTTCGACGTACGCTCGGCGATGTACCAGCTGGCCGGCACCGACCTCACCCAGATCCACGGCATCGGGCCATTCCTGGCTCTGCGCCTGATTGGCGAATGCGGTACCGATTTGAGCCGCTGGCGCACCGCCAAGCACTTCACCTCATGGCTCACGCTGTCGCCAAGTTGCAAGATCAGCGGCGGCAAGGTTCTGTCCTCACACACGCGAAAGACCAGCAGTCGGATCACCGTGGCACTGCGGCTTGCGGCAGTCACCGTCGGCCGCAGCAATACTGCACTTGGCGCGTTCTATCGACGGCTGGCCGGGCGCATCGGCAATGCCAAGGCAGTGACCGCAACAGCACGCAAGATTGCGGTCCTGTTCTACAACGCGATGCGATACGGCATGGATTACCGCGACCCCGGGGCGGACCACTACGAACAACAATATCGTGACCGGGTCATCAAGCAACTGCACCGGCGCGCTGCACAATTCGGCTACGCACTGCAACCACAGGAGGTCCCAGCCTGAAAGCGAGTTTCTTAGGAAGGCCGCGGTGTACTTTGCCAAGACGTCCGGGTAAGGTACACCTTAATTGCTGAGTTACAGGACCAATTCCCGGTGCGCCGGCTGTGCAAAGTGCTCGAGGTGCATCCGAGTGGCTTCTATGCCTGGCGTCTGAATCCCGAAAGCAAGCGCGCCAAGGAAGACAAGCGCCTTCTGGTTCCCATCAAGGAATCGTGGCTGGAAAGCGGCAGCGTGTATGGCTACCGCAAAGTCAGCGACGACCTGCGCGAGCTCGGTGAACAATGCGGTATCAATCGCGTCCACCGCCTTATGAGGTCGGCCGGGATCGGTTCACAAACCGGCTACGCCAAGCGGAAATACAAACGCGGCGGCGCCCCTTCGGTGGTGGCGCCTAATCATCTGCAGCGCCAGTTCGACGTGCAGGAACCGAATCGCGTCTGGGTAACAGATATCACCTACATCCGCACTTACGAAGGCTGGCTCTATCTGGCCGTTGTACTGGACTTGTTTTCGCGTCAGGTGGTCGGCTGGTCGATGAGTTCCCGAATCGATCGCGAGCTGGCGATGAACGCACTCTTGATGGCCGTCTGGCGTCGTCAGCCCAAGAATACAGTGATGGTGCATTCCGACCAGGGCAGCCAGTTCAGCAGCTACGACTGGCGCGACTTTCTGGACGAGCATAACCTGCAGCAGAGCATGAGCCGGCGTGGGAACTGCCACGATAACGCCGTCGCCGAAAGCTTCTTTCAGCTCCTGAAACGGGAGCGAATCAGGCGCAAGAAATACGGCACCCGGGAAGAGGCAAAGCAGGATGTCTTCGATTACATCGAGATGTTTTACAATCCAAAGCGCCGGCACAGCTTCAGCAATGACTTGTCGCCGGTCGAGTATGAAAAGCAGTATTTCCAGCGGCTCGCGAGTGTCTAGAAAACTCGTGGCGATTCAAATCTGCCACGCATCGACGCGCAAGTCCAAAGCAAAAAGCCCGCGAAACTCTGCGGGCTTTTTTACTCTGGAAGCGTTATCGCTTACTTCTTCATCATGCCATTGGCATCCATCATCATGCCGTTCTGATCCATCATCATACCGTTTTTCATTTTCATTTTTTTTCCGCCCTTCATCATGACGGAACCGTCCATCATGACTTTGGTGCCGTTCGACATGGTCATATCCTGGTCCATCGCCATAGACTGACCATCTTTCATTGCCATCATTTTTCCATCTTTCATGGCAACGCCGTCGCGCATCATCATGTGACCGCCTTCGTCCATCATCATGCCATTTTGCATTTTCATTTTCTTGCCGTTTTTCATCATGATAGAGCCATCCATCATGACTTTGTCGCCGTTTGACATGGTCATGTCTTTGTCCATCGCCATTGGCTTGCCGTCTTTCATCATCATCATCTTGCCGTCTTGCATCATGAATTGCTGCGCCATCGCGATATTTGCCGACATCATCAGGGCAAACAGGGTGATCAAGTATTTGTTCATGGTTAAGCCTCTAAGTTAGATGTTTCGTTTCGATGAATTTCTACTAACCGAATAAACATATGCGCTAAAAATAGAACGCTCTGTGCAATGGCTAACTTATAAGGTGAGAGTGCGCGAAATGACAACGCGGAACTGCGGGGGGCGGATGGGCGACCGTGATTGGGGTGCGATATTGAGAGATGCCAAATTGCGAACGCCGGACGTGCGTAAGGGCCGGCGCTGGCGTGCTTCCTGTCTGCGGCGCCCGGGGTCGGAGCCTGCGAGGAATTTTGTGTGCCGGCCCATTTTTGAAGGCCTAGTGGATTGCGCTGGGAAAGCGCTCTCCAGACAAAGGTATGCCCGCCGACGAGCCGATCCTTTAAGCGCTAAACCCTGGTTGCCTAGGCAGTATCAAACCGCCCGCAAAGAAGCCGGGCATCGACGAGGTAGAAGCCAGATTCATGCAGTATGCAACGTGCCTTGCGCTAGTTCAAACTTCCGCTTTTAGCCGACCTCGCACTTTCGCGAAGGACCGGACCCGACCGGTAGCGTGACCTTCCAGATGAGGAAATCCAGTAGTTACACAACTCATCAATGTGCACATTGCATTAGCAACATAGTAAGATTGTGGCTCTTAATGTTGAGCGAAAGCGTGTCCCTATGCCTGGAACTGTCGTCAGACCTTTTGATTCCGAAATTGCGAATCGCACCCAGCTCGTCAACCGTTTCAACAAGTTGGTCGGTCCTCCCCACCCAGCTGTGCGCTCGATGCAGCTTCGATTTATCAGTGGGGACCTGACAAAACAGGACGAGTACGACTTTCGAGAGCTTTATGAGCGTGCTGTCGACGAAATCGAGATAGCTCGACACCCTTGACACTTTCAAGGTGCAGGGGAACTGGCAATTTGCATCGCCAGCTCGGTGGCGTAACCCTTCCACACCACGGCGTTGGTCAGCGCGGCCTTCGAGACTCCTAACTGCGTTGGGTAGGCGCGATGGCCGAGTTGCTGCACCTAACGGACTATGTGGATTTGGTATAGGCGAAAGGCTCTGATCTGCTGCGACACTTGTTAAAAATTTTTGACACAACGCGAAGGGCAACCTGGATCGGAACCTTCTGTTCGTCGAGGAATTTTACTGCGGCAACTTCTCCTCGCGATTTTTTAATGTCGATTGCCAGATCAACGTTAAAAGCAGTAATGTGGTCATCTCTATTTTTCATGCCGAAATCGTAACGTAAAATCATTTACAGTAGCGCACACACACCGCCAATCAATGTTTCCAATGTCTGCTGTTGGCCGGAAGCAGGGTTTCCGAAGGCCTCAGTGGATGATGTTGCTGCTAGGACAATCAAGAGGTTTGTCAGGCGCTCTTAATCGTCCAACTTTTGGGGGTCAGTTCATCCGGCTTCCCTTTTCGTTTCCCTTTCCCTTGGGCGGTGCGGACCGTCAACGCGTCCGCGCGCGCAGTGTGCGCCACCTAACGGTAGGTCGGCGGTCACGGGCTTATCATGAAGCCGTGTGAGTGAGGCGCCAGCGAATTCGTTCTGCCGGCCAGCCAAATATCTCAACAGGTTAGCCGGTCGCCTCGAGGATCGGCACCATATTCCAGGCGTCGCCATTGGCGACCGCTATATAACACCGGAAGCGGAGAGCCCATGTCTGCCACCACCAAGAATCCACCGAAGCACCTGGTGCGCGAATACCTCGCCCGCCGCTCGCGCGATCCGCAGCCGCCGCCGGCGCCCGAGGAAATCCGGCGCCAGCTGGGATGGGGGATGCTCGATACCGTCGGACTGGAAGCCGTCCACCAGCCGCTCGCCGCCGCCGCCGCTTTCGGATAAAATAGTTCGTTTTAACAGAGGAGAAACACATGACCAAGCGTATCGGTAACAAACACGAAGCCCAGCACCGCGGCGTCGAAGAACGTCTCGACATCCGCCGCACCAACATCGCACGCGAGGCCGTCAAGCAAGCGACCGCGCGCGCAAAATACCGCAACCAGGTCAAGAACCAGCCGTCGATCTCCGCATAGGCCGCCTGATTTTCTCCAGGCAGCAAAAAAAAAGCCCGCGCGGCAACGTGGCGGGTTTTTTTTCGTCTCCGGTTCGCGCCGTCCGCCGATTCCCTCGCCATTCACCGATTCCGCGCTGCCGTTCGCCGAAAGGTGCTTTTCCTCCGCACCGCACCACGCTATCGTGTTGACATCACAACACGGAGAACGACATGGGTACCGAAAACAGCTACACGACGCGCAAGCAGATGATGTGGGGCCTGGTCCTGATCGCGGTCGGCACGATCTTCCTGCTCGACCGCATGGAGTTCTTCGATGCCTCCACGGTGTGGCATTATTGGCCGCTGCTGCTGGTCGTCGTCGGCATCAACCAGACCATCGGCTACCCGAGCGCGCGCGAGTTCAAAAGCGGGCTGTGGACGATCTTCGTCGGCCTGTGGCTGTTCGCGGTGTTCGAGGGCTTGTTCGGCTTGACCTTCCGCAACAGCTGGCCCTTGTTCCTGCTGATGGCAGGAACGCAGCTGGTGCTCGCGCCGGTCATTGCGCGCCGTTTCCCGGAATCGAAGGAGAAGGACCATGCATAAGGAAACGATTGACGAGCGCCGCGCCAACCGCGGCGCGACCAGCCAGGTCTTGATGGGCGTGCTGGTGATCGCCCTCGGCCTGCTGTTCTTGCTGGACAACCTCGACATCATCCATGTGCGCGATGCACTGGCCTTCTGGCCCCTGATCTTCATCTTCGCCGGCGTGGCCAAGCTGCTCGACACCACCACGCCGAATGGCTACCTGCTGGGCCTGGCTGGCATCGGCATCGGCGTGACGATGATCCTGCAACGCCTCGGCATCATCGATTTTTCATGGCGCGCGGCCTGGCCGCTGGTCCTGATCGCGGTCGGCGCCATGGTGGTGTACCGCGCCATGACCGGGCAGCGCACGGCGCGCTTCGGTGTCGTCGTCCTCGACGACAAGGACAAGATGAAGGATACGGCAGGCGTCGAGGCGCAGAGCGTCGACGTGACCGCGGTGCTGGGCGGCTTCGAGCGCCGCGTGCATACCCAGGACTTTCGCGGCGGCGAAGTGACCGCGGTCATGGGCGGCTGTTCGCTCGACATGCGCGGCGCCTCGATGACGGGCGAAGCGGTGCTTCACGTGTTCGCGTTCTGGGGCGGGGTCACGCTGAAGGTTCCGCCCGACTGGACCGTGGTCTTGCAAGGAACGCCGATCATGGGCGGCTTCGACGAGAAGACCGTGACGCCGCCGGACAACAGCAAACGCCTCGTCGTGCGCGGCTACGCGATCATGGGTGGCGTTGAAGTACGCAACTGATGATGGGGACGTTCGGAACACGGCGCAGCACTGCCCTTTACCTGGCGGCATGGACACTGCTCGGGGTGCTGCTGGCCGGCCTGATGGTGGCGGCCGGCGACGCGCCCTGGGGCGCGAGCCTGCTGTTCGCCGTTCCGCTGTCCCTGGTCTACGGCTGCGCCAGCGGATTTTCATCGTATTACCTGTGCCGCGCCTATCCGCTGGCAACGAGGCCACTGGTCGCCGTGCTGGGCGTGTTCACCTGCACGGCGGTGTGCGCCGGCGCGCTCTGGACCGCGGCCGGCGGCGGCTTCGCGGAAGTGCTGCGCAGTCTGGTGCCGGGCCTGCCGGCGATGTCGCGCCCGTTCGCGGCCTTGATGTTCGGCCTGGGCGTGATCCTGTACGGCTTGAGCGCGGTGGCGCACTACCTGGCCCTCGAATTCGAGCGGGCGCGCAGCCTGGAGCGGCGCGAACTGGAGATGAAGCTGGCGGCGCAGGAAGCCGAACTGCGCATGCTGCGCACCCAGATCGACCCACACTTCCTGTTCAACAGCCTGAACTCCATCAGTGCGCTGACCTCGATCGATCCGGGCGCCGCGCGCGGCATGACCTTGCAGCTCTCGGATTTCCTGCGGCGCAGCCTCGGCATGGATGCGCAGCGCAAGGTCGCCCTGAGCGAAGAAATCGCGCTGGTCGAGGCCTTTCTCGCGATCGAACAGCTGCGTTTCGGTGCGCGCCTGCGCTTCGAGCACGCCATTGGCGAAGGGGCGGGGCAGTGCCTGCTGCCGCCGATGCTGCTGCAGCCGCTGGTCGAGAACGCCGTCAAGCACGGCATCGGCAACCGGGTCGACGGCGGCCTGGTACGCATCGCCGCCGACCGGGCCGGCGCGCTCTTGCGCATCCGGGTCGAGAACGACGCCGACGAGGACGACGTCTCGCAGCCGGCCGCCGGCTGCGGTATTGGCCTTGCCAACGTGCGCCAGCGCCTGCTGGCCACCTATGCGCACGAGGCGAGCGTGCACTGGACGCGCCTTGGTGCGCGCTTCCGGGTCGACATCGCGCTGCCCGCCGAACACCCACCCCTGACGGAGACTTGAAAGCATGCGTGTCATCATCGTCGACGACGAACACCTGGCGCGCGCGCTCCTGCGCGAGTACTTGTCCGGCTATCCGGAGATCGAGATCGTGGCCGAATGCGCGAACGGCTTCGAGGCGGTCAAGGCCATCGGCGAGCTGGACCCGGACCTGGTTTTCCTCGACATCCAAATGCCGAAACTCGACGGCTTCGAAGTGGTGGAGCTAAGCGGCGCCCGCACGCAGTACGTGTTCGTGACCGCCTACGACCAGTTCGCACTGAAGGCGTTTGAAGTGCGCGCGATCGACTATCTGCTGAAACCTTTCAGCCGCGAGCGCCTGGCGCAGGCCCTGGACAGTGCGAAGGCGCGGGCGACCCCGGCGGAGCAAGTCGAAGCGGTGGCGCTGGAAGCGGCGCGCCGCCACGGACCGCTCGAGCGGATCCTGATTCGCGACGGCGCCCGCGTGCACGTCGTGCCCACAATCGGCATCGACTGGATCGAAGCCCAGGACGATTATGTGCAGATCAGCGCCGGTGGACGCACCTACGTGAAGAATGGACGGATGGCGGAACTCGAACAGGGGCTGGACCCACAGCTGTTCCTGCGCGTGCACCGCTCCTACATCGTGCATGTCGGCGCGATCGAGCGGATCGAGGCGCCGACGAAAGACAGCTGGTGCGCGGTCCTGAAGGATGGCAAGCGCGTACCGGTCAGCCGCAGCGGCTACCAGAAGGTGCGCGACCTGATTCGCTGATTACGCGCTGAGTTGGTCGACCTGCCACCAGCGCGGCAGCAGCGCGCGTACCGCAGGCTGGTCGAAGCGGTCGTCGATCAGGTAGACCACGCCCTTGTCAAGCTCGGTGCGGATCACGCGTCCGGCCGCCTGGACCACCTTCTGCAAGCCCGGATACAAATACGTGTAGTCGTAGCCGGCGCCGAACATGGCCTGCATGCGTGTGCGCAGCTGCTCGTTGACGGGATTGAGTTGCGGCAGGCCGAGGGTGGCGACGAACGCGCCGATCAGGCGCGCGCCGGGCAGGTCGATCCCTTCGCCGAACGACCCGCCCAGCACCGCGAAGCCGATGCCGCGTCCCGCCGGCTCGAAGCGCTCCAGGAATGCGGCCCGCTCAAGTTCGCTCATGCGGCGCTCCTGGCGCCAGATCGGCACCTCGGGATGCTCGCTGGCGAACAGTGTCGCCGCCTGTTCCAGGTAATCAAAGCTGCTGAAGAATGCCAGGTAGTTGCCCGGGGTTGGCGCGTACTGCTCGGCCATCAGCCGCACGATCGGGGCGAGCGATGCGCTGCGGTGCTGGTAGCGGGTCGAGATGCGTCCCGCGACGTGGACGGCCAGCTGGCCGGCCGTGAAGGGCGATTCCACATCGACCCAGCCGGTGTTCTCGGGCAGGCCGAGCAGGTCGGCGAAATAATGCCAGGGACTGAGCGTGGCGGAGAACAGCGTCACCGAATGCGCTCCCTCGAAGCGCGGCTTCAGGAAAGGCGCCGGCACGACGTTGCGGATGCAGAGCAGGCTGTCCTTGCCGCGCCGCGTCAAGTCGCACAGCGAATGCTCGCCAAACGATTCGGCCAGGCGCGTGAAGTGCATGGCGTCGAAGTGAAAGCGTTGCAGGGCCGGGTCAAGCGGGCCCGGATGCTCGGCGACGAAGTCGTTGATGGTGCCCGTGGCGTTCGTGAGCGCGTTCAGCAGCTTGTCGCCGGGCGCCTCCAGTACTTGATAAGGCAGTGGCGCGGCGTCGTCGATCTCGCCCCAGACGCGCGCGATTTTCGACAGCGCCTTTTTTACCGGCGGCGGCGCGGCGGCGCGGGCGGCGCGCAAGGCCACCCGATCGAGTGCGCAAGAATACATCGAGCGCGCACGCGAGACCATGTTGTGCGCTTCGTCGACCAGCACGCTGGCACGCCAGCCATTGGCCTGGGCCAGCGCGTACAGCATCGCGCTGCCGTCAAAATAATAGTTGTAGTCGCCGATCGCGACGTCGGTCCAGCGCGCCATTTCGCTGCCCAGGTAATACGGGCAGACCTCGTGCGCCAGGCCGACCTCGCGCAGCGCGGCGCGGTCGAGTACCGGGACGGCGAGTGCCGCCTGGCGCGCGCCGGGCAGGCGGTCGTAGAAGCCCTTCGCCAGCGGGCATGCGTCGCCATGGCAGGCCTTGTCCGGATGCTCGCAGGCCTTGTCGCGCGCGGCCAGTTCCAGTACGCGCAGCGGCAGTTCCGGCGCGTGGGCGCGGATCGCCCGGGCGGCGTCGAGCGCAAGCTGGCGGCCCGGCGTTTTCGCCGCCAGAAAGAAGATCTTGTCGATGCGCTGGCTCGGTGCGGCTTTCAGTACCGGGAACAGGGTGCCGATGGTCTTGCCGATGCCGGTCGGCGCCTGGGCCAGCAGGCAGCGGGAAGCAGCGTTCGCCTTGAACACGGTTTCGGCGAGCTGGCGCTGGCCCGGGCGAAAGTCGGTATGCGGAAAGCGCAGACCCGCCAGCGCAGCGTCGCGGGCTTCGCGGTGGCGCAGTTCCTGTTCGGCCCAGGCGACAAAACGTGCGCAGACTTCCTCGAACAGCTCCTTCAGTTCAGTGGCGCTGCGTGTCTCGCGCAGTGAGGTTTCCAGGCCGCTGCCGATCTCGTAGTAGACCAAGGCCAGGTTCAACTCGTCCAACCCGCGCGCGGCGCACAGCAGGTGGCCATATACGCGCAGCTGGGCCCAGTGCAGGTGGCGGTGGTTGTCCGGCATCGACGAGAGCTGGCCGCGGTAAGTCTTGATCTCCTCGATCAGGTTCTGCGCCGGGTCGTAGCCGTCGGCGCGCCCGCGTACGTGCAGGAGTCCACAGTCGCCAGAGAGCGTGACTTCGGCCTGGTAACCGTCGCCCCGGCGCGCCGTGACGACGGCGTGGCCGGCAATGCCCTCCTGGGCGGTGGGCGAGGGCGTGAAGCGCAGGTCGAGGTCACCGCGTTTGGCCGTGAATTCGCACAGCGCACGTACCGCGACGACATAGCTCAAGCAGCCTGCTCCCACTGCAGGTAGCAGACGGCCACCGGCATGTCGTGCGCCGCACAATAATCGATCCAGCGCAGCTGGTTGTCCTGCAGGCGGTCGCCCGGCCCCTTCACTTCGATCATCTTGTAGCGCCGCTCAGCCGGCCAGAACTGAATCAGGTCCGGGAAGCCCGTACGATTGGCCTTCACGTCGGCCAGGATGCGCTCGCACCAGCGCTTCACGTGCGCGGCCGGGATGCAGTCGAGCGCGAGCTCCAGCAGCGCGCGGTCGAGGCTTTCCCAAGACACGAAGGGCGCCGAAATGCCGGCCTTTTCCTCGAAGTGCGCGAGGATGGTGGCGCGGTAGCGGCCGTCGTCGCACTGGGCCAGGCAGTCGGCGAATTCCTGCGCGCGGCGCTGGTGGAAGTCGAGGCTGTACAAATCGGCGGGGGCGCGGTGGAAGGGGTGAAAGAAGGCGCCGGGAATGCTGGCAAAAATCGCGCGCCAGCACAGCAGCCCGAACAGGGCATTGGCGAGCATGTTCTCGACATAGAATACCGGTGCCTCGTCGCAAGCCAGGTGGTCGCGCACGGCGCCTTCGACCCACGGACCGTCGCAGGGAATCGGGAGGCAAACGTCCAGGCGCGCGGGAGTGGCGGGACGGCGCGCGATCGACTTCGGGTGGCCCAGTTTGCGTGCCAGGCGCGGGCCCATGCGCTGCAGGTGCTGGGATTCTGCGTCGTTCTCGGGTGCGCGCTCGGCTTCCTGCAGCAGTTGCCAGGCCTCGGGGAAACGCTCGGCCTTTTCCAGCACCCGGATCGCGCGTCCGCGCGAACCCGGATAGCCGCAGCGCGTGTAGACATCGATCGCGCGCTGCCAATCCTGCTGCTTTTCGAAGTGCTGGCCGACCTGGAACAGGAATTTCTCGCGCCGGCTCTCCAACCAGTCGTTGTCGAAGGCGTGGATTGGCAGCTCGCTCAGTACGTCGTCGATCGGCTCGAGTGCGGCATAGAAACGCTCTTTGCATGTGTGCAGTTGCAGATAATGGTCGATGTCGCGCTGGTCGCGAAAACCGCGTGAGGCTGGGGAGAACTCGACCTGCTCGAAGCGATACACGCCGAGGTCGGCGAGGACGAATTCGGTCCAGTCCTGGCGCAGGTTGCCGAAGAAGATCAGGCGCAGGCGGTCGCACAGCGGTTTCACGAGGATGCGCAAGGCGACGTCGGTGCAGCCGGCGTACCAGTGGGAAAAGGCGCGGCTGTCGCAGAACGCTTCGCGCAAGGCTTCGAGCTGCTCGGCCTTGCGTGCATTCTTCTGCTGCGGATGGGACTGAAAAGCCGAGGCGATCTCGGGCTTGGCCAGCAGATCGAACAGCTCATCGAGGGAGATGACTGGATCAGTCTCGATCCAGCCTGTCGGCAGCAAGTGCTGCGCGGCTTCAACCGGGCAGCCGATTTCCGCATAGTTCATTTTGCTGGCACGGAACAGATTCCCTTTGCGCATCACCATGCGAACGAACAGCGCGCGCGCCGGCTGCGGCAGTGCGGGAAAGGCTGCCATGAAGGCGCGTTCGTCGTCGGTCAGCAGGTCGTCGTAACGCCCGCCAAGCCAATCCAGGACACTCTGGAAATTATCCAGATAATAAAACTCGTTTTCCAGAATCCTGTTCATTATATGAGGCGACAACTGTGCTTATGTACAGTATAGCCTCACGATTCACGAAGACCCAGCGCTTTCGGCCGGATTACAGCGGCGCCGTGGTTTTTTGCCACATCACGGGCGCGTCGGTTTCGGCGGGCATTTCGGACCGCTGCAGGCGCCGGCGGCATCGCGTTCGCCGCGGTGGCGTTCGGAATGCTGGATGATCGCCGATATCAGGGCGACATCGCTGTCGACCGGGGCGTCGGCACTCGGGGCGACTTTGCGTGGGCGCGCGTTGCCTTCGAGGCGGGCCTTTGCCGGGCCGGCGCTGCGCGCCGGCGTGGATTTGACGGCGCGGCTGGCGAGCTTCGGTGCCTTGTCCACTTTTTTCTGGGCGGCAGGGCGCGCGGCGGCCGGCGCTGTCTCGGACTTGACTGGTTTTGGCCGCACGCTTTCCTGCACCGGACGTGGCGCTGCCGCCGCTGGTGGCGGCTTCGCGCCCGCCAGTTCGTGCGGCGGCAGCATGACCAGCGGTGGCGGGGCGCTGGCGAGCGTCGCGTCGCGCCCGCGCGCCGACTCGTCATTGATGACTGCCGTGCGCGGCGCTTCCATGACCGGCGCGGGCGCCGTGACCGCGGCGGGCGGCACCGAGGGCGGCACGGCAGCGTCCGCCATCATGGGCGGCGCGGCAACGATGGCAAGATCGTGCTGGACTTGCAGTTCTTGCGCTGTCCGGTGGTTGTCGTAGGCGAGCCAGGCGATGCCGCCGGCCAGGATGCCGGCCAGTGCCGCCGCCGCACCATACGACGCCAGGCGCACGCCGGACATGCGCGTGCCAGGGCGTCGCGCCGAGTCGCGTTCGAGCATCGCGAGAATATTCTCTTCCCCGACGCCACGACGCGACGACATCAGGTTTGGTCTTGTCGAGGCTGCTTGATTTTCGTCTGTAGGGCGCACGGCATACCTCCTAAGATGGACGTTCCTGCTCCGATTAGAAACAATCTGGGGAAATCCATGCTGATCTTTGTCGCACTTCTGTATTTTTGCGTGGCCTGCAGCTTGATATGGCTTGCATGCTTCCCGAGCGGACGGACATTGATCAACCAATTGATGTTTGGCATGCGCAGCCGGTTCGGGCGCATCGCCGGCTGGCGTCCCGGCCGGGCGGCGAATCTGCTGCCCGGGCGGCGCGACCTGCAGGGCCGCGTCGACTACCTCCTCAAGCACATGCGGCGCAACTGGATCGTGCTGGCGATCGTGGTGCCGGCGGTGGCGATTCCTTCCCTGCTGGCGCTGGCCTTGCGCACACCCGACATGCTGCCCGGCTACGAGCCGACCGAGGCCCTGCCCGACGCCCAGATCGCCGCACTGCTGCAGGGCGAGCAGCTGGTGCCACCAAGCGATCCGCCGCCGCTGGCCTTCAGTACCCAGGAAGTGGTGCAGGTGCGGCCGATGCTGGTCAACGCGAGCCGCAACTGGGGCCTGATGCATCCGGACTTCAGTCAACGCCTGCTGCTCGCCTTCAAGATCATGAAAGAAAAGCATGGGTATGACATGGCCTTGCTCGAAGGCTACCGCAGCCCGGCGCGCCAGGATGTATTGGCTTCGATGGGGGGCGCGGTGACCAATGCACGCGCCTTTCAGAGCTGGCACCAGTATGGCCTCGCCGCCGACTGCGCTTTCTGGCGCGACGGCAAGCTCGTGATCTCGGAAAAAGACCCCTGGGCCATGCGCGGCTACCAGCTCTACGGCGAGGTTGCCGAGCAGCTCGGCCTGACCTGGGGCGGGCGCTGGAAAATGATGGACTTTGGCCACACCGAGCTGCGCCTGCGTGGTGTGATGCGGCGTTGAACGGCCGGCCCGAGCTTGAGGAAGGTCAAATTTTCCATAGGCAATAGGTGCGAGCATTGCCTGTCAGACTTTCCCCTAACTACACACGCTCCCGCCATGGCCCGTCTCTGGAAGTTCCTCATCGACAGCCGCGTGCTTGTCGTGATTGGCATCACCGCCTGCCTCGGTATCCTGTTCCTGACCGCGGAAACTTTTGAACTTGGCCTCATCTGGGCCGTCATCACGGCGCTGGTGCTGCTGGCCCTGTGGGGCAGTTATTGGGGCTTGCGCCAGCTCTGGCGACGGCGCGCGGCGGCACGCCTGACTGACAGCCTGGCCGCCAGCAGCGACGCTGGGGCCAGCGAAAACGGCAAGAGCGAGGTGGCGGTCCTGCGCAAAAACATGATGGAGGCCATCACCACGATCAAGACCTCGAAGCTGGGCCTGACGCGCGGCGCCGCGGCGCTCTACGAGCTGCCCTGGTACATGATCATCGGTAATCCGGCGGCGGGCAAGAGCAGCGCCGTCGCCCATTCGGGCCTGACCTTCCCGATCCCCGGCAGCAAGGCGGTGCAGGGTGTGGGCGGAACCCGCAACTGCGACTGGTTTTTCACCACCGACGGTATCTTGTTGGACACCGCCGGGCGCTATTCGGTGCAGGAGGGCGACCGCGCCGAGTGGTTCAGCTTTCTCGAGCTGCTGAAAAAACACCGCCGCCGCGCGCCGATCAACGGCATCCTGATCGCGGTCAGCGTGGCCGAGCTGACGGCCGGTCCCGCCGGCGCTTCGATGGAACTGGCGAAAAGCCTGCGCACCCGGGTGCAGGAATTGACTGAACGCCTTGGCGTGTACGCACCGGTGTATGTGGTGTTCACCAAGGCCGACCTGATCGCCGGCTTCTCCGACTTCTTCCACGATGCCGAACGCACCGAGCGTGACCGCGTCTGGGGCGCGACGCTGCGCTACAACCGGCGCAGCACGCCGCAGGACGTACTGGCATTTTTCGATGCGCATTTCGACGAACTGCATGATGGCCTGAAGGAGATGAGCCTGGCGAACATGGCCGGCAACCGCAGCGCGCGCATGCGTCCCGGCGTGTTTACCTTTCCGCTTGAATTCGCGGCGATTCGCAGCCCGCTGCGCGCCTTCCTCTCGACCCTGTTCGAGGAAAACACCTATCAGTTCAAGCCGGTGTTCCGCGGCTTCTACTTCACCAGCGCGCTGCAGGAAGGGCAGGTGCAGGACCTGTCGTCCAAGCGCGTGGCCAGCCGCTTCGACCTCGAACTGAACGATCGCCAGGCGAGCGAGGCCGAAGAGCCGGGCGCCGGCGAAGGCTACTTCCTGCTCGACCTGTTCCGCAAGGTGATCTTTGCCGACAAGGACCTGGTCAAGCGCTATACCAACCCGGCCAGCGCGCGCTTGAAGTACGCCGCCTTCTTTGCCGCCACCGTGTTGCTGGGCGCGGCCCTGGGCGGCTGGAGCTGGGCCTACATGGGCAACGTGCAACTGGTCGCGAACGTGCAGGCCGACCTCGACAAGGTGATGCGGCTGCAGGAAAAACGCATCGATCTGCAGTCGCGCCTGGAGGCGCTCGACATCCTGCAGGACCGCATCGAGCAACTGGACAAGTACCGTGAAGACCAGCCGTGGGCGCTGTCGTTCGGCTTGTACCAAGGGGACAAGCTGGAGCGCAAGCTGCGCGACGAGTATTTTGCCGGTGTGCGCGCGGTGATGGTCGAGCCGGTGGCAGGAGCCCTGGAAACCATGCTGACCGAAGTGAACACGCATGCCGCCGCGCTCGATCCGAATGCCGCCGCCGCGCCGACCTCGAAACCGGGCCAGCCCTACCAGGAAGTCTCGCCAACCAATGTCGCGGACGCCTACAACGCCCTCAAGACTTACCTGATGCTGGGCGATAAGAGCCAAGCCGAGCCGGGCCACCTGAACGACCAGCTGACACGCTACTGGCGGACCTGGCTGGTCGCCAACCGCGGTGCCATGGCGCACGAGCAGATGATCCGCAGCGCCGAGCGCCTGTTGACTTTCCACCTGTCGCAAATCGATGACCAGGCGTGGCCGCAAGTGACGCTGAAACTCGGCCTGCTCGACTCCGCGCGCGAAAACCTGCGCCGGGTAGTGCGCGGTACGCCAGCGCGCGAGCGCGTCTACGCCGACATCAAGACCCGCGCCGCGACGCGCTTCCCGGCGGTGACGGTGGCGCGCATTGTCGGCGACGGCGATGCGGGACTGGTCGCCGGCAGCCATGCGGTCAGCGGCGCCTTTACCCGCGCCGCCTGGGAAAAATACGTGCTCGGCGCGATCCGCGACGCCTCGAACCGCGAGCTGCAAAGCACCGACTGGGTGCTGAAAACGGTGGCCAAGGACGACCTGACGCTCGAGGGCAGTCCGGAGCAGATCCAGAAGACCCTGGTCGACATGTACAAGGCCGAGTATGCGAAAGAGTGGGCGAAGTTCGTGCAAGGCGTGACGGTCACCGATCTGAAGGGCTTCGAAGGCAGCGTGGTCGCCATGAACCGGCTGGGCGACCCGCAGGCCTCGCCGATCGCGCGCCTTTTGAAGGCGATCTACGACGAGACTTCCTGGGACAATCCCGGCGCCGCGCGTGCCAACATGGGCAAGACCGAGCGCACGCTGGCCGCCTGGTTCAAGGAAGTCGTGCTGCGCCGCGCGCCGTCGGATGCGCGCACCCTGGCCGATGCGGTTGGCCCGCTGGCCACGGGCGCGGCAGGTACCATGGGCCCGATCGGGCGCGAATTCGCCGGCGTCGCACGCCTGGTCGGAACGCGCGAGAAGGAAGCCTCGCTGATGACGGGTTACCTCGACTGCCTGTCACGCCTGCGTACACGTTTGAACCAGCTGAAGAACCAGGGCGACCCCGGCCCCGGCGCCAAGCAGTTCATGCAGCAGACCCTGGAAGGCAGTGGCTCGGAGCTGGCCGACGCCCTGAAATACGTCGACGAGCAGATGCTGACCGGGATGAGCGACGCCCAGAAAGCAGCATTGCGTCCACTCCTGGTGCGTCCGCTGGTGCAGACCTTCGCCATGATCGTGCTGCCGTCCGAGTCGGAGATCAACAAGACCTGGCAGGCGCAGGTGGTCGACCCGTTCGAGAAGACGCTGGCCGACAAATATCCGTTCTCCCCGGGCAGCAAGATGGAGGCAACCAGCGCGGAGATTGGCCAGGTCTTTGGACCAGAGGGCGTCGTGGCGAAGTTCATCAATACCTCGATGGGACCCCTCGTCGTCAATCGCGGCAGCATGCTCACGGCGCGTACCTGGGCCGATATCGGCATCACGCTCGCGCCGCAGGCGGTGTCGGGCTTTCCGGGCTGGGTGGCGCCACTGTCGGCCAATGGTGTGGCGTCGTCGAATGGCGGACCGCCGCAGACGGTGTTCCAGTTGCAGGCGCATCCGGCACCCGGCACCACCGAGTACACGATCGACATCGACGGCCAGCAGCTGCGCTACCGGAACACGCCGCCCGCATGGACCAATATGGTGTATCCGGGTCCGGGCACAGCCGGCGCGCGGATCAGCGCCGTCACGTTCGACGGCCGTACGGTGGAGCTGTTCAACGAACCGGGCCAGTTCGGCATGCGCAAGATGATCGAAGCATCGACCCAGCAGCGCAAGAGCCCGGGCGTGAACGAACTGCGCTGGGTCAGCGGCAACCTGGCCATCGTCGTGGACTTGCGACTGGTCAGCAACGCGGCCGCTGCGAGCAATGGCAAAGGCTTCCAGGGCCTGCGCCTGCCGCCGACGATCGTCGGGCGCTCAGCCGCCGAGCCGACGATCGCCAGCCTCCCGCCAGGAGGCCAATGATGCGTGCCCCCGCCCTGGACCGCATCGGCTACTTCGGCAAGATCCCCGCGCGCAGCGATTTCGTGAAGCTGGCGCACGACGCGGCGGCCATCAGCATGCTCGACGACTGGCTTGCGGCCGTGATGCAGCGCCTGCCGTCGGACGCGCGCTGGAAGATCAATTACGATGCGATGGCGCCGGTCAGTTTCGCGTTCGTCGGCCCGGCGCGCCGTCACGCTGTCGCAGGTCACCTAGTCGCCAGCCACGACGCCCCCGGCCGGCGCTATCCCTTCCTGATGATGCGTACCCTCGATGTCGTCGACCCAAGCGCTTTTGTCTCGCGCTGCCCGCTGGCCTTCGCGCCGCTCTGGTCCTTCCTGGAAGCCGCAGCGCCCCAGGTACTGGACGCATCCGACCCGACCCTGCACCTTGCCGGCATCAGCGACGCGGCCATCACGCTGGGCGAGTGCGACGACGCACTCGCGACCTTTCTTGCCACCGATACCGTCGGTTCCTTGTCCACGCTCCTGGGTGGCGAGGACGCCAGCCGCGTCATTCTCGCGCTCGGCCTGCTGCTGCAGCCGGTCATGCACAGCAAACCGGCGCAGCTCGACAAGAGCCTGGTGCTGCCGCTGCCCGAGAATGAGGCCCTGCGCGCACCGGTGGCGGCCTTCTGGCTTGAACTGGTGGCGCCGTTCGTGCGCCGCGCCGCCTTCGACCTCGCGCTGTTTCTCACCTGTCAAGAGGAGCGGCCGGTGCTGGTGATCGGTTTTTGCGGCGCGGCGTCTCAGGCACTGCGCGGCATCATCGATCCGCTGGTTGGGCAGGAGCTGCAAGTGCGCCTGCTGGAGACCGGCTGGATCGACGAGCAGCTCGGCCTGGACGTCGACGTGCGCGCCCTGGCCAGCTACCTCGACCAGCCGCAACTGCCCCTGAAGATGGCGCGCGAACTGTTCCTGAAGACCTTCATCGGAGACGCAACGTGAGCAAACCCATTTTCATGGCCACCGTCGTGCTGGCGGCAGGCGCGGCGCATGCACAGTCGTCGGCATCTGGCGCCGCGCCGGCCACGCCAGCGGCAATCACCGCCACCGCGCCGATCGTCGTTGCCGGTACGGTGGCCGATGAAGCGGCCAAGGCCTCGCTGCTGGCGCGCCTGCGTGCGGTGTACGGCCAAGAGCGGGTTGTCGACCAGCTCGCCGTCGGCACCGTGTCGACCCCGGCCAACTGGAACGAGTATGTGGGGCGGCTGATCAACCCGAACCTGAAAATGATCAGCCGCGGCCAGCTGAAAGTCGACGGCAACACGGTCAGCCTGCGCGGTGACGTCTCCAACGAGGCGCAGCGCCAGCAGATCGCCGGCGACATCGCAACGAGCCTGAAT
This sequence comes from Massilia sp. CMS3.1, assembly GCF_051262535.1. NCBI lineage: Bacteria > Pseudomonadati > Pseudomonadota > Betaproteobacteria > Burkholderiales > Oxalobacteraceae > Massilia > Massilia sp. CMS3.1. The sequence continues at coordinate 141,549 of NZ_JBIMES010000011.1, read as the reverse complement.
CCGACCTACACCGTCAACAACGGCCTGCGCGTGGCCGCCTCCGAACAGAGTGTGCTCGACGCCGCGCTGGCGAATCGGATCATCGAGTTTGAATCGGGCAAGGCGGCATTGACCCCCTCGGGCATGGCGATCCTCGACCAGATGAGCGAAGCCTTGAAAAAGCTGAACGGCATCAAGGTCGAAGTGATCGGCCACACCGATAACGCCGGCTCGCGCGCAGGCAACCTGTCGCTCAGCCAGGCGCGCGCCGAAGCCGTCAAGACCTATGTCGCCGCGCGCGGTATCAGAACCGATTCGATCGCCGTGTCGGGTGAGGGACCGGATCGGCCGGTCGCGGACAACCGCACGCCTGAGGGCAAGGCACGCAATCGCCGTATCGAGTTCAAGGTCGTCCAATAAAGCCCCCCACAAAAGAAAACGCCGCCGGTATCGCTACCGGCGGCGTTATTTTTTTCGGGCTACGGCAAGGTGATCGTCACATTCGCCGCGCGCGGCGGCAGTTTGACGAGGTCGTTGTAGCTGGCCAGCGCGGTTTCCGTGTCGCTCGAGAGCTTGGCGCGAAAGCCGGCATAGCCGCCCAGGCCGGCGAGCGCAAACACCGAGATCAGTACCCACAACGACAGGTCGCTGCGCAGCGTGTTGGTGATCTGGTCGGGGCGCTCGGCATGTGGCGCGAAGCCGCGGTTCTTGCCGCGCATGCGGGCGATTTCATCGCCCAGGCGTGCCGTCAGGTAGCTCAGCTTGTCGTGACCGTCGAGCGCGTAGCGGCCTTCGAAACCGAGCAGGAGGCACATGTGGAATACTTCGAGCGCCTGCAGGTGCACGCTGCCTTTCGCGCGCAAGTCCTCGAGCCGGTGGAAGAAGTGTTCGCCGGCCAGCTGGTCGCCGAACACGCGCAGCTGCAGCGGGCGCGTTTCCCATGCTTCGCGCACTTCGTAGTTCGAGCGAAGGATGATTTCGTCGACGGCCGAGCAGAACGCGTACTTGGCGGCGGTGACGTCTTCCGCGGCCATGCCGATGGCCTTGGCGTTGCGGTCGACGTCACCCAGGAAGGCCGTCATGTGGTCGGCAAAGGCCGCCTTGTCGTGCGGGCCGCAGCCGTTTTTCAGCAGGAACAGGGCGTAGAACCCTTCGTACATCAGGTCGACCAGCGATTGCGGCGCGCTGCCTGCGGCGCCACGTGCCGGGGCCTGGACGGTGCGGCGTTCGACAAGGGCGTTCATGCCGCCACCCCGATCAGGTCGAGCTGCAGGTCGCGGATCCCGTTCGGGACAAAGATCGAGATCGCCTGGGCCTTGAGCATGTTCTCGTACAGCACACCCTTGTTCTCGAGCGCGAAATAATGGGTGTCGGGCCGGACGGGCAGGGCCGCCGGTACCTGCGGCGCGTGGATCAGCTTCACGCCGGGCAGTGCCGAGAGCACGAATTTGTCGACGTCCTGCGGCGCCCCGAGCTTGAAGCGCAGCGGCACTACGTCGATCAATTGCAGCGCCGGCATGTCGGCCGACACCGCGAGATACAGCATGGTCTGGCCGTTGATCTTGCCCGAGTCGAGTCCGCCCAGGTGATAAGACGGCCGTTCGTTCGACAGCGCAATCGAGAAGTAGCGGCTCGACACGACCGTATCGAGCAGGTCGCGCAGGATCGCGTCCAGGCGTGTGAACGCAGGGCCCGGATCGAGGTGCGAATAGGCCGGCAGGTCTTCCAGCTTGTAGCTGCGCGAATAGGCCATCAGGCCGCCTGCGAGCATCAGCAGGTCGCCGAAAAGGCGCTCCGGGTGCAGCTCCGGATGGTGCAGGTAATGCGACAGCGCCGCGTAGCCGGTGCTGGCCGTGTGCAGGAGCCAGAACGATGACATGTCGCCGCCGCGGATTTCGACCACGTTGCGGCTCGGCTCGCGCATGTGCCCGTACAGCGCATTCACCTTGGCCAACAGCTTTTCCATCAGGCGCGCGACGCCGCCGTGCAGGCCGGGCGCGCCCTCGACCGAGAGGCTCGGTGCGATGAAGCCGGGATCGACCTCGAAGCCGCCGGTGGCCACGCGCCGCAGTCGCACCAGCGGAAAGCTTTCGTAGGCGGCGAGGGCGTCGACGTCGGACACCAGGCGCACCGTCTTCTTCAGGTAGGTGATGCCGGCGTCGGCCGCGTGGGTGAACAGGTCCTGGGTATCGCGCTCGTGCTGCACGAACCGCGCGTCGTCGCGCTCTGCATCCATGTCGGCGCAGTTTTCGCCATGCGGTTTGAGCCCCGGCAGGGCGGCGTGGAAGGTGATCGACTGGGTCATTGGGGACAGGGAGCCGAGCTTGACCTGCAGCGGCAGCGCGTCGCTCTCGGGGGCGCGGACAATTTCGCCGTCGGGGAAGACCAGCGACAGCGCCTCGATGCGCAGCAAGTCGTTTGTCAAAGCCTCATGGTCGATCGCGAGGCGGCGCACGCCCCAGGCATAGGGGTGCAGGGCGCGCGCAGTCTGGTTCAGGCGCGCTTCGTGGTAGCGGTCCTGCTGCTGGAAATGCTGGGGGCGCAAAAACAGCCCTTCACCCCACAGCAGTTTCGATGGCATGTTCACTGTGTCCTCGCGAAGAAATGTTTACAGGAAAAAGTTGAGCTTGCTGGAAGGGCGTCACGCGTTCATTGACAGCGCGCAGAACCTGACGCCTTGGCGTTGGAGGCGCTCGGTTTGGCGCCGGCACCTGGCGACAACGCGCAGGCTTGCAGGGCCACCGTCACGCCGGCGTTCTCGGCGTCGGCGGCGGCGAAGGACATGCGCCAACGCTGCGGCGCCGGCGAACGAAACAGCGCCACGATGCCCACGAAAGCCGCATCGCGCGGCACCTTCTCGATGACCTCGTAGCGCTGGCCCGGCACCAGCGTCACATCCTTGACCTCGACCAGGTCGGCGCCAAACGCTTCACGATCGAGCCCCGGTGTCAGGAAGGTGGAATACGGAGCCGCTTCAAAGGCCGCGTTCTGACGCAGGGTGTAGACGCGGGCGACGAGCGCCAGCGGGCGGCCCTGGGCGTCGGTGTTGAGCTTGGGCGCCGCGTGCAGGCGCAAGGCGATGCTGCGCGGCGGCTTGAACGCCTCGGCCTGGGAGGCCTTGCGCATCCCTGTGGCTTCGAGTGTGCGCCCTGCGAGGCCGTCGCCGGCGCAGCCCGGGAGGCTGGCGGCAAGGAGGAGCAGGAAGGTAACGGATGGAGCTTTCATCGATTTCTTGCCTCTCGTAAATAACGCCAGCGCTCATTTAACAGCAACCCCACGCGTTGCGTCTGCGCCGGCGCAAGCCCAACAGCCTTCGCACGGCCATGGTTCGACCTGTGCTGTTGTTGACTAGTCGCAACTCTCGCGAAATTGCTTCCCGAATAATGGCTGCTGGTTCAACGTACTGGAGAGCGAAATGAAGTTCACACGACTGATGCCGGCCATGGCGTGCATCGCACTGCTGTCTGCCTGCGCCACCACCGGCGACGGGTCGGGCAGCGTGCCGAAGGGTGCGACGATGGCCGCTTCCATCGCCGCAGCCGACGCCGCCGTCGCCGCCGGCCAATCCGACAAGGCCTACGCTCTGCTGAAGAGCGCGGGCCAGGTCTTCCCGGCCGACAAGACCCCATGGGTACGCATGGCCCAGATGCGCTTCGACGCCAAGAATTACGGCGAAGCGATCGTCGACGCGCTCCAGGCGATCGAGCGCGATCCGGACGACACGATTGCCAACAGCATTGCCGCGGTCAGCGGCCTGCGCGTGTCGAGCAAGGCGCTGGCCGAGCTGACGCGCAAGAACAAATTGAACGGCAACGTGAAAACCGAGGCGGAGGAGCTCGCCAAGCTGCTGCGCACGAGCCTGGGCGAAGACGTGCTGATCCCGAGCAGTGCAAGGAAGCCTCCTCCAGCCCGGACCAAGCAGTCCGCAACGACCACCGCGACCGCACCCAAATCCGGTTCAAGCTCAAGCGACCCGTTCGGCGCGCTCAAATAAACCTCGCGGGCCGGCGCCCGCCGGCCTGTCATCCCTTGGAGCAGCCATGGCAAAAAGTGAAAGCGTGCAGAAACGCTTGCAGAAGGTGCGCGCGCCGCGTGTGCAGATGACATACGACGTCGAGATCGGCGACGCCATCGAAAACAAGGAGCTGCCTTTTGTCGTCGGGGTGCTCGGCGACTTCGGCAACGACCCGAACGCCGAAAAGAAGCGCCTGAAGGACCGCAAGTTCGTCAACGTCGACGCCTCGAATTTCGACGAAGTGCTGGGTGGCGTGGCGCCGAGCGTGCAGTTCCGCGTCGATAACCACCTGTCGGAAGAGGGCGGTCAGTTCGGCGTGCAGCTGCAGTTCCGCGAGATGGCAGATTTTCGTCCCGAAGCCGTGGTGCAGCAGGTGGCGCCATTGAAAGGCCTGCTGGAAGCGCGCACCAAGCTGGCCGACTTGCGCAACAAGCTGGCCGGGAACGACAAGCTCGACGACATCCTGAGCGAGGTGCTCGGCAATACCGAAAAGCTCGAAGGCTTGCGCAAGACGGAGGACAAATAAATGGCGGCGATTCTCGAACAGGCGGCGAAATCTACACCCGCCCTGGAGCTGGACAATTCCCTGCTCGACCAGATCGTCGAGCAAAGCCGCGTGGCCGCTTCGCCCAGCGAGCATGAGCGTGCGCGCGACCTGATCTCCGAACTCGTCACCCAGGTGATGTCGGGCACGATGGTCGTGTCGAACAACCTGTCGGCGATGATCGACGCGCGCCTGGCGGAGCTCGACCGCATGATCTCGACGCAGCTGTCGGCCGTCATGCACGCCCCCGAATTCCAGAAGCTCGAACGCAGCTGGACCGGCCTGCAATACCTGGTAAAGAACTCGTCGACCAGCTCCGGCCTGCAGATCCGCATGCTCAACGCCAGCAAGCGCGAGCTGGTGAAGGATTTCCAGGCCGCCCTCGAATTCGACCAGAGCTCGCTCTTCAAGAAAATTTATGAGGAGGAGTTCGGCACCTTCGGCGGCGCGCCGTACGGTGCGCTGGTGGGCGACTTCGAAATGAGCCGCCAGCCCGAGGACATGTACTTCCTCGAGCAGATGTCGCACGTGGCCGCGGCCAGCCATGCGCCTTTTATCGCATCGGCCGGGCCCGAGCTGTTCGGCGTCGAGAGCTTCGGCGACCTGGGCAAACCGCGCGACCTGGCGAAAGTCTTCGACACGGTCGAATACGCGAAGTGGAAAGCGTTCCGCGAGTCCGAGGATGCGCGTTACGTGGGCCTCACACTGCCGCGCTTTCTCGGCCGCCTGCCGTACAACCCGGTCGACGGCATGACGACCGAAGGCTTCAACTATGTGGAGGACGTGGACGGCACGGACCACAGCAAATACCTATGGTGCAACGCCAGTTACGCTTTTGCCTCGAAGCTGACGCGCGCGTTCGAGGACTACGGCTGGTGCGCGGCGATTCGCGGCGTCGAAGGCGGCGGGTTAGTGGAAAACCTGCCGACCCACACCTTCAAGACCGACGAGGGCGAGGTCGCGCTGAAATGCCCGACCGAGGTGGCGATTACGGACCGCCGCGAGAAGGAGTTGTCGGACCTGGGCTTCATCTCGCTGGTGCACTGCAAGAACACTTCGTACGCGGCGTTCTTCGGTGCGCAGTCGGCGCAGAAGGCGAAGAAGTACACCAACGAAGCGGCCAATGCCAATGCGATGCTGTCCTCGCAACTGCAGTACATCTTCGCCGTCTCGCGCATCGCCCACTACATGAAGGCCATGATGCGCGACAAAATCGGCAGCTTCGCCGCCGCCTCGAATGTCGAGGACTACCTGAACCGCTGGCTGACCCAGTACGTCCTCCTCGACGACAACGCCAGCCAGGAACAGAAGGCGCAGTTCCCGCTGCGCGAAGCGAGCGTGCAGGTGTCGGAGGTGCCGGGCCGTCCCGGCTGCTACCGCGCCGTGTCCTTCCTGCGTCCGCACTTCCAGCTTGATGAATTGTCCGTTTCTCTCCGACTGGTCGCGGAGTTGCCGCAGTCGACCAAAAGCTAAAACACCTTTTAACCTGAACTGGAGTAAGCAAACATGGCAATTGACGTATATCTGCAAATCGATGGCATCAAGGGCGAATCGATGGACGACAAGCACAAGGACTGGATCGAGTGCACCTCGGTGAATTGGGGCGTGAGCCAGCCACGTTCGGCCACTGCTTCGACCGGTGGCGGCCACACCGCCGAGCGTTGCGAGCACAAGGAAGTCGTGTTTACCAAGCTGGCCGACCTGGCCTCGCCCATCCTGCTGCAGACCTGCTCGGCCGGCAAGACCATCCCGAAAGCCAAGCTGGAATTCATGCGTGCCGACGGCCAGGGCGAGCGCATCAAGTACTTCGAGATCGAACTGGAAAACGTCCTGATCGGCGCGATCATGCCGGCAGTCCAGGAAGGCTCGATCATCCAGGAGAAAGTCGGCCTGAAGTTCTCGAAGATCAAGTGGAAGTACACCCAGCAGAAGGTCAGCGGCGGCGCCGGCGGCAATACTTCGGGCGGTTGGGACCTGGCGACGAACAAGATCGCCTGATCAGCAGCAGGGCGCGCGGCCTTCCGGGTGGCGCGTCCGTTTCCTCCCAGGAGACTCCATGAAAGGCTTCACCCCCGGCCTGCTCGACCGCCTGATGGACGAGCGCAACCCGCCGGGCAGCACCCCCGCCGCGGCGGCGCAAAGTTTGAGCCTCGACCAGATCAAGGATCATGTGGCGCGCGACCTCGAAGCCTTGCTCAACACGCGCGCCGCGCTGCCGGCATCGCTTTTCGAACGCTTTCCGCTTGCGCGCGCGTCGATCATGAATTACGGGCTGGTCGATTTCGCCGGCTTCTGCCTGACCAGCGACGAAGACCGCGCGGCGATTTGCGCCAGCCTGGAGGCGGCCATCGAAACCCACGAGCCGCGCCTGAAAGACGTCAGCGCCAGCCTCGAACTGAGCGGGGACCGCGTCAACCGGCTCGACTTCGCGATCCACGCGCGGCTCGAGCTCGACGCCGGCGGCGACAGCGTCGACTTCAGCGCCGTGCTGCAGCCCTCGTCGCTGCACTACGCGATCAGGAAAGCAGCCAGAGCGCGCACGCCCGGCGGCAAGCGCTAGCCGTTTAAAAATACCGACACAAAGGACGCGACACGCATGGACATCAACCTCAAGACCCTGATCGGCAAACTGAACGACACCACGCGCAGCGCAGCCACGCGCGCGGCGAATATTTGCGTCGGACTGGGCCAGTACGAAGTCGATATCGAGCACCTGTTCCTGGCGCTGCTCGAGCAGCCCGATTGCGACGTGGTCGTCGCCGCGCGCGCCTGCGACATCAGCCTCTCCGGCCTGGAAGCGGACCTGCGCCACGAAGTGGCGCGCTTTGCCAGCGGCAGCGCGCGTACGCCGGTCTTTTCGAAGCACCTGCCGATGCTGCTCGAGCATGCCTGGCTGATCGCCTCGCTTGGCACAGGCGGGCCGAATACCATTCGCAGCGGCCACCTGTTATTGGCCTTGTTGACCGAACCGAGCCTGGCGCAGCTGGCCCAGCGTGGCTCGCGCCTGTTCTCCGAGTTTCCACTCGAGCGCCTGAAGCATGATTTCGACAAGCTCACGCGCGGCTCGGGTGAGGCGGCCGCCCCTGCTTCCTGCATGACGCAGGGGCAGGGCGGCGACCCGGTGGGCGAGCTGGAAGCCCAGGCGTCCGGCAAGACGCCGGCGCTCGACCAGTTCACCACCTGCCTGACTGGCCGGGCCCGTGAAGGCAAGGTCGATCCGGTGATCGGGCGCGATCCGGAGATCCGCCAGGCGATCGACATCCTGATGCGGCGCCGCCAGAACAATCCGATCCTGACCGGCGAAGCGGGCGTCGGCAAGACGGCCGTGGTCGAAGGACTGGCGCTGCGCATCGTGCAGGGCGACGTGCCGGAAGTGCTGCGCGGGGTCGAGATCCACACGCTCGACATGGGCCTGCTGCAGGCCGGCGCCAGCGTGAAAGGCGAATTCGAAAACCGGTTGAAGAACGTGATCGACGAAGTCAAGAAGAGCCCGCACGCCATCATCCTCTTCATCGACGAAGCGCACACGATGATCGGCGCCGGCGGCGCGGCCGGCCAGAACGACGCCGCCAACCTCCTCAAGCCCGCGCTGGCACGCGGCGAACTGCGCACGATCGCCGCCACCACCTGGAGCGAGTACAAGAAGTATTTCGAAAAGGACGCGGCGCTGGCGCGGCGCTTCCAGGTCATCAAGGTCGAGGAGCCGGACGAGGAGACCGCCTGCGCCATGCTGCGCGCGATGGCGCCGCTGATGGAAAAGCATTTCGGCGTGCGCGTCTACGACGAAGCCATTACGGAAGCGGTACGCCTGTCGCACCGCTACATCAGCGGCCGCCAGCTGCCGGATAAAGCGATCAGCGTGCTGGACACAGCCTGCGCCAAGGTGGCGCTGGGCCAGAGCGCAACCCCGGCGCTGCTGGAAACCTGCATGCGCCGCATCGAGTGCATCGACGCCCAGATCGCCTCGCTCGAACGCGAGCAGAGCGCCGGCGGGGAGCACGGCGTGCGCCTGCAGGCGCTGCGCGCCGAGCGTGCGCTTGCGCTGACGGAACAGGAGCGCCTGACCGCGCGCTGGGACCAGGAACGCGTGTTGACGGCCGATATCGGGCGCATGCGCGGCGAACTGGAGGCCGGCTGTGGCGATACCCCAGGCTTGCGCGCGCTGGTCGACGAGCTGCGTGCATTGCAGGGCGAGGCGCCGCTGGTGCCGGTGCAGGTCGATGGCCATACGATAGCGGGCATCGTCGCCGGCTGGACCGGCATTCCACTCGGGCGCATGGTGAGGGACGAAATCAAGACCGTGCTGCAGTTGCAGTCGCTGCTGGACGAACGCATCCTCGGCCAGTCGCACGCCACTGCCGCGGTGGCCCAGCGCGTGCGCACCGCGCGCGCCAACCTGGACGACCCAAACAAGCCAAAGGGCGTGTTCCTGTTCGTCGGCACCTCGGGGGTGGGCAAGACCGAGACCGCGCTGGCGCTGGCCGACCTGCTGTATGGCGGCGAGCGCAAACTCATTAGCATCAACATGAGCGAATACCAGGAGGCGCACAGCGTCTCCGGCCTGAAAGGATCGCCGCCAGGCTATGTCGGCTATGGCGAAGGTGGCGTACTGACCGAGGCGGTGCGGCGCAACCCGTACAGCGTGGTGCTGTTGGATGAAGTCGAAAAAGCCCATCCGGACGTGCTCGAATTGTTCTTCCAGGTGTTCGACAAGGGCGTGCTGGACGATGCCGAAGGGCGCCAGATCGATTTCCGCAACACGATCATCATCCTCACCTCGAACACGGCGTCTTCCACCATGATGGGAGCCTGCCTGAACAAGTCGCCGGCCGAGATGCCGAAGCCGGAGCAGCTGCTTGACGCGATTCGTCCGCAGCTGATGAAACAGTTCAAGCCGGCCTTCCTGGGCCGCCTGGCGACGGTTCCGTTCTATCCGATCGCCGACGAGGTGCTGGCCAATATCATCCGCCTGAAACTGAACCGCATCGGCCAGCGCGTGCGTGACAACCATGGCGCGACCTTCGAGTACGACGAGGCGCTGGTGAACGCCGTGCTGGCGCGCTGCACCGAAGTCGATTCGGGGGCACGCAATGTCGACACCATCCTCAATGGCACACTGCTGCCCGAGATCGCCGACAGCGTGCTGGCGCAGATGGCCGAAGGTGGGGCGATCGCGCGCATCAAGGTCGGCGCGACCAAAGCAGGCAAGTTCAAGTATGCGATCGAAGCCGCTTAAGGGAGACGCGATGTTCACGGTTGAACAGCTACTCAATCCCGTCACGGCAAACGCGCCGTGCGGCGAAGACCTCGCGTTCTCGCCCGAACTGGACGCCATCGCGCAGGCGCGCAAGGCCGACGATCCCTCGATCGAGCAGGGCGCCTGGGTCACGACGCTGAAGGAAGCGGACTGGAAGTTCGTCGCCAAACGCTGCGCCCAGCTGCTGGAAACGCGCAGCAAGGACTTGCAGCTGGCGGTCTGGCTGGCCGAGGCCAGCGCCAAAACGGGCGGGTTGCGCGCCCTGGGCGACGCGCTGCTGGTGGTCGCCGCGCTGTGCGAACGCTATTGGGACGGCCTGTATCCGCAGCCCGACGAAGACGGCTTCGAACGGCGCATCGGCAACCTGTGCTGGATCGCGGCGCGCGTGCCGCAACTGGTGACCGAATGCCCGGTAACCGAAGACGCGGGCGTGTCGATGCGTGACATCGAGGCGGCGCGTGCCCATGGCGCCGAGGCGATTGCCAACGTCGAAGCGGCGCGCAGCCGCAGCTCGAAGGCGTACCAGGAGGCCTTGCTGGACGACTGCCGGCACTGTCTCTCGGCCCTGGGCGAACTGGAAAAGGCGGTCGATGCACGCCTGGAGGCAGACGGTCCCAGCTTCAGCGGCGCGCGCACGGCGCTGCAGAACCTGGCCCACTTCGTCACGCCGGCTGCGAGCGCGACGGGTGTCGTGCCGGCGGCTGCGGCGCCCGGCGCGTGGCCGGCAAGCGCCATCGTCCCGGCGCTTGCCGGATTGCCGGTGTACGCCGGCGCCATCGCCAGCCGCGCACAGGCACTTGGCCAACTGCGGGCAGTCGCTGACTTCTTCCGGCAGACAGAACCGCACAGTCCGGTCGCCTACTTGGCCGAGAAGGCAGCCAAATGGGGTGAGCAGCCGCTGCACCTGTGGCTGAAAACGGTCGTGAAAGATGCGGGCGCGCTGGCCCATGTCGAGGAATTGCTGGGGATCGTGAAGGAAGACTAGATCGGGATGAAATATTCTTTCACCGACAGGCTCAAGATGAAAGAATATTCCAGGGCGGCGCGAGCCGCCCTGTTTGCGTTAACCGCCTGCGCTATCTACGCGCCGGCAATGACAAGGCTTACTGTGGAGGCTGGCCGCCCGGTTGCGTATCTGCCTTTGCGCCGGGCGCCGCCTTGTCCGCGCCGGTATTGACCATCGACGCCGCCTTGGCCATCTTCTCCTCGACATTCTTGACGGCGTCGCGCGTGGCTTGCGTCACCTGCTCATAGCCCTTGAAGGCATTGTCGATCGCGGACTTGATGATCTCGACCGCGTTCTCCGAACCCGGCTTGACGTTTTGGGTGACGTCGTAGATCAGCGCCGAGAGCGTACTTTTTGCTTCGGCCACGTGGACGTCGGCAGCGCGGCGGAATTCGCCTTGCATCTCCTCGATAATCACCTTCATCTGGTCGCGGTACTCGACGCTGCCGGCCATATCCGGGCTCATGCGCGCCGACAGCGCGTCGAAGGCGGCGCGGGCGTCCTGCGCCTGGGAGATGTCGCGGCTGGCCGCGAGCGTCTTGTCCATGGTGCTGCGTGCAGTGGCCATGTTCAGGGCCACCACCTGTTCCAATCCCTTGACGGTCTTGTTGGCAAGCATGTCAAAGGTCTGCATTTGCAAGTCAAACAGGGTTTTGGTAGCGGATGCGAATTGTTCGGGACTCGTGAACATCAATGTCTCCTCGATTCTAATGAATACTGCGATGGACGACCTGCGGGGCTAACAAGACCTATTATTTAACAACGATGAGCTTTTCGCAACGGCTGTCCCGATACGGACCGGCGCCGCGCTCCCAGCCAGGGCCGAGCGGCGTCTGCGAACAGGCCAGGGCGCTTGTGGTTTTACTGCGCCACTGGAACCAGGGTGCGGGTTTCGCCGCGGCGCTCGCGAGAAAGCCTGCAAGGACAACGCCGACAATGCGTGCGGAGAGTTTCATCGTAGCCCGAGCATAGCCTCTTCGACAGCGCAGTCAAGGAGTTTGTCCTGTGGCCCGGGTAACGGCTATACGCGGGACGGACGCGCAAAAGCAAAACGCCGCAATCCTTTTGCAAAGATTGCGGCGTTTTGCGCCTGGCTGACCAGAAAACCTTGGTGCCCACGGAGGGACTCGAACCCCCACACCTTGCGGCACACGGACCTGAACCGTGCGCGTCTACCAATTCCGCCACGTGGGCACTGCGATTACGATATTGCCATTCCAACGATACGACAAAATAGTGCGGAGTTAAAACCAGTAGATGGTGCCCACGGAGGGACTCGAACCCCCACACCTTGCGGCACACGGACCTGAACCGTGCGCGTCTACCAATTCCGCCACGTGGGCACTGGTACTGCTTACAACGATACAACAAACAGCATGATGCGGAGATAATGCCAGTAGATGGTGCCCACGGAGGGACTCGAACCCCCACACCTTGCGGCACACGGACCTGAACCGTGCGCGTCTACCAATTCCGCCACGTGGGCATTGTTACTGCTTGCAACTGAAGCTGATACAATATCAGGCTTTCCTGTTTTTCGCTAGATCAACTTTCGCTGCCCCGGCGCAGGACTTCCTGATATTGCCCCCGCTTTTCTTCGCTCCGACATTACTGTCCTTGCGAAAGAGCCGAGATTATAGCGGAAGGTTTGCAAAAGTCAAAGACCCGTCCGCTGCCCCGGGAAGCCCGGCACGGAAGCACGCTTCGTTAGGCGAATCCTGCCGTCCTCCGTTACACTACGCCTGACAAGGTGTCAATCCAACCATGGTGCCGGCCGCGTCGGCGCTCATCATTAATAAGAATTCAAGAAAACGATTTGAAGCAACCTACTCATACTATTCCTAGCCGAGAGGAAATCCTCGGTGTGTTCCGTGATGCAGGCGCGTCGCTTGATGCGACCACGCTCGCACGTGCCCTCCAAGTCAATCCCGCCGCCGAAGAAGTGTTAGGACGGCGCCTGAACGCAATGGAACGCGACGGCCAGATCCGCAGCGAAGGCGAGGGCAGTTATGCGCTCGCCGACCAGGCTGGTTTTATCGCAGGCAAGGTCGCCGCGCACCGCGACGGTTTCGGCTTCGTCATTCCCGACGAACCCGGCAACGACCTGTTCCTGAACGATAAAGAAATGCAGAAAGTGCTGCATGGCGACCGCGTACTGGCGAAAGTCACCGGTACAGACCGCCGTGGCCGCCTGGAAGGCACGATCGTCGAAGTCGTCACGCGCGCCAATACCCACATCATCGGGCGCCTGCTCAATGAAGGCGGTGTCTGGATCGTGTCGCCCGAAGACCAGCGCATGAGCCAGGACATCCTGATCGCCGGTTCGCCCGGCAAGGCCAAGGCCGGCCAGGTGGTCAGCGTCGAACTGATCGAGCAGCCGGCGCGCTTCCAGAAGCCCACCGGCCGCATCGTCGAAGTGCTCGGCGAACTCGACGACCCGGGCATGGAAATCGAAATCGCCGTACGCAAGTTCGGCGTGCCGCATGTGTTCACGCCTGCAGCGCTGAAACAAGCCAACAAGCTGCCGAACGAAGTGATCGATGCCGACCTCGGTGATCGCGTCGACCTGCGCGACGTGCCGCTGGTGACGATCGACGGCGAAGACGCACGCGACTTCGACGACGCCGTGTATTGCGAACCCGTCAAGATCGGCCGCGAAAACGGCTTCCGCCTGTTAGTGGCGATCGCCGACGTCAGCCACTACGTCAAGCCGAACGACGGCCTCGATGTCGACGCCATCGAGCGCAGCACCTCGGTGTATTTCCCGCGCCGCGTGATCCCGATGCTGCCGGAAAAACTGTCGAACGGCCTGTGTTCGCTGAACCCGGCGGTCGACCGACTGACACTGGTCTGCGACATGGTCGTCAGCAGCGAGGGCGAAGTGCAAGCCTATCAGTTCTACCCGGCCGTGATTCACTCGGCCGCGCGCCTGACCTATAACCAGGTCGCCGAGATCCTGGGCGATGCAAAAGGCGAGGAAGCCGCGCGCCGTCCGGCCATCGTGCCGCACCTGCAGAACCTGAACGGCGTGTTCCAGGCGCTGCTCGGCGCCCGCAAGGAGCGTGGCGCGATCGATTTCGAGACGACCGAAACCTATATCGTCTGCAACCCGATGGGCAAGATCGAAAAGATCATTCCGCGCACCCGCAACGAAGCGCACCGCCTGATCGAGGAATGCATGCTGGCCGCGAACGTCTGCGCCGCCGACCTTCTGATCCGCCACAAGCATCCGGGCACCTTCCGCATCCACGCAACGCCAACCGAGGAAAAGCTGAACCAGCTGCGTACCTTCCTCAAAATGACGGGCCTGAACCTGGGCGGGGGCCTGAAGCCAGCCGCGAGCGACTACGCCGCCCTGATGCGCGAGATCAAGGAGCGTCCCGACGCGAGCCTGCTGCAGACCATGCTGCTGCGCTCGATGCAGCAAGCGGTCTACAGCCCGGACAACGTCGGCCACTTCGGCCTGGCGTACGAGGCCTACGCCCACTTCACCAGCCCGATCCGCCGCTATCCCGACCTGCTGACCCACCGTGCGATCAAGGCGGTGCTGGCCGGCAGGAAGTACGAGCCGAAAGGCATCGAGCTGGGTAAGCTCAATACAAACGTGTCGAACGCGACGCGCAAGCAGGCGGCCAAGGACAAGGCCGACGGCAAGTCCAAGAAGGACGAGAAAGACCTGACCATCTGGGACGCATTGGGCGTGCACTGCTCGGCCAACGAGCGCCGTGCCGACGAAGCGTCGCGCGACGTCGAAAACTGGCTCAAGTGCTACTTCATGCAGGACAAGCTGGGTGAGTCGTTCACCGGCATCGTCGCTGGTGTGACGACCTTCGGCATCTTCGTGCAGCTCGACGAGTTGTATGTCGAAGGCCTGGTCCACGTGACCGGCCTGGGCGAAGACTATTTCCAGTACGACGAAGCGCGCCACGTGCTGCGCGGCGAACGCACCGGCAAGACCTTCGGCCTGACCGACCGCGTCACCGTGCAGGTGGCCAAGGTCGACCTCGAAGCACGCAAGATCGACCTCGTGCTGGCACAGGATCCGAATGCCGAGCCGGCGCCGGCGCGCGACAAGGCGCAGGGTGGCCAGGGCCGTTCGGGCGGTGGCCGTCAGGGCGCCGGGCGCGACGACAACAAGTCGGGCCGCAACCGCGGTTCGAACGCTCAGCCGGCAGCCTACCAGGTGCCTGCACAGGCGCCGGCCCCGCGCCAGGCAGGCGATGCCGCGCCTGAAGAGGGCAAGAGCAGTCGCTCGAAACGTTCGCGCCGCAACCGCAAGGAACGCGCAGCCGCCCGCGAGCTGGCCGGTGAGCTGCCGGTCGCCGCGCAGCAGCCGCAGCCGCAGCCGCAGCCGCAGCCGCAGCCGCAGCCGCAGCCGCAGCCGCAATTCAACGGCAACGTTGTCGACATCGCCGGCAATGGCGAATCGAAGCGTTCGCGCCGTTCGCGCAAGGAGCGCGCAGCCGCGCGCGAATTGGCAAATGATCTGGCCAACGAAGCCCCGGTGATGGAGCAAGCGGCCGAAGCGCCGACCCGTCTCGAAGACATCGGCCAGGAAACGGGCGAGTCGAAGCGTGCACGCCGTGCCCGCAAGGAGCGGGAAGCCGCTGCCGAAGCGCCTCGCCAGGTGAACGAACAGCCGGCCGTGGCCGAGCAAACGCAGGCAGCGCAGCCGGTCGCCGAGACGGTTGAAGCCAAGCCTGCGCGCCGTCCGCGCAAGGCGGTAGCGGTGCCGGAAGTCGCTGCACCAGCAGCGCCACAGCCGGTTGCCGCAGCGCTTGAGGCGCCTGATACGGTCGCTGCCAAGCCTGCGCGCAAGGCCAAGGCGCCAGTGCGCGCCGCCCTGGAGGCTCCGGCCGAGGCGGAACCAGTTGCAGCGCCGGCAGTCCAGGCCGACACTGCCGCGGCGCCGAAGCGTGCGCGCAGTGCCAAAAAGGCAGCCGCGCCGGAAGCAACTGCACCAGCAGCAGTGCTTGACGTGGCGAGCGAGGCGCCAGTCAAGCCGCGCCGCACCCGCGCTGTCAAGGCCGAGGCAACGCCAAGTGTCGAGACCCTTGCCGCGCCAGCCCCGGCAGCAAAAAAGAGCGCCGCAAAGAAAAGCGTCGCCAAGAAGCCTGCAGCCAAAGAGGCGAGCATCACGTCCAAAACCAGTAGCAAGAAGAAAAGTAACGCATGAAGAATAAAATGATTTTCGGCTTCCACGCCGTGACCTCGCGGTTGCGTCACGAAGCCCAGTCGGTGGAAGAGATTTTTGTCGACGCCGAGCGCAATGACGGCCGCATGAAAGACCTGATCGCCAATGCCAAGGCGGCCGGCGTGCGCGTCATGCCGGTGGAAGCGGGACGTCTCGACAAGATCGTTGGCACGCGCCGCCACCAGGGCGTGATCGCCTTCGCCAGCCAGCTGGCGCTGGCGCGCAACCTCGATGAACTGCTCGATGCCATCGAGGGCCCGCCGCTCTTGCTGATCCTCGACGGCATTACCGACCCCCACAACCTGGGTGCCTGCCTGCGGGTGGCCGACGGTGTCGGCGCACACGCGGTCATCGTGCCTAAGGACCGTGCTGTCGGCCTGAACGCCACGGCCGCGAAAGTGGCCAGCGGCGCCGCCGAGACCGTCCCGTATATCACGGTGACCAACCTGGCGCGCACCATGCGCGAGCTGAAAGAGCGCGGCATCTGGCTGATCGGCACCTCGGACGACGCCGGCAAGGGCCTGTACGAAGCCGATTTCACCGGCCCGACGGCGCTGGTGATGGGTTCCGAAGGCGAGGGCATGCGCCGCCTGACGCGGGAGACCTGCGACCTGCTGGTTAATATCCCGATGTTCGGTTCGGTCGAGAGCCTGAACGTCTCGGTCGCCTCGGGCGTCTGCTTGTACGAAGCGCGCCGCCAGCGTGGTATACAAGGTTAAACAGTCAGCCTGGTTTCAAGCGTGATTTGAACGCGTGGGCAAGAGACTTGCCCACGCGTTCAAATCACGCTTGAACTGCCTCACCCGGCTCTCCCCATCCTGCAACACCCCCCAATTGACACCCTCCCAAGCAGCCCGCAACTGGATAAGCTACCATTGCCGCTGTTTTCCCTCCGTATTTATTATGTTTTCCTCGTTGCGCGAAGATATCAAGAGCATCATCGAACGCGACCCGGCCGCCCGTAACGGCTGGGAAGTGCTCACTTGCTACCCGGGTTTGCACGCCATTGTCATGCACAACTGGGCGCATGCCTGCTGGCGCCTGAACCTGAAGTGGCTCGGCCGCTTCATCTCGTATATTGCGCGCGTCATCACCGGCATCGAAATCCACCCCGGTGCGTCTATCGGCCGGCGCGTCTTCATCGACCACGGTTTTGGCGTGGTGATCGGCGAGACGGCGGTGGTCGGCGATGACTGCACCATCTACCAGGGAGTAACCCTGGGCGGCACCACGCTGGTGGCCGGCACCAAGCGCCATCCGACGCTCGAGCGCGGCGTGATTGTCGGCGCCGGGGCGCAGGTGCTGGGCGCCTTCACGGTGGGCGAATTCGCGAAGGTCGGCTCGAACGCGGTCGTCGTGAAACCGGTCCCGGCGGGCGCGACGGCAATCGGCAATCCCGCCCACATCATCCGCAAGGAAGAGCAGTCCAGGAGTGCCCGCCTGTTCGCCGCCTATGGTGTGGCGCCGAACGGCGACGATCCGATTTCCAAAGCCCTGCGCGGCCTGATCGATCACGTGGCGCGCCAGGACGAGCAGCTCGAACGCCTGACGGCCACCATCAAGGCGGCCGGCATTGCCTGTCCGAATGTGGTCGCGGGTGATAAACTCGATTCGGCCGAACTGAACCGGCTGGTCGACTGAGGAACCCATGACTGAAGAATCAAAGAACGCCGCGGACCCAAGTGCCGTGCTCGACCCCTTCGAAATCCGCGTGCTCGCGGTGCTCGCCGAAAAAGAAGCGCTCACGCCCGACAATTACCCGATGTCGCTCAACGCCATCGTCAACGGCTGCAACCAGCTCTCGAGCCGCGATCCGGTGATGCAGCTGTCGGAAGAGACGGTGCAGGACACGCTGCAGCGCCTGATCGAGCGGCGCCTGGTGAGCGGCATCAGCGCGGCCGGCGCCCGCGTGACGAAATACGAGCACCGGATGCGCATCAAGTGGACGCTGGAACAGGACAAGGTGGCGGTACTCACCATCCTCATGCTGCGCGGCCTGCAAACGGCCGGCGAGATCCGCACCCGCAGCGGACGCCTGCACGAGTTCAAGACAGTGGCCGATGTCGAGACACCGCTGCAGTTCCTGATCGACAAATACCCACCGCTGGTGGCGCGTCTGGAACGCGCGCCGGGCACCAAGGAGCCGCGTTACGGCCAGCTGCTGGGCGGCGAGATGGCGCTTGCCCGCGACGACTCGGCCTTTGGCGCCGCCAGCGCGCCGGCCCCTTCCAGTCGCATCGGCCAGCTGGAAGAGGAAGTAGCCAATCTGCGCCTTGAGGTCGCCGACCTCAAGGCGCAGTTCGAGTCGTTTCGGCAGCAGTTCCAGTAGCCCCGGCCGGCGCTGCGGCGGGTCCGGCGAAAGTGAATTCCACCAGCGCCTCGTCGCCCCAGTCCGCGTCGCCAAGGCCGGCGCGGAACTCGTCGTCCTCGGTTTCCAACGCTTTGCTGCGCTTCCCTTCACTCAGGATGGCTGCGACGATCGGCGCCCCGGTCTTGAAGGAGAAGGTGGCGTTGTCATTCTTCACCGCAAAGAAGCTGCACCAGTCGCGCGTCAGGAGAACGCTGTTAATCGTGAGTACCCATAACAGCGGGATCTCTTCCTTCGCAATGTCGAACATGACCTTGCATTCGAGCCGCAGGTCACCCAGCCGTCGTACGTTCTCCGGCAGGCCGGGCGTGCGCACCTCGGGCATGACCTGGTAGAGCCGGCGCTTCTGGTTCAGTACCAGCTCCGCCTCGGCATCGAGTGCCGCTTCGCTGCGCGGCACCGTGAAGCGGTTGGCGGCGTCGAGCGCGATCGGCAGTACAAAATCGCGCTCGCCTTCGATGCGCACCTTGAGCGCTTCCGGCAGCCCGGCGCCGCGCCGCGGCGCGACCCGGAAGCGCAGTTCCGGGACCTTCGGCGCCAGCGCGTGATGCCTGTCGAAGCTGTCGAGCCCTGCCAGGATCGCCTTGTACTTGCGGATCTCCGGATTGCGCAGCGCCTTCACATGAATGGTATCGGGCTCGTCCACCCCCGGCACCGCCGCGGCCGGGCCGCAAAGGAGCAGGGAGCCGAGCACGCCGGCAAGCAGCGTGCGCTTCACGATTAACCCTCGTCGCGCCAGCGGCGCAGGCGGATCGCCCCGAGGATCATTGCGACGCCCGCCACCACGCCCGCCCACAGCGCAGGCTTGCCCAAGGTCGACCACGAGTAGCCGAGCATCGTCATCATATCGACGCCATTCCTGGACGGCAGCGGCAGCTCGGGCCCGGCGTTCATGAACCAGGTGCCGGGAATCAGGCCGAGCAGGATGGTCTCGAGCACGTTGTTGATGAGCCAGTCGGCATTGATCGTCACGCCGCCGGTCATGCCGAGCAGGTAGTCGAGCCACTTGAGCAGCACGGCGGCGAAGAGCGGCACGCCGACGGCCCAGAGGAACACTTTCGACTTGGCCCAGCTCGACACCAGCAGCAGCCAGCCCGCCGTCGGCAGCGCCCACAGGATGTACACCGGCAGCATGGCCACCACGTAGAACGGTGCCAGGTAGAAGTTGATGTTGGTGAGCACCGCGCCGAACAGGTTCACGCCGTGCGAGCTGGTGGCGATCCCGGCGAAGAACAAGATGGCGAGGGCCGCCGCCGTCGCCACGCCGATCGTGATCAGGGGCGCGACAACGAGCACCGTGAGCAGTTTCGACAGCACCGTGTCGGCGTCCGAGATCGGCAGCGACTTCCAGAACAGGATGCTGCGGTCGCGCCGGTCGTCATACAGCGCGGCCAGGCAATAGAAGAAGCCGACGATCGGCAGCACGAAGAAAATCGGGGCGCCGACGGCGATGTAGTTGTTGGCGGCCACGCTGGCCATCTGCTCGCGCGACTCCAGGGTCACGACCTTGGCCACCGAGCTGCTGTGCACGACTTCGCCCTCGATCTGGATGGTGACGTCGTCCAACCCCATCTTGCCGCTGACAATGCCGTAGCCGACGACGCCGCCGACCAGCAGCACCATGATCGCCGCGGCGACCAGCGGCGCCCAGACGAAGCCTCCCTTGTTCTCCCAGAACTCGCGGCGGAGCAGCCATTTCATCGTATTCATGCGTAGGTTCCTTTCATGGTTGCCACGAACAGGTCGGCGACGCTCGGGTTGCGCGTCTCGCCCAGGGCGGAGAGCTGGGCGCGCGATACACCGCCGGCCCGGGCCGAATCGAACAGCATCACGGATTTGCCGAAGACGGTACGCTGGTCGAGCGGCTGCAGGGCGTTGGCCGCATTGATCTTGTCGGCCGCTACCATCACTTCCACGTAACGCTCGCCGACTTCGTCCATCGAGGCGGCCAGCACGATGCGCCCGTCGCGGATGAACAGCAGGTCGGTCAGGATGTGCTCGACTTCCTCGACCTGGTGCGTCGTGATGATGATCGTCTTGTTCTCGTCAAAATAGTCTTCCAGCAGGTTCTGGTAGAACTGCTTACGGTAAATGATGTCGAGGCCCAGGGTGGGCTCGTCGAGCACGAGCAGCTTGGCGTCGATCGCCATCACCAGCGCCAGGTGCAGCTGGACGATCATGCCCTTCGACATTTCCTTGACCTTCATGCCCGGACGCAGGCGGGTGTTGGCGATATAGCGCTCGGCGCGGGTGCGGTCGAAGCGCGGATGTACGCCGGCCACGAAGTCGATGGCATCGGCCACGCGCAGCCAGCGCGGCAGGATCGCCACGTCGGCGATGAAGCAGACGTCCTGCATCAGGGCGTCGCGCTCGGTGCGCGGGTCGCGGCCCATGACCGTCAACTGTCCGTCGAAGGGGATCAGGCCCAGCGCCGCTTTCAGCGTCGTGGTCTTGCCCGATCCGTTCGGACCGATCAGGCCGACGATGCGTCCGGCCGGGATGTCGAAGTCGATACCGTCGATGGCGGTCTGCTTGCCGTAGCGCTTGGTCAGGCCACGGGCCGAAATGGCGGCGCTCATGCTGTTCCTCCCGGCTGCGTGGTGTGCAGTAACTGTTCGACATTCAAGCCCAACAGGCGGATCCGTTCCACCATCGCCGGCCATTCTTCGCGCAGGAAGCGCTCGCGTTCGCTTGCAAGCAGTTTCTCGCTCGCTCCTTCGGTGACGTACATGCCAATCCCCCTTCGTTTTTCTACTAGGTGTTCGTCCACCAGTTCCTGGTATGCCTTGGAAACAGTGATCGGGTTGAGTTGGTACTCGGCCGCGATCTGGCGAACCGAGGGCAGGGCGTCGCCGGCTTTCAGGATGCCGTCGAGCATCATGTCGATGACCCGGTCCTTGAGCTGGCGGTAAATGGGTGCGTTGTCGTTCCAGCCAACGTTCATGGATGGCCTCCCTGTCGCTCGGGTGCTGCAGCATGGTCGTACATGTCTGGCTCCTGTAGATGAATGTCGCTTGGTGTTGTAGTGAACTATAACAGTGACACTTTTTGTGGCAGGAGAAATGCGACGAACTGCGCAAATACCGGAGTGGACTGCAAAAAAGCCTTTCTGGGCGAGGTCACGTGCAAGCACGTCGGGTCGTCTGCGACCAGCCCCCAGGGAGTCTCGATCATTTCGCCCAGGCATCATAATCGAAAATAAGGCTTGAAAACTCACCAACTATTGCAGTATGGCACCCGCACGTTACAACTGTAACAATTGTATTGGGAAAATTATAATTTGCTATTATGTTGTCACGGAAATGGCGCCGTTCGCGCCGTGCGCGCTTAGGAGAAGAAATGAAACTGAAACAATTTGAATATGCAGTTGCTGTGGCAGTGATGGCATTGGTCGCTGGTTGCGGCGGCGGCGGCGGCGGTGGCGGCGGTTCGTCAGGAACGCCTTCGGGCACGGGTACCCCTGCGCCTGGCCCTTCCGCACCGGCGACGCAGTACACGATCAGCGGCACCGTGTCCGGTCTTGCTGCGGGCGTCATCGTTACGGTCGGCAACGGCGCCGACAAGAAGCTTGTGACGGCAAACGGTCCATTTACCCTCGACTTGAAGCTCAATGCGGGCACGGCCTTCAACATCGAGGCGACGGCGAATCAGGGTTATACCTGCCAGGTCGCCAACGGCACCGGCACAATCAGCGCAAACTTGACCACCGTCGCTGTCACGTGCGCCGCGGCCCAGGGCGTCCAGGTGGCAGGTCAGATCGCCGGCCTGTCGACCGCATTGAAGGAACCGCTCGCAGTGACCTCCGACGGCGCAGGCAATGTCTACGTCGCCGATGCCGGTCCACATAGCATCCTCAGGTTGAACAAGGCTGGTCAGCTGAGCACGTTCGCCGGCACGACCGGCAAGCCCGGCGCGGCCGATGGCGCAGCCGGCGCGGCGCAATTCTGGCTTGGCGGCGTAGGCGGCCTTGCCCTCGACGCGCAGGGCAACCTGTTCGTCTCGGATGGATGCAACGGCGAAATCCGCAAAATCGCTGCCGACGGTACGGTATCGACGCTGGCCGGGCGTGGCTCGGTAGCTTGCTACAACGTGACGGCCGATGCACCGACGCCGCGCACCGATGCTACCGGCGGCGCCGCCAGTTTTGAACGTCCCGGCTCCCTGGTTGCCGATGGCGCCGGCGGTGTCGTGGTCCTCGATACCAATGGCCCGCGCTCTACCGTGCGCCGTGTCAGCGCCGGCGGCGTGGTCACCACCACGACCTACGCCAATCCCGACCCGAGCAACAGCGGGTTCACCCTGCAGCGCATCGCACGCGGTCCTGACGGTGCTCTGTACTTCTCGGACGCCGAGGTGAGCAGCCGTATCTGGAAAGACGTGAACGGTACGCTGGTCCTGGTTGCAGGCCGCCTGGTTGGTAGCGGCTCGATCGACGGCACCGGCGCGGGCGCACGTTTCAGCGCCATCACCGGCATGGTGGTTTTGCAAAATGGCGACATCTATGTGACCGACCTCGCAACCGTGCGTAAAGTGACGTCCGCAGGCGTGGTGACGACGGTGGCCGGCAGCAACGACATCCGTGGCTTCAAGGATGGACAGGGCACTGCCGCAGTCTTCGGCACGCTGCAGTCGATTACCTTCGACGGTACCGACCTGGTCGTTGTCGACGCGGGTCAGGAAATCCTGCGCAAGGTCAGCCTGAGCGGCGCGGTGACGACGCCGGGTGTGACGCCAGCGCTGCGCGACCGCATTGATGGCACCGGCGCCGCGGCACGCTTCGGCTCCTTCAGTTCGCTCGCCGCCGGCGCCGACGGTAACCTGTACACGGTCGATCCAGCCAGGTATGTGGTGCGGATGGTGACCCCAGGCGGTGTGGTGACGACGCTCAGCGGCACTGGCGCATCTGGCAAGGCCGATGGCGCGCTTACGTCGGCTTCGTTCGCGACACCGCAGCGCATTGCGGCCGGTCGCGATGGCAGCCTGTGGGTTGCCCAGACGGAAGGCTTGCGCCGTATCATCGCCGGCAACGTGTCCACCCCCGATGCAACGATCCGTCCCGTTAATCTGGCAGTCGATCCGGTCAATGGCGACGCGATCGTCGTGACAGGCGTGAACTCGAACGAGGTGGTGCGTGTTACCGCACTGGGCGCTCGCACCACGCTCGTGAGTAAGGCACAGATTGCGACCCTGACGGGCCGCGCCAACGCCAATTTCACGCCGCAATCTGTCGTCGTCGATGCCGCCGGTAACATTTATATTGCCGATACCGGCACCGTGGCAGTCTACAAACTGGCACCGTCGGGTCAGCTGACCGTGTTTGCCGGTACGCCTTTCAAGGAAACCGGTAATGTCGATGGCGCGCCTGGTACTGCCACGCTCGGCTTCTACGAAATCGATCACCTGACGATCGATGCCCAGGGTAATCTGTTCCTGAGCGGGCAAGGCAGCGTGCGCAAGATCAGCCCTGCCGGCGTCGTGTCGACGCCTGTCTATACCTGGGGCAATGCCGATATCGGTGCCGTCGCTTTCCTGAACGGCAAACTGTACGGCATGACGCGCTACGCACTGCTGCAATCCGACCTGAACTAAATCAGGAAAGATCGGGCAAGCCGTCGATGACCATGTCTCGTTAGCGAGCCATGGTCATCGACGGCGATCCAGCCGCCGTCAGGCGGCTGGTGTCGTTTACGCAGTCGGGCACGCCAGTCTTTATTGCGGCAGGCAATTTTTAATATTGCGGAGGGCGCGACTTCGCTTGCGTACAAGCTGGCGAAGTCCGGTGAACTGAGCGTCGTCGCCGGACCCTGCTCAATTCAAGAGAGGGAGCCGTCCCAGGCATGGCGCGTCACCGCGCCCAACTCGTCGATGGCGATCCAGCCGCCGCGTGGCGGCTGGGCATCGAGCTCCCAATCGGGCAAGACATAACGGCGGCGTTCGCCGTGCAGGTGCAGGGCAGGGCGGTGCGTATGCCCATGGATCAGGACGTCGGCGCCAGTGGCCTCGAAGAGGACCTCGATCGCCCCCGGTGTCACATCCATGATTTCGTCAGACTTCGTCGTGTGCGCTTCGCGGCTGCCTTCGCGCAGACCGGCGATGATCGCCTTGCGCTGGGCCAGCGGCATGGCCAGGAATTGGTCTTGCCAGGCTTTATCGCGCACCATCGCGCGAAATTCCATATAGTTGATGTCAAGCGTGCACTCGGCGTCGCCGTGCACGAGGGCAATACGTTGCCCGCCAATGGTCGCGACATGCGGCTCGCTCAGCAAAGCCAGGCCGGCCGCTTCAGCAAAGCCCTGGCCGACCAGGAAGTCGCGATTTCCAGCCATCCAGAACAGTGCGACGCCCGTATCCGACAGAGCGCGTAGCGCATTGATCACGCGCGCGTGAAAAGGCGCGTCGAGGTCGTCGTCGCCCGCCCAATATTCGAAGATGTCGCCAAGGAGATAAAGCTGATCGGCATGCGCCGCATGCTCACCGAGGAAACGGAAGAAGGCGTCGGCCGTGTGCGGATGGGATTCCTGCAGGTGCAGGTCGGAGATGAACAGCGCGTGGACGCGCGCGGGAGTGGACGTTGAAATGCTGTGCTCCCGCGCGGATGGTGTGATTACTGAACGACTTCAGCTTTTTCGATGATGATCGGCTCGACCGGCACGTCGGCGTGCATGCCCGAACGCGAGGTCTTCACGTTGTTCAGTTCGTCGACCAGCTCGGTGCCCGTCGTGACCTTGCCGAAGACGGCATAGCCCCAGCCGTCCTGGCCCGGATAGTTCAGGAAGTCGTTGTTCTTGGTGTTGATGAAGAACTGGGCCGATGCCGAGTGTGGCGACGAGGTGCGGGCCATGGCGACCGTGTACTTGTCGTTCTTCAGGCCGTTCTTGCCTTCGTTCTCGACAGTCACGCTCGTGTCCTTCTGCTTCATGCCCGGCTCGAAACCGCCGCCCTGGATCATGAAGTCCTTGATCACGCGGTGGAAGATGGTATTCGTGAAGTGACCCTTGTTCACGTAGTCCAGGAAGTTGGCAACGGTCTTCGGCGCTTTTTCGGCGTCGAGTTCGAGGGTGATGTTGCCCTTGTTGGTGGTTAGCAGTACGGAGGTCATTGGGTATCCTGTTCTATTTGTTGAAGAAACGTGCAAGGCGGTTATTTTACAACTTATTTTATAAGCCTCTCGCCGCTCAGGAGCGTTGCCGAGCGGATCACGATCGGCGTCACCGGCACATTCTGCATGCCGCGCATGTCGTCGACCATCACGCCCTTGATCTTGTCGACCGTCTCCTGGCCCTGCACCACGCGCCCGAATACCGTATAGCCGTGGCCGTCCTGGCCCGGATAATCGAGGCCGTTATTGTCGTTCACGTTAATAAAAAATTGCGAGGTGGCCGAATTCGGGTCGCCGGTGCGCGCCATGGCGACCGTATAGGGCTTGTTCGACAGGCCGTTTTTCGACTCGCTCGGAATCGCCTTGCGTACGCCAGGCCTGTCGACCAGTTTTTCGGTATAACCGCCGCCCTGGATCATGAAGCCGTCGATCACGCGGTGAAACACCGTGCCTTTGTAGAAGCCCGACTTGACGTATTGCAGGAAGTTCGCCGTGCTCTTCGGCGCGTTCTGGGCGTCGAGTTCGACGACCATGTCGCCCATGGTCGTCTTGATGGCCACTTGCGGATTGTCGGCGGCAAAGACGCTCGCGGCGAAGCCGAGCGCAAGCGCGCCGCAGGCCAGGCGGACGAAAACGGTGCGGCGGAATTGTTTTTGTTGATGCATGAAGCGGTCTCCTCGGTGGACGTGGCGCAAAGCCCTGTCAAGTCTTTTGCGGAAAAATAAACCTGAGCCGTATGCGGCCAGTCGGGATTTTATCAATGCTATACTTTGCGCAGAACGTCCCCATTCTATCAAATAAGAACAATAGAGAAGGATTGATGTTCCGCCGCAATCATTGAATCCCGGCACGCGCCACGCGGCGAACGTGCCCGGGATTCGTATTGCTCCGGGCCTCCGATCCTCTCTCGAATCATCACACCCAATGAGCCAATTAAAGATCTACAACACGCTGGCGCGCGAAAAACAGACGTTCGTTCCGATGGAGGCCGGCAAGGTCGGCATGTATGTCTGCGGCATGACCGTCTACGACTACTGTCACGTCGGCCACGCGCGCATGATGATGGCCTTCGACCTCATCTATCGCTGGCTCATGGAATCGGGGTATGAGGTCAAGTACGTGCGCAACATCACGGACATCGACGACAAGATCATCAAGCGGGCGGTCGAAAACGGCGAGACGCTGTCCTCGCTCGTCACGCGCTTCACCGCCTACATGGACGAAGACACGGCCGCGCTCGGCATCCTGCCGGCCAGTTTCGTTCCGCGCGCCACCGAGCACGTGCCCGGCATGCTGTCGATCATCGAACAGCTCGAAGCCAAGGGCCTGGCCTACAAGAGCGATGACGGCGACGTCAACTACGCCGTGCGCAGCTTCCCGAACTACGGCAAGCTGTCGGGCAAGTCGCTCGACGACCTGCGCGCCGGCGAGCGCGTGGATGTCAACACCGGAAAACGCGACCCGCTCGACTTCGTGCTGTGGAAAGCGGCCAAGGAATCGGAACCGGCGGAAGCCAAATGGGATTCGAAATGGGGCCGCGGTCGGCCAGGCTGGCACATCGAGTGCTCGGCGATGGCTTGCTCGTTGCTCGGCGAACGCTTCGACATTCACGGCGGCGGCCAGGATCTGCAATTTCCGCACCACGAAAACGAGATCGCCCAGAGCGAGGGCGCCTTCGGCGGCCCGATGGTCAACTACTGGATCCACAACGGTTTCGTGCGCGTCGACAACGAGAAAATGTCCAAGTCCCTGGGCAACTTCTTCACGATCCGCGACGTGCTGAAGAAATACGATGCCGAAGTGATCCGCTTTTTCATCGCGCGTGCCCACTACCGCAGCCCGCTGAATTACTCCGACGTCCACATCGACGACGCCAAGGGCGCGCTGACGCGCCTGTACACGTCACTCGCCGATGTCGACCTCGGTACGCAAGACGCGGCAGTCGACTGGGATGAAGCGCATGCGCAGCGTTTCCGTGAAGCGATGGACGACGACTTCAATACGCCGCTTGCCGTGGCCGAGCTGTTCGACCTGGCAAGCGAAGTCAATCGTACCAAGTCGGCCGCGACTGCGCGCCAGTTGAAAGCCCTGGCAGGCGTGCTCGGCCTGCTGCAGCGCGCGCCGCAGGATTTCCTGCGCGCGGGAGGCGGGCAGGAGGGGCAGGGCGGCCTGGTCGAGGCCGAGATCAATGAGCTGATCGCCGCCCGTGCCGACGCCAAGAAAGCGCGCAATTTCGCCGAGGCAGATGGCATCCGCGCGCAATTGGTTGCCGACGGGATCATCCTCGAAGACAAACCGGACGGGACGACAAACTGGCGTCGCGCATGATGGCAGCGGAAAAGGACAACGGCGCCGCCAGCGTGCCGGAACTCGAGGTGCCCGCGTACTGGGCCGAGGCGAAAGCCGAGCTGATGAAGCGCGACCGCATCATGAAGCGCCTCATTCCGCAGTTCGGCGACATGCACCTGAAGGGGCACCCGGACGCGTTCACCACGCTGGCGCGCTCGATCGTCGGCCAGCAGGTCACGCCGAAAGCGGCCGACGCCGCCTGGACCAGGCTCAATGGATGCTGCCCGAAGCTCACGCCCGCCCAGATCATCAAGCTCGGCGCCGAGCAGTTGTCAGCCTGCGGTTTATCAAAGCGCAAGACCGAATACATCCTCGACCTGGCCGACCATTTCAAGGCCAAGCGCGTGCATGCCAATCTCTGGTCCGAGATGGACGACGAGGCGGTCATTGCCGAGCTGGTGCAAATCCGCGGCATCAGCCGCTGGACCGCCGAGATGTTCCTGATCTTCAACCTGCTGCGTCCGAACGTGCTGCCGCTTGACGACCCCGGCCTGATCCAGGGCATCAGCCAAAACTATTTCTCGGGCGAACCGGTATCGCGCAGCGATGCGCGCGAGGTGGCCGCGAACTGGGAACCCTGGCGCACCGTCGCCACCTGGTATTTGTGGCGCAGCCTCGACCCCGGCGCGGCATCAGGCCTGGCATCCGCAGCGGCGTCCGGTACGGTAGAATAACGCCACATCGCCGTGTGGCCGCGTCAGTACTTAATGCGCCCCGGCCACAGAACAACCCCGGAGGTACAATGACTAAAACAACTTTCCTCAGTTTCGAGCAGTCTATTGCCGAGCTCGATTCGAAAATCGAAGAACTCCGCTTCGTCCAGGACGATTCCGCCGTCGACATTTCGGAAGAGATCGACCGCCTGGACAAGAAGAGCCAGCAGCTCACCAAAGACATCTACGCCAAGCTGACCCCGTGGCAGGTCTCGCAGATCGCTCGCCACCCGCAGCGTCCGTACACGATGGATTACGTGAACGCGATCTTCACCGACTTCCACGAACTGCGCGGCGACCGCAGCTTTGCCGACGACCAGTCGATCGTCGGCGGCCTGGCGCGTTTCAATGGCCAGGCCTGCATGGTCATCGGCCACCAGAAGGGGCGCGATACCAAAGAACGCGCGATGCGCAACTTCGGCATGCCAAGGCCCGAAGGCTACCGCAAGGCGATGCGCCTGATGAAGGTCGCCGAGAAATTCAACCTGCCGATCTTTACCTTCGTCGACACACCGGGCGCTTTCCCCGGCATCGATGCCGAAGAGCGCGGCCAGTCCGAAGCCATCGGCCACAACCTGTACGTCATGGCCGAACTCAAAGTGCCGCTGATCGCCACCATCATCGGTGAAGGCGGTTCCGGCGGCGCGCTGGCCATTGCCGTGGGCGATGCCGTGCTGATGCTGCAGTACGCGACCTATTCGGTGATCTCGCCGGAAGGCTGCGCCTCGATCCTGTGGAAGACCTCGGAACGCGCGGCCGATGCCGCCGATGCGCTGGGCCTGACCGCGCACCGCCTGAAAGCGATGGGCGTGATCGACAAGATCGTCACCGAGCCCCTGGGCGGCGCCCACCGCGACCCGAAGAACATGGCGCAAATGCTCAAGCGCGCACTGGCCGACACCCTGCGCCAGTTCCAGGGGATGAAGACCCGCGACTTGCTCGAAGCCCGTCACGCGAAACTGATGGCTTACGGTAAGTTCAAGGAAATGACCCCGACCGAAGAGTGAGCCTGACCCAGTGAGTAGTCCTTTAGCCGGGCCAGTCCCGGCCACCTTCACGCGCGCGCTCGACGCGCTGCGCGCACAGTTTTCTCCCACCACAATCGCCATTGCCTGCAGCGGCGGCCTCGATTCGATGGTCCTGCTGCAACTGGCGTCAAACTGGTGCCACGCGCACGGGCACACGCTCCTCGTTTTTCACGTCCACCATGGCCTCAGTACCAACGCCGATGCATGGCAGCGCCATGTCGAAGCCAGTGCGGCCGCGCTCGGCGTACGCGCCGATCATCGGTACGTGCAGATCGACACCGGAGGCTCGGGAACCGAGGCGGCGGCGCGCAAGCTGCGTTATCGCGCACTTGGCGACATGTGTCGCGAGCACCGCGCGACCCTGTTGCTGACCGCCCATCACCTCGACGACCAGGCCGAAACCGTGCTGTTGCAACTGCTGCGCGGGTCGGGTCCGGCCGGGCTGTCCGGCATGGATGCGGCCAATAGTGCGCCCGCGCTGCTGGGCAACCCGGATCTGGTGATGGCGCGCCCGCTGCTTCCCTTGTCGCGTCTTGACCTGGAAAGCTATGCGCGTGATGTCGGGCTGGACTGGGTAGAGGACGAGTCGAACAGCGACACCCGCTATGCCCGCAACGCTTTGCGCCACCGCGTGATGCCCGCATTGGCGCAAGCCTTTCCCGGTTTCCAGCAACGCTTCGCGCGCAGCGCCGCGCACGCGCAGTCGGCGCAGCGCCTGTTGAAGGAATTGGCCGAAGGTGACCTGGCCGCGACTTTGGTCGACGGCGCGATCGAGGTGGCGCGACTGAGAGCAATGAGCCTGGACCGCGTCTACAACCTGCTGCGCCACTGGTTCGCAGGACAGGGGCTGGCGATGCCGTCGACCGCCTGGCTGGCCGAGATGGTGGCCCAACTGTTCGAAGCGCGGATCGATGCCCAGCTGCTCGTGACGCACCCGGCCTGCCATATCCGGCGCCATCGCGACCGGCTGTATATCACGCCGAAGCTGGCTGATTTGGCTGGCATGCGCGACCCGGACGACGAAGGCATCATCGAAAAAAAGGGCGAAACCTTCCGCTGGCAGGGCGAGGCGCAACTGGCCTTTCCTGCTTATGGCGGCGTGCTGCATGTCGAGCCGGCCGACAATGGCGTCGGCTTCGATCCGGCCTGGCTGCGCGAACAAGCGCTGGTCATCGACTTTCGCAAGGGCGGCGAGCGCCTCAAGCTTGCCGCGAACCGTCCGACGCGTCCCCT
This sequence comes from Massilia sp. CMS3.1, assembly GCF_051262535.1. Classification (NCBI taxonomy): domain Bacteria; kingdom Pseudomonadati; phylum Pseudomonadota; class Betaproteobacteria; order Burkholderiales; family Oxalobacteraceae; genus Massilia; species Massilia sp. CMS3.1. Next base: position 110,764 of record NZ_JBIMES010000011.1, on the reverse strand, counting down.
GAAGGCGCATTACCAGGCAGCCGGCATTCCGGCCTGGGAACGGGCGCGCCTGCCGACTGTCAGCAGCGGGCGCGACCTGCTGTTCGCAGCCGGCCTGGGCATGGACTGCCATCATTTTGCGCCCGACGCGCCGGAGCCCGTTGCCTTGCGCTGGGAAGTGAAACTCGATTAGTTTCTATGCGAAAAGCGTATTACTTTATTTTATTTTCGTATAGCTTTTCGGACTTCCCATCTTGTGACCTTGCACTGCAACATGCTAGAGTAGGTGTTCCCTTTTCACCCTTACCACGCTGGGAAGCATCCTGTTATGGCATTAATTGTCCACAAATACGGTGGTACGTCGATGGGCTCGACGGATCGCATCAAGAACGTCGCGGCCCGCGTCGCCAAGTGGCATGACGCCGGATACCAGATCGTCGTGGTGCCTTCCGCGATGTCGGGCGAAACGAATCGCCTGATCGGTCTCGCCAAGGAACTCATGGCGCAGCCCGATCCGCGCGAACTGGACATGATCGCCTCGACCGGCGAGCAGGTGTCGGTGGGCCTGCTGGCGATGGCGCTGCTGGCCATCGGCAAGGACGCCGTCTCCTACACCGGCTGGCAGGTCGGCATTCGTACCGATTCCTCGTTCACCAAAGCACGCATCCAGTCGATCGACGACACGCGCGTGCGCGCCGACCTCGAGGCGGGTAAGATCGTCATCATCACCGGCTTCCAGGGCGTGGACGAGCAAGGCAATATCTCGACGCTGGGCCGCGGCGGTTCGGACACCTCGGCCGTGGCGATCGCCGCCGCGCTGAAAGCCGACGAATGCCTGATCTACACCGACGTCGACGGCGTCTACACGACCGACCCGCGCGTCGTCGATGAAGCGCGCCGCCTGGAAAAGATTACTTTTGAAGAAATGCTGGAACTGGCATCGCTCGGCTCGAAAGTGCTGCAGACCCGCTCCGTCGAGTTCGCAGGCAATTACCAGGTGCCGACGCGCGTGCTGTCGTCGCTGACCGACCCCCTCATGCCATTGGCCGATGAAGCCAACTCCGGCACCCTGATTTCGTTTGAGGAAGAAACCAACATGGAACAAGCCGTCATCTCCGGTATCGCATTCACCCGTGATGAAGCCAAGATTACCGTCATCGGCGTGCCCGACAAGCCAGGCGTCGCCTACCATATCCTGGGCCCGGTGTCGGACGCGAATATCGAAGTGGACATGATCATCCAGAACCAGTCGGTCGACGGCAAGACCGACTTCACCTTCACTGTCTCACGCAACGATTACCAGCGCGCGGTAGCGGTGCTGGAAGCGCAGCGCGATGAGCTCGGTTACGTGCGCATCGTCGGCGACGCCAAGGTATCGAAGGTGTCGGCGGTCGGCGTGGGCATGCGCAGCCACGTCGGCGTGGCCTCGCAGATGTTCCGCACGCTGGCTGAAGAGGGCATCAACATCATGATGATCTCGACCTCCGAGATCAAGATTTCGGTCTTGATCGACGAGAAGTACATGGAGCTGGCGGTCCGTGCCCTGCATAAAGCTTTTGATCTGGAGAAAGCTTAACTTTTTTCCATATTTTGGCCGCGGCGCCTTGACCAATCCGGCACCGCCCATTAATATGCTTGCTCTCAGCGCTAGCGAATCTTGCTGGAGTTGACTGGAGACGTGGCCGAGTGGCCGAAGGCACATCCCTGCTAAGGATGCATACGGCTTATACCTGTATCGTGGGTTCGAATCCCACCGTCTCCGCCAGATTCAAGAAAAAAGCCACCGCAAGGTGGCTTTTTTTTCGTTGACGCGACAGGCGATCGCCTTCCGCCAGCATGAACGTTGGCCTTGAGGTGGAAGCTTTGCGGGGACCGAAAATACGCGCCTGCAATGCCGATGCCTTGACGCTGCCCGGACACCAGGCCTACGGGCCGACCCGGTTCCTGCCTGTCCCCGGCGGCATGTCGAATTCCTTGCTCTATGCGATACTTTAAGCTTAAAGTATGTTGAGACCGATGAGAATTCGACATGGCCACGCCGTTGGCGCCGGCATGGCTTCCTGGACTGGCCGGAGACAACATGAGCGCAAGCGCGTATCTGGACACTTTTGCGAACGACCACCTGCCGCCACGCGAACAGTGGCCCGAACTGCTGTTCGAACTAGACGAGCTGGCCTATCCCGAACGACTCAACTGCGCCGCCGAGCTGCTCGACGCGATGGTGGCGCGCGGCCATGGCGCATCGAGGGCGATCCGCGGCGCCAGCGTGAACTGGACTTACGCCGAATTGCTCGAGACGGTCGACCGCATCGCCGGTGTGCTGCGCGCCGATCTGGCGCTGGTGCCCGGCAACCGGGTGCTGCTGCGCGGCGCCAATAACCCGATGATGGCGGCCTGTGTGCTGGCGCTCTGGAAGGCCGGCTGCATCGCGGTGCCCACCATGCCGCTGCTGCGTGCCAGGGAGCTCGGCACCATCATCGAGCTGGCGCGGGTGGACGCCGTGCTGTGCGGCGCCGACCTGCGCGCGGAACTCGACCTGGCCTGCCAGGGCATGCGGGCCGCACCGCGCGTGCTCTCCTTTAACGAGGCCGCACCAGGTTCGCTCGAGGATCGGATGGCCTCCAGGCCGCCGCATTTTGATGCCGTCGACACGTCGGCGCAAGACGTCTGCCTGATCAGCTTCACCTCCGGCACCACCGGCCGCCCGAAAGGCACCATGCACTTCCACCGCGACGTGCTGGCGATCTGCGACTGCTTCCCGCGCTCGATCCTGGCCACAAGCGCGGCCGATGTGTTCATCGGCACGCCGCCGCTGGCCTTCACCTTTGGCCTGGGCGGACTGCTGCTGTTCCCGCTGCGTTACGGGGCATCGACCGTGCTGCTCGAAAAGCTCACGCCCGACCTGCTGCTGGCGGCAGTCGCCCAGTACCGCGCCACCGTCTGCTTCACCGCGCCCACCTTCTACCGGCAAATGGCGCCGCTCGCCGCCAAGCACGACCTCACCAGCCTCTCCCGGACCGTCTCCGCCGGCGAAGCACTGCCGCTGGAAACGCGCCAGGCCTGGCAGCGCGCCACAAGCCTGGCGATGATCGACGGGATCGGCGCGACCGAAATGCTGCATATCTTTATTTCGGCCGGTGGCGACGCGATCCGTCCCGGCGCCACCGGCCGCCCGATTCCCGGCTACCAGGCCTGCATCCTGGACGACGACGGCCATCCGGTCGGCCCGGGTGTGACCGGTCGGCTGGCGGTCAAGGGTCCGACCGGCTGCCGCTACCTGGCCGACCCGCGTCAGCTCGACTATGTCTGGAATGGCTGGAACCTGACGGGCGACGCCTATCAGGTGGACGCGGACGGCTATTACTGGTTCCAGGCGCGCCTTGATGACATGATCATCTCGGCCGGCTACAACATCGCCGGACCGGAAGTCGAGGACGCGCTGCTGCAGCACTCCGCGGTGGCCGAATGCGGCGTCGTGGGCGCTCCCGACGAAGAGCGGGGGCAGGTGGTCATGGCCTATGTCGTGCTGCGCGCGGGTGAAGTAGCCGGGCCAGGGATGGCGAAGGCCCTGCAGGACCATGTCAAGGGGGCCATCGCGCCCTACAAATACCCGCGCCGGATCGAATTTCGCACCAGCCTGCCGCGTACCGAAACCGGCAAGCTGCAGCGCTTCAAGCTGCGCCAGGAAGCACGCCAGCAGCAGTAAGGCCATACCCGTCAACCATTGTCCAACCAGGAGCCCATTCCGTGAAACTGCACCGCCTCACCGCCACACTGCTCGCCTTGTGCGCCGCCTTCAACGCCCAGGCTGCCGACAAGGTCAAAATCGGGATGCTGACCACCCTGTCCGGCGCCGGCGCTGGGCTTGGCGTCGACATCCGCGATGGGTTCGAGCTCGGCCTCAAACACCTCGGCAACAAGATGGGCAAGCTGCCGGTCGAGGTGCTCACCAGCGACGACCAGCAGAATCCGGACGTGGCCAAGCAGATGACCGAGCGCCTGCTGAAGAAAGAAAAGGTCGACTTCATGACCGGCGTCGTGTTCTCGAACGTGATGCTCGCTGTCGGACCGAGCGTGTTCGCCGCGAAGACGCACTACATCAGCGCCAATGCCGGGCCGTCGCAGTACGCCGGCGCGCAGTGCAGTCCCTTCTTCTTCAACGTCGCCTGGCAGAACGACAATCTCGACGAGGCGGTCGGCAAGATGGTGACCGAGCAGGGCTTCAAGAACGTCGTGCTGCTGGCCCCGAACTACCCGGGCGGCAAGGACAACCTGAACGGCTTCAAGCGCACCTACAAGGGCAAGGTCGCCGACGAGATCTACACCAAGATGGGCCAGCTCGACTACGGCGCCGAAATGGCGCAGATCCGCGCGTCCAAGCCGGACGCCGTCTTCATCTTTCTGCCGGGCGGCATGGGGATCAATTTCATCAAACAGTTCGCCGACGCGGGCCTGTCGAAGTCGATCCAGCTGTTCGGCCCGGGCTTCTCGGCGGACGAGGACATCATCAAGGCGGTCGGCGCGCCGATGATCGGCATGCGCAACGCGTCCCAATGGGGCCACGACATGGACAACCCGCAGAACAAGCGCTTTGTCGCCGATTTCCTGAAAACGTACGGACGCATGCCGTCGCTGTATGCATCCCAGGGCTACGATGCCGCGATGCTGATCGATTCGGCGGTACGCGGCGTGGGCGGAAAGCTCGAGGACAAGGCAGCCGTGACCAAAGCGCTGAAGGCGGCCAACTTCAAGTCCGTGCGCGGCGACTTCAAGTTCAACAGCAACCATTATCCGGTGCAGGACTACTATGCCCGCGTGATCGAGAAGAACAAGGAAGGCCGCGTCACCAACCGCACGCTGGAGAAGGTGCTGAGCGACCACGGCGACGTCTACGCGCAAGCCTGCAAGATGTAAAAGTAGCGCCTGCCCCCGGCGCGCCGCAGGGGGCGATAAAAACTGTGCTACACCCCTACATAGCGCTGCCAGACAGCGGGCTGCGCGCGCAGCTGCTCGCTGCTGCCGGTCCAGACCACCTTGCCCCGCTCGACGACCGTATGGCGATCGGCCAGGGACAGCAGGCGCTCCACGTACTTGTCGATCACGAGCACGGTTTGTCCCTGTGCGCGCAGGTGCGCGAGGCACTGCCAGATCTCCTCGCGGATCAGCGGCGACAGGCCTTCGGTGGCCTCGTCGAGGATCAGCAGATGCGGATTGGTCATCAGCGCGCGCCCGATGGCCAGCATCTGCTGCTCGCCGCCCGACAACTGGTTGCCCATGTTCTCGGCGCGCTCCTTCAGGCGCGGGAACAGGGCGTAGACGCGCGCCAGGGTCCACGGCTCGTCTGATTTGTTGCGGTTGGCGGCAAAAGCGACCAGGTTTTCGCGCACCGTCAGGTTGGGGAAGATCCGGCGCCCCTCCGGTACGATCGCGATGCCGAGGCGCGCGATCCGGTCGGTCGGCATGGTGTCGATGCGTCGGTCGCAAAAATGTACCGCGCCGCGCCGCACGGGCGTCAGGCCCAGGATCGAGCGCAAGGTGGTGGTCTTGCCGACGCCGTTACGCCCTAACAGGGTGGCAGTCTCGCCGCGCCCGATTTCCATGGACAGGCCGAAGATGACCTGGCTGCTGCCGTAAGCGGTATCGATGTCGTCGACGCGCAGGATGGGATTCATGCGATGGCCTCGTCGCCCAGGTAGGCTTTCTTTACTTCGCTGTTGTTGCGGATCTCGTCAGGGCTGCCGCTGGCGACCACGCGCCCGGCGACGAGCACCGAAATGCGGTCGGCCAGGCGAAACACCGCGTCCATGTCGTGCTCGATCAGCACCACGCCGATCTCGCCCCCCAGATCCCTGATCAAAGGGATCAGGCGTGCCGATTCGTCCGGGCCCATCCCGGCCATCGGCTCGTCCAGCAGCAGCAGCCTGGGGCAGGTGGCCAGCGCCAGGCCGACTTCGAGCTGGCGCTGTTCGCCGTGCGCCAGGTTGCCGGCCAGCGCATCGACGCGCGGCCCGAGCCCAACCTGCTGCGCGACCGCGCGTGCCTCGTCGAAAAGAAGGCTGTCGCCAATCGCGGCGCGCCAGAAGCGCATGCTGCTGCCGCGCCGGGCCTGCACCGCCAGCGCGATGTTGTCGAGCACCGTACAGGCCTCGAAGATGGTCGTGATCTGGTACGAGCGCGCCAGGCCCAGGCGCACCCGCTCGTGCATCGGCCGCGCCGTGATGTCCCGGCCTTCGAACAGGACCGCGCCTTCGTCGGGTCGGATCGCGCCCGAGATCTGGTGGATCAGCGTGGTCTTGCCGGCGCCATTCGGTCCGATGATCGCGTGGATCTCGCCGCGCTGTACGGTCAGATTCAAGCGATCGGTGGCAACCAGGCCGCCGTAGCGCTTGACCAGATTGCGCAGCTCGAGCAGGGGAGGGGTCGGCTGCGTGTTCACGCCGGGCGCCCGCGCTGTTCCATACGCTTGAACAGGCTGGCCAGGCCGTTGGGCAGCAGCAGCACCACGCCGAGCAGGATCGCGCCCAGGTAGAGTTGCCAGTGAATGGTGTAGGCCGACAGTATTTCTTCCAGCAGCAGCATGACGAAGGCGCCGAGGATGCCGCCGTAGAAGTAGCCGGTGCCGCCCAGGATCACCATCACCATCAGCGTGCCCGACTGGGTCCAGTGCAGCAGGCTGGGGCTGACCAGCATGTTCTGGTTGGCCAGCAGCGCGCCGGCCAGGCTGGCCATGGCGCCGGCAATGACGAAGCAGGTCAACTTGTAGCGCAGCACCGGGTGGCCGATCGCCTCCATGCGCACCTCGTTTTCGCGCACCGCCTGGAGTACCCGGCCGAAGTGCGAGTTGATCAGGCGCCAGGACAGCAGCAGGCAGGCGCCGACCACGCCCAGCACCACGTAGTAGAAGCCGGTGTCGGACGCCAGGTCGATGATGCCGGTGGACGAGCGTGCCGCCATCGACAGGCCGTCCTCGCCGCCGTATTCCTTGAGGCCGATAAAAATGAAGTACACCATCTGCGCAAACGCCAGCGTGATCATGATGAAGTACACACCCCTGGTGCGCAAGGACACGAAGCCGATCGCCAGCGCCAGCAGGGCGCCGGTCAGTATTGCGGCCGGCCAGCTGATCCATGCCGAGGTGACGCCGTGGTGCATCAGCACGCCGACCGTGTAGGCGCCGCCGCCCAGGAAAGCCGCGTGGCCCAGGCTGACCATGCCGCCGAAACCCAGGATCAGGTTCAGGCTGGTGGCCGCGAGCGCGAAAATCAGGAGGCGGCTGGCGACGCCGATATAGAACTCCTGCTCGAGATGGCCGGCCGCCAGCGGGAACAAGAGCGCCAGCGCGACCAGGAAGGCGGTCCAGCCGCGCGAGAGGGGATGGTGCAGGGTGCTGAGCATGGATGGAATTCCTTAACCGCGCGCCGGGAACAGGCCCTGGGGTTTGAAAAACAGGACGGCGGCCATCAGGACGTAGATCAGAATGGATGCCAGGGCGGGACCGATGCTGGCCGCGAAGTCGGTCGGCATGACGAACTTCAGCACGGGAGGCAGCAGGCTGCGGCTGAGGGTGTCGACGATCCCGACCAGCAGGGCGCCGACCAGCGCGCCGCGGATCGAGCCGATGCCGCCGATGACGATCACGACGAAGGCAAGGATCAGGATGCTTTCGCCCATGCCCACCTGGACCGCGAGGATCGAGCCGAGCAGGGTGCCGGCGACGGCGCACAGGGCCGCGCCGACGGCGAACAGCAGGGTGAACACGCGCTTGATATCGACCCCCATCGTGAGCGCCATCTCGCGGTTCGAGGCGCCGGCGCGCACCAGCATGCCGAGACGGGTCTTGACCACGATCAGGTACATCAGGAGCGCCACCGCAAGGCCGGCGCCGATGATGAACAGGCGGAACGACGAGTAGAAGAAGCCCGGCAGCAGTTCGACCGGTTCCGAGAAGATCGGCGGCGTGTTCAGGGTCAGGGGCTGGGCGCCCCAGATCATGCGCACGCCCTCGTTGAAGATCAGGATCAGCGCAAACGTGGCGAGCACCTGGGACATGTGGTCGCGCCCGTACAGGCGCCGCAGGATGGCCATCTCCAGCAGCGCCCCGAGCGCCGCGGTGGCGGCGACCGCCAGCAGCATGCCGAGCCAGAACGATCCGGTCAGGCTGACGAAGGTGGCGGCGAAGTAGGCGCCTGCCATATACAAGGACCCGTGCGCGAGATTGATGAAGTCCATGATGCCGAATACCAGGGTCAACCCGGCCGCCAGCAGGAACAGCATCAGGCCGAACTGCAGGCCATTGAGCACGTTTTCAAGCACGAAAGTCAGGTCCAAGCGTGTCTCCTGAATTACTTGACATCTAAAATGTTTAGGGATTTAATATACTACATGAAGTTCATGCGCTTGCACCTCCCGGCGGTGAATTTTCTTGCACGGGAATCCAGGCCGACGCCCCTGTACGCACCACGCCAGAACACGGAGCAATCATGAAGATAGTTTGCATTGGAGGCGGCCCGGCCGGCCTGTACTTCGGCCTCCTGATGAAGAAGCAGGACCCCGCGCACGAGATCACGGTCATCGAGCGCAACCGGCCGTACGACACCTTCGGCTGGGGCGTGGTGTTCTCCGACCAGACCCTGGGCAACCTGGTGGCGGCCGACGAAGACACTGCGCGCACCATCTTGCAATCGTTCAACCACTGGGACGATATCGACGTCCACTTCAAGGGCCGAACGGTGACGTCAAGCGGGCACGGGTTCTGCGGCATCGGCCGCAAGCGGCTGCTCAACATCCTGCAGGCGCGCTGCGAGGAACTTGGGGTGCAGCTCGTGTTCGAAGCCGACGTCACCGACGACCAGGCCACGGCAAGTAAATACGGCGCCGACCTGGTGATCGCCTGCGATGGCCTGAACAGCCGCGTGCGGACCCGCTACGCCGGCACCTACCAGCCCGACATCGACAAGCGCCACTGCCGCTTCGTCTGGCTCGGCACCAAAAAGAAGTTCGACGCCTTCACCTTCGCTTTTGAAGAGACCGAGCATGGCTGGTTCCAGGCCCACTGCTACCAGTACGACGGCGACACGTCGACCTTCATCGTGGAGACGCCGGAAGAAGTCTGGCGCCGTGCCGGCCTGGACGACATGAGCCAGGAAGAGGGCGTCGCCTTCTGCGAGAAGCTGTTCGCCAGCTACCTGGACGGCCACTCCCTGATGAGCAATGCTTCGCACTTGCGCGGTTCCAGCATGTGGATCACCTTCCCGCGCATCGTCTGCGAGCAGTGGGTGCACTGGAACAGCATCGACGGCCGCCGCGTGCCGACCGTGCTGATGGGCGACGCCGCCCATACCGCCCACTTCTCGATCGGTTCCGGCACCAAGCTGGCGCTGGAAGATGCGATCGAGCTGACGCGCAGTTTCCAGCGCCATGGCGCGGCCGGCATCGACGGGGTACTCCAGGCCTACCAGGAAGTGCGCGCGATCGAGGTGCTGAAGATCCAGAGCGCGGCGCGCAATTCGATGGAGTGGTTCGAGAACGTCGAGCGCTATACCGCGATGGAAGCCGAGCAGTTCGCCTATTCGATGCTGACCCGCAGCCAGCGCCTGTCGCACGAGAACCTGCGGGTGCGCGACGCCGGGTATGTCGCCCGCTTCGAAGACTGGATCGCCAGCCGCGCGTTCGCCCAGGCCGGCTTGCCGGCGCCACCCCCGTCAAGCAAGGTGCGCGCCAGCATGCCGCCGATGCTCACGCCGTTCCGCCTGCGCGGCACGGTCCTGAAGAACCGCATCGTGGTCTCGCCGATGGCGCAGTATTCAAGCGAGGACGGTGTGGCGGGCGACTTCCACCTGGTGCACCTGGGCAGCCGCGCGCTCGGTGGCGCCGGCCTGGTGTTCGCCGAAATGACCTGCGTCTCTGCCGACGCCCGCATCACGCCCGGCTGTCCCGGCATGTACGCCCTTGAACACACGGCGGCCTGGAAGCGCATCGTCGATTTCGTCCACGCCAGCAGCGACGCAAAAATTGCGATGCAGCTCGGCCACGCCGGTGCCAAGGGATCGACCCGGCGCGCCTGGGACGGCACCGACCTGCCGCTCGACGAGGGCAACTGGCCGCTGGTGTCGGCCTCGCCCCAGCAGTACCTGGAAGGGGTGTCGCAAATGGCGCGCGAAGCCACACGCGAGGACCTGGAGCGCATCAAGCGCGACTTCGTGCGCGCCACCGTCGATGCGGCGAAGGCCGGCTTCGACTGGCTCGAGCTGCACTGCGCTCACGGCTACTTCCTGTCGAGCTTCATCTCGCCCCTGACCAATCAGCGCGGCGACGACTACGGCGGCAGCCTGGAGAATCGCTGCCGTTACCCGCTCGACGTGTTCGCCGCGATGCGCGCAGTCTGGCCGCAGGACAAACCGATCAGCGTGCGCCTGTCGGCCCACGACTGGGTCCCTGGCGGATTGACCCCGGATGACGCGGTCCAGGTCGCGCGCCTGTTCAAGGAAGCCGGCGCCGACATGATCGACGTCTCCTCCGGCCAGGTCAGCAAGAAGGAAAAGCCGGTGTATGGCCGGATGTACCAGACCCCGTTTGCAGATCGCATCCGCAACGAGGTCGGCATCCCGACCATCGCGGTCGGCGCGATCTTCGAGGCCGACCATGCCAACAGCATCATTGCATCCGGGCGCGCCGACCTGTGCGCAATCGCGCGGCCGCACCTGGCCGATCCGGCCTGGACCCTGCACGAAACCGCGAAGCTCGGTTACACCGGGTTGCCGTGGCCGAAGCAGTATCACGCCGGCAAACTGCAGCTCGAGCGCAACCTGCAGCGCGAACGACAGATGGCGGCCGCCAGCAGCGGCCTGACCCCGCAGCAGGTTGCGGCCAAGCTGCTCGAGGGCTGACATGGCACGCAAGAACGCCATCCGTGCGCAAGCCGCCGACGAAGTCCATCCAGTGCTGGACGTCGAGAGCCGGCTGACCGAGGACAATCACCAGTCGCTCAAACTGTGGCTGCGCATGCTTTCGTGCACCACCATGATCGAAGCGGAGATCCGCAGCCGCCTGCGCCTCGAGTTCGGCATCACGCTGCCGCGCTTCGACCTGATGGCGCAGCTCGAGCGCCATCCGGAAGGATTGCGCATGGGTGAGCTGTCGAAGCGCCTGATGGTCACCGGCGGCAGCGTCACCGGCATCACCGACCAGCTCGAGCAGGAAGGCCTGGTGGTGCGCGACGCGGTGCCGGACGATCGCCGCGCCTACAGCGTCAGCTTGACCCCGTCCGGGCGGCGCGCGTTCAATCGCATGGCATCGAGGCACGAAGGCTGGATCACGGAACTGATGAAAGGCCTGGACGCACAGGAAAGAGACACGCTGTTCACATTGCTGTCGACATTGAAGCGCGGCCTCGCCGCCGCTGCCCAACCGGACCATTAGGAGAATCCATGCGCCACCTCCCAGGCGAACCGCAGCAGTTGGCGGGCAACCGCGCCGACTTGGCCGGTTACCAGCCGCAGCACTTCCTGTTCAGCGTCGAACAGGGTGTGGCCACGCTCACGCTGAACCGTCCCGAGCGCAAGAACCCGCTCACCTTCGACGCGTATGCCGAACTGCGCGACCTGTTCCGGGCGCTCGGCGTTGCCGCCGACGTCAAGGCGATTGTCATCACCGGCGCCGGCGAGAACTTCTGCTCCGGCGGCGACGTGCACGACATCATCGGCCCGCTCACGAAACTCGACATGCCGGGCCTCCTGACCTTCACCCGCATGACGGGCGACCTGGTCAAAGCCATGCGCGCCTGTCCGCAACCGATCATCGCGGCGATCGACGGCGTCTGCGCCGGCGCCGGCGCGATCCTCGCGCTGTCCTCCGACATTCGCTATGGCACCGCGCGCAGCAAGACCGCCTTCCTGTTTACCCGGGTCGGCCTGGCAGGCTGCGACATGGGTGCCTGCGCGCTGCTGCCGCGCGTGATCGGCCAGGGCCGCGCGGCCGAGCTGCTCTATACCGGACGCAGCCTGGGCGGCGAGGAAGCGGAGCGCTGGGGTTTCTTCAACCGCGTGTGCACCCCCGAGACGGTGCTGACGGATGCCCAGGTCTTCGCCGCGGCGCTCGTTGCGGGACCGACCTTCGCGCATGGCATGACCAAGAAAATGCTGCAGCAGGAGTGGAACATGGGCGTCGACGAAGCGATTGAGGCCGAAGCCCAGGCCCAGGCGATCTGCATGGCCACGAATGACTTCCATCGCGCCTATCACGCGTTCGTGGCGAAGGAAAAACCGCAATTCGAAGGGAACTGAAGGTCATGGCCGATATCGACTACCTGAACTGGCCGTTCTTCGACGGCCGCCACCGCGAACTGGCGCAGGGCCTCGACGCCTGGGCCGCGCAGAACATCCCGCAGCAGCACGGGCATGACGTGGACGCGGCCTGCCGCTCCCTTGTCAGGCAGCTCGGCGACGCGGGTTGGCTGGAGCATGCCATCGGCGGTACCGCGTACGGCGGCGCGTTCGATGCCATCGACACGCGCGCCGTCTGCCTGATCCGCGAAACCCTGGCGCGCCATTCGGGCCTGGCCGACTTCGCGTTCGCGATGCAGGGCCTCGGCAGCGGCGCCATCACGCTGTTCGGCAGCGACGAAAACAAGGAGCAATACCTGACCCGGGTCGGGCGCGGCGACGCGATTGCCGCATTCGCACTGTCCGAGCCCGATGCCGGTTCCGACGTGGCGGCGATGTCGTGCGCGGCCACGCTGGAGGGCGACCACTACCTGCTCAATGGCGAGAAGACCTGGATTTCGAACGGCGGCATCGCCGACCTGTACGTGGTGTTCGCGCGTACCGGCGAAGCGCCGGGGGCGCGCGGCATCTCGGCCTTCATCGTCGACGCCGATGTGCCGGGCTTCGAGATCGCCGAGCGGATCGACGTGATCGCGCCACACCCGCTGGCGCGCCTGCGCTTTACCGATTGCCGGGTTCCGGTGTCGAAGCGCCTGGGCGAAGCGGGGCAGGGCTTCAAGGTCGCGATGGCGACCCTCGACATCTTCCGCACCTCGGTGGCTGCCGCCGCGCTGGGCTTTGCCCGCCGCGCCCTGGACGAGGCCCTGGCGCGCGCCACCACGCGCAAGATGTTTGGCAAGACGCTGGCGGACTTCCAGCTGACCCAGGCCAAGCTGGCGGATATGGCGACCGGCATCGACGCCGCCGCCTTGCTCACCTACCGTGCGGCCTGGCAGCGCGACAGCGGCCGACGGGTCACCAAGGAAGCGGCGATGGCCAAGCTGACCGCCACCGAAACGGCCCAGCAGGTCATTGATGCGGCCGTGCAGATGTTCGGCGGTCTGGGGGTTGTCAGCGAACAGCCGGTCGAGCGCCTGTACCGCGAAATCCGCTCGCTGCGCATCTACGAAGGCGCAACCGAAGTGCAGCAGTTGATCATCGCGCGCGAACTGCTGGCCGAAGCCGCGGTGCCGCGTGGCTGACCCGTCCACCGTCGCCGCACTCATCAACGAAAGGCACACCCCCATGGAATTCCTGCAACCAAAGGACTGGCCGAGGCCGCGCGGCTACGCCAACGGCATCGCCGCAATGGGCCGGATGGTGTTCGTGAGCGGCATGGTCGGCTGGGACGCCGACGGCGTCTTCCAGACCGACGATTTCGCCGGGCAGGTACGCCAGGCCTTGGCGAACATCGTCGCGGTGCTGGCCGAAGGCGGCGCCAAACCGGAGCACATCGTGCGTATGACCTGGTATGTGCTCGACAAAAAAGAATACGTCGCCGCCTACCCGGAAATCGGCGTGGCCTACCGCGAACTGATCGGCCGCCACTTCCCGACCATGAGCACGGTGCAGGTGGCCGGCCTGATCGAGGACCGTGCCAGGGTCGAGATCGAAGTCACCGCGGTCGTGCCCTAATAGATCCGACCTTCCTGGTCAAGCGCCCGAAGTCCCGAGCTAGCAGTCGCATGGGACCCCAGGAGGGAGTCCCAGCGTTTCGACCGTCGCGACTGTCGTTGCACGCGAGAGCGCGAACGAAAAAGGAACAAGCGACACCAGTGCTCGGTAAGGAACTGGTTCGCATGCCGCGCTGACGCCATTCGGCAAACAGATACGAGCCCTGACAAGCCTGATGCAGTTTTCAGCGTTTGGATTGGTTGCGCAGTTCACCCGATTTTCTTGCGGGGTGGCCGGTAGGGCCGTAATCGATAGCGGTACACTCGAGTTCAAAGGAATGTGGAGATAGTCGATCTTAACGTGTTGATCAGAAACCGGATCGGCGAAGACGAGAAGACCTGGCGTAGTGCGAAGAACTGCCCTTTGGCGCAGGTTCGCCATTGCCGTCGCGTCACTGAAGTCCGTATTAACGGCAAGCGCTGCTGCCCGGCGTGTTACTTCTTGCAGGGTATTGACGATGTACATCGCGCGTGCCAGTTCAACGATGCCGAAAAACAGCATCAAGAATATCAGTATGACAATGGCGAACTCGACCGCGGCGACCCCTTGTTGCTTCACGGTGGATCGATAATGCCGGAGATATCGATTAAGTTTCTGCATAGTGAATCACGACTTCTGCACTTGCGTGCAGCGTGTCCCCTCCAATGTAATGAGCCACGAATTTATAGCAGATGTCATGATTCATCATCACATCATATAAATACGGCAGGGCTTCATGGATACAACACGACTTGCGTCCCCAGTGATTGTTCGGGAACGAGTCCTGCGAATTCACCGTAGAGCGTGCTGTCCGTCGCGGACACCGTCATAAAGAACTTGCCGATACCGCGTACGGTCGCTTTACTGCCAGAAACCGGGCAAGCGAGCAGGGGCAAATTCAAGACCCGCCGGTTAGTCATGCTTTTGTTGCCGGTTGGCGGCGCCCTATAAAAGCTTGTCCCGCTCCGATAAGAGTAAGGCGTAGGCGTTGCTGCGGCGGATGGATAGGGAGTCGTGGCAGAGGTCCTTGGTGCACCCGGGTTATACAAAGTGTTCCATGCCGAGATATCGAACGTACTATACCCCACGGCCGGTTCGGCCTTCCCTGCTTCGTATGAATCGTACTTGACAGCCTTTGCGTAGGACCATAGCGGCCCGAATTGAACACCGGTGGTGCCATCGGGAGCAGTGTCTGGTCCGGCAACAGTCCATCGCCTGTCTGTTGTCTGCAATAGTGCCGCTGATTGCCCTGCCGGCGTCGCGCTCATCCAGGGACTGCCGCCATTGTATGTGTACTCCTTTATATTCACGTCTGCGGGTGCCGACCGCGCATTGCAAGGAGATGTCGGGGCGCTGTAAGAGCCGAAGCGCGAATTCAAATGGTAATAAAGGCTCGAAAGCGGGAATGAGGGAGATACAGTAACGCCTGCGCCCGTCAGCCGAGTCATCGCCATCGTCCCGGTGCAAACGAAGGGAGCGAGCGTCGCTGTATCGGTAATCGTTCTGCTGCTCTGATAGGGATTCACAGCATAGGTTTGGCCTGCGGAGGATCCGGGTCGATTCAGGTCAACCAGGTTGTAACCCACGCCACGTCGAAAACCGTACTCTTCCAATTCGCCGTTGTGGTTACGATATTCTTCATCACGCATGGCGCAGATCGCCAACGGCGTCACTTTGATAGCGGACCGACCTGCGACGGCTCGAGCGCTGGCATATGTCACAGACGAATTCGTAAAAACATGGACGAATGACGTCCTTACCCTGCCATATCTTTCGTCCAGACCGTCTGTTTCCACTTTGACATACAGCAATCCGTCGGGCTGGGTTTTTGCTTCTTGAGAAGTTTTCCAGGGACCCCCTGGATCAGCTCCGAACTCTATTGCAGTATCCGACCAGTTTAATGTCCCGTTGCCGTAACCGTAAGAAAGTGCGCCGGGCGTTACGGTCAAGCGATCAGACGCTTTCTCCAACGCATTAGTAATCCCCTGAGCAGTTCCGTCCAGTTCGTGCGCAGCCGCCAGTGCAACTGTGTCGGCTACGTTCTGCATCTCCATTTGGCGATTGTAGACCTGGGGCAGATCGAGACATAGACCAAAAAAAGCGATCATTACAATCAGCGCTCCCAGGAATGTAATGGCGATGGCACCGGTTTCCTTACTGGAGAAGCTTTGCGCACGATGGGTAACTCGCCGGCCATGTAATAAATTGTGGATTACCCGCATATGTGTCTCCGATCCCCATCCCTCGTTTTACTGCACTTGATCCATGGACACCGTGAAGTTGACAGCCACAATCAATGTCTCTAAGGCCAATTTTACGTCTAGGGTATGATGTCGAAATCTATTCAGATTAGTTGGGAAGCACACGGGTTCCAGACCTCATCTGTCACCGACGTAACGCATGGTGACGTCGCCAACCAGAACCATGTCGGTGTTGCCTAGATACGATGACGTAATGCTGCCGAAGAAATTATCATGAAGGGATATTTGAACCCCGACACGAACAACCTCCGGGACGTTTGCCCCGCATGCGCTTGTATTGCACTGGACATCAATCAGAATGCCCTCTGTGAATGGAAGTATTTCCTGGAGCTCCTCTTGTGCAATCCATCGAGCGATCGCCGCAACCCGTGCCTCATTGAATCCACCCCCGGGCGTCCTCATCTCTGCTTGAGTGGCGGTCGATAAAAACCGAGTAGCATCGTGCGCGGCCTTTTGTCCAACGCTGTAAAACCAAAAGAGGCGCGCTAAAAAAAAGGGCACTACTAACACTAAGATAAACAACGGCAAGATAATTGCCATCTCAACAGCAACGCTTCCGTTTGCCGCCCTGCGGAACAGTCTGGGTCGCCTATACATCGCCGCCCTTTCCAGTATGGTAAGTTCAGGTCGATATTAGACGCTGAATTCAATTACGATTTGACATATAGCAATTGCGCCAGCGCATATTTCAATGAGCAACACGCGCGCTGGTCGGGGGTATCCATGTCGGTTACTGACAAGGGTCGGGGGAAACCTCGTCGATCGGGACGGCCCCCGCCAGCCGTCAGGTTTTCTTCCTGCGGCCGATGCCGCTCGCTGCCATCCGGTTCAGGCGGGCATGGCCCGGCACCGCGCCCGACGGTTGAGCGAGCACGAGCGCCAGGTCGATTGTCAGCCGGTGCAGCGACAGCAGGTCGCTCGCGGCCGCCAGTGCTGCCCGGCCGAGCGCGGCATCGCCCGCTTCGACCTGGGTTTCGATGCGGTGCAGGGAAGCGAGCAGCAGCGCATTCTCGGCGAGGCGCCCATGCAGGCCGTCGAAAGCGAGCGTGTCCATCACCGTTTCCTCATGCGCGAGATCTGCCTCGATCGCTCCCACGACCGCCAGGAATGCGGCACAGAATTGGTCGTCGGGCAGGGTCGCATGCCGGTGGATGCGCACGAACAGCAGCTTGCGCGCGTGGCGCAGGGCGGCGGCAGCCGTATGGTGGGGGGAGGGGAGCGTGGCCATCGGAAACGGCTCGGGCGTTGTAATCCGGCCAGTGTGCATCCGCTACCGGTACGATCTTTGCGCTAGCTCAATGCGACGTGCGAGGTGGGTCGCATCAGTGGCCGGCCGTGCCAGGATGGCTGTCGTTCCAGCCAGGATCGCTTCTTATCGCCAGTCAAAGTAGCGCGAGCAACGCGATGGGAGCATAGCTAGTTTCCAGCCGGCAAAGAGAACGTATGGATGAGCTACTACGGTATTTCGAGGAAGAGCTGGGACTGTTCGGCCAGTACGCGCGCGAATTTCGCAGCCGCTTCCCCAAGCCCGCGGGCGACCTGCACATCGCGGGCGAGAATTACGACGATCCAAGCGTTGCCCGGCTGATCCAGTCGGTCGCGCTGCTGAGCGCGCGGATCCACAAGCGGCTCGACGACGACTATCCAAAGTTCACCGAGTCGCTCCTCGAGGGCCTGTACCCGCATTACCTGCGCCCGCTGCCCTCGTATTCGGTAGCCCGGCTCCTTCCGTCCGGTCGCGACACCGCTGATTTCGCCAGCATCGCACGCGGCACCCCGCTGCGCAGCAGCCCGGTGGCAGGCACGGTCTGCCAGTTCCGGACCGTCTATCCGGTGCTGACCGGCCCTTTGCACATCGTCGATGCGGCGTTCTCGGTCCCCATCGCCTCGCCGCGTACGGCGCAGCTGCCGCGCGGCGTCACCGCAGGCCTGTCTTTCGGGCTTCAGATAAAAGGTTCGCTGGCAAATCTCTGCGGGCGCGGACTGGGCCGGGTGCGGGTATTCGTCGATGGCGAGCCCTCGCTGCGCGCGGCGCTGATCGACGCGCTCTTCATGCGCGCGCGCGGCGCCTGGGTCCAGCCCGATGGCAGCGCGGCGTGGGTCCCGCTCGAGACCATACCGCTGCACCTGGCTGGCTTCGGCGCCGACGAGGCGCTGCTGCCGGCACCCTTACGGTCGCATCCGGCGTTCCGGCTGCTCACCGAGTATTTCACGTATCCCGAAAAATTCAACTTCATCGATATCGACCTGCATGCGCTTGCCCGCCAGCTGCCCGCAGGCTGCACGCGCTTTACGCTGCACCTGGGCCTGGCGGGAATGACTGGGGACGCCGACAGCGCGCGCATGCTCGCGCCGCTGTCGGCGCGCCACCTGCTGCTCGGCTGCACGCCCGTGGTCAACCTGTTTCGCAAGGCGGGCGACCCGATTGCGCTGACCCACACGCGGGCCGAGTACACGCTGGCGGCCGACGCCGCCCATGCAGCCGCCTTCGACATCCACAGCATCGACAAGCTAAGCGTCGTGCGCGAAACGCGCGGCACGACGAGCGTTACCGAATTCAGTCCGCTGTACGCGGTGCGCCACGAGGACAAAAGCGCAGGCGGCCATTTCTGGGTGGCGCGCCGCGACGAGACCCTGGCGCGGGTGAGTCCCGGCCACGAGCTCAGGCTGGCGCTGGTCGACCCTGACTTCACGCCGGACGAAGCGGCCAGCGCCACGATCTCCACGGAACTGACCTGCACCAACCGCGACCTTCCTGCGCAGCTGCGCATCGGCCAGCTCGACGGCGACCTGCTGGCCGAATCGGCATCCGGCGCCGCGCCCTTCACGCTGCTGCGCAAACCAAGCCCGAGCTGGCGCGTTGCCAACGGCGACGGCGCCCACTGGCGCCTGATCTCGCACCTGGCGCTCAACTACGCCGGGCTGACCACCGCCGGTTTGCCTGACCTGCAGAAAATGCTCGCCCTGTACGACCTGCCGCGCTCACCGATTGCCCGGCGCCAGATCGCAGGCATCGTCGGTCTCGAGCACGGCACCGTGCGCGCCTGGCTCAGGACGCGTCCGGTCTCCTCGCTGATGCCCGGTGTCGGCATCCGCATGACGGTCGACGAGGAGGCGTTTGCCGGCAGCTCACTGTACGTGTTCGCGCAGGTGATGGACCGCTATTTTGCGCTGAACAGCCAGCTCAACTGTTTCACGCGGCTTGACATCGTGTCGAGCCAGACCGGAGAGGAGATCCTTGCATGCGCCCCACGCACCGCCGAGAAACTGCGAGCGTCATCGAGCGGCTGCTAGCGGCGCCCCACGAGTTCGAGTTCGTGCAGGCGGTCTCCGTCCTGCTGGCATCGCTCATGGCGCAAGGAGCGTCGGCTGACGAGGCCTTGCACCATAACCTGCGTTTCGAAAACAGTCTGCTGCTGGGTTTTCCCGCGTCCGAGATCGAGGCCATCGCGCGGGCGGAAAGGGCGGACGACGCTGCCGCACCCGGCGCCGGCGGCGGCCATCGCTTTACGATCACGCCGACCTTCATGGGACTGCTCGGGGCGCAGGGCACGCTGCCCCGGCACGTCACCGAACGCATCGCAGCCTGGCAAAGCGCACGCGACGACGCGGCGCCACGCGCTTTTCTCGACTTGTTGTCGAACCGCATGCTGGCACTGTTTTACCGCGCCTGGCAAAAAAGCCGGGTCGAGTACATGCCCGGGCAGAAGGGGGACGGCGAGGATCGCTTGCGCCCGCTCCTGCTGGCGCTGTCCGGATGCGCGCCCGGCCAGGCGGGCCACGCGCCGCCCGAGAGCCTGGCCGCGCACTACGCAGGCATGCTGGGCCAGCGCCCTTCCTCGAGCGTGGTGCTCGAGCGCATCGTGTCCGATTTTTTTGGCGTCGCCGTACGGATCGAGGAAGCCGTCGGTCACTGGGATCGCTTGCTGCCCCATGAGCAGGCCCAGCTCGGCATCAATGCCGAGCTGGGCGAAAATGTGCTGCTTGGCGAACGCAGCTGGCGGCCCGACCTGCGCGCGCGCCTGCGCATCGGTCCGCTCGACGCGGCAGGCTTCGCACAGTTCCTGCCCAGTGGCGAAGCGAGCGCCGCGCTGCGCGCCATCCTGCGCAGGTTTGCGGAGCCGACCGTTGGCTTCGAGGTGGAACTCGTCTTGCGTGCGCAGGATGTTCGTCCAATGCAGTTGGCGGGGCCGGCAACCGGACCGGGACTGCTCGGACGCGACAGCTTTCTCATTGGCGGCCCGGCCGGTGCGGACCGTGCCGACATGCGCTACCTGATGCTGCCGATGGCCCCGCTCGGTGCACTGTCTGCGACTGGTTCAATGTAAGGCCGGAGAAGTCGACCGGTCGTCCGGGCGCGCGCCGCCCACCGCACTAACCGCACGATCCGCCAGAACTTGGGCTGAGCCTTCATCTACAATCTGGTCGGGATTGCGCCGGCGGCCGGTTATCCCGTGACGGCGCGCTCGTAGGCCTGAGCGCCTCAGTGCTTGTGCGTCACCGGTTTGCGGACCGGTCAGCATCATCCCATCGTACCCGGCGACGATGCGGTTCTGTTCGCGCCAGGCACGGTCGGGGCTGGCCGGCTGAGGGGCCGGGGCTCCGTACGACAGGGCCGGGCTGTACACGGTGGCGGGCACCGGGATGCTGCCGTCGGCGGCGCTGACGGCAGCGGGAGCTGCGTGGGCGACGCCGGCCAGAAGGCACAGCGCGGCCACGCGGGAAAGCGTGGTGACGAAGGTCATGACATCCTCGAGAAAAGCGTTCGACAAGCCGCGCGCGGGGCGCGGCAAACGGGGGTCAAGCGAGGCGGGGGCGCGGAGGTCGTTCCGGCTGGGCGAGGTGGACCGACGGCAGGCGGCCGGCAGCGCAGGCACTGAGGCACTCGCGGGTGCATGGACGGCCAGTTGCGGCAGGCCGACGGGCAGGACCGCGGTGCCGATGCCGCAAGCCGAACAGGTGCCGCACTTGGCAGCACCGTCTTGCGCCGCTTCCGGCTCCTGGTCCGCGGCCCGCGTTACCGGCGCGGCTTCGTGGCAAGGAGGATGTTGTGCATCCTGCAGCGGCTGCCGGACCTGCATTGCCGCCTGCTTCGCATGCGCGGGCATGCCATGCGCCGGCGCGCACGCGACCATGTCCGCAGCGGCCATGCCCCGATAGGGCATCGCCAGCAGGAGCAGCCAGACGATCAACGAGCGCAGGAGGGTATTCACCAAAATATTCCAGCATGCCGCCTCAGCGATTTGGCACCCGCCGCTGATCAGTGCGCGCCGCGAAACGATCCGGCGGTATTCTCTGACAACGAAGTCAAGGCCGCGTGGCGAAGGGAGCTCAGCTTGGTGTCCCGTCCGGAAAATCCGCTGTTTCAACCCGGCATGGCCGCGCGCGCGCTGGCCGTGTGGCGGTGCACACCATGAGCGTGCGCAACCTCGACAAGCTGTTCGCGCCGCGTTCGGTGGCGCTGATCGGCGCCTCGAACCGCCCCGGCAGCCTGGGCGCGACGCTGCTGCACAACCTGGTGGCAGGCGAGTTTCGCGGCTCCATTTATCCGGTCAGCCCGAAGTACACGGAGCTCGCCGGCCTGGCGGTGGTGGCAAGCGTGGCTGACCTGGCCGTGGCGCCCGACCTGGCCG
This sequence comes from Massilia sp. CMS3.1, assembly GCF_051262535.1. Taxonomy (NCBI): domain Bacteria; kingdom Pseudomonadati; phylum Pseudomonadota; class Betaproteobacteria; order Burkholderiales; family Oxalobacteraceae; genus Massilia; species Massilia sp. CMS3.1. The sequence goes on along the minus strand of NZ_JBIMES010000011.1, from coordinate 88,978 downwards.
TCATCTGCACGCCGCCCGCCACACTGCCGGCGATCATCCGCCAGCTCGGCGAGAAGGGCACACGCGCGGCGGTCGTGCTCAGCGCGGGCCTGGCGGATGCGCGCGAGGATCGCAGCAACGGCGGCCGCTCCATGAAGCAGGCGATGCTGGACGCCGCCCATCCTTATTTGCTGCGCATCCTGGGTCCGAACAGTGCGGGGCTGCTGGCGCCCGGCCTCGGCCTGAACGCGAGTGTCGCGCACAGCGGCGCGCTCCCCGGGCGGATCGCTTTCGTCTCGCAATCGGGCGCATTGATGACCGCGGTGCTGGACCGGGCGCGCTCGCGCGGGATCGGCTTTTCGCATTTCATCGCGCTCGGCGACTCGGCCGACGTCGATCTCGGCGACGTGCTCGACTACCTGGCCAGCGATGGCGCGACCAGCTCGATCCTGCTGTATGTCGAACACCTGCGCTACGCGCGCAAGTTCATGTCGGCCGCGCGCGCGGCGGCGCGCAGCAAACCGACCCTGGTGCTGAAAGCCGGGCGCGTGGCCATTGGCATGCGCGCCGCCGCGAGCGAGAGCGGGGCGCTGGCGAGCATGGACGAGGTGTTCGACGCGGCGATCCGGCGCGCCGGCATGCTGCGCGTGTTCACCACCGAGCAGCTGTTCGCCGCGGTCGAGACGCTGGCCCACGCAAAACCGCTGCACGGCGAGCGCCTGGCGATCGTCGCCAACGGCGCCGGGCCCGGCGTGCTGGCCTTCGATGCGCTGGTGTGCGGCGGCGGCAGCGCGGCGGTGCTTGCGCGGGAGACGACCGCGCGCCTGGCGGCGCTGCTGCCGACAGGCGCCACGCCTGCCAATCCCATCAACCTGCAGGGCGACGCCGTACCCGAACGCTATCGCCAGGCGCTGGAGATTCTGCTGCAGGATCCCGGGACCGATGGGGTGCTGGTCGTGCATGCGCCGACCGCCACCGTCGACAGCGCCGACATCGCGCGCGCGATTGCGCCGGTGGCAAAGGGCGCCTCGCGCAACGTGCTCGCCTGCTGGCTGGGGGGCGACTCGGTCGCCGGTGCGCGCGAGATCGCGTCAATCGCCGGCATGCCGACCTTCGACACGCCCGAAGACGCGGTCGCCGGTTTCCTCCAGATCGTGCACTACCGCCAGAACCAGAATCTCTTGATGCAGGTGCCGGCGTCGGTATCGAACATCACGGCGGGCGAGCGCGGCACGGCACGCGCGCTGGTGCGCGAAGCGCTCGCCAGCGGGCGCCATCTGCTGTCCGACCCCGAGACCAAGGCAATCCTGCGCGCCTACGGCATGGACCTGGTCGAAACGCGCGCGGCCGCCAGCGTCGATGAAGCGGTGGCGGCGGCGCGCGGCATTGGTTTTCCGGTGGCGGTCAAGATCCTGTCGCCGGACGTGATGCATAAATCCGATGTCGGTGGCGTGGCGCTCGACCTCGACTCGGAGCAGGCGGTGCGCGCCGCCGCCGGGCGCGTGCGCAAGCGCCTCGGCGAGCTGCGCCCGGATGCGCGCTTCGAAGGCTTTTCGGTGCAGGCGATGGCGCGCCGCCCCGATGGGCATGAACTGATCCTGGGGGTTGCGACCGATCCCGTGTTCGGTCCGGTGATCCTGTTTGGCCAGGGCGGCATCGCGGTGCAGGTGGCGGACGACCATGCCGTGGCGCTTCCGCCGCTGAACGCCGTGCTGGCGCGCGAGATGGTCGAGCGCACCCGCGTTGCGCGCCTGCTGGCCGGCTACCGCAACCGCCCGCCCGCCGACATGGATGCGATCGTCGCCACCCTGGTGCAGGTATCGCGCCTGGTATCGGACATCCCCGAAATCGTCGAGCTCGACATCAACCCGCTGCTGGCCGACGCGAACGGCGCCATCGTGCTCGATGCGCGCATGCGCCTGGCGCTGGCCGACCATTCCGCCAGCACCCTCGACCGGCTGGCGATCCGGCCTTATCCACGCGAGCTGGAAGAGACGATCGATTTCGGCGGCCTGCCACTCCTGCTGCGCCCGGTGCGGCCCGAGGACGGCCCGGCGCACCTGCGTTTTTTCGACGCGCTCACGCCCGACGACGTGCGCTACCGCATGTTCGTGCGCATCCGCGAACTCCAGCCTTCGCAACTAGCGCGTTTCACGCAGATCGACTACGACCGCGAGATGGCCTTCATCGCCACCCGCCCCGGGCCGGACGGCCTGCCGGAGACGCTCGGCGTGGGACGCGTGGTGGCCGACCCGGACAATGTCAGTGCCGAATTCGCGGTGACGGTGCGCTCGGACCTGAAGGGCATGGGGCTGGGCCGGATCCTGATGCAAAAGCTGATCGACTATTGCCGCAGCCGCGGCACGCGCGAGATCGTGGGCGAGGCGCTGCCGCAGAATAACCGGATCATCGGGCTGGTGAAAAAGCTGGGTTTCGAGGTGCTGCGGGCGGACGAGGAGGGTGTGCGCAAGTTCCGCCTGGTGCTGTGATGAAATAATATTTCATCGTGGGGTCGTTCGTGACATATCCTTTCAGCGCCTGAAACGCACGTCTTCGGTCACGACCTTCGCATCGCCCTTCGGTTTTTTCGGCTTCTTCGGTTTCTTGACGACCTCACCGCCGGCATTCGTCTCCGGCACCCGGTGCTCCGCCGCGAAGCCGGGTTCTTCCACGCGGTTCAAGGTTTGACCGGTCAGCTGTTCGATCGCCGCCAACTGCAATACTTCGTCCGCGCACACCAGCGAGACGGCTTCCCCGGAAGCCCCGGCGCGGCCGGTGCGGCCGGTGCGGTGCACGTAATCCTCGGCCACGATCGGCAAGTCAAAGTTCACCACCACCGGCAAGTCGTCGATATCCAGGCCGCGCGCGGCGACGTCGGTGGCGACCAGGATCTTCACTTCGCCGGCCTTGAAGCGCTCGAGTGCGCGCAGGCGTGCCGGCTGCGGCTTGTCGCCGTGGATCGAATCGGCGTCGATGCGTTTCGAATGCAGCAGTTCGACCAGCTCGTCGACCCCGCGCCGCGTCTTCACGAAGGCCAGCACCTGGCCCCAGCCGTGCTGCTTCAAGAGGTGCAGGAACAGTTCGGGTTTACGTTTCTTGTCGACCGTAATCGCCCACTGTTTGATCGCTTTCACCGTCGTGTTGCGCGCCGCGGTCTCGATGCTGACCGGGTCATTCAGGAGCTTGTCGGCGAGCACCCGGATCGGATCGGAAAAGGTGGCCGAGAACAGCAAGGTCTGGCGCGCCTTCGGCAGGGCTGCGAACACCTGGTCGAGTTCGCGCGAAAAGCCAAGGTCGAGCATGCGGTCGGCTTCATCGAGCACCAGCATCTGCACGCCGTTCAGTTTCAAGGCATTCTGGCGCTGCAGGTCGAGCAGGCGGCCGGGCGTGGCCACCAGCAGGTCCAGGCCTTTGCGCAGGCGCATCATCTGCGGATTGATGCTGACGCCGCCGTACGCGACCATGGTGCGCAGCGGCAGGCCGGCGCCATAGGCTTTGAAACTGGCATGCACCTGTTCGGCCAGTTCGCGGGTCGGCACCAGCACCAGGGCGCGCGTCGAATTCGGAGCGATCGGCGTGCCTTCCATGGTCAGGCGCTGCAGGATCGGCAGCGCGAAACCGGCCGTCTTGCCGGTACCGGTCTGGGCCGCGGCCAGAAGATCGCGTCCAGCCAGCACGGCGGGAATCGCCAGCGTCTGGACCGGCGTCGGGGTGCTGTAGGCGAGGGCATCGAGGGTGCGCGTGATCGGAGCGATCAGGCCGAGCGAGGAAAACGACATGTCAACCTTGGGGCAAATGAACAGCCGACAGTTTACCCTGCACCGCGCCGGCAGGTGGACGATTTGTGCGATGCGCATCCGGGCTGTCGCTGTTGTATTCCAGGCGGCAATTTGTAATTATGTGTTGCAACGAACGGACGCTGATATTGCAACTGGTAAAGTCCAGACCACATCACAATGAGAGGACCCAGCATGAAATCCCTGATCCGTACCGTCTTTGTCGGCGCCGCCCTGGTTGCGGCCGCCGCTCCCGCGCTGGCGCAGACCAATGTCAGCATCAACATCGGCCAGCCCGGCTTCTATGGGCGTATCGATATCGGCGGCTTCGCCCCGCCCTCAGTCTATGTCCAGCAACCCGTCATCGTGCGCGAAGTGCGCCATGTCGGTTCCCAGCCGGTCTACCTGCGCGTACCGCCGGGCCACCGCAAGAACTGGTCGCGGCATTGCGCCCGCTATGACGCCTGCGGCCGTCCGGTGATGTTCGTGCGCGACGACTGGTACACCAACACCTATGCGCCGCGCTACCGCGAGCGTCACCACGACGGTTACCGTGCGCAGCGCCAGGAAGTGCGCCACGTCGTCGTCCACCACGACGACCGCCGCGACGATCACGACAAGCACGAGCGCAAGCACGACAAGCACGAGCGCAAACACGACAAGCACGAGCGCAAGCATGACAAGCACGGCAAGGGCCACGGCCGCGGCGATTGATTCACGCACGGTGCGCCGCGCACGTGCATGTCTCTGCCGGTGTACACTTGCCAGGTAGCCAATAACCGGCCCCGGCCGGCGGCGTCATATGCGGAGGGTGGCTTGCAGAGCGAAATCGTGATCGTTGGTGGTGGAGCGGGCGGACTGGAACTGGCCTGCAAACTGGGACGCAAGCTCGGTCCCGCGAAGGTGATGCTGGTCGACATGCGGCTGTATCACATCTGGAAGCCTTCGCTGCACGAGGTGGCGGCCGGCACCCTCGACATCCATCAGGAGGGCCTGTCGTACCAGATGCTGGCCCACGATAACGGTTTCACCTTCGTCTACGGCCCCATGACGGCACTCGACCACGGGGCGCGGCGCATGACTGTCGGCGCCGTGCGCGCGCCAGACGGCGAACAGGTGCTGCACGAACGCAGCATCGATTACGCCTCGCTGGTGATCGCGGTCGGCAGTACTTCCAACTATTTCGGCGTGCCCGGCGCGCGCGAACACACCATTTCCCTGAATGCGACCGAAGACGCCGAGCGCTTCCGCCTGCGCCTCTTGCGCCTGATGGCCATGGCCGAGCAGGCACGCGAAGAGCGCTCCGACGCCGACGCGGCGCTCGACGTCGTCATCATCGGCGGCGGCGCCACCGGCGTCGAGCTGGCGGCCGAGCTGCGTGAAGCGTCCGGCGTGTACGCCACCTACGGTTTTTCTCGCTTGCAGGTCAAGCGCGACTTGCGCATCACGCTGCTGGAGGGAGCGCCGCGCATCCTCGCGCCCTTGCCGGAACGCGTCTCGAACGCGGCGTTGAAGCTGCTCGATGAACGCGGCATCCGCGTCGTTAACAATTGCCGTGTCACGAAGATCGAGGCAGACCGGATCGTCGACAACGACGGCAACGTCTATCCGGCCAGTATGTGCGTCTGGGCGGCCGGCATCCGCGCGCCGGAATTCCTGGGCGCGCTAGGGCTGCCGGTCAACAAGGGTGGCCAGATCGAGGTCGATGCGCAACTGGTGGTCAAGGGCGTGCCCGGCGTGTATGCGCTCGGCGACTGCGCCGCCTGCATCGACGGCTCCGGCAACCCGGTGCCGCCGCGCGCCCAGGCCGCGCACCAGCAGGCGGAGTACCTGCTCAAAACCTTCGTGCGCCGCGCAGCCGGCAAGCCGGTGGATGACAAACCTTACCTGTATCGCGATTATGGGTCACTGGTCTCGCTCGGCAAGACGACCAGCGTCGGCAGTCTGATGGGTTCGCTAAGCGGGGCCAGCTGGTTCGTCGAGGGCATGATGGGGCGCTTGATGTACACCAGTTTGCATCTGATGCATCACCAGGCCGTGCTCGGATCGATGCGCACCGGTGTGCTGGCGGTGGCGCGGTTCCTGATACGCAGGACGACGCCGCTGGTGAAGCTGCATTGATGAGAGGCGGGCGGTCGATTACCCCGCACGCCGCGGCAAAATCATCGTCAGGGCAGTCCCGCCACCCTCAACGCGCCCCAGCGCCACGCTCCCGCCCAGCGCGCGTGCCCGTTCGCGCAGCAGGCGCAGCCCGTGGCAGCGCAGCGACTCGGGCGGCGCTGGACGCGCCAGCCCCACGCCGTCGTCGCGCACGGTCAGCATCAACTGCTCGCCATCGTCGTCGAGGATCACATCGACCGTCTTGGCGCGCGCATGCTGCAGTGCATTGTGCAAGCCTTCCTCGGCGCAGCGCAGCAGTGCCACGCCCTGGGCGCGCGGATAGGCGTCGTCGTCGTCGGGCAGGCTGACGCGGGCCGTGAGGCCATGTTCCTGGCCGAACTCGGCCACCAGCTCGGAGAGCGCCGCCTTAATGCCCAGGAACTCGAGCTTGTCGTTCCACAGCGTGAGCTGCACCAGGCGGTTGGTCTCGATGATGCCGCCCAGCAGGGTCTTCATCTGCTGCGCGCGGTCGAGCGCCTTCGCATCCGTCAGGCCTTTGGAGAGCAAGCCCAGGTGCATGGTCAGCGCGGTCATCGACGAGCCCAGGGTGTCGTGGAGCTTACGCGCAAGCAGGCGCCGCTCGTCGTCCCAGCTGTTCATCAGGTGGGCGACCAGCTCGGTCAGTGCGGCGGTGCGTTCGGCAACCTGCCGTTCCAGTTCCGGGTCGAGGTGCTGCGGGTCCGGTGCGGTCATCGTGGGCTCGGTTGAATGTTTCCCAAATCATACAACAGCTTCGACCAGGAAGTGCGCACACTGGGCCCGCTCCGTGCGCTGCCGAACAGTGCGCCAGAGCGTTTCAGATAATGCTGGAGTCCTGGATATCTTATTAAAACCATAAACACCTCAGGGAGTTCCCATGCCTAAAACCAATGAACCAATCGATGCCATCGAACTGCTGACGCAACAGCACCGCGAAGTCGCGGAGATGTTCGAGCGCTTCGAAAACATGACCGACCGCGCCAAAGTGAGCAAGAAGAAGCTTGCTGACGAGATTTGCAATGCCCTGATCATGCACACCACGATCGAGGAAGAGATCTATTACCCGGCCACGCGCGCAGCGAGCGACGAGACCGAAGACATGATCGACGAGGCCGTTGTCGAACACGCTTCGGCGAAAGACCTGATCGCGCAGATCATGGAAATGGACCCGGGCGACGACCTGTACGACGCCAAGGTGAAGGTGCTGGGCGAGCTGGTAGAGCACCACGTCGAGGAAGAAGAAGAGGAAATGTTCCCGAAGACGCGCGAACTGAAGCTGGACCTAAAAGCACTGGGCCAGGAAATGCAGGCACGCCAGAAGGAAATCGAAGCGTCGCAGTAAGACTCCCAGTCCGGGCTGCCATCGGCGGCTTGTGGGCAGATGGTAAAAACGGCGCCGAGGCGCCGTTTTTGTCGTTCGTAGCTTGAACCGTTCAGCCCGCCGCGGCCGGTAAGTGCGCAAGCTCTCCGAGCGCCTCCAGCAGCTGGGCAATATCCACTGGTTTGACCAGGTGCATGTCGAAACCCGCTTCCAGCACGCGGCGCTGGTCTTCGGCCAGGCCGTAGCCGGTCAGGGCGATCAGGCGCATGGCGCTCGTCGCCGGGTTGGCGCGCAGGCGGCGCGCCACTTCGTAGCCATCGATACCGGGCAGGCCGATGTCGACCAGGGCCACGTTCGGCAGGTGCGCGGTCGCCAGTGCAACGCCGTCCAGGCCGTCGGCCGACTGCAGCACCGGATAGCCATACACGTCGAGCATGGTCGCCATCATTTCGCGGCCATCCTCGTTGTCTTCGATCAGCAGGACCGCTGGTTTGCCCGCCACTGCATCGGCAGGCCTCGCATGTGGCGTGGCCTGGTCCTGGGAGGCTTCGGCGCGCGGCAAGCGGATCGTGAAGGCGCTTCCTTCGCCGGCGCCGCTGCTGGTGGCGCTGACGCTGCCGTCATGCAGCTCGACCAGGCGCCGCACCAGCGACAGCCCGATGCCCAGGCCGCCTTGGGCGCGGTCCAGGCTGATCGAGCCCTGCACGAAGACGTCGAATACGTGCGGCAGCAGATCGGAAGAGATGCCGACACCGGTATCGCGCACCGTCAGCAGCACGTCGTCATTCTCGGCGCCGATCGTGATGTCGATGGTGCCGCCGGCCGGCGTGTATTTCAGCGCGTTGTCTATCAGGTTCGTCGCAATCTGTTCCAGCCGCGTCGGGTCGCCGTCGACCCAGTTCGGCGCCAGGTCGACATTGATGCGGTAGCCGCCGGTGCGGCCGGTGGCGCGGAAGGTGTCGAGGCAGGCGCCGACCAGGCCGGCCATGTCGACCGATTTGCGTGCCAACAGAATCTTGCCCGACATCGCGCGCGACAGGTCGAGCAGGTCGTCGACGATGCGCGACAAGTGCTGGGTCTGGCGCTGGATGATCTGGCGGGCCCTGGAGGCCATCTCGGCGTGCGCGCCCGGCATGTCGATCAGGGCTGCGGCGCTGGAGATGGCCGACAGGGGATTACGCAGTTCGTGGCCGAGCATGGCCAGGAACTCGTCCTTGGCGTGGCTCTTGCGCTCGGCCGCCTGGCGGTCTTCGATCTCGCGCATCAGGCGCTCGTTGGTACCGGTCAGCTCCAGGGTGCGCTGCGACAGCTTTTCCGTCTGGCGCCGCAACTGCTCGTTCTTGTTGGCCAGGGCCACGAACACCGAGACCTTGGCGTGCAGGATCTGCGGGATGACCGGCGTGAACAGGAAATCGGCGGCGCCGCGCTGGTATGCCTTCAAGCGGTCGATCTCGTCGGCCAGGAAAGCGGTGACGAAGATGATCGGAATATCGGCCGAGCGTGCGCGCTGGTGGATTGCCTCGGCCGTCTCGAAGCCGTCCATGCCGGGCATGTTGACGTCCAGTATGATGACGGCAAAGTCGTGCAGCAGCACCTGGCGCAGCGCTTCCTGGCCGGAACGCGCGGCCAGGACCGTATAGCCGGTCTCCTCGGCCCATTGGTCCAGCAAACTGCTCAGGGCCAGCAGGCTTGCCGCATCGTCATTGACGACCAGAATTTTTGGTTTGTCGGTAGTTGGCACGTCGTTCCTGCTGCGTTCGTCGTTAGGGGCCAGGATTCTGCGGGACTGAAAGGATAGCAGAGAGCCTTTGTTTTCCAAAGTAAAGACACAAATCGGGCGCCAGAATAATAGCACGGCAATTTCTGGTGTTTATGGGCAATCGTGCAGCGTGTTGCGTGTTCGCCAGCGCACATACTAATAGGGGCGCGCATGCGATAGTGGAACCGTGTCCAGTGCAACCGTGTCGAAGTTGGCGGACAGGCTGATTACCTAAGAGGACAAACATGAATATCAATACGATTGTAAGCGAGCAGTACCATGGCAAATCGCTGCGAGAACTGGTGGATGCACCGCTGACGGCCCTGTGCGGCATCGGCGAAAAAGAGGCGCAGGCTTTCCAGGACGCCTTCAACGTGAGCACGATTCGCCAGCTGGCCCAGCTCAAGTTCATCACCCATGCGGTCGCCATCGAAATGATGGCCAGCGCCGAGCATCCTTCGAGCTCGGAAACGGCCAGGGAAACCCTGCTCGACGAGGCGGTCGAGATGACCTTCCCGGCCAGCGACCCGATCTCGGTCGATTCGGGCATCACCCGCATCGAAGTCGCTCCTGATAAGGTGGAAGCAGCACGCGACCACCAGAACGCGTCGGCGATCGCCGCGCACAATGAGGCCGCTTGCGGCCAGGCCAACGTCGGCAGCGCGCGCACCGAATCGACCGGTAGCGGCACGGCTTGATCGGTTCGCTTGGCGGGAACGGCGCAGGCACCTGCAGCGAATTCAGGTGCCTGCGCCGTTGTCGTTTGTGGGGTTGATCTTGTCGATCGGGCGGACTCGTCGCGACGGCTGATCCGCTGCTGTACCGCTGCAAACCGTACAGCCTCCGGCCATTCGAATGCAAAAAAGCCCAATCCCGATGTGTCGAGATTGGGCCCTATCTGTCATGCACTGTCCCTCAAACTTACCTGTGCGGCACCAGCTCCGGCGTCGCCTGCTTGGCCGGGGTCTTGACGATCGCCGCCTTCGGCGCGCTGCCGGTAGAGCAGAAGCGGTTCTTGCCGGCGCGCTTGGCTTCGTACAAGGCGTAGTCGGCGATGCTGATCAGGGCGTCGACCGATTCGGCGTCGTCCGGATAGATGCTAATGCCGATCGAGGTCGACAGGCGCAGCGTCAGGTCGTTGATGAAGAAAGGCTCGCACAGCGCTTCGACCAGCTTGGCGGCCGGACCCTGGGCGTCTGCCAGACTGTGGATGTCGCCCAGCACGACCATGAATTCATCGCCACCCAGGCGCGCGACCGTGTCTTCCTTGCGCGAGGACGACAGCAGGCGCTGCGACACCATTTTCAGGATCTCGTCGCCGTAGGCATGGCCGTAGGTGTCGTTGATCGCCTTGAAGCCGTCGAGATCGAGGTACATGATCGCCGCCTTCGCATGGCTGCGGTTGGCGTGCTGCAGGGCGGTCTCGATGCGGTCTTCCAGCAGGCGCCGGTTCGGCAGGCCGGTGAGGGCGTCGTGCAAGGCCAGTTCCTGCTGGGCGCGGCTGTACTGGGCCAGCTCTTTATAGAGCAGGCGCACTTCAAGCATATTGTGGATGCGCTTGTGCACTTCCAGCAGGTCGAACGGTTTGCTGATGAAATCGCGCGCGCCCGCTTCCAGGGCTGCAATCTTGAAACTCGGCTGGGCGGTGAGGGCCAGCACCGGCAGGTAGCCGCCTTTTTCGATTTCCTTCAGGCTTTTCATGACCTGGAAACCGTTCAGGCCCGGCATTTGCAGGTCGAGCAAGATGAGATCGTAGTTGTGCTCGCGATGCAGCGGGCAGACCTGCTCCGGCTCCATGGTCGAGCTGACGTTAACGTAGCCCTCTTCGCGCAATATCTCTTCCATCAATTCGATATTGTCCGGCGAATCGTCCACGACCAGGATCTTGGCATTCAGAATTTCTTGTCTGCTCGGCATGCTTGTTCTCTTCGAAATAGGTACTTGAAGGAAACTAGTTTCACTTCAGAAATCCAACTTTCCCACCTCAACTAGTCTACCAAACCTGGAAGAATTTCTTGTAGGACAGCGCCGCGTCCGCTGGTAGGAACTTCATTATCGTTTTCGCGCCGCCGATGGACGGACCAGCGACCCCACCACGTCGACCAATTCGTTCGGCTCGACCGGCTTGGAAATATGCGAACTGAAGCCCGCTTCGAGTGCCCGCAAGCGGTCTTCCGAACGGGCGAACGCGGTCAGCGCCACTGCCGGCAGCAGGCCGCCGCGGTCGCGCGGCAGGGCCCGTATCCACGACAATAACTCAAACCCATCGACTTCGGGCATGCCGAGGTCGCTGATCAGGAGGTCGGGCATGTCTGCCTGCAGGGCCGTGAAGGCATCGCGCGCGCTGGCCGCGATGCGGACCTTCGCATGGCAGTCGGTCAGGATGCGCAGGATCAATTCGCGCGCGTCGCGGTCGTCGTCGACCACCAGCACCGACACGCCCGTCAAGTCGCGCAAGGTGAGATCAGGCGCGGCCGGCGGCGGGCTGCCCAGGATCATGCTGCTGCGGCGCTCGGCGCGGGTCATTCCCTTGGCCAGCGGCAGTTCGAACGAGAAGCTTGCGCCGCGCCCTTCGCCCGGGCTCTCGGCGCGCACCGTGCCGCCATGCTGCTCGATCAGGTGCTTGACGATCGCCAGGCCCAGGCCCAGGCCGCCGTGGCGGCGCGTCATTGAGGCGTCGGCCTGGCGGAAGCGTTCGAAGACATGGGTGATGAATTCCGGAGCGATGCCGGCGCCGGTGTCGCGCACCGTGACCACGACCGAGCCGTCGAGCGCTTCGAGTTCGACCGTGACCACGCCGTCGCGCGGGGTGAACTTGATCGCGTTCGAGAGCAGGTTCCACACCACTTGCTGCAAGCGCGCCGCGTCTCCCGCGACCATGCCGGGATTCTGTTGGTAGCGTTTCTCGATGCGGATGTTCTTGGCGTCGGCCGCGGGGCGAACGGTCTCGATGGCGGCGTCGAGGAAGCCGTGCGGGTTCAGCGTCTGCATGTCGAGCAGCACCTTGCCCGAGGTGATGCGGCTCATGTCGAGCAGGTCTTCGATCAGCTGGGCCTGGGCGCGCGCGTTGCGCTCGATCGTCTGCAGGCCGCGTTGCAGGTCGGCCTCGTCCTTGCCGCCGCGGCGCAGTACCTGGGCCCAGCCGAGGATGGCCGAGAGCGGCGTGCGCAGTTCGTGCGAGAGCGTGGCGAGGAACTCGTCCTTCATCTGGCTCGAGCGCTCAGCCTCGGCACGCGCCTCGCGTTCGCTCTCGAGCAGGACCTTGCGCTCTTCGGCGGCCTGCTGGGCCGCTTCGTACAGGCGCGTATTGTCGAGCGCAACCGCGGCCTGGGCGGCAATCCCGCGCACGATGCGCTCGGTGCGTTCGGTGAAGATGCCCGGCTCCGGGTGGCCGAAGAGCATGGTACCCAGCACTTCGCCGGAGCCCGCCATGACCGGCACGGCGAGATAGCTGCGCACCGTCGGCTGGCCCGACAGCAGGCTGAACTTGATGGGGCTCTGGCCGTAGCGCGCGTCGCACGTGATGTCGTCGGAACGGATCACGCCGGCGCCGCGAAAGCTTGGTCCGAACAGGGTGCTCGCATGCGGTTCGCCGAAGCTCTGGAAGTCGTTGGCGGTGCCGCCCGACAGTGTATACAGCGAGAAGGTCGGCCCTTCGTTTTCCTTGCCGTGGTAGAAGAAGGCGGCGAAACGCGCGGCGGCCACGCCGCTGGCGGCGTCGGTCGCCACTTGCAGCAGCGAGCGCAGGTCGCGTGCGGAGGCCAGTGCGCCGCCGGTGCTGTTGAGCAGTTCGAGCACCTTCGATTCTTCGCGCAGTGCTTGCTCCACACGCTTGACCTGGTCGACGTCGGTATTCGTGCCGAACCAGCGCACGACCTGGCCGCTGCGGTCGCGCACCGCGTTCACGCGCGTCAGGAACCAGCGGTAGTGACCATCGGCGCCGCGGATCGGGTATTCCATCTCGAACGGCGCGCCGCTCCCGATCGATGCGCGCCATTGTTCCAGCATGGCGGGCAGGGCGTCCGGTTCGACCGTGTCTTGCCAGCCCCAGCCAGTCGCGCCGTCGGGTGTGGTGCCGGTGTAGTCGTACCAGCGTTCGTTGAACCAGACGATCGCGCCGTCGGCCTGGGCCATCCAGGCCAGTTGCGGGATCGTGTTGGCCAGCGCGCGCAGCACTTCTTCGCTCTGGCGCAGGCTGTCCTCGGCGCTCTTGCGCAGGGAAATGTCCTGCACCACGCCGGTCATGCCGGTGACCTTATCAAGCAGGGCGGGGTCGGCGTAGTCGGCGCGGCCCACCAGGGCAATCCAGCGCACCTGGCCGCCATCCGGCAGCAGGCGGCATTCAAGGTTCAGGTCGGCGTGCGTTGCAAAGGCATGCAGCACTTCGCGGCGCACGGTCTCGCGGTCCGGTTCGTCCAGGCGCGCGCGCAGCGCGGCCCAGGCATGGGCCACTTCCGGGTTGAGGCCGAGAATGTCGGCGGCACGCTCGCCCAGGCTGACGCGGTCGCTGGCGGCATCCCAGCGCCAGTCGCCCAGGCGGCCGGCGGCCAGGGCCACCTGCAGCCGGCTGTTGCCGTCCATCAGGGCTTGCTGGTCGGCGCGGCGCCGCGTGATGTCGTGGAAATACAGGGTCAGGCCGTCCGGCGACGGATACATGCGCGCCTCGAGCCAGACCGCGAGGCGCGGATAGAAGAATTCACGGCTGCCGGTCTGGCGCGAGTCCATCGCGCGCTCGATTTCGGTCGCCAGGTTGGTGCCGTCGAGTTCCTGGAACTCGTCCCACAGGCGTTTGCCGACCAGGCCTTCACGCGACTTGTTCAGCGGCGCCAGCAACTGCAGGGCGCGTCCGTTGACATAGGTGATGCGCCAGTCGAAGTCGACCGCGCAAAAGGCATCGGTCAGACTTTCGAGCATGTTTTCGGTACGCTCGTTGGCCTGCCGCAGCGCTTCCCTGGCGGCGCCGAGCTCGGCTTCGGCCTGCTGGCGCGCAGCGAGCACGTTCGTGGCGGTGCGCAATGCTGCCGAACGCATCATTTCCAGGTCGTCGCGGTTTTCGCTCACGCGGCGCTCCCGGGAAACATGGCGCCGCACGCCAGCGCCGCACGGGGGGCGGGAATGCGGGAACGGCAGGGGATCGATTGGGTGGAGATCATGGCAAGACCGGGGCTCTGCAAGACGGGGCGCTCGCCCGCAGGCGCGCTTCCCGGCCATTCTAGCCCGGCCGCTCCGTTTGGTTGCACACGCATGACCCTCACTCAGGCGCCCGCCCGCAGCGCGCCCGTGACCTGCCCGAGCGCGTCCTGCAGCTGATCGAGCTCGTAGGGCTTTTGCAGCGACTGATAGGGGAAGTCGAGATGGCGCAGCAACATGTCGCCATAGCCCGATGCAAAAATCACTTTCAGGTGCGGATAGCGCCCCAGCGACAGGCGCGCCAGGTCGACGCCGGACATGCCGGGAAGGCTGACGTCGGTGAACAGCACGTGATAATGCCGCGCGGCGAGATGCGCCAGTGCGTCGTCCGGATGGGCCACGCCGTCGGCCTCGTACCCAAAGGCCTTGAGCATCTCGCAGACCAGGTATTGGGAATCGAGGTTGTCCTCGACCACCAGGATACTGAGGGTGCCCGGCTCCTCGAGCGCCTGCGGCTGCGCCGCTTCGGCTGCGGCCAGGGCGCACAGCACGCCCTTGGCGCCGCCCTGCGCGCCGACCGGCGTGAAGTACAGGTCGAAGTGCGCCCGCCCGGTCCCGAAATTGACGGCTGCGCCGGCAACGCAGGCCGCTTCGCCGCGCCATGCGTCTGCCAGTGCCGCGTCCGCTGCAGCGAACGGCGGCGGCAGCACGGCCGGTACCGAGCCGCCGGGCACGCGCGAAAATCCCGGCCCGGCAAGGGCGCCATAGGCCTCGTTGCACAGCACGATCGGCTGTTCGCCCCAGGCCAGCAGCATCGGGAGCGGCGTGTTGAACATCAGGTCGGCGGCAACGCGCAGCGGCTGCGGCCACCCCGCGGGATCACCGAGCGCGCTGGCGCTCCAGTCGTAGGAGGAGACAGTGCGGGCGGACTTACCGGAAGCGAGCATGGGAAACGGCCTGTTGTGTATTCAAAAACATGGCCGAATCGTACACTAAATGAATGGTGTTTGTCTGCCCGCTGGAAGTGCAGGCCAGGTGCAGGGGGCCGCCGCGCTTGTCCACGCGTCAAGCCTGCGGCCCGGCTGCGAGGGCGATGCCGGCCTCGTGCGCCAGCGCCGCTATACGCAGCGCGGCCAGGTAACTGTAGTTGCTGCCGAATTCGAACCAGAATTCGATCGTGGGGACGCTTGCATGCCGTATCGAGGTCATTCTCCCGATGCGCCGGGCGGCGGAGGGGAGAATGATAGCAAGCCGGTGCGCCGGCGGCGCAAAAAAAAGCCCGCTGGAGAGCGGGCTGAATCTATTTCCGAGGAGGAGATAGAGGAGACAGGAAGAATTATGCTGAAATGCAATACGAATTGCCAATTCCGATTCCTGATGACAGTTATTGATGCTGCATATGGCTGGTGCATCAACCCACAAGATCTCGCACTCGCTTGGTGCATTGAGGAAAATGTTTTACCATGACATGTCAAAAAACAATTCAGGTCGGGCGCTGTGCATGTCCGTGCTGTCCGAATCGGTCCTGTCGCGCTATCATGCGTTCGGCGCATGTTGTGCGGCAGGCGTGACTTGGCCGAAGAGCCCATGGCCGCATGCCCGTCGGCGTACGATGGGCAGGCCGAGTCTGGCAAACCGGGTGTGCGCCGGGCGTTCTAGCGCATCTGCAACGAGCGCAACCTGCTAATTTAACCCCGGACAATGACCCAACATCGCTTTTACCGCACCCCACAGCCCACTTCCCCCGCGCGCATGCGCCGGCGCGTCGCCGGCTGGTCGCTGGCCTGGGCCGCGGCCGTGTTCGTGGGTGCCGCGCTGCCCCCGGGGCCCGCGTTTGCGCAAAGTGCAAGCAGCGAGACGCTCGAGCGCCGCGTCAAGGCCGCCTTTCTCTACAAGTTCCTCGGTTATGCCGATTTTCCCGCCGCCGCATTCGCCGACAGTGGCTCTCCTGTGACGATCGGCGTGGTCGGGTCCGACGAGATGGCGGCCGAGCTGGCACGCGTGGTCGCCGGGCGCCAGGTGCGCGGGCGCCCGATCATCGTGCGCACGCTGCGCGAAGGCGAGCCGAGCCAGGTTCACCTGCTGTTCGTCGCCGGCAGCGACAGTGCGCGTGCGGCGCGCATCCTGCGCGCGGCCCCGCCGGCCCCGCTGCCGGTCACCGAATGCGAGCTGGGCCTGCAGCACGGCAGCGTCATCAATTTCAGGATTATCGAGGAGCGGGTGCGGTTCGACGTCTCGCTCGACTCGGCAGAGAGGAATAACGTGAAACTCAGTTCGCGCCTGCTTACGGTCGCCAATCGCGTGGTAAAGGGAAACAGCTGATGCACTCTCGCGATACCGGTTCCGTCCGCAGCAAACTGATCAAGATGGCTGTCTTCACCACGCTGGCGGCACTGCTGTCGGCCTCGATCGCCATGCTCCTGCTCGACCTGCGCACCTTCCAGCGCTACTGGGTCGACGACCTGACCACCCAGGCCGACATCATGGCCAACGTCACCGCGCCGGCCTTGGCCTTCAACGACGCCTTGACCGCCCAGCAGCAGCTGTCGGTGCTGCGCGCGCGTCCGCAAATCCTGGCCGGTGCCGTGTACGCGAATACCGGCGCGCGCTTTGCCACCTATGCCAAGGCGGGCACCGATCAGGCGCTGCCGCCGCGCCCGCAGGCGGCCGGCTACCGCATCGAGCGCGGTTCGCTCGAGGTCTGGCACAACATCGTCGAAAACGGCGAGCCGGTGGGCACCGTCTTCCTGCGTTCGCGCTTTGGCCTGCTCGAGCGCCTGCTCAACTACGGTGCCATCCTCGGCGGGGTGATGCTCGGCGCGCTGCTGATCGCGGCGCTGGTCGCTTCGCGCCTGCAGGCGGCCATCACCCGCCCGCTGGAAGCGGTGACGAACGTGGCGCGCCAGGTGATGCAGCAGCGCGACTTCACGCTGCGCGTACCGGGCAATAACAGCGGCGAAATCGGGGTGCTGGTCGAAGCCTTCAACGACATGCTGGCCGAAATCGGCCGCCGCGCCGACGCCTTGCAGACGGCCAACCGCACCCTCGAGCACGAGATGGACGTGCGCCAGAAGGCGGAAGATGCGCTGATCGTGGCCGACCGCCGGAAGGACGAATTCCTGGCCACCCTGGCGCATGAGCTCCGTAATCCGCTGGCGCCGATCCGCACCGGCCTGGACATCCTGCGCATCCGCAGCGGCGATGCCCAGGCCACCCAGCGCGCGACCGACATCATGGAACGCCAGCTGCGCCAGATGGTGCGCCTGGTGGACGATTTACTCGACGTATCGCGCATCAATACCGGCAAGTTCGCCATCAAGATGGGCCGTGTCGAACTCAAAGCCGTGGTCAATGACGCTTTGGAGGTGGTGCGCTCGTATATCGAGCTGCATGGGCACGAACTGGCGATCGATTTGCCGGACCGCCCGGTGTTCCTGCACGGCGACGCCACGCGCCTGGCCCAGATCCTGTCGAACCTGCTCAACAACGCTGCCAAATATACCAACCGCGGCGGGCGTGTCACGCTGGCCGCCCGCGTCGAGGAAAAGACCCTGGTGCTGGACGTGATGGACACCGGCATTGGCCTGGCGCCCGACATGCTCGACTCGGTGTTCGAAATGTTCGTGCAGGTCGATTCGACCCTCGAGCGCACGAATGCCGGCCTGGGCGTGGGCCTGTCGCTGGCGCGCAAACTGGTCGAACTACATGGGGGCACGATCGCCGCCTCGAGCGAAGGCCTGGGACGCGGCAGCCGCTTCACGGTGCGCCTGCCGATCGTGGTCGAGCCGGAACTGCCGACCAAGCCCACCCCGGCGGCCTTCATCAGCACCGAAACCTACCGCATCCTGCTGGCCGACGACAACGTCGACTTCGTCAACAGCATCGGCGCCTTGCTCACCGCTATGGGTCACAGCGTGGTGATTACCCACAACGGCCCGGATGCACTGGCGGCCGCAGCGCGCTTCTGCCCGGACTACGCATTCCTCGACATCGGCCTGCCGCAGATGTCGGGCTACGACCTGGCGCGCGGGATCCGCAAGCTGAGCTCGGGCCCGATGACGGTACTCATCGCGGTCACCGGCTGGGGCCAGGAAAAGGATCGCCAGCTCGCTTTCGAGGCTGGGTTCGACCACCACATGGTCAAGCCGGTGCGCTTCGAGCAGATCGAGGAAATTCTGGGCAACCGCAGCGTCGTCAAGAAGCTGCGGACCTGACGGACTCGCGTGAGAGGAAGGTACGGTGGAAGCGCTTGCGCGCTCCCGCCGGCCCGGCCTTCGCACTTGCTTTGCCTTGCGGTCGCGCCAAAAAGCCCGGTTGAAGACTCGCAGATGTGCTTCAGCGGTAAGGATTGGCGCCAAGGAAGGGCGCGGAAAAAAGGGAGCCGGAAAAGAAAAATGGCCCAGAATCTCTTCTGAGCCATTTCCTTGAAACTGTGGTGCGGCTGGCAGGAATCGAACCCACGACCCCTTGGTTCGTAGCCAAGTACTCTATCCAGCTGAGCTACAGCCGCCCGAAGCACGCATTATAGCGGGACATCGGCAGATTGGGAAGGGCCTTGCCACGAATGCCCCGCCACAACGAAAAAGGCCAGATCTCGCGATCTGGCCTTCGTATTCGTGGTGCGGCTGGCAGGAATCGAACCCACGACCCCTTGGTTCGTAGCCAAGTACTCTATCCAGCTGAGCTACAGCCGCCCAAGGCAAGCATTATAACGGGGCATTGCCGGATTGGGAAGGGCCTTGCCGCGATTGCCGGTCCCGCAACGAAAAAGGCCAGATCTCGCGATCTGGCCTTCGTATTCGTGGTGCGGCTGGCAGGAATCGAACCCACGACCCCTTGGTTCGTAGCCAAGTACTCTATCCAGCTGAGCTACAGCCGCCCGAGCACGCATTATAGCCGGGCATGGCCGGATTGGGAAGGGACTTGCCGCGCATGCGCGTTTCATAACGAAAAAGGCCAGATCTCGCGATCTGGCCTTCATATTCGTGGTGCGGCTGGCAGGAATCGAACCCACGACCCCTTGGTTCGTAGCCAAGTACTCTATCCAGCTGAGCTACAGCCGCCCGAGCACGCATTATAGCAGCGGCAACGGCCTTGCGGAAGTCTTAATTTATCACAACATTTTTGGATCCTCTGGTAAATTAGTCGTTCTGCATCCGATGTGAAGATACTATGCTGGGCATTACCTTGCGCAAGGGCTGCTCCACCGCGGCGCGCTTCTCCCTGGCGGCAGTGCTGGCCATGCTGGCGCCGGGCGACATGGCAAACGCGGCCGCGCCGCGCAACTTGCACTTCGAGCGGGTATCGATCGAACACGGCCTGTCGCAGGGGTCGGTCCTGAACATCCTGCAGGACCGCCAGGGGTTCATGTGGTTCGGTACCCAGGCCGGCCTGAACCGCTACGACGGCTACCAGATGACCGTCTACGGCAACGACCCGCAAGACCCCGGCTCGCTCCCCGACAGCTTCATCAATGCTTCCTTCGAGGATGCCGAGGGGCGCCTCTGGTTCGGCACCAAGGGCGGCCTGGCGCGCTTCGATGCGGCATCCGGCAAGTTCGTGCGCCATGCGCTGGCCGATGCCGGTGCGCCTGCGAGCGGCAACCGCAGCGTCAACGCGATTACCGCCGACCGCCAGGGCATGCTCTGGCTCGCCACGAATGACGGCATCAAACGCTTCGACCCGGCCAGCGGCGCCTTTATCACGATCCGCCACCCCGGCCACCCCGGCCACGACGGCGTCCCTGGCGGCAACGCCGTCAGCGCGCTTGCCTTCGACGGCCACGGCGTGCTTTGGGCCGGCACGGCGCGCGGGGTGGCGCGCCTGGCGCCCGGCGCGCGGCAGATGGAACACTTCACCGCGCTTGATGCGGACCCGCGCCGCGCACGCATCAATGCGCTGTCGATGGGCCCGCGCGATACGCTCTGGATCGGCACCGACGCCGGGCTGGAAGCATGGGAAATCGGGGAAGCTAGGCCGCGCCGGCGCGCGATCGGCGCGCTTGACGGCGTCGGCGAAGTTCGTGTGGCTGCCTTGTATCACGACGCCGGCGGCACGCTCTGGGTCGGCACCGACCTCGATGGCGTGAAGTGGCGCGATCCGACCAGCGGGCGCTTCGTCTCCTACAGCAACCGGCCGCTCGACGCGCACAGCCTGTCCGACAACCAGGTGGGCGCGATCCGGATCGACCGCAGCGGCACGCTCTGGGTCGGCACGCGCTTTCGCGGTCTGTCGCGCACCGATCTGGCCAGCGGCGGCTTCTCGAATTTCAGCTACCGTCCCGAAGGCAGCTACCGGATCGGCTTCGAAAAGGCACGCGACGTCGCCGTGCGCGCCGACGGCAAGCTCTGGATCGGCAGCACCGGCGGCGGCCTGGTGCTGCTCGACCCGGACACCGGCGCCACCGTCCAGCTGCGCCACCAGGCGGGGCGCGCCGACACGCTCCCGAGCGACGTGATCCACAGCGTCTCGATCGTCGGCGACCGCCTGTATGTCGGCAGCGCCGGCGCGCTGGCCTGGAGCGACGTGGGCGGCGGGCGTTTTCACCAGGTCGCGCTGCCGGAACTGGGCATGGCCACCGTGCAGGACGTGCTGCGTACGCGCGACGGCGTGCTCTGGGTCCTCACGCGCGCGGGCCTGTACCAGCTCGACGACGACTTGCGGGTGCGCCAAACCTGGCGCCACGACCCGCGCAATCCGCAGGGAATCGGCGACAACGCCTTGTTCGCGATGGTCGAGGACGCGCAGGGCATCCTCTGGATCGGGACCGACAATGGCCTCGACCGGTTCGACCGGCGCAGCGGCGTCTTCACCCACTACCGCCACGATCCGCTCGACGCGGGCAGCCTGCGCCACAACCGCGTCTACAGCCTGACGCTGGGCGCGCGCGGCCAGCTCTGGGTCGGTACAGCCGGGGGCCTGCACCGGATGGACCGGGATGCCGCCGGCAAGACCGCATTTCATCCGGTGAAGCTGCGCGATGCGCGCGCGCCGCTGCCGATCGGCGCCGTGCTGGAAGACGGCCAGGGCCGCCTGTGGGCCAGCATGACCGACGGCATCAGCCGCTATGACCCCGCCACCGGCCAGTACAAGCACTACACGGCCAAGGATGGCCTGAACGAGGGGAGCTTCTTCGTCGCCTCGGCCGCGCGCGGACCCGACGGCCAGTTGCACTTCGGCGGCGTCAATGGCCTGGTCTCCTTCCTGCCCGGCGCGATCCGCGACAATCCTTTTCCTCCCGTGGTACGGATCACCGACTTCCTCGTCCTTAACAAGCCGCAGCGGCTCGCCACGCCGATCGACCGCACCCGCGCGATCACCCTGACGCAACGCGAATCGGTGTTTTCGTTCGAGTTCGCCGGCCTGCACTACGCGGCCCCCGCCAGCAACCGCTATGCCTACCAGCTCGAAGGCTTCGACGCCGGCTGGGTCGAGACCGATGCAAGCAGGCGCTATGCGACCTATACCAATCTCGATCCGGGCACCTATGTGTTCCGGGTCCGGGCCAGCAACAAGGACGGTGTCTGGAGCGAGGCCCCGGCTGCCGTGACGGTCACTATCACGCCGCCCTGGTGGAAGAACCCGTGGTTTCGCCTGGTGGCGCTGGCGGTGACCGGCGCGCTCCTTGCGGCCGGCTACCGCCTGCGTATCCGCGCGCTGGTGCAGCAAAAGGAGGTCCTCGAACGCGAGGTCGGCACCCGCACGGCCGAACTGGTGCTGCAGAAGGACGCGGCCGAACAGCGCAAGCGCGAGGCCGAGGAGCAGGGCGAGGCGGCCGACAGCGCGCGCCGCAACATCGCGCTGCTGTCCGATATCGGCCGGCGCCTGACCGCGAACCTCGACACCGAGGCGATCATGACCACGCTGCACGAGCACGTGCAGGTGTTGATGGATGCGCCGGTGTTCGCGGTCGCGGTGGCGCGGCCCGAGGGCACGCTGCTCGACTTCCCGTATGCGGTGGTGAACGGGCGTCGCCCGGTGCCCCTGACGCGCGACCGGCGCGACCCGGACCAGCTGGCCGCCTGGTGCATCGAGCACGGGCGCGAGGTCTTCATCAACGAGCTGTCGCTCGATGCCGCGCGTTACCTGCCGGGTGTCGATCCGGACGCGGTGGCGGCGGGCGCGCTGCCGTGCGAAGTGGACGCCGCCTGCGCCGGCGGGTTGCCGCAATCGTTGTTGTACGTGCCGGTGCTGGCCGGCCGGCGCGTGCTGGGCGCATTGAGCGTGCAGAGCTTCGCGCCGCGCGCCTACCAGCGCGTGCACCTCGACATGCTGCGCACGCTGGCGGCCTACGTCGGCGTCGCGCTCGACAATGCCCAGGCCTACCGCCAGTTGAAGGACGTGCAGGGCCAGCTGGCGGCGCAGGAAAAGCTTGCCTCGCTCGGTTCGCTCGTGGCCGGCGTCGCGCACGAACTGAATACCCCGATCGGCAACAGCCTGCTGATGGCCAGCACGCTGCACGAAAAAACGTCCGCCATCGCGCAGGCGCTCGAGACCTCGGCGCTGCGGCGCTCGGAACTGTCAAGCTATGTCGGCGCGGCGGGCGAGGCGTCGGAGCTGATCGTGCGCAGCCTGCACCAGGCAGCCGAACTGGTGAACAGCTTCCGCCAGGTCTCGGTCGACCAGGCCAGCGCCCAGCGCCGCTGCTTCGACCTGGCGCAGGCCTGCCAGGAAATCGCCGCCACCCTGATGAACAAGGTGCGCCTGGCCGGCCACACGCTCGAACTCGCGGTGCCCGGGGCGATCGCGATGGACAGTTATCCGGGGCCGTTCGGGCAGGTCCTGATCAACTTCGTCAACAACGCGCTGCTGCATGCATTCGACGGGCCGGGCGGCAGCATGCGCCTGTCGGCCGAACTGCGGGGCGAAGACTGGGTGCGCATCGCGTTCGCCGACGACGGCCGCGGCATCTCCCCGCTGCACCTGGCGCGCGTGTTCGACCCCTTCTTCACCACGCGCATGGGGCAGGGCGGCACCGGCCTGGGCCTGAACATCGCCCACACCATCGCCACCTCGCTCCTTGGCGGCACGATCCGGGTAGAGAGCGAGCCCGGCGGGGGCACCGTCTTCATCCTCGAACTGCCCCTGCGCGCGACCGGGACGCGGCCCCGGGGCGAGGAGCGCGCGGCGCACGCGTGAAGCGCGCCTGCCCTGTGATAGCATCGCTGGGTTCCTTGCCTCGTTGGCATCTCCGCACCCGTCCCAATGCCCAAATCGCTCCAGCTCGCACAGCCAGACACACAAGCGCCGTCCGCTGACCCCGACGTCGCCCCTGGGCCGGCGGGCCCGGACCCGACACCTGTCCGCTCCGCCGATCGGGGCCCGAGGCGATTGGGCACGGCGGTCTCGCTGTCCCTGCTCGCGCATGCACTGCTGCTCAGCGTCGCCGTGGGTGGCCAGGGGCTCGGCCTTCCCGGGCTGAGCTTGCCTTGGCAAGAGCGGCGCCTGGGCGCCGACGATTTGCGCATCGTGCTTGCGCCGGCGGCTCCCGCACCCGCCGCCACGGCCGACACGCCACCCGTCGCAGTTCAGAAACAGGCGGCGGAGCGCAGCGCGACGCCGATCACCATGCCGGCGCCCGCACCCGCGCCGATCCCTGCCAATCCCGCGCCGCCGCCAGCACCGGTCCTAGCCGCTGCAACAGCGGCGCAAGCGTCTGTAGCGGTGGTGGCGCCCAGCGCGCCCGCCGAAGTGAGCGAACTGCCTGAACCTGGCAAAACGAACGACGCGGCGCGGGAGCGGACCGAACAGGACAGGCGCGAGCAGGAACAGCAGAGTGCGCAGCGGCTGCGACAGATCGCGCTGGAGGCGGCGCGCCTGGATGCCGAACGACAGGAAGTGGACCGCCAGGACGCGCTGCGTCGCGCGGTAGTGCAGCAGGAACAGGCAAGAGAGCTCGAGCAGGCGCAACAAGTCGCCGCGCGACAGGAAGTGGAACGGGCCGAGGCCGCGCGCCAGGAAGTAGCCAAGCAAGAGGCAGCACGCCAGGAGGCAGCTAAGCAAGAGGCAGCAAGTCAGGAGTTAGCAAGGCAAGAGGCAGCACGCCAGGACGCATCAAGACAAGAAGCAGCACGCCAGGAAGTGGCGAGGCAAGAGACAGCACGCCAGGAGTTGGCGAGGCAAGAGGCAGCACGCCAGGAAATGGCGAGGCAAGAAGCAGCGCGCCAGGAAGTGGCGAGGCAAGAGGCAGCACGCCAGGACGTGGCGAGGCAAGAAACAGCAAGCCAGGAGTTAGCAAGGCAAGAGGCAGCACGCCAGGAAATGGCGAGGCAAGAAGCAGCGCGCCAGGACGCATCAAGGCAAGAAGCAGCACGCCAGGAGGCAAGCCGCCAGGACGCGGCAAGGCAAGAGGCGGCCCGGCAAGACGCAGCAAAGCAGGAGACGGCACGACAGGAACAGGCAAAAGGAGCGCAGGCGCAACGCGAGCGCGCCGCGCAGGAGGCGGAGCGCGAGGAACGCCTGCGCGCGATCGGCAAGCAGCTCAATCAGGAAGCCGCCCAGCGCGACGCCCCACCCACGACGCCCACGACCACCAGCCTGCGCCGCGGCTGGCTGTTCGGACGCGCCGATCCGAATGCCGACCTGGTCCTGTACGCGCAAGCCATGAGCCGCAAGATCGAAATGAACATGGCCTTCGACACGGTGCGCGAGGTCGTGAAGCAGCCGCACACCCAGCCGATCGTGACGGTGGCGATCCGTGCCGACGGCTCGGTCGAGAAGGTGACCTTCGTGGTTTCCAGCGGCGTGCCCGCGATCGACGAGGCGATACGGCAGGTCGTGAGCAGCCAGGCGCCCTACGGCGCGTTTCCGCCGGCGCTGGCACGCCAGTACGATGTGGTCGAAATTCGCCGTACATGGATTTTCGACATGGCGATCCGCTTGCAGTAAGGCTCACCCCACCAGATTGGTCGCGCGTCCGGCTTCCCACGCTTCGATGTTATCGACCAGCATATCGGCCAGCGTCTGCATCGCGCCGGCACTGGCCCAGGCCACGTGCGGCGTCAGGATGAAATTCGGCAGCCGCAGGCCCAGCAGCGGATTGCCCTGCGATGGAGGCTCCTTGCTGAGCACATCGAAGCCCGCGCCGCCGATCGTGCGCCGCATCAGCGCCTCGGCCAGCGCATCCTCGTCGACCAGGCCGCCGCGCGCGGTATTGATCAGGAGGGCGGTCGGCTTCATCAGGCCCAGTTCGCGCGCGCCGATCAGGTGGCGCGTGGCGTCGGTCAAGGGCAGGTGCAGGCTGATGACGTCCGACGTGGCGAGCAATTCGTCCAGCTCCAGCTGCGTCACGCCGGGTTCGTCGATCTTCGAGCGCGAGTTGGTGGCGATGCGCATGCCGAACGCCTGGCCGATCTGCGCCACGCGCCGGCCCAGGGCGCCGTAGCCGATGATGCCGAGCCGGCTGCCGGCCAGGTCGCCGATCGGGTGGTCGAGCAGGCAGAAGCGGTTCGAGCGCTCCCAGCGCCCGGCTTCCACGTCGGTGACATACGCGCGCAGGTTGCGGCGCAGGGCAAGCATCAGCGTGAAGCAGTGCTCCGGCACCGAAACGCCCGAATAATTGCGGATGTTGGCGACAAGGATGCCGCGCGCGCGGCAGGCGGCCAGGTCGACGTTGTCGGTGCCGGTGGCAGCCACCGCGACCATGCGCAGTTCCGGCAGCTGGTCGAGCGCCTCCGCATTCAACGGCACCTTGTTGGTGACGGCGATCGTCGCGCCGCGCAGGCGCTCGGCGACCTGGTCGGGCGCGGTGGCCGGGAAGTCCTGCCAGTCGTGGTCAAAAGCGGGACGCCTTACCTTGGCAAGCAAGCTGTCGCGGTCGAGGAAGACGATCTTGTGCATGGCGCGCTCCGTGAATGGGTGCGCATATTGTAGGGCATGCGCTTGATAAAGTTGGGAATCTGCTAAAAAACGGGCGAAAAAAAGACAGGGCGGACCCTGTCTTTTTTGGGCTATGGTGGGGCTCGAGCGGCCTGTAATTATTTGGTGCTGGTCGTGGTCGCATGCGCAGCGTGGGCGGCGGTATCGGCCTTGTGTTCGGCCTTCGCTTCCGCGGCGTCGGCTTTCGCTTCGGCCTTTTTCTTGCTGGCCTTCTTGACGGCCTTGGCCTTGTCCTTGGACGCGTCTGCTTTCGCTTCGGCAACGTCAGCCTTCGCTTCGGCCGAGGCCTTTTCTACCTTGGCATCGGCCTTCGCCACTTCCTTCGCTTCCTTGGCTTCTGCCTTGATGGCCGGGGTACTCGTCTGGGTGGCGGTGCTCTGGGCAAATGCCGAGGTAGCGAACAGGCCGGCAATCAGGGTAGCGACGATTTTGCTCATGGTGGTCATTCCTTAAGGAGTGGGAAATGTGTCGGAACCGATGCTCGGATTCCAGGTGCTGCTGTGCCCAATAACGCGGGCCGTACCGACAGGGTTGACGCGAATTACATCCCGTTACAATCCGCAGCCGCGTTCGCGACAGCGCACCCGGGAGCACGACCGTTAGCTGCCGTACAGTTCCCTGGAAAATCCCTGACTACACTGGCCCTACTGGAATAACGCAGGAGTTGTCATGCCCGACGCCCTCAAGCTCTACAAATCCAAACGCGATTTTTCGATCACCTCGGAACCCGCCGAAGGCGGCCAGGCGGGACAAGACGCGCTCACGTTCGTGATCCAGAAGCACTGGGCCAGCCGCTTGCACTACGACTTGCGGCTGGAGCTCGACGGCACCATGAAAAGCTGGGCCGTGCCGAAAGGCCCGAGCTACGACACCCACGACAAACGCATGGCCGTGCACGTCGAGGATCACCCGATTTCGTATGCCGATTTCGAGGGCACCATTCCCGAAAAACAGTATGGTGCGGGCAAGGTCATCATCTGGGACAAGGGCACCTGGGCGCCGGATGGCGATCCGGAAGAGGGCTATCGCAAGGGCAACCTGAAATTCGAACTGCGTGGCCACAAGATGCACGGCCGCTGGGTACTGGTGCGCATGAAGGGCCGCGGCGAAAAGCAGGAAGCCTGGCTCCTGATCAAGGAGAAAGACGAGCACACGCGTCCTGCCGAGGAGTTCTCGGTCGTCGACGAGATGCCCGACAGCGTCAAAGCGCTGCCGATGCCGGGTACGAACGAGAAGCTGCCGGCCAAGGTCAAGGTCAAGGTCAAGGCCAAGGCCAAGGTCAAGGGCAAGGCGACAGCCGCCGCGGCAGACGAGCAGCCGGCAGGCGTGGCGAAGAAGGGACGGGCCACGAAGGCCGGGAAAGCGGCCGCCCAGGCGAAGGACCCCGGCCTGCCCGAAGGGGCGATCGAGGCGCCGCCGCCGAAGGAGTTCGCCCCTGAACTGGCAACCCTGGTCGACAGCCCACCAGGCAACCCGGAAGAATGGGTGTTCGAGGTCAAGTTCGACGGTTACCGCATGCTCGCGCGCATCGAGAATGGCGAAGTGCGTCTCATCACGCGCAACAATAACGACTGGACCGACAAGCTGCGCCCGATTCAAGAGGAAATCGCGCGGCTAAAGCTCCCGGACGGCTGGTACGACGGCGAGATCGTCGTGCACGACGCCCACGGGCGGCCGAATTTCGGCATGCTGCAGCTCGCTTTCGACGGCAGCAATGGCGCCGACATCGTCTACTTCATCTTCGACGCGCCCTACCTCGGCGGCTACGACCTGCGCAAGGTGGCGCTGGTCGACCGGCGTGCGCTGCTCGAAGCGGCGCTGACCCAGGCGGAGGCGTCCGAGATGCTGCGCTTCTCCGCCGAGTTCGGCACCGATCCGGAAGGGCTGGTCGCCGCCGCCTGCAAGATCGGCCTGGAAGGCGTGATCGGCAAGCGCCGCGATTCGCATTATGTGTCGCGCCGCTCGCCCGACTGGATCAAGCTCAAATGCGGGCAGCGCCAGGAATTCGTGATCGCCGGCTATACCGACCCCAAGGGTTCGCGCACCGGCATCGGCTCGCTCCTGCTGGGCACCTACGATGGAGAGGGCGTGCTGCGCTACGCCGGCAATGTCGGCAGCGGGTTCAATGCAGAGAGCCTGCGCGACATTACCGCCAAACTGAAAGCGCTCGATACCGACGTCAGCCCGTTCCCGCCGCGCGCGGTCCCCGGGCGCAAGCACCACTGGGTCAAGCCCGAGCTGATCGCCGAAGTCAGCTTTTCGGAGTGGACCAGCGCCGGCGCGGTGCGCCACCCCGTATTCCAGGGCCTGCGCACCGACAAGCCGGCGCAAGGCATCACGCGTGAACTCCCAACCCCTGTCGAGGAAATCGAAACGAGTGACAAGGCTGAACCAGCATCGACCGGGTCGGGAACTTTCGAAGGCAAGCTGCCCGCCACCCTGAAGATCAGCAACGGCGACCGTGTCGTCGACGAAGAGAGCGGCGCCACCAAGATGGACGTGGTGCGCTATTACGCCCTGGTCGGCGAACTGATGATGGAACACTTGAAGGGCCGCCCGGTGTCGCTGGTGCGCGCGCCGTCGGGCATCAAGGGCGACCTGGTGTTCCAGAAGCACGCCGATATCAAGAAGCTGCCCGGCGTAAAGCACATGGACCAGGCGCTCGACCCGGCGCATCCGCCGATGCTCACGGTCGTTAACATCGCCGGCATCCTGTCGGCGGCGCAGTGGAACGCGCTCGAGTTCCACACCCAGAATGCATTCGGCAAGTCCTACGACAAACCCGACCGCATGATATTCGACCTCGATCCGGGCGAGGGCGCCGAGTGGCCGGCGATGCAGGAAGCGGCCCAGGTGATGCGCGCCTTCCTCGGGGAACTCGGCCTGCCGGCTTTTCTGAAGACAAGCGGCGGCAAGGGCCTGCACGTGGTGGTGCCGATCAAGGGCGGCAAGGACTGGGACACCGTCAAGGGCTTTTCGCAGGCCATCGTGAACCACCTGGCGACGACCTTCCCGGAGCGCTATTCGGCCAAGAGCGGCGCCAAGAACCGGGTCGGCAAAATCTTCATCGATTACCTGCGTAACGGCCAGGGCGCAACCACCGTCTGCGCCTGGTCGGCGCGCGCGCGCCCTGGCCTGGGCATCTCGGTGCCGCTCTCCTGGGACGAACTGAGCACCCTGAAGTCGAGCGACCAGTGGAGCGTCAAGAACGCGCATACGCGCCTGGACCAGGGCAACGATCCGTGGGAGGGGTATGCGAAGGCGGCCAAGACCCTGACGGTGGCGATGAAGCAGCTGGGGTATGCCGGGCCGGTGTAATCGGGCTTGAAAAGCAGGCGGCGGTCCAGGGCGTCTTTGGGAAAAACTATCAAGTACATAGATATATTTAATTTCTTCTATGCTTCAGTTGCGGATACGGTAACTATCCTTTATGAAACATTGATAGAAATAATCTATGAAACTGACATCTCCCGCCGCTGGCCGCGCTGCACTGTGCGCGCTGACCCTGGCCTCCGGCGTCATTGCCCTCTCGCAGGACGTCCAGGCCCAGACCCTGACCAAGGATAACGGCGCGCCGGTTGGCGACAACCAGAACAGCCAGACTGCCGGCGCCGGCGGTCCAACGCTGCTGCAGGACGTGCACCTGGTGCAAAAGCTGCAGCGTTTCGATCGCGAACGCATCCCGGAGCGCGTGGTGCACGCGACCGGTACCGGCGCCCATGGCGAATTCACCGCCACCGACGATCTGTCGGACCTGAGCAAGGCGAAGCTGTTCGCCAAGAACACCAGGACCCCGGTCTTCGTGCGTTTCTCGACCGTGATCCCGAGCCGTTCGGGCGCCGAGACGACGCGCGATCCGCGCGGTTTCGCCACCAAGTTCTATACCCAGGAAGGCAACTGGGACCTGGTGGGGAATAACCTGCCGATCTTCTTTATCCGGGACGCGATCAAGTTCCCGGACATGATCCACGCCCTGAAACCTTCGCCGATCTCGAACGTGCAGGAGCCTGAGCGTGTCTTCGACTTCTTCTCGCACGTGCCGGAAGCGACCCACATGCTGACCCGTGTGTATTCGAACTACGGCACCCCGGCGACCTACCGTGAAATGAACGGCAGCAGCGTTCACGCCCTCAAGCTGGTGAACGCGCGGGGCGACTATGTCTATGCCAAGTTTGCATGGAAGTCGCGCCAGGGCGAGCGCAACCTGCGTCCGCAAGACATTCCTGTGGTACAGGGCAAGAGCACCAGCCACGCCACCGTCGACCTGTACGGCGCCATCAATGCCGGCAAGTTCCCGCAGTGGGACCTGACGGTGCAGGTCATGAAACCGGAAGAATTGAGCAAGTTCGACTTCGATCCGCTGGACGCGACCAAGATCTGGCCGGGCATCCCGGAGCGCAAGGTCGGCACCATGGTCCTGAACAAGGTTCCGGAGAATTTCTTCGAGGCGACCGAGTAACCTGGTGCCGGGCATCGAAGCTTCGGAAGACCGGATGCTGCAAGGCCGCCTGTTCTCGTACGTCGATACCCAGCACCACCGCCTCGGCGCGAATTTCCAGTCGCTCCCGATCAACAAGCCGGTCGTGGCCGTCAACAACAACCATATCGATGGCGCATCCAGTACGGGCAACCGCAAGGGTCTGGTCAACTACGAGCCGAGCCGCCTGGCGCCCTTGAAGGAAGATGCGAACGCGCGCAGCAGCAAGCTGCCGCTGACCGGCAGCACCCAGCAGGAGCGCATCGCCCGGACCATGAACTTCCGCCAGGCAGGCGAGTTCTACCGTTCGCTGGGCGCGCAGGACCGTGACGACCTGATCGCCAACCTGTCGGGCGACCTCAAGCGTGTAACGAATGCGGACAGCCGCAACACCATGCTGTCGCACTTCTGGAAGGCCGATGCCGACTACGGCAAGCGCCTGGTTAAAGCGGTCGGCGGCGACGCGGGCAAGATCGCCGCGCTGGCCGCGTCATTGAAGGAGTAAGCGCCAAAAAAAAAGGCGCCGGGCTCAAGCCCTGGCGCCGTTTCTTTGCGGACCGCGCAGACCGCGCGGCCCGTCGCTTAGTCGAGCTTGCGTCCGAGGCAAGCATCGATGCGAATAAGCAAGTCGCGTAAAAAAGGCGCCGTGGAGACGGCGCCTGCGTGCGGCACAAACGTGCGTGCGCCTACGGTCAATAGCGGCGCGTGCCGGTCGTGCCGTTATAGGTCTGCTTGTTCATCTTTGCCTGGATTTTTTTCCAGATGAAACCTGCGATTGCCATCATGATCATCTTGCGCATAGAAACCTCCTTGTTGGTGGACGGCGACATGCCGTCCGGTTGAATGTATTTTGCTGCATTGCCGGCTGCACGATCTTAGCCCTGCGATTCGTTCTTGAAGATACCACGCACGTTCATGGCCATTAGCGCCACCTGCAGCGAAATCAGGGCCCAGGCTTCGTCATGCACGCCCCAGATGATCCACAGGACGTTACTGAGGATGAACATCCAGAATCCGAAGACGCGTTTTCCGGCTTTTTTCGAGCCGATCAGAAAGGCGGCGTACAGGCTGACCACCATCGCGGGCCACTGGAGGAAGTCGAGAAGTCCCTCCATCAGTCAGGCTGCCTTCCTGCGGCGAACGGGTGCCTTGGCTGCCGGGGCTGCGGCTTGGCTTGCCTTGGCCGCAGTGGCGCGCTTCGGCGCGGCCTTGGCGGCGACAGCCTCGCGGCTGGCGCTGCCTGTCTTGCTTGCGCGCGGCGCCGGTTTCTCGTCTTGGGCTTCCTCGCTCGGCTTGCGCGCGCGCTTCGGCGGTGGCGGTTCGTCGTCATCGTCGTCATCGCCCGCAGCCGCCTTGCCCGGCTTCTTGCCCAGGCTCGCCTGCAGCAGCGCTACCAGGTCGATCACATTCGTCGCCTTGGCCGGCTTCTGCTCCGGATCGGGCATCGTGATGGTCTTGGTCTGCTTGGCCTTGACCTTCTTCTCGATCAGGGCCATCACGTCTTCGCGGTAGCTGTCTTTGTACTGATCCGGCTCCCAGTCCTCGCTCATGCCCTCGACGAGGGCCATCGCCATATTCAGTTCCTTGTCGCTGATCGCGTTCTTCGCATTCTTCGCCGGGATCTTGAGTTCGCGCGGGTCGCGAATCTCGTCGGCATAGCGCAGGGTGTTCATGACGATCGTGTTGCCGACGCAGTGCAGTGCGGCGAGGTGCTGCTTGACGCGGATGACGACGTGGGCGATGCCGATCTTGCCGACTTTCTTCAGGGTGTCGCGCAGCAGCGCATACACCTTGTCGCCGCCCTTGCCCGGCGCGAGGTAATACGGCTGGTCGTAATACAGGAGCGGCACGTCGCCGGCGTCGACGAAGGCCAGGATGTCGATCGTCTGGCTCGCTTCCGGGTTGGCGCGGCGCAGGTCTTCGTCCGACAGCACGACGTATTCGCCCTCGGTGTATTCGTAGCCCTTGATGATGTCGTCCCAGCCGACTTCCTTCTGGGTGTTCTTGTTGTAGCGCTTGAAGCCGATCGGCGAAAAATCGCGCCGGTCCAGCATGTGCAGGTCGAGCCCCTTGTTGCTGGTTGCCGGATACATATCGACCGGGATGTGCACCAGCCCGAAGCTGATCGCACCTTTCCACATGCTGCGTGCCATTTGCGATTCTCCTTGTTGTTGTGTGCTTTATTCGCCGACGCTGCCCGTGACCGGCAGCACGATGCCGGTGATATAGCTCGAGCAGGCGTTCGACGCGAGGAACACATACGCCGGCGACAGTTCTTCCGGCTGGGCCGCGCGGCCGTAGGTGGTGCTCTCGCCGAAGTGGACGATCTTGTCCGGAGACTGGTCGGCCGGATTGAGCGGGGTCCAGACCGGGCCCGGGGCCACGCAGTTGACGCGAATGCCTTTATCGAGCAGGTTCGCCGCGAGCGACATCGTGAAGGCGTGGATCGCGCCTTTCGTGCTCGAATAGTCGAGCAGCAGCTTCGAACCCTTGATGCCCGTCACCGAGCCGGTGTTGATGATCGCCGCGCCGCGCTTCAGGTAGGGCAGGGCGGCCTTGGCCATGTGGAAGTAGCCGTAGATATTCGTGCGCATCGTCTCATCGAAGCGTTCTTCGGTGATGTCGAGGAGCGAGTCGGCATGCATCTGGAAGGCGGCGTTATTCACCAGCACGTCCAGTCGGCCCCACTGGCCGAACACCGCATCGACCGCCTGCTGGCAGAAGTCCATGTCCTTGACGTCGCCGGCAATCGTCACGCAGCGGCGGCCTTCGGCCTCGATGCAGCGCTGCGTCTCGGCGGCGTCTTCGTGTTCGTTCAGGTAAAGGATGGCCACGTCGGCGCCTTCGCGCGCGAACAGTACCGCCACCGCGCGCCCGATGCCGGAGTCGCCGCCGGTGACGATGGCCACGAGTCCCTCGAGCTTGCCGCTGCCCTTGTAGTTCTCGGCCATGAAGCGCGGTTTGACGTCCATCTGCGCTTCGAGGCCCGGTTTGGCCAGGTGCTGCCCGGGCATCGGCGGCACCGGCTGCTCGGCGCCGATCTGCACCGGCTTGCTGCCTTCCTCCGCTTTGCCGCTGGCATCGATCTGGTCCTGGCGGTTCTGAATCGCCTTCTGGTGGTTCGCTACATCGTCCTGGTTGGCCATCGCGCGCTTCCTTCCTTTGCATGTTCGAGACCGCTTCAGTATCGGGCGCACAATTCGGCGCGACGGTGCGCTCGCACACACAGGACGCCACTTCGCCTGTTCGGACAGGGCCATTTATGTCAAAATCAGCATCGTTATGTAACAAATATGCATGTCAAGGAGAAAACCATGCCCCAGCAGGTCGCGCCGCAAGGTCCAACTACCGGGTTGTTCGTCAACCCGGCGGCCGGGCGCCGTGCCGATTTCGAGGCCGCTTGCGGTGCCGAGTTCAGTACGCTGGCGCTGCTCGACAGTGCCGATGCCGCGTTGGCGAGCCCCGGCCTGGCGTCGAGCGACCTGCTCGTCATCGATCTCGACCATTTCGACCCCGAGCTCGACCATGCAGGCCTGGCGCGCCTGGTGGCGGCGCGCGCCGGCGCCCCGACCTTGATCCTGTGCCCGTTCGCGAATGCCCGCTGGCTGCGGGCCCTGATGGCCTGCGGCCCGGTCGAGTACGCGATCGCGCCACTTGGCGCCGACGCCCTGCGCGAGGCGATCCGCGCGCGTCTCGGGGGCGGACCGACGCCGGCCGCGCCGCCCAGCCAGCGCGAACAAGAGCTTGACGCGCTGCAGGCCTTGCGCGCGCGGGTGCGGCGCGCACTGGACGAAGGGGAAGAACTCGAGGGGCTGGCCGAGCGGCTGTGCCAGGTCCTGTGCAGCTGGCCGGGCGTGACCCATGCGGCGCTGTTCTACCTGCAGCCGGGGGGTGACCTCCAGCTGCAGGCGCAGAGTGGCGAGCGCAGCCTGAACCTGGCGAAGGTGCTGGGGCGCGCCGAGCGCCTGCTGCAGTCGCCGCTGCGGCACGCTTTTCCTGGCCTCCTGGCGGCGGCCGGGAATACGATCGCGCTGCTCGACGACCTGGACAAGGCGGGCGAGCCGGCGCTCAGCGAAGCATTGCGCGAACACGGCGTCAAGATGGTGCTGGCGCTGCCAATTCCGTCGAACGGTCCCGGCACGCCGCGCGGTTCGCTGTGCCTGCTGTTTCGCGAGGCGCGCAACTTTTCGCGCGACGAGCTCGATGCGCTGGCCGACATTGCCGACCTGGCGGCCGTCGGCTTGCGCATGGCCGACCTGAACCGCGAGAGCGAGGAGATGCTGGTGCGCGTGACCCACCTGTCGACGCTCGACGCGCTGACCGGCGTGGCGAACCGCCGCCACGGCGAAAGCCTGCTCGAACAAGAGATCAAGCGCGCGCGCCGCTACAAGCTGCCGCTGGCCCTGATCGCTTTCGATATCGACCGCTTCAAGGGCGTCAACGACCGCTATGGCCACCCGGTCGGCGACCTGGTACTGCGCGCAGTGGCCGACGCCGCCCAGAAGCTGGTGCGCGCCAGCGACGTGCTGGTACGTGCCGGCGGCGAGGAATTCCAGGTCATCGCGCCCCACACGAACGCCATCGACGGCCTGAAAGTGGCCGAGAAACTGCGCCTGGCGATCGAGGCGACCGCGATGCCGGGTGTCGACCAGGTCACCATCAGCCTCGGGGTGGCGCAGCTGGGCGAGCACGAGAGTGCCGATTCGCTGACGGTGCGGGTGAATGCTGCGCTGGGGCGGGCCAAGCGGGCGGGGCGCAATTGCGTTGAGCTGGCGATGGGGTGAGGGTGGTGTGCGGGGGCTACCCTTGCCCTTTTGAAACGGACGAGCAATGCTGCACTGGTTGAGGCACTACCGGCGCGCCATGCTGCCCGGCGATATCAGCGCCGGCGTGGTGGTCGCCATGATGATGATCCCGCAGGGCATGGCCTATGCCCTGGTGGCCGGACTGCCGCCCGTGGTCGGCATCTACGCCAGCATCGTCCCGCCCGTCCTGTATGCCTTGTTCGGCACCAGCAGCACCCAGTCCGTGGGTCCGATGGCGATCATCTCGCTGATGACGGCCTCGACCCTGGCCCCGCTGGCCGTTGCCGGTACGCCCCTGTATGCCACCCTTGCCGCCCAGCTGGCCCTCTTGTCCGGCCTGGTGCTGCTCGCTTGCGGCTTGCTGCGCATCGGCTTCATCGCCAACTTCTTTTCGCGCCCGGTGATGAGCGGCTTCACCATCGGCTCCTCGATCGTGATCGCGCTCGGCCAGCTGCCTGCACTGCTCGGTGCGCCGTTTCCCTCGCTGCACCTGCCCAGCGCAATCCTCGGCGGGGCGTCGCTGCTGCTCCTGCTGGCGGCACGCAGCGCCCTGGCGCCGCTGCTGCGCCGTTTCGGGCTCAGTTCGGTCGTAGCCGACATCGGCGCCAAGCTCGCGCCAATGGTCGTCGTCGTCGGCGCCACCGCGCTGGTGCCGCTGCTGGGCCTGGAAAGCCTTGGCGTGCGCACCACGGGCAGCGTTCCCGCCGGGCTGCCGCTCTTGAGGCTGGCGACCTCGAACGAACACTGGCAGGCACTCATCCAGCCGGCGCTCCTGATCGGCTTCATGGTTTTCCTGATCAGCATGTCCGGCGCCCAAACCCTGGCCCTGAAGCGTGCCGAAAAACTGCAGAGCAATTACGAATTGATCGGCCTGGGCGCGGCGAACGTGGGCAGCGCGCTGACGGGCGGCTTTCCCGTCACCGGCAGCATCTCGCGCTCGGCGGTGAACTTCGCGGCCGGGGCCAACTCCCAGCTCGCCAGCCTGATCACGGCAAGCTTGCTGTCGCTCGCCTTGATCGCGCCCACCGGCTGGCTGGCGCTGCTGCCGCTGCCGGCCCTGGCCGCCACCATCATCGTCGCCGTGCTCGGGATGCTCGATACCTCGACCTTGCGCACCGCCTGGCGCTACGACCGGGCGGACGCGGCCGCGCTGGTGGCGACGGGCACCGGCGTGCTGGCGCTGGGCGTCGAGGCCGGCGTGGTGGTCGGCGTCGCGCTGTCGATGGGAGCACTGATCTGGCGCGCCAGCCGGCCGCATATCGCGGTGCTGGGGCGGATTCCGGGTACCGAGCACTTCCGCAACATCGAGCGCCATACCGCCGAGACGGCAAGCGGACTGCTGCTGCTGCGGGTCGATGCCGGACTCTTTTTCGGCAATGCCGAGGCGGTGAACGAACGGGTCGAAGACGAGATTGCGGCGCGCCCGGATACGCGCCACCTGGTGCTGGTGCTGTCGGCGGTGAATGCGATCGATACCTCGGCGCTGTTCGCGCTGGGCGAACTGAACGCGATGCTGCGCACGCGCGGCATCGGCCTGCACCTGGCCGAAGTGAAGGGGCCGGTCATGGACCGCCTGAAGCGCAGCGAGCTGCTCGAGGCGCTGAACGGCACACTGTTCCTGAGCACGGCCATGGCCTGGGATTCGTTGTCTGCAGGCGGCGTCATGCGTTAAGCATTGCGGCAGTGCAAAGGGTGTGGCAGTATTTGCGAATAATCAATTACTGGGAGAGTGCGATGCATCGCCTGATTACGTTCGCATGCATGCTGATCGCCACGATCCTGTGGATCGCCGGTCTGAACGAGGGCTCGCTCCTGTTCTTCGTGGCCGCCGGCGCCTTCGAGCTGGTGTTCTGGAAGCGTTTGCTGGCACGCCCCTGCGCTTGAGCGGAATGCGCCATGACCACGCTCGCTCCTTCCCGGCGCGGGGCCGGGACCCGCACGCGTAAGACACCGGCACCACTGCGGCGCCGTGGCGTTGTCCTGGCACTGGCCCTGGCCAGCTTGCCCATCGCCCACGCGGCCGAGTTCAAGACGGGCGGGCGTATCACCTTCGGCTCCGTGGTCCGTCTGGAAGAGCGCGATCCGCAACTGCTCACCGGCGTCAACGCCAGCGCCATTGGCCTGGCCGGCTTTGGCAGCGGCGGCAATGCCGACGACGCCAACATGAACTACGCACGGGGCGACGCGGCATCGACCGCGCTCAAGGCGTATCTCGACCTGAGCGCGCGCGAAGGGGCGTGGTCGGCACTGGTGCGCGTCAAGGCCTGGCAAGACGTCGCGCTGGAGGACCGCAAGCGCCCGTGGGGCAATGTCGCCAACGGGTATGCGCTCGATGCGCCGCTGAGCGACGCCGGCTCACCGCGCCGGTCGCGCTTTTCCGGTGTAAGCCTGGGCGACGCCTGGCTCCAGTACAGCACACAGGGTGGGCCGGCTGGGCCCCGTTACACGGCGCGCCTCGGCCGCCAATCCTTGAACTGGGGCGAGCGGCCTGGCATGGCCGGCACGCCGGGCGGACTCGAAGCGCTCAATCCGAAGGATTTGCCGGCACTGCGCCGGGCTGGCGCCGTGCCCCAGGAAATGCGGGTCGCCGCGCCCATGCTGTTCGGCCGCGTCGACCTCGACCCGGCGTTCGCCGTCGAAGCGTACTACCAGCGTCGTCACACGCCGACCGCGCTCGACATGTGCGGCACCCTGTGGTCCCTCTCCGACTACCTGACGCCGGGATGCGACCTCGTGATGTCGGGCCAGCCGCAGGTGAGCGACCGCGCACGCATCGGGCTTGGCGCCACCATGAAACGCCTGCCGACCCCGGAGGTGGAGCAGGGTGAATACGGGCTGGGCCTGACCTGGAAGTCCGTGCCGCTCGGGCTGGACATCGGCCTCTACCATGCCCGCTACAACGCGCGCACCGCGCTGCCGAGCCTGCGCCGCAGCACGCGCGTCGGTGGCCCGGCGCTGGTCGCGGGCGACCCGGACGGGCGCAACATGGCCTACTTCACCGAGTACGTGGAAGGCCTGGCGCTCACGGCGCTCACCTTCGCCCACAAGCGCGAACGCACCAGCTTGTATGGCGAAGCGTCTTATCGGCCACGGGTCCCCTTCATGCTCGCGCCGGGCGACGTGTTGCCGCCATTCCTGAACGCGAGCGCGCCGGCCCTGCTGCGCGCCAGCGCCAACGCGGTGCCGCCGGGCGGCTTGTTCCACGGCTATGACCTGTACGCGATGTCGCAGCTGCAGCTGGGGGCCGGGCGCGAGTGGCAGGTCGGCAAAGCCGTGCTGGCGGCCAGCCTGGAAGTCGTCGGCAAGCATGTGTCGGGCTTGCCTGACCCCGCCGTGCGGCGCTACGGCCGGGCCGATATCTTCGGCGTGGGGCCTGTGGCCGGCGCCTGCACCGTCACCACGGGCGACGCCGTCCGCCAGTGCAGCCTGCGCGGCTACGCCACCAGGAACAGCTACGGCTACCGCGTGCGCTTCGACGCCCGGATGCCGGTGCTGGTCCAGGGGCTGGCCGGCAGTGCCAGCCTCACGTTCGCCCACGACCTGAAAGGCTGGGCCGGCGACTTCCTGCTCAACGAAGGCCGCAAGACGGCGAACCTGGCATGGCGTTTCGAGTACCGCCAGCGCTACCTGCTTGAACTTGCCTGGTTGCCGAACTGGGGCGGAGACTACAACCAGGTCGCCGACCGCGACGTCGCGGCGCTCGCTGCCGGGGTGCGTTTTTAATCCATGTACAGGAACGACCGAGGAGAAAACGACATGCAGGTCAACATGCTGGACGCTGCCGGCGTCAGGGCCCATGCACTGCCGCTGCGCGCGCTGCTGCTCGACGCGGTCGCGCATGGGGCCTCGGTCGGCTTCGTCATGCCGCTCGCCGAGACGGAGGCCGATGCCTACTGGCGCGAAGTGGCGGGGGCGGTCGAGGCCGGCTCGCGCATCCTGCTGGCCGGCTGGCGCGACCACGTGCTGGTCGGGACGGTGCAGCTCGACCTGTGCATGAAGCCCAATGGCAGCAACCGCGCCGAGGTGCAAAAGCTGCTCGTGCACAGCGGCGCACGGCGCGCCGGTGTGGGGACAAGCATGATGCAGGCGGCGGAGGTGCAGGCGCTCGCGCTGCGCCGCGGCCTGCTGTTCCTCGATACCGAGGCGGGTTCAAACGCCGAAGCGCTGTACGCGCGGCTCGGCTATACGCGGGTGGGCGAACTGCCGGAATATTGCGCGACACCAAGCGGCGCCTGGCGCGCGACGGCCATCTGGTACAAGACCATGTTCGTGCGCGAGCGCAAGGGCGTGCTCCAGGGGTGAGCTGTCAAGGCTTGCGCCGATCGGGGCCGATATGGGGCGGGGCCAGCTTGATCGGCGCCGCGTCTTGCGGATTGAAGCCATGGCGGTCCCGGTAGACGGCGGCGATGGCCGCCATGTCGGCGTCCTGGTCGCCGGTCAGCGTCATGAAGTCCACCAGGCCCAGTTCCTTCCTGCTGTAGTCAATGTAGACCAGCACCAGCGGCACCTTGGCGGCCATCGCGAGATGATAGAAACCGCTCTTCCAGTGCGGACGGTAGCCGCGCGTGCCTTCCGGCGTGATGCCGACCCAGCACCATGGCTCGCCCAGCATGTTCTCGGCCAGCAGGCGCGTCGCACCCATCGGCGCGCGCCGGTCGACGGGCACGCCGCCCCAGTAGCGCATGATGCCGCCCAGCGGACCGCGAAACAGCGAGTCCTTGGCGAGCCAGCGAAAGTTCAGGCCCAGGGCCCACTTGCCCAGCAGGCCGATCGGAAAATCCCAGTTCGAGGTGTGGGGGTACACCACAGCGATGCCGTGCGGGCCGGGCAGGGGCCGGTAGCGCAGCTTCCAGCCGGCCAGGTTCAGGAGGCGCAGCGCGGTGCGCTGGCCCCAGGTTTGTAAGGCCGCAGGATGCATCAGGGTGTCGCTCATCTTTTCTCCGTCGTGCCGCGTGAAAGCGGCCTCTTGTTATGTGTTGCTACTCATGCGAGAACTTATCGTTACCATGCGGAAAACGAAGCGAGGAATTTTATAGGGCCAGGGCAAGAGCGACAAGGAAAAAAGCTGGTCTGTTACATGGCCGGGCCGTATCATGGCGGCCCTTTGCCCCTTCGATCATCATGGACATCACGATCTATCACAATCCGCACTGCAGTCATTCGCGCAGCACGCTGGCCGCAATCCGCGACACCGGTGTTGAGCCGCACATCGTCGATTACCTGGTCGCGCCACCCGCGCGCGAGGAGCTGGTGCGCATGCTCGGCGCGGCCGGTCTGCATGCGCGCGACGCGATTCGCACCAAGGAAAGCCTGTATACGGAACTCGGGCTCGACGCCGCCGATGTGAGCGACGAAGCCCTGGTCGATGCGATGCTGGCGCATCCGGTGCTGATGAACCGGCCTTTTGTGGTGACGCCGAAGGGCGTGCGGCTGTGCAGGCCGTCGGAGACGGTGCGCGAAATATTGTAGGTGGCGTGTCACCGCTGTGCAGCCGGTGTCAAGCACGCCCGGCGAGCGCCAGGCGTCGAACTAGCGTACGCCGTCGGGGTCCTCGTTGCGGGACAGCTCCGCGTCCGGCAGTTGCTCGTGCTGGAAAGCGCCGATATCGAAGCCGGTTCCGACGCTGCGCTGTTTCCCCTCGAAGTCCGGTTCCGGGGTCTCGACCACCATGCCGCGCCCGATCGCGGGTGAGCGGCTGCTGAGGCGGAAATCCGGCGTGCCGGTGCGGCTGTATTCGAGGAAGACCGGTTCGGCCGCGACCGTCCCCACATGCTGGCGTCCGGGCGGCAGGCGCCAGTCGCTGACGCTGTTCTGAAACACCAGGTTGTGCACGTAGCGGTTGTTGGCGCCCGTGGCGCCTTGCTCGAGGATGCCGTGCTTGTTGTCGAAGACGATGTTGTTGGCCACGATCGTGTTGTCGTTCGGCCCCTTCGAATAATAGAAGTCGCCCCCGCCGACGACGATGCCCGAACCGGAAGTCGACACCGTGTTGCCGGTGATGTCGACGCGCTGGGCGTCGTGCCACAGGTGGATGCCGGCGCCGGAGATGCGGTAGATCACGTTGCTGCGCACGCGCGCCTGGGTGCTGACGTAGATGCCGTGGTGGAAGCGGCACTCGGGGGGGCCGATGTCGTGCACGTTATTG
Organism: Massilia sp. CMS3.1; assembly: GCF_051262535.1. NCBI lineage: Bacteria > Pseudomonadati > Pseudomonadota > Betaproteobacteria > Burkholderiales > Oxalobacteraceae > Massilia > Massilia sp. CMS3.1. The sequence continues at coordinate 47,570 of NZ_JBIMES010000011.1, read as the reverse complement.
CCGATGACCTCGCCGTGCTTGCCCTTGTAATAGCTGTCCACGCCGATGCCCGCGCCGCCGGCCGCCTCGCAGGGCACGTCGAGGGCGATATGGTGCACGTGGTTGTGGCGGATGCCATTGTAGGAACCGCCGTTGTAGATGCCGCTGAGCCATTTGGTGCCGCTCTGGTACTGGAAGCCATCGACATCGAATCCGACGATGTCGACGTAGTTGCCGCGGTTGTCCCAGGCGCTGGTGGTGCGCGAGTCGAGCGGCGGGACGATTTTCGCGCCCCAGCGTTCCGACGACACGAAGATGATGCGCGCTTCGGCAGTGCCGCTGACATTGGTGCGAAAGCCGCCCGTGTACATGCCCGGCGCCACGTACACGGTCGTGCCCGAGGTGACCACCTGGGCGGCGCGCCCGATCGTGCGGAAGGGTTCGGACTGGGTGCCCGGGTTGGCATCCGAACCGTTTGGCGCGACAAACAGGTTAGTACGCACGACTTCGGGAATGACCAATTGTTCGGACGAGCCTTCGCTCAGACGGCAGCCATCGAGCACCAGCAGGATGGCGCAGAACAATACCGCGAACAATGGATTGGCGGAACGATTCGCTGGACCGGACATGGCGGAACCTCGTGGACGGCGGACACCAATGCAGTGTCGCCCGGCGCGAACGCCGCGCGGCGCGATTCCCTCAAGTTTGCCTTTGAGCGGGCGCAAGGTGATTCACGCAGGCACATGCATGCCCCCGGCCTCGTTCCCTTCAGCCCCTTTTCACGACCTGCGGCATGTAGGCGTCGAGGAATTCGGGCGGCATGCGGCGCGGCCGGCCGCCTGTGACGTCGATGCAGACCAGTTCCCAGCGCCCGCGCAGCACGGTCGCCCCGTCGCTCGTGCGCACCAGCTGGAAGCGGCGTTCCATCGACAGCTTGCCGTCGCCGCCGACCAGCCAGGTCGCAAGAAGCAGCTCCTCGCCCAGCAGCGTCGGCAGGATGTAATCGTATTCGCCGCGCCGGATCGCCATCGCGCGGTCCAGGCGCCGGTAATCCTCGAGCCCCAGGCCAAGCGACTCGGAGTGCGCCCAGCCAATCTGCTCGCACCAGCGCACGTAAACTGCATTGTTCGTGTGGTTCAGCCCATCGATATCCGCGGCGCCCGGCGCCAGGGATAACAGAAACGGTTGCGGATAATCCAAGGTCAATTCAACTCCCCTTCGAACAGGCGGCGTGGCGCCGGCAAAGCGCCATTCTAGCCGCTTGCCGGGCTCGCCGAGCCGTGCGTGCCAGCAGAGGCAGGCCACAAGCGTTGGGGTTGGAGCGCGCTCTCAGCGGCGGGTCCAGCTGACGTTGGTGGGGCAGGTGGTACGGCCGGCGCCGTGACCATCGGCGTTTCCAAAGCCCGTGACGAGGCCGCCGACGCTGCCGCTGCGGTAGCAGCGCGGCCGGCCGGCCACGGTCTTGCGGTAAATGGTCACGCCGTCGGGTGCCGTATAGCTCTCGAGCGTCAGGCCAGGGGGCCGGCTCGCGCGTGCGGCCGCAAAGGCTTCGGCGAAGCGCTCCCATTTGCGCTCGGGCTCGGCCGTGATCGGGCTGGACCCCTTGCGCAGGTCGCGGTCGACCTGCCCCGCCATCGCTATCGAATTCGCGAGCAGGTCGCCCGGCAGTGGCGAGCCCCGTGCGTCGGGCTGCGACTCACCGGCCGGTTCGGGGTCGGCAGGGGGCGGGGTGGAGGATGGTGTTGCCGGCTCGGGCAAAGGTGCGACAAAAACGGCCGGCTGGCGCGCACGTGCCCGAGACGGCGGCGCAGGAGCAGCCGGCTGCGGCGCCGGCCAGGGCAGGGCCTGCACCAGCACCAAAGTGGAAGCGCGCGGCGCCGGCTCCGGTGCAGCGGGGCGCGCGCTCGTCCACCAGGCCAGCACCAGCAGCAGGTGCAGGCCAAGGGTCAGGACGAGCGGGGTCCATGGCCGGGATCCGCCGTAGCCTGGCGTGGCGCCGTGCTGCAATGCTTACCTCGGTGCCGTCATGGCTGCCTTGATGGTCACGCAGCGCTGGTCTTCCTGCTGGGCGTCGAGCAGCGAACGGCGGGTGCCGGCCGACAGGCCCTTCATCGTTGCCGCGGCCTGGCTCAGGCGCTTGACGCTGGCCGGCGTGCAACTCGTCGGAATCAGCGAACCGGCATAGCTGCGCATATAGACCGGGCCGGCCGCCTTGTCGATCGCCGGCAGCTTCGCCAGGCGCTGGGCCGCCGTCTGTTCGGCCAGCACATTCTGCTCGGCCGGGTACAGGTTGTCGATCGCCGTGCGCACCTTCGAGAACGGCAGTGTCGTCTGCAAGTCCTCGACCGTGCCGAGCCACTCGCTTTTCAGCTTCGGATCCGGACGGATCACGGTCGCGGCGAGTGCCGCAGCCTGGCCGGCGTCGGAGTTGTCGCGCTTGGCTTCAAGCTCCACCAGGGCGGCTGCGCCCGGATGGTTGTAGCGGTTCAGGCGGCGCACGATGGCCCAGCGCAGGTCCTGGTTGATCGCCAGGCCCTCGACGGTGGAGGTGCCGTCCAGGATCCCGGCCAGGTGATCGAGCGCTTGCGGGCTGCTGGCCAGGAACAGGTAGGCGTCGAACCAGCGGCGCTGGAAGTTCTCGTTGCCCTTGCTGGCATTGGCCGCCTTCCACGCCATCGCTTCCAGGTCCGTGCGGGTCTGCGTGGCCCAGGCCGAGTTCACACCCATCAGGTCCAGGTATTCCTTCGAATCGGCAAGCTTGCCCAGCACGTCGCCCAGCAGCGTGTAATCCTTCTCCAGCGGCGCGTTCACCAGCACCGTCTTGATGAATTCGTTCAGCGGCAGCTTGCCGTCGCGTACGCCGTCCCACAGGCTCTGCCACAGCATCGTGCGCAGCAGCGCATCATCGACGCTCGCCAGGCTGGTGCGCGCGGTCTCGAACGAACGTTTGTCGAGCTGGACCTTCACGAAACCCCAGTCCTGGTAGTTCGGATACACCAGGTCCGGGCATGCGCTGCCCGCCAGCGCCGCCACTTTCGTGTTCGCGCCCTTGTAGGTCACGGGCACGTTTTGCAGCGCCACCAGCTTGCCGCCCTCGACCTTGAAGGTGGCAACCTGCACGCGCTGTTCGCGCAGGGTCGGCAAAAGCTTGCTCGGCGCGCTCTGCTGCAGGGAGAAGGCGCTGACCTTGCCGCCGGTGCAGCTGAAGTTCGCAGCAATCGTATTCACGCCCGCTTCGTAGAGCCACTCGCGCGTCCAGCCCGACAAGTCGCGCCCGGCCGCCTGGCCCAGGCTGCCGATGAAGTCGTCGAGCCTGGCGTTCTCGTAGGAATACTTGGTCAGGTAGTTGTGCACGCCCTTGCGGAAGACTTCCGCGCCCAGCAGGTGGCGCAGCTGTATCAGGGTCGAGGCGCCCTTCGAGTACGTGATCGCATCGATGTTGTCGAACGCGTTCGCGGTCGACGGCACCGGCACCTCGATCGGGTGGGTATTCGCCTTTTGGTCCTGCACGTAGGCGGCCTGCTTGCCGGTCGAATAGAAGTGCTGCCAGGCGTCCTTGAATTCGGTCGACTCGGCGGTCGCCAGCGTGCCCATGAAGGAGGCGAAGCTCTCGTTCAGCCACAGGCCGTTCCACCACTGCATGGTGACGAGGTCGCCGAACCACTGGTGCGCCATCTCATGCATGATCACCGAGGCCAGCGACTGGCGCTGGGCATCGGTCATCTTCGCCTTGTGCAGGAAGCCGCGTTCGGCGAAGGTGATCGCGCCGGCGTTCTCCATCGCGCCGTACAGGAAGTCGGGCACGATCAGCTGGTCGTATTTCTCGAACTGGTAAGGAATGCCGAAATAGTTGTCGAAGAAGGCCAGGCCGTTCTTCGTGTAGCCGAACCAGTCTTCGGGCGTGACTTGCGCGGCCACCGACTGGCGCGCGAACAGGCGCATCGGGTACTTGCCGCTCTTGTCTTCCCATACCTTGTAGGGGCCGGCGTGCAGCGAGAAATTGTATGGGCTCAGCTTCTTCGACTTGGGGAAGACCCAGCGCTTGCTGGCGCCAGCAATCTCGATGCTGGTCTCGCGCGTGGTCGACACCACATGCCAGTCGGCGGGCGCCGTGGCCGTCACCTGATAGGTCGCCTTCAGGTCGGGCTGGTCGAAGACCGCGAACATCTGGTGTGCGGCGGCCGGTTCGAAGTGCGAGTACGTATACACCCGGTTATCGACCGGGTCGACCATGCGGTGCAGGCCTTCGCCATTCGTGCTGTGCGCTCGTTCGTAGGCGATGACGACGCTGTTGCGGCCCTTGACCAGGTCGGCGGGGGCGATCGTCACGAACCAGTTGTTGTACTTCGTCTCTGCCTGCTTGCCGTTGACGCTGACCGATTTTACGGTCGCCTTGTCGAGGTCGATCGTCAGCGGCGCGCCTGTATCGTTCAGGTCGAAGCTGGCGGTGGTGACGCCGCTGAAGGTTTCTTTTCCGGTCAGCGTGAACTCGAGCGCATACTCGACATTCGACACGCGCGCCGAGCGGGCGGCGGCGTCCTGCTGGGAAAGGAAAGCGTTTTCGGCGCGGGGCGCCGGGGCGGCGCAGGCGCCGCTCGCTGCGAATACCGATACGGCGAAAGCTGTTGCGATGGCGATCGTCATCGCGCGTGGTGCAAGAATAGTCAAGTTGGTTCCCTGTTGGCGCGTGCACCGCCGACCGGCGCAGCATGCGAATTGCGCAAGAATATCATGAGCGCAACAGCAATTACAGGGGAAACCGGATGCACTCACGGGGCGTACATACCCCGTGCATACGGGTCGGTACGACTGGAAGGCTGGCCATGCCGGCCAGCCTTGTCGCGACATTACGCCTGCTTCAGCGCCGCATAGTCCGTATAGCCTTCGGCGCCGCTACCGTAAATCACGTCCGGACGCAGGGGATTGAGGTCCGCACCGCTCTGCAGGCGCTCCGGCAGGTCCGGATTGGCGATGAACCACAGGCCGAAAGCGATGGCATCGGCGTCGCCGGCAGTGAGCAGGCGCTCGGCCGCCTCGACCGTCATCTTTTCGTTGGCGATGAAGACGCCGCCGAACTGTTTCTTCAATACGGGTCCCAGGCTGTCCTCGCCTACGGCTTCGCGCGCGAAGATGAAGGCGATGCCGCGCTTGCCCAGTTCGCGTGCGACGTAGCCGAAGGTCTCGACAGGGGTCGAATCGCCCATGTCGTGTGCGTCGCGGCGTGGCGCCAGATGCATGCCGACGCGGTCCGCGCCCCAGACGGCGATGCAGGCATCCGTCACTTCCAGCATCAGGCGCGCGCGGTTCTCGATCGAGCCGCCGTATTCGTCGGTACGGAAGTTGGTGCTGTCTTGCAGGAACTGGTCGAGCAGGTAGCCGTTGGCGCCGTGGATCTCGACACCGTCGAAGCCCGCCTTCTTTGCATTTTCGGCGCCTTTGCGGTAGGCCGCGACGATGCCGGCGATCTCGTTTGTCTCGAGCGCGCGCGGCGTGGCGTAGTCGCGCTTCGGGCGCACCAGGCTGACGCTGCCGGCCGGCTTCACCGCGCTCGGGGCGACGGGTGCCGCGCCGTCCAGGAACACCGGGTCGGAAATGCGGCCCACATGCCAGAGTTGCATGACGATGCGTCCGCCAGCGGCGTGCACGGCCTCGGTGATCTGCTTCCAGCCTGCCACCTGCGCGTCGGACCAGATGCCCGGGGTGTCGGCGTAGCCGACGCCCATCGGCGTGACCGAAGTCGCTTCCGACAGGATCAGGCCGGCGCTGGCGCGCTGGACATAATACTCCGCCATCAGGGCGTTCGGCACGCGGTCCGGGCCGATGGCGCGGGCACGGGTCAATGGCGCCATGATAATGCGGTTCGGCAGTTGCAGCGCGCCGATGGTGATGGGGTCGAATAAAGTGGTCATTGCGTTCCTCTTGGATGAAGTCCGGGCATCTTACGGGACGCGCCCGATTCCTGCCGAGGACGCCACATTTTCGCCCGTGATGCCGGGCTGAACGCAGGGCGGTGCTATACTTGCGCCCGTTTTTCACGGACGGGGAAGCCCCGCGAAAGGTTGAAAATGAGCTGGATTTATCTGGTGGTGGCAGGCTTGCTGGAAGTGGCGTGGGCAGTCGGACTGAAGTACACCGCAGGCTTCACCAAGCCGATTCCGACGGCTTTTACGCTGCTGGCGATGCTGCTCAGCGTCGGCATGCTGGGCCTGGCCCTGCGTAACCTGCCGCTCGGCACGGCCTACGCAGTCTGGACCGGCATCGGCACGATCGGCACCGCAGCGTTCGGCATGATGATGCTGGGCGAGCCGGCCGGCGCGCTGCGCATCGGCTCGATCGGCCTGATCGCACTCGGGATCGCAGGCCTCAAACTGTTGACGCCGGCCTGACACAAAGAAAAGCAGGCCAGCAGCCTGCTTTTCATTCGTACCCTGTGCCTTGCATCAGAAGCGGTAGCTGACGCCCACGCGGATCACGGGATACAGCTTGAAATCCTTCACTTCGTCGGCCAGCTTGGCATTTTCTGCCGCGACGTCGTTCGCGACCTGGGCGCACACGGGAGCCGGTGCGGTGCAGCCACGGGACGCCAGGCTGGTTTTCGGCGAACCCTGGAAAGCCACGCCCAGGTCCATGCCGAAGCCCCAGCCCGCCGCCGCGACCGCGTTGCCCCAGCCGATGCCGAGATAAGGGGCGGTCTTGCGGAAGTCGATCTTGCCGCTCAGGTCGCCGACCATCGCCGAGCTGTAGGTGCGCCCGTTGATGGTGTAGGTGCCGTTCGCGTTCGGCTTGGCGTTCGCGTCGATGCTATTGCCGTTGTAGACCAGGCCGCCGCTGACGCGGAAGGCGCTGCCCCACGGATGGTAGTCGAGCAAGGCGTCCACGGTAGCCAGCTTGAGCTTGAAGTCGTATTCCACGTCCGAGGTATTGCCATCGTAGGAGTAGCTGGCGAAGTTCAGGCCGACGCGGGCGTTCAGGTTCGGTGCGACCGGGGTGCTCAGGTGCAGGCCAAGGCCGGTCGTGCCGAGGTCGACGGTGGTGGCGATTTCGCGGGCCTGGGCGGTGCTTGCCGCTGCCAGCGTGACCAACAGGATCGACACAATCTTCGTAAATTTCATCTGGTTTTCCAATATCTCAGCGTGCGCTGGTGCGAGCGACGAATTGCCGATTGGCAATCCCAAGCACGCCATCATATTGTTCTGGATTTGGACAGGCAAGCGCTTTTTCCGCAATGCAACATCATCTGTTGTGGTAGGGCGACAGCCGACGAGTCGAGCGGCGCGCCGCAGCGGACAGCACCGTTCATTGGCGGGAAAGAGGAAATGAGGAAGATGCCGGCGCGGTGCGCCGGCCGGGTCGATCAGCGGTAGAACGCGTCGACCTTGCCCTTCAGTTTGATCAGCATCGGCTTACCCTTGCGGTCGAGCGTCTTGCCGGCGGCGACCTTGATCCAGCCTTCGCTCAAGCAATACTCTTCGACGTCGAAACGGTCCTTGTCGTTGAAGCGGATACCGACGTCATGCTGGAACACGTCGCGGTTGTGGAAAGGGCTGCTCGGATCGATGGAGAGCCGGTCTGGAAGAGGGGGGAGGGTAGCGGTATCGGTCATGGGTGCGAATTATCCACTAGTTCGCAAGCGACGACAACGGCGCACGCTTGCGACATCTGGACCCATGTAGCGAGGTCCCTGTTTCAGTCGCGCCCGAACTCCGGATTCGCCCGCGTCAGGTAATACCACTCCGAATTCGCCCCCGCCTTGGCATCCGGGAACAGGATCCGGCCACTAAATTCTGCCAGCACCGGCCTGCCATCGGCCCGCGTGCCGATCTGCTCGCCCTCGGCGACCGGATCGAAGCTGGCCCAGCTACGTGAAAAGACGTCGCCCGCGTCCTCTTTGTCGTGCACCACGACCATCTGCAGCGCTTCCATCTCGTCAAACGGCACCGGTTCCGGTTCCGGCGCCTCGATCAGTTTGAGGAACGCCAGCGTGTTGAGGATGGCGCGGTAGGCCACTTGCGGCGCCTGCGGGTCGACGTGCTGGCCGCATTCGAGCGTGAGCGCATAGCCGCCCGTGGTGCGCATGTATTCGGTGGTGCCGACGCCGTAGCGCAGCACGGTTTCGAGTTCGTCGGCGTTGCCGCGCGAACGGCGCTGCACCCCACCGCCATAGGCCGCCATCCAGCCGGTGACGAAACGGCGCACGCCCAGGCGGCGCGCCAGGGCGCGTTCTTTCTCGGCCTGCCCGAAGGGTTCGAGCGGGCCCCCGTTATTGACGGGCCCGACCATCACGAATGGCTCGCCATGGGCTGCATTGAACGAGTGCAGGTCGAGCAGCACGTCGTGCTGTGCCAGCAGCGGACAGAGCCAGTTGGCAATGCGGTCCTCGAAATCCTGCGGCTCGTCCTTGGGGAACAGGTTGCGGTTCAGGTTGCGCTCGCCGTTGCGTTCGTTTTTCGCGTAGGCGAGAGGATTGACGATCGGAACAAACGTCACGCTGCCGGCCGCAATGCGCAGCGCGCCGCTGTCGAGTTCAGCCATGACGCGCCGGATCGCCTCGGTGCCGCAGATCTCGTTGCCGTGGGTCGCGCCCATGATGATCACGCTCGGGCCGTCACCCAAGCCGGTATAGTTGACAAACTTGAACTGCAGATTCGGTGTGGAGGTCATGCGTGATGATCCAAAGAAATATCGGTGCCGCCATTTTATCGGGAATCACTGGCACGTGCGAAATGGGCATGGCATGATCCGCCACTCCTGTTTTCACGCGATCCCATGATTGATCCCCGCAGCGCCCGCCTGCATGGTCTCGACACCCTGCGCGCGCTCGCCGTCACACTGGTCGTCCTGCACCATTACACGCTGTTCGTCTCGCACGACGATGCCACCTTCGGCTGGCTCGGGCGGATCGGCTGGGCCGGCGTCGACCTGTTCTTTGCGCTCTCGGGCTACCTGATCGGCAACCAGATCTTTGCCGCCCTGAAGACGGACGCCGGCCTGTCCCTGAAGGCCTTCTACGCGCGCCGCCTGCTGCGCACGCTGCCCAATTATTTCGTGATACTGGCGATTTATTTTCTTTGGCCGGCCTGGGGCGAGAATGCGCCGCTCGCGCCACTCTGGCGCTACCTGAGTTTCACCCAGAACCTGGGCCTGGCGCCCGGTACCGCGTTTTCGCACAGCTGGTCGCTCGCGATCGAGGAACAGTTCTATCTGCTGCTGCCGGCGCTGGCGCTGGCCGGCGCCCTACTGCGGCTGCGCATCTCTGTCGCCTGGGTAGTCATCGTGTGCGTGGTCGCGGCCGGCATGGTGCTGCGCGCCCAGCTCTGGTCCGAGCATGTCGATGCCCAGAAGTATGGGATTTACTTCTATTACAAGCTCATTTATTACTCGAGCTTATGCAGGCTCGACGAGTTGGTGGCCGGCGTGTCGCTGGCGCTGCTGAAGAACCACCATCCGGACGTGTGGACGCGCGTCACCAGCCACGGCAACCGCATGCTGGTCGCCGGGCTCGCGATCACGGGGCTGAGCTTCTGGCTGTTCCTGGATCAGCACTACGGGTTCGTGGCAACCGTCTTCGGCTACCCACTGCTGGGACTGGGCTTTGGCTTGCTGATCCTCGCCGCCTTGTCGCCGCGCTCGCTCTTGCGGGAGTTGCGCATTCCCGGCGCCGGACGCCTGGCCGTGTGGTCGTACGCGATCTACCTGACCCACCGTGGCGCCAGCGCGGTCGCCGCCGCTCCCTTGCAGGCGCTCGGCTACGGCCCGCATTCCATCGTTGCGGTCGTGCTGTTGCTGTCGCTGTCGGTGCTGTCGGGCTGGATCTTGTACCGGTTGGTGGAAACGCCCTTCATGGCGCTGCGCGAACGCTACGTGCCGAGCAACCTGGCGCGTCCCACCTTCAGTCCTGCGCCTCGATGACATCGAAGGCTGCCGGCATCGCGCCGAGAAAGGCCAGCACCGCGTGGACGCGCTCATGTAGCGCGAGACCCTCGGTCGCGTCGATCGCCGCGCGCAGTCCCGGCCGCGCTTCGATCGTGTAAGGACTGCGGTAAGCGTCGATCAGCAGCGTCACGAGGTCGGTCGGCGCGCCGCAGGAGCGGCGCAGGCGGGCGTCGATCACGCCCAGCAGCGTGCGCTGCATGGCCGGCGTCGGGTTGGCGATGTGCGCGAACACCGACGGGGTGTTGTCGATCGACGCGCACAGCGAACGCTCGATGGCGTCGGGTTTCAGGTCGGAGGCGATATCGAAGTAGGCCCGGTCCCAGTGCGTGCGCGCATGGAGATGGTTGCGCGGGAAGCGGTCCACCGTCTCGAAGCCGAGCGCATGGCTGGCGCGCGAGAGCAGGTCGATCAGGACGGGCATCAATGGCATGGCAGGAGTGTGGAGAAGCACATGCCGGCAGTGTAACGCAAGCGCGCCGGGCGATCCATCGACCGCCCAGGCGCGCGTAAAACGGGTGACAATCAGGCGCCGAAACGCCCGCTTCGGAAATCCTCGACCGCCTGCTGCAGTTCGGCCTGCGTATTCATCACGAACGGACCATACTGCGCGATCGGTTCGTTCAAGGGACGGCCCGCGAGCAACAGCAGGCGGGCGCCGCTCGGCGCCTTGATGACGACGCCGTCCGCGCCTTCGGCATTGTCGAGAATGGCCATGCGCGTTTGCGGCACGCCGCGGCCGGCAACCACCGCCTCGCCCCGAAACACGTAGATGAAGGCATTGTGCCCGGGGGGCAGTACCTGCTCGAAGCTGGCGCCCGCAGGCAGGTCGATGTCGAGATACAGCGGCTCGGTGCCTTCGCGCTGCACGGCGCCTTCGACGCCGTGCGTGGTCCCGGCGATCACCTGCACGGTCACGCCTGACTCGAGCGTGAAGCGCGGCACCTCGGCATTCGGGATGTCGCGGTACCACGGATCGCGCATCTTGTCCTTGCCCGGGAGGTTCAACCACAGCTGGAAGCCTTCCATCAGGCCTTCATTCTGCTCCGGCATCTCGGAGTGGATCACGCCGCGCCCGGCCGTCATCCACTGCACGCCGCCGTCCGTGATCAGGCCCTCGTTGCCGCCGCTGTCGCGGTGGCGCATGCGTCCGGCCAGCATGTAGGTGACGGTCTCGAAACCACGGTGCGGATGCTCCGGAAAGCCCGCGATGTAGTCGCCGGCCTTGTCGCTGCCGAAAGCGTCGAGCATCAGGAAGGGGTCGAGGCGGCGCTGCAAGGTGTGGGTCAGGACGCGGTTAATCTTCACACCGGCCCCGTCCATCACGAACTGGCCTGCGACGATGCGTTCCACGCCGCGTGGCCGCGCTACACGTTCTTCAAGCACTGCATTCATCATCGTCTCCTGTAGCGCCGCCCGGCCATTTACGCCAGTGCGGCTTCGATGGTGGCGTCGGCTTCTGCACGGCCCTTGCTCGACGCTTCCGGACCCATCGCCTGTGCCGGCGAATGGATGAAGGTGTTGTCGGTCATGCCCAGGAAGTTCAGCAGCATGCGCACGAACGGCACTTGCGGGTCAGCCTCGGCCGGATAGATGCCGCCGCGCGCGGTGGCCACGAATACCTTTTTGCCTTTCAACAGGCCTTCCGGACCGGACTCGGTGTAGCGGAAGGTCACGCCGGCACGGGCGATCGCATCGAACCAGCTTTTCAGTTGCACCGGAATGCTGAAGTTGTACATCGGCGCGCCGATCACGAGCACGTCGGCGGCCTGCAGCTGGGCGATGAGGGCGTCGTCGAGGGCCACGCGGGCTGCCTGCTCGGCGCTGCGCGATTCCACTGGCGTGAACAGGGCGCCGAGCGCGGCTTCGTCGAGCTGCGGGTGCGGATTGCGCGCCAAATCGCGGGTCACGACGGTGGCATTCGGATTAGCGGCGACGAGCCTGGCGACGATGCTGTTGGTGACACGGCTTGACTCGGATTCGGCGCCGCGCAGGCTGGAGGTAATCTGGAGAATGTTCATGTCGGTGTCTTCCTGTAAGTGATTGGTCCTGCGATGAAGACACTGTAACAGTTCCAAAATCAATCCAGAAGACCTTAGAATGGATAACTTTATTCAGCCAGTGGAACAATCTGATGGACATCGAACCGAATGACCTGCTGCTGTTTGCGCGCATCGTCGAAGCGGGCAGCTTCAGCGCGGCAGCCACGCGCGTCAGCCTGCCCAAGTCGACGGTCTCGCGCCGCATCTCGCTGCTCGAAGCGCGCCTCGGCGAACGGCTGCTTGCCCGCACCACGCGCAAACTGATGGTGACCGAATTCGGCGCCAGCCTGCTGGAACACGCGCGCAAGGTGGCCGAGGAGTCGGAAGCGGCCGGCGCGCTGGCCCAGCACCGCCAGGCCGCGCCGAGTGGACGCCTGCGCATCTCGCTGCCCGCCGATTTCGCCAACCTCGGCATGAGCGCGATGATCGGGACTTTTCTTGCGCGCTACCCAGCGGTGAGCGTCGAACTCGATCTGTCGCCGCGCCGGGTCGACCTGGTGGCGGAAAACTTCGACATCGCGATCCGCATGGGAGATTTGCCGGACGATTCGACGCTGGCAGCACGGCGCGTCACGCTGCAGCGCTTTGGCCTGTATGCCTCGCCCAGCTACACGGCCGTGCGCGGTTTACCCGAGCACCCGGACGACTTGCTCGGCCACGACTTGCTGTGCCTGCTCAGCCGGGGTGGCGGACCGCTGTCCTGGACGCTCACGCGCGGCAAGCTGCGATGGCAACGCGAACTGCCGGCGCGCCTCACGGCGAACTCGCCCGACCTGCTGGCCCGCATCGCCTGCAACGGCGCCGGAATTGCGGCCAGCTCCGAACTGTTCGCGGCGCCACTGGTAAGCACGGGAGAACTGGTGCGGGTGCTGCCGGAATGGGACCTGCCGGCCGCCACCGGCTGGGCCGTGTTCCCCGGACGGCGCCTGATGCCGGCCAAGACACGCGCCTTTCTCGACATGATGGAAGAACTGTTTTGCAGCGAGGCGCAGGAAAGCCGGGGTTGTTGATATCAGACCGGCCGGTTCCCCATCATTTCGCCGAGTCGCACCTTGCGCTCCGGCGCCCAGTCCGGGTTGAACGCGATGGTCTTTTCCTTGAACAGCATCACCACCGTCGAGCCGAGCAGGAAGCGGCCCATCTCTTCGCCCTTTTTCAGCAGCACCGGGGAGGAGTCATAGGTCCATTCCGAGATACGGCCGGTGCGTTGCGGATTGACGACGCCATGCCACGGGGTGGCCATGCTGCCGACGATGGTCGCGCCCACCAGCACCATGACGAAGGTGCCGAATTCGTCGGACTCGAACACGCAGACGACGCGCTCGTTGCGTGCGAACAGGCCCGGCACGCCGCGCGCGGTGGTCGGGTTGACCGAGAACAGCGCGCCCGGCACGTAGATCATGCGCGTCAGGCGGCCGTCGCACGGCATGTGCAGGCGGTGGTAATCCTTCGGGCTCAGGTAGAGGTTGGCAAAGGCGCCGTGCTGGAACTGCGTGCCGAGTGTCGCATCGCCGCCGACCAGCTCGGTAGTGGTGAACTTGTGGCCCTTGGCCTGCAGGATGTGGTGGTCGTCGATCGCACCGAACTGGCTGATCGCGCCATCGACCGGGCAGACGAAATCGGCCTGCGCCAGCGGACGCACCCCATCCTTCAGGGGACGCGTGAAGAATTCGTTGAAGCTCGGGTAGCTGGCGATGTCGGAATTATGCGCCTCGTCCATGTTGACGCCGTACTTGCCGACGAACCAGCGGATCAGGCGGGTCGTCACCTTGCCTCCGCGGTGGCCGGCGACGCGCCCGGCAAACGAGGTCAGCGCCTGCTTCGGCATGACGTATTGCGGCAGTACTTTGAAACGATCGGACACGATGGCAGCCCTTTATTGCTTGTGATGATGGCGAATTATAAATAAGGGGCGTGCGCGTGCATATCATTGTTTTCGATGGCGCTGCCCCAGGGCAGTGTAGCGCATCGGCCACGCTGGGCGCCCAAGTCCGAGCGCTTGTGGCCCAACGGGACCATGCATATCGAAAATATATTCCTCAAGGCATCTTTTCTCAGGTGAACTAAAGGACAATACGGGCTCATAAACTTGCCTTCCTGATATGTATATGCTTTCCCCGATTCGCCTGACCCTGCTCGCTGCCGCGCTGGCCGCCGCCTTTCCCGTGTTGGCCCAGGAAACCGCCTCCGCAGCGGCGGCGACCGCGCCGAAAACCGAGGCCGCCGCGCCAGCGCCGGCAGGCGGGCAAACCATGCAGAAGGTCGAAGTGCGCGGCAGCGCCGACAGTTACGATCCGCGCCGCGACGACACTGCCACCAAGATCGTCGTCGGCCGGGAAGAGATCGCCCGGTATGGCGACACCAACGTCGCCGACGTGCTCAAGCGCGTGCCCGGCATCACGGTCAACAGCCCGAACGGGCGCGGCGCCGAAATCCGCATGCGCGGCCTGGGCGCCGGCTACACGCAAATCCTGATCAACGGCGAACGCGCGCCGAGCGGCTTCACCCTCGATTCGCTGTCGCCCGACGTCATCGAGCGCATCGAAGTGCTGCGCGCGGCGAGCGCCGAATTCTCGACGCAGTCGGTGGCCGGGACCGTCAACATCGTGCTCAAGAAAGCAGTGCGCGCCGGACAGCGCGAATTCAAGATCGGCGCCCGTGCCGGCAGCGGCTTCAGCGGTCCGACCGCGAATATGCAATTGTCCGACAAGCTGGGCAAGATGTCGTATTCGATCGCCGGCAGCGCCATGTTCGAACAGTACGACCGCAGCGTCACCAGCAGTGAACAGGGCTACGACCTGGCGGGCCTGCCGACCCTGGCGCGCCATACCGACGGCGATGAGAGAGGGCGCCTGAACCTGTTCAACCTGGCCCCGCGCCTGAACTGGACACGCGAGAACGGCGACACGCTGACCTCGCAAAGCTTCGTCAATTCGGCGCGTTTTCGCAACCACAAACACGAAACCACCAGCACCAGCCTGGGCGCGCCCGCGTTCTACCCGGTGCTCGATTCGTGGCTCAGGTCCGATAACGACGTCCTGCGCACCGAGCTCAATTGGGTGCACAAGATGGCCGATGGCGCCAAGCTCGACGTCAAGGCAAGCCTGATCGGCGGCCGGAACACGACCGACAACCGGCGCCTGACTCCCCCAGGAGCCGCACGCCCGATCGACAACCTGGTCCACATGGAAGCCGAGGAACTGGGCACCACCACGGTCGGCAAGTTCAGCAAGACGATCTCCACCGGCCACGCACTGGGCATGGGCTGGGACGCCGGTTATTCGGTGCGCGAAGACAGCCGCGAGGAAACGGAAAGCGGCCGCCTGGTATTTCCGCTGCTCCCGAAGGGCGAAGAGTCCGAGTCGCGGGTAGCGCGCCTGGCGCTGTATGCCCAGGACGAGTGGAGCTTGACGCCGCGCTGGTCGGTCTACCTGGGCGCGCGCTGGGAAGGCATCCGCACGGCTACCTCCGGCAATACCTTCACCACTGGCCGCTCGAGCTCGAACGTCTGGAGTCCGGTCATGCAGACCCTGTTCAAGATCCCGGACACCAAGGGCGACCAGCTGCGCTTCGCCGTCACCCGTACCTACAAGGCGCCGAACTTCCAGCAACTGATCCCGCGCCGCCAGACCTCGATCGACAACCGTTCGACCGATCCCGATTACGCAGGCAATCCGGACCTGAAACCGGAACTGGCGCTCGGTATCGACGCCTCTTACGAGCATTACTGGGGCGAAGGTGCGCTGCTCTCGATCAGCGGCTCGATGCGCCGCATCGACGGCTACACGCGCTACCTGGTCGATTTCGATGGCGCGCGCTGGGTCGCGATGCCGATGAACGCAGGGCGCGCGACAACGCGCGGGCTGGAACTGGAAACCAAGTTCCCGCTGAAGGCGCTGATGAAGGATGCGCCGGCGCTCGACCTGCGCGCCAGCCTATCGGCGAACTGGTCGCGCGTCGATGGCGTGCCCGGGCCGGATAATCGCCTCGACGGCCAGACGCCGCTGTCGGGCAACCTCGGCATCGACTACAAGCGCGCCGACCTGACCACGGGCGCGAGCTTTGCCTATAAGCAGGGCGGGCAGGTGCGCATCTCCGATCGCCAGACCTCGACCATCATCGCGCGGCGCGATCTGGAAGCGTATGCGCTCTACAAGTTCAATCCGAAGCAGCAGCTGCGCGTGGCGCTGTCGAATATCCTTGGCCAGGATTTTGTGAACCGCGGCAGTTTCGCGGAAGTGGGACGCGGCCTGGTGGTACGCGAATCGCGCTTCAAGGCCGGCCCGAGCGTGCGTGCGACGCTGGAATTGAAGTTCTAAGCAGCCTGTAAAAAAAATGAAAGCGTAAACGACCTATAGCCTGGCAAGCCAGGCTATAGGTCGTTTATATGTCGTTTATATGTCGTTTACTGAGCTTGAACCGGAAGGATTACTTCACGCGGCGGCGCAGGGCGCCGATACCGAACAGGGCGATGCCGAAGAGGGCGACCGAACCTGGCTCCGGGACGTCGGCAAACTTGAACTGACCGCTATTGCCAACAAAGAAGTATTTGCCTGGCACGTTCGCATAGCGGGACTTGGGAGCGCAGCCCGGGCCCGAGAAGCCGGCGAACTGGCACGCCAATTCCTTGATCGCGTTGGCGCCCGGCGCGCCGATGGTATTCGCATTGGTAAAGGCGAATGCGGTCATGTCCACGGTCGACATGTCGACGCCGCCGTCGGTGAAGAAGTAGCCGGCCTTCAGCGCGCCGGCCTGGGCCTGCGCGTGAATGCTGACCTGGCCATTGTTGGTCGGGCTGCCATTGGCATCGACCAGGCCGCCACCACCGGCCTGGACGCCGAAGGTGCCGATCAGTGTGCCAAGGTCGGCGCCGAACATGCCGTCGGTTCCCGCGTAGCGGTTGTTGATCGGGTCCTGGTACATCCGGATGGTGCCGCCGCTGAACGTGAAGGCGCCATTGAAGGTGCCGGTGCCGAAGGCTTCCAGCGTCGCATAGATGTTGCCGCCGCGATAGTTCACAGGAAACAGCTTGCCGTTGGCATCAGCCTGGGCAATGTTGAAGGCTGCATATTCGGTAAACGAGAACGAGGTCGCGCCGGTCGGCTTGATCTGAATGAACCCGGTGCCGTTGACGTCCAGGGACTCCTTGATCGTCTGGCCGGCGGCGAGGCCCCCGCCAATCGGGTTGAAAGTCCAATTGTTCATGACAGGCGCCGCCTGGATGGTGCCGGCGGCCAGTGCGACAGCTGCAGCGCAGCCAAGTTTTTTCAGGAAGTTCATTATTATTCTCTTTCAGGAGTGGGTGTGGTCTATGTGCTTATTAGCAATAACCATGCCAGAAAGAAATATCCATGTTAAATCAGTAACTTGCGAAAAAGAACTTCAATTTCCAGATGTGACTGTAAAGTTTTTCGACAGAAACTAGTCAGTGCCATCGATGTGCCTCACCGACGGCGCCGGAAGTAGCGCAGTGCCGCCAGCACTGCCAGCGCCTGCATCGCTGCCGACAGGTAGAAGCTGCTGCCGATGCGCCAGTCGTTCGGTGCGAGGTGGCTCACCTCGCCGAGGATGGCGGCGCCCAGCAGGGGCATCAGGACCACCGCGATGCTGTTGATCGATTGAAGCGAACCCATCAGCTCTCCCTGTTCGCCGGCATCGGTCGCGCGCGAAATGATCGCTTGCAGCGCCGGCCCCGCGGCAAAGGCGAGCAGGTTGCAGCAAATGAACACGTACATCATCCAGCCCTGGGTCGCCAGGCCGTACAGCAGAAAGGTCAGGGCCCCGGAGGCCAGGCCCAGCACCGCCAGGCGCGCCTCGCCGAAGCGTCGCAGCAGCTTTGCCAGCAGCCAGGCCTGGACCACGACGCTGGCAAGGCCGACACAGAACAGGGCAATGCCATTGTCGCGCGGGGTCCAGCCGAACCGGAAAGTGGTGTACAGCACCCAGGTGCCGTGGGTCATCATCTGGGCGAAGGTGGTCAGCACGAAGACGACCACCAGGCCGCGGATGTCGCGGCGCCCCAGCAGTTTGCGCACTGCGCGCAGGGGATTGGCGCGCTTCCAGTCGAAGGGGCCGCGCGCACCTGGTGCCAGCGACTCGGGCACGAACAGCGCTCCGTAGACCAGGTTGGCCCCCGCCAGAGCCCCGGCCACCCAGAACGGCAGCGCCAGCGAAATCTCGCCCAGCAGGCCGCCCAGCACCGGACCGCAAATGAACCCGGCGCCGAACGCCGCCCCAATCTTGCCGAAACTGCCGGCCCGCTGATCCGGTGTCGAGACGTCCGACGCATAGGCCGATGCGACCGACATGCTCGCTGCCGACACGCCGCCGATGGCGCGCCCGACGAACAGCCAGGCCAGGGTCGGCGCCCAGGCGATGATCAGGAAATTGAGGCACATGCCGGCCATCGAATACAGCAGCACCGGGCGCCGTCCGATGCGGTCGCTGATCGCGCCCAGCATCGGCATGAAGAGGAATTGCAGCAGGCCGAACACGGCCGCGAGCAGGCCGTACCAGAGTGCCTGCTCGTCGCGTCCGGACACGAACTGCCCAACCAGCCCCGGCATCACGGGAATGATCAGGCCGATACCGAGTACGTCGATGAAGACGCTCACCAGCACGAAATGGAGCTTGCCCGTGCCCGTGGGGGCTTGAATGTCGGGCTTTGGCACAGGTGCGTTCACGTGCCTGTCCCCAGCCGCTCGGCCGCGCACGCCGGCGTGACCCGCCAGGCCCCGGGATCAGGGGCGCAGCGCGTCATCGGTTTCCACGGCAGGGTTCACGCTGGCGCGCTGCGAGAGCGCGTCGGCATCCAGGTTCTTGTGGCGCGGCACCCAGCGCAGGCTGGCGCCCGGCAATCCGGCCAGCAGGGCGTGCACGCGCGCGCGCAAGGGCCGCAGGGCCGATGCGCTTTTCGCTGCGCTCGCGGCGACGTCGTCGATCACGACCCGGCTGTCGCCGTAGACGGTCAAGTCAAACGCACCAATCCTCCTTGCTGCTTCCAGCACGGCGATCAGCGCCAGGTATTCGGCTTCGCTGCTGTTGCCGTAGCCGGCCGGCTCGGACAGTTCGAGCAGTTCGCCATCCGGGCCTAGCAGCCGGGCGCCGATGCCGCAGCGCCCGGGATTGGGCCGGGCCGAGCCGTCGAACCAGGCGCGCCAGGGCGTGGGCGATCCGTCGTGACGCGTGCGCTGCGCGGCCAGCGCCGCCGCGCGCGCCGTGTGCCTGGCCAGGACCCGGGCCGCTTCGGCCTCGCGCAGCGCCGCGCGTCCCGCCAGCAGCGCGGCCAGGCCGGCTTCCCCAGCGCTGGCGGCGAGCGTGGCGCGCAGCGCATCCGCGAATGTCAGGCCGCGGCGCCGGGCCAGCTTGCGGCTGGCGGCCAGTTCGCTGCGGTTGGCGGCGCCTTGCAGGCGGTCAAGTTCGGTCATGGCGACAGCATAACCGTTTTTGATGGTTGAAACAGCGCCGGGGGGCGCCAGGCCGAGGGCGCACAGCCGAAAAAAAAGCGCCCCGGAGGGCGCTGTCGGCTGCTGCTGGGGATCAGCGGCGGTACGGATTGTTCGGGCGGTCGTCGCGCTCGTTGCGGCGGCCGTCGCCGTCACGGTCGCGGTCGCGCCGGTTCGAGACGCCGTCGTTGTCCAGGTCGCGGTCGTAGCGGTTCGGGACGCCGTCGCGGTCCGTGTCGCGGCCACGGCGCTCGTAGCGGTCAGGCACGCCGTCGCGGTCGCGGTCGCGGTAGCCATAACCGTCGCGGTAGCCGCTGCGGTGTCCGCCGTCGTAGAAGCCCTGGCGGCCGTACCCGTCACGCGAGGCGTAGTAGCCGTTGCCGCCGCGTGGCGCCCAGCCGCCATGTTGCATGGTCCAGCGGCCGCCGCGCTGATGCCAGGCCGGCGCTGCGTACACGTAGCCGGGGCGCTCGGCGATATAGTTGCCCGGCACCCAGTGGTGACGGTTGCGACGCCAGTCCCAGTAACCCGGCGACCAGACATAACCGTGGCGCACGGCGGGAGCACGTTCGTACATCGGTGCCGGCGGGGCCGAGCCGATATACAGTTGAACATCGGTTTGCGCCATCGAGGGCAGCGGTGCGTAGGCAGCGGCGCCGAGGGCGATCAGGGTTGCGAGGGTCAGGCTGGATTTCATGTCGGTCTCCATCTCCAAAAGCGGATGATTCAATATATCAATCGGCTTGAAGGAATGGGATATTTGATGCATGTGCTTACAACTGAAACAGATTCCAGCAGCTCGGCAACAACAGGAGGGAAACGGCGGGGAGACGCGTGGCTGGACGATGCCAGGGGGCGGGCCGGGCGCCCGTCAAGGGGCGGCCCGGCGCGCGAGGGCGATCAAATCCGGCTCCCGCCGACGCGGCGATCGGCCAGCACGGTCGGCTGTTGTTCGGGGGCCAGGCGCTTGCCTTTCACGACCACGACAGCCATTTTGGTTTCGGTGGCGATGCTCGAATCGACGATGGCGGCGGGGCGGGCCTGGGCTTCGGGCAGCGTGTCGGTGAAGAAGCTGCTTGACGCAGCAGCGGCGAGGGCGACGACGAAAACGGCTTCCATGTGCTTGGCGATGTTCACGGTGTTTCTCCTTGCGGGTGGGGTTTCGATGTGTCCAATGTAGCCAACGCTTTCGCATAGCTCCATCGGATTGCGACAAGGTGCATGAAAAGCGGGATGGCCTGCACAAAACGGGGACCGACACGAAGTCACCAAGCTCCCCTGACTCGACGGTAACGGTCCGCTTTCCGCTCCCCCCTGCTAGACGTGAACGGACGCGGCCATTCCGGCCGCCGGGGAGGGAAGATGGGGGGAGTGTTCGCCAGGGTATGCGCCTGCATGGTTGCCAGGCGCAGGGCATGGCGCCGCGCGCGCAACCTGCGCTCTGGCGGCGTACTGGCGGCGCCGGCGGCGTGTGCGCCCGGCTGGCGGGTCGGGTCCCGCTTCTGGCTGATACTGCTGGCCTCCGGCTTTGCCGCCGGCGGCGCCCTGCTCATCGCCGGCCACGCGCGTTCCCTCGGCACGGCGGCGTCAAGCCGCCTGGCCTCGGGCGGCGGGCCTGTGCGGCCGCTCGCGTCCTTCCAGCCGGCGCTGCCTGGCGTCTCCTTCAGCATACCGGCGCAGCCTGGCGTCACCCTGTCGGCGCAGGCTGGCGGCGCCTTGCTGATCGCATCGAACATGCGTGCCGAACGGCCCGTCGTGATCGACCTGTGCAGCCAGGCGCTGGCGGGCGGCACCCGACGGCTTGCGGTACTGCGCATCGGCTACCGTTTCGATGAGGTGGCACGCTGGGCCGCGCGCAACGAGACCGCGGCCAGTCCGGTCACGCTGAGAAATGTCGTGCTTACCGGTGCTGGCATGCCGCGGGTCGATATCAGCGGCGCGCTGGGTTCACCCTTGCAGCTGGCCTGGCACGGTCAGGGCGCGCGCTGGATCGGCGACGCCAGTAGCGGCAGCATTGCGCGCGGCGAGCGCGGCGCCGTGGTGCTGGGGCGCGAAGGCTGGCTGGTGTGGGAAGCGCAGGCCGCGCTGCGCGTGGCGCGCCGCGCCAGCGCCGCCTGCCCGCAAGGCGGCGAGCTGCTGCTGACGCGCTACTCGGCGGCCCCTGGCCCGGGATCGGCTGCTCTGGTCGCCGCCTTCCCCGAGCGCGGACCGATGCGCAGTACCCGTCTGGCCCCTGGCGACTACCGGGTGCCGGGGGAGGCGAGCGCGCCACTGGAAGACGGCGCCTTGTTCGACAGCCTGCTGGCACGCGGCTTCGTGCGCCTGGCACCGGGTGGACTGGTCGAGGTGGCGCCGCGCGACCTGCTGCAGTGGCGCGCGGCCGCTCCCGCCCAGCGCAGTGTCGACTTGCGCGGCTGGGACCAGGTTGTGTTTGACGACGCCGGCCGGCGCCTGCTGGAGCGCTTGCACCACCGCGCCGACGGCGCCTATGTGCGCGAACAGGTCCGGGTCTTCAATGACGAACGGCGTTTATTCGCCTGGCGCCTGCGCCCGGGGTTTGACAACGGGGCCTGGCAGGCGCAGGCCGGATCGATGAGCGCCGCCACCAGCGAGGCAATGCCCCTGGGCGCGTCGCGCCTGTTCGACGCCTTGCCGCAGGGCTGGGCGCCGTGGCGGCGCGTCGCCGGCTGGCCCGGGACGGCGGCCACTGCGCGGCTGGTGTTGACGCTGGCGCAGCCGGCCAGCGGGAACGAGCGCTTCGACATCATGCTCATGGGGCGGGTGAGCGCCATCGCGGGCGCCGCGCCCGCTGCCGTGCGCCCGGCCTGTGGCGGACGCGCCTGCCGCCGGCTTGACGACGTGCGCGAACTGGTGCTGGTGCCGCAGCGCGGCGCGCGCCAGGTCGTGATCGAGGCGGCGCCGCTCGACCTTGCCGGCATGGGGGGCGGCGACGCGGCCTACCGCCACCTGCAGATGAAGGAAGGCCGGCTCGCCTGGCAGGCCCTCCCGCACACGGCTCCAGCCCCGGGCGCGGCGTCCGCACCGGTGATGCTGGCCGACCGCAGCGGCGCGCCGCTGTGGGAAGGCGGCAGCCCGACCGCCGCGGCGCGGGAGGCCGGCCTGGCCACGCTGCTGGGCCTGAACCCCCAGCACGCGAACAGCGTGGCCGGCATGCTGGCGCGCCTGCCGGCGCCAGGCGGGCGCGCGCATGCGGCCACACTCACCCTCGACATCAAGCTGCAGCGTCTCGCCGCGGCGGTGCTCGAGTGCGTCGGCATGCGCCGCGGCGGGTGGGACGGCGCGCGCTGCCAGGGCGGAACCAGCCCGCCGGACGGGCGCCAGGCCGGCCTGGTGCTGCTCGATACCGGCAGCGGCGATATCCTGGCCGCGGCCAGCAGCGGCGCTGGTGCGCCCGCCGCGCACGCCGACTGGCGCGAGCTGCGCGAT
Organism: Massilia sp. CMS3.1; assembly: GCF_051262535.1. Classification (NCBI taxonomy): domain Bacteria; kingdom Pseudomonadati; phylum Pseudomonadota; class Betaproteobacteria; order Burkholderiales; family Oxalobacteraceae; genus Massilia; species Massilia sp. CMS3.1. The sequence goes on along the minus strand of NZ_JBIMES010000011.1, from coordinate 24,727 downwards.
TTCGATCGCGTCGATCCGGCGCGCAGCCTGCTGCGCCAGGCGGCCCTGCAGCACGACGGCGGCGCCGAGCGCAGCCCGGGCTCGACCTTCAAGATCGTCAGCGCGCTCGGGCTCGAGCTGGCCGCCCAGCGCGACCCGCGTCTCGACGCGCTGCTCGGCGGCATGCGGCTCACCGACATCAACGCGCTCGCCGGCACGCGCGGCTTTGCCTTTCGTACCGATGCCCCCAGCTATCCCAACGCCGGCACGGGCGCCCGCATCACGAATTTTCGCGATGGGAACCTGGACCGCCGCGCCATCGATGGCAGGCTGGGCCTGGCCCAGGCGCTGACTTACAGCCTGAACACCTGGTTCGCCTGGGGTGCGGAACTGTCCGACGCCAGCCTGATGGGCAAGGCGCAGGGCGGGGTGCCCAGCCTGCGCGCGCTCGACGACGCGGCCTTGCTGGGGGTGCGCCCGATCGCCGACATGGCGCGCCGGCTCGGCTTCGAGCGTCCCTTGCCGCTCGACGGCGGCCTGCTGCCACCGGATTACGACTGGCGCGGCTGGGACGCGCTGCAGGCGAGCAGCGCGACTTCCGACCCGATCGGTTCGCGCCACGAGCTGCGCCAGATGGCGATTGGTTTGCGCATGCAGGCCACGCCCCTGCACATGGCCCTGGCCGCCGGCGCGGTGGGCGAGGGCAGGGCGATCGCTCCGCGCCTGCTGCTGGCCCTGGACGGGCGCAGCGCGCAAACGCAGAAGGGCGAGGCGCTGGGCGTGCGCCTGGACCGCATCCGCGCCGGCCTGCACGGAGTCGTCACGACCGGTACGGCGGCGAGCGTGTTTAAAGGACCGGAGTTCGACCGCCTGCGCGCCGGCCTGTACGGCAAGACCGGCACCGCCCCCGTCGGTGAGCAGGGGCAGGCTGGCGTCTGGTTCACCGGCTGGCTCGAACCGGGCAGTCTGCCGGGGCAGACGCGGCGCCTGGCGTTCGCCGTCTTCGTCGGCAGGTCGGATGCGACCGGCGGCGAGCACGCGGCGCCAGTGGTTGCGGCGCTGCTGCGCAGCCTGGCGCAAAAGAACTGAGCCGCTTCGGCGCGCCTTGTTCTTGTGTTTCTATGGCATGATTTGCAAAATCCGTTTTCTGACGGATACGCCATCGACACAAGAGGAAGGTATGCGTTTGCCGGGAACCCGGTATCAGGAGCCTGGCTGGGAGCAGGTGCGCAAACTGCTGGGACAGTGCTCGCTCGACGCCTTTGCCCGCTGCGACCTGGCCGAGCTGCTTCCACCCGCCTCGGGTGAGGATGCGTTGGCCCGGTATGTCGATCTGCTAGCCGACAGCCTGCACGCAGCCAGCCGCAGCGCGCGCGCGCAAGCACCCGGCAACAGCTATGGCGACAGCGTTGTCGAGCTGGCGCTGCTGCTGGCGTATGAACTGGCCGCGCGCCCTGGCGACTGGGAGGCGTTTCGCACGGCGCTGGCGGGCGAGCAGGCACGGGTGCCGGCGTTCTGGCGCCAGGGCGGCGGTGAAGCCCTGCTGCGCAAGAAAGTGAACGACATGTTCGCGCTCCTGCGCGACAAGGTCGACGCCGACAATTACCAGGTAGCCTGCGGGCGGCCCTGCAGCCCGAACCGCATCTACGCTTACCGCATGCTCGACACGGCCTACGGCGAGATTGCGCGCCTGTTCGCCGGCTGGCGCGAGCACCGCGCCCAGGTCGGGGCCATCCTGGGACGACCGCTCGAGACGGCGCTGCCGATCGAAGTGCGCCAGCTGGCGTCGATCGCCGGCTGCCGGCCCGCATGGATCCTGCGCTGGAGCGAGAGCCTGGAACGTTTCAGCGGGTCGCCCGGTCCGCTGCACACGCGCTCGAAACGGTTCGACAGCCTGAAGAACAAACCGGACAAGATAGGCGAGATGCTGGCCGAGATCGGCGAATACGAGACCCTGTCGGCGAACCGCGACCGCGACTGGCTGCACGACCTCGACACCTCGGCCGCCTGGATCGACGATTACTGGCGCCTGCTGGACGAGTCGAACGCCGCCGGCACGCCGGGGCCGGACCTGATCCTGGAAGCGCTGGAAGACGAGCTCGACGCGGTTGAGGCGCCGCAGCCGGCCGCGGCGAGCGAAGACGAGGACCCGGTCGCCGTGCTGCGTGCGCAGTCGGTTTCACTGCCCCCCGGCTTTGTGCTTGCGGCGGGCGCGGCGCAGGATCCGGGCAGCTGGAGCGCGCGCATGCTGGCCGGCGAATCGCTGGCGGTGCGCCTGGCCGTGTATGCAAAACTGCTCGGGCCGGATGACGACAGTTATCCGGACGCATGGCGCGATCCGGCGACGCATGCGCTGCCGACGATGGCGCAGCTGGCCGCGCTCGACGCCGTCTCGCTGCCGACGCTGCGCAAACGGCGCGACGCGGCCATTGTCAGGCTGGGTGCTGCCGCTGAAACACCGAATGGGAGAAACGAATGAAGACGACGAGCGAGTTCGACCGCAAGCTGCGCGAACGTGTGCTGCTGGCGCCGCGCGTGGAAGGCGACCGCCTGGTGCTGGGCGACGCCACCCTGCGTGCGGCCCTGGACGGCAGCCGGCCCCTAAGCGCCGGCGAACGCGCGGCCCTGCAGGCGTCTCCCCTGACCACGCGCCGGCTGCGCACGCTGGCGCTGGAACGCCGCGCGGCGGCAAACGACGCCTGGCACGGCAGCGCCGGCATGCTGCGCGCGGCCGACAGCGGCGCGCAGCTGACGCAGCTGGCTACCGATGACGGCTTCTGGCGCCTGCATTTCATCGAGGGCGGCACGCAGCGGCGCGTGATCCTGCAACTGATGCCCGATGCGCCTTTCGCGGCGCGCCTGCTGCGCGAAGCGCCTCTGTTGCGCGTACTCGACGGCGCCGGCGCGCACCTGCTGTCCGGACGGCTCGACCCGGATGGCGAATGCGAATGCGCCTGGCCCTTCGCCGACGCTCCCGCCATGCACTTCCAGCGCCATGGCGCGGCGTTTTGCGTGCAGCCGGCGGCCTAGCGATGCTGGAACTCTTCAAGCGCATGGCCCGCGCCCCCGCCGTCGACGGTGACGGACTGGGCACGCAGGTGATCGCGCGCCTGGCGCCATCGGGCTGCACGCTGCCACCTGGCTGCACTGCCGTGGTGGTGGCCGCCAGCGGCCACACGCGCCGCGCAAGCGCGAGCGCTCGCGTCAACCTGGCCGAGAACGAGACCGGCTGGTGTTTCCACGGCGGCCCGTATGGCTGCGACCTGGTGCCGTTCGCCGCCGCGCCCGAGATCGGGCTGCGCGTGCATTTCGCCATCGACAGCCTCGACCCGCGCGTGAGCCAGCAGCGTTTCGACCTGTTCCTGGCAAGCGAAGCGGCGGGCGAGCTGACGCTCGCCGATCTGGCGGCGCGCATCGAGGCGGCCCTGCAGCGCGAACTGGCTCAGGGCAACCTGGAACTGCCCCCCTGCACGAGCCTGGACGAATGGAATGCGTTCCGGGGCGGCTTCAACCAGCTGCTTTACACGCGTTTCGGGCTCACGGTCGACGATTGCGTGCCGGTCGACCTGGCCGGCACCCGCGATTTTGCGCGCGCGCTGGCGGCGCGCGCCGTGGTGGCCGACGCGCCTGTTGTGCACACCGCGGCGACGCTCGCGCCGGTGCCGGGCCTGGCAGCCGGGCAGAGCGCGACGCCCCAGGGCGACGCGCATGCGCTGCGCCGCCTGTTCCTCGAACTGCCCTGCGTGATGTGCCGCCTGCGCGAGGCGGCGCTGCCGCAGGGGCAGGATATGTTCCGCCAGCAGCAGGCCTTGTTGCGGCGGCTTGATCTGGTGTGCCTGGCTGCCTCCACCATGCCGGCGCTGGGACTGGCCGCGCCTGGGCAAGCGCTGGCGCCTGACGTGCAGCTGCGCCGCGCGCAGCACAGCCTGCGTGCGGCCGCCGCGCTGGACGAAGTCTGGGCGCTGCTGGCGCGCCTCGAGCAAGCCGGGGACCCGGGGCTCGATTCCCTGTTCGATGAAGCCGACCGGATCGTCGCCAATCTCGAACACGCGCTGGCCGGGCGCAAGCGCGTGGCCCTGGAAGAGGAGGACGCATGAACGCGCCATTATTCAATCGTCCCGACACGGTCGCGCTGCGCAGTGCGCTGCCTGGGGGCGGCTATGTCACCGTCACCGCCACCCGCCGTCCGCGCGCCGGACGCGCCGACGTCAAGTGCAGCGCGCCTGGAACGCCGCTCGTGGCTGCCCGCATGGCGCTGGTCGCACGCCTGGCGCGCCATACCGAAGCGCGCCACGACAGCCGCGACCAGGTCGTCATCAGCATCGACCGCGCGCCAGGCGCCCACGAGCGCGACTGGGAACTGGCGGTGGTGCTGGCCGACCGCGCGGTGCGCGGCCTGCTCGCGCTCGGGGAGGGCGTGGTTGCCAACGGCTGGTCGGACGCGTGGCAACTTGGGCGCATCGACGGCCACGCCGTGGCGAGCCTGCCCGAGGGCGCGCTGCGCGGCGGTCCGGGATATTTGCACCATCTTGGTGCATTGTGCGGCCAGCCCGACGTGTCCGCTTCGGTCTCGAGCGCGCGCGCCTGGTTCCCGCTGCACAGCGGCGGCATCAACGACGCCCTGTGCTGGGTCGAGGTCAGCGTCTATCCGCTGGGCGAAGGCGAGACGCCCGGCGAGGAGCCGATCGCCGCGCCCGGGCTCGACGGCGTGCGCCAGCTGGCGCTGCGGCAGGTTTTGCTTGGTGCGCGCCATTTCGACGGCGAACAGCTCGGGCGCTGGCGCACCACGGTGCGCTTCGGCCACGACGCCTTTCATGGCAATTCCTACGAACTGGCGCTGGTGCTGGCCGACCGCCTGGCCCGTGGACGCGAATTCGTCCCGCGCGGGCGCATCATCGCCAGCGGGTGTTCGGGCGCCTGGCACGCCGGGCTGGTCGATGCGGTCGAAGGGATGGAGCCGAAGTGCGCCCTGATCGAACGCGAAGCGGGAGGCGGCGACCGGGTGCTGCTGCCGCGCGCCTGGGAAGGCCGGTTGCCACCCGGCCTGCGGGACGCCCTGCGCGCAAAGGGGGCAAGCCTGGCCTGCGTCGAGCGCATCGGAATCATTTGAGGCCGCGCCTGATAGAATCGGCGCTGGGCCGTTGGAAGTTGAGAATCACCTGAGGATGGAGTCGGATCATGGTCCAGATGTTCGGTTTTGGCGGTAGCAAGTGCCCGCGTTGTGAGCACAGGAATGCGGGCGGCGCGGGTTTCTGCGCGGCCTGCGGCATCACGCTGGGTGCGCCGAGGAATGCGCCGCTGCTGGTCGACAATCGCTGGATCGCCGGTCCCGACGAGTTGGCCGTGTTCTTCGGCGTGCAGGCGCTGTCCGGCCTGTTCGTGAAAACCCTGCATGTGCCGGCCACCGCGCGCGCCTACATCCTGCAAGGCGACGCGGCCACCGAAGTGCCGCAGGGCGAATACGAGATCGAAGGCTTCTTCTCGCGCCTGAACCACCTGCTGCGCGACGGCCATGCCGACATCCTGATCACGCGCACCAATGCGCTGCCGGTCGAATTCACGTTCGACGACCTGGAGACGGCCGAGCACCTGGCGGTCGGCGCGCGCTTTACTGTGAGCCTGCGCATCGAGAACCTGCCTGCCTTTGCGCGCCATTTCATGACCATGCCGGGCACGGTCACGACCACGCAGCTGCGCGAGCTGCTGTTGCCGGCCGTGCGCCAGCTGGCCGCCGAATTCGTGGGCGCCCGCTCGCTGCGCGAGATGGCGGGGCAGGCGGCACTGCGCGGGCAATTCGACGAGCGCCTGCAGGGCGCGCTGCGCCTGCTGCTGGCCGACTACGGCCTCGGTGTGGTGGGGGTGGACACCCTGGCCCTGCGCCACGATAAATTCGACGCCAACCGCGCGCGCATCGGCACGCTGTGGCTGGCCGCCGACGAGCGCCGGGTGCAGATGACGCATGTGCGTCAGCTCGAAGAGCTGTACGACGAAAACGAATGGCACCGGATCACCCGCGAAGAGCAGGCCGCGCGCCGGCGCCTGCGCCGCCTCGAATTGCAGGAGAAGGAAACCCTGGATCGGCGCGAGGTCACGCTGAACTATGCCGAGCGGGCAATCGCCATGCGCGCGCGCGAAATCGACCTGTATGCGCGCGTGGCGGAAGCGAAATCGCGGCGCGAAGCAGTCGAACGCGGCGCCGGCGAGATCCTGGCCGAACTCGAACACGACCTCGCGCAAAAGCGCGGCCAGCGCGCGGGCACCGAGGCCGAGTGGGCGCACCTGCAGGCGCTGGCCGCCATCCGCATGCGCAGTGCGCTCGAAGTGGCGCAGCAGGAAGCGGCGCAGGCACGCCTGCTCGCGCGCCAGCGCTTCTCGCAGCAACTCCTGACCCAGCAAATCCGCAACAAGGTCGAGCAGGCGAAAGAAATCGAGGACGCCTCGCGCCGGCGCGCGGAACTGGCGCGCCTGGGTGAGAGCGAAGCGGCGGCGGCGCAGCGCGCGCGCGACCTCGACGAGGAAGAGCACAAGGCCCAGTTCGAACTCGTGGTGCTGGCCAATGCCGCGCGCCGCCGGGTCGCCGAGCGCGAAGAAGAATGGGTCGAGCTGCAGGCCCAGGTCCGCGTGCGCGAACGGGTGCGTGGCGAGGACCTGGAAGCCGAAGGCGTGCAGCAAAAAATCGCGGCCCTGCGCCGCGACGGCGACCAGCAGGACGCCATTGCCCAGCACGAAAAGCTGCTGCGCACGATCGAGGCCGAGCACCGCCAGGCGAGGGCAAACAAGGAAGTCGAGCTGCTGGCCGAGGAACGGCGCCACCAGCAGCGGCGCGCCGAGCAGGAGGCCGCGTGGCAGCAGGAACTGCGCCGCATGGGCGTTGAGCGCGCCGAACGCGCGTCCCAGCTCGAACACGCGCTGGCGCTGGCCCGGGTCGAGATCACGCGTTCGCAATCGCTTGACGCGCTCGACGACACCACCAAGCTGGCCGTGGCCGGCGCCCCGAATGCGGCGGTTCTGGCCGACTACCTCAAGACACGGGTGCACGCGACCATGGATGCCGACCAGCTGGCCGCGCTTGCCGGCGTCGTCGCTGCCGGCGGGGCCATGGGCGCGCTGGACGCGGCGCGCCTGGCACAGGAAACCCTGGAGCGCGAGCGCGTCCGGCGCGAAGTCGAGGTCGACAAGGACCGGCGCCACCAGCTCGACCTGCTCGCGCTGCAGAACGACGTCAACAAAACGTCGCTCGGCGCGCAGGCGCAAGTGGCCGGCAGCGTCGGCGCGGCGGTCACCGCGGCAGCCGTCGCGGCGCCTTCCCATGCACAGCGCGCCTGCATCCATGGCCACCCGGTGCGCGGCAACGACCGCTTCTGCGGCGCCTGCGGCGCGCCGCTGGGTTGACGAAGGCCAGATGCAAACAGCCATCGACAAGATCCGCGAGCTGCGCGCGCTGCACGAGGACGGCCTGCTCAGCGGCGAGGAATTCGACCTGCGCAAGAACGCCATCCTCGACGCCGCCTACGCGCTGCCGGCGGCGCAGGCGCCACGCGGCACCGAACTCGGTCTCATGGCCGGCCAGCAGGTCGGCCCGGCGAACCGCCGCTACCGTCTCGAGCGCCTGATCGCGCTCGGCGGGATGGGCCAGGTCTGGCAAGCGACCGACCTCGCCACCCACGCGGAGCTCGGCCACAGCGCCCAGGTCGCGCTCAAGATCCTGTCGCCCGAACTGACCGAAAGCGCGGGTCACGCCAGGCTGCTGGTGCAGGAAGCCACGCGCGCGCGGCGTTTGGCGCACGAACACATCGTGCGCGTCTACGACTGGGCGCAGGACCCGGCTACCAGCAGCTATTTCGTGATCATGGAATGCCTCGAGGGCGAAGACCTGGAAAGCCTGCTGGCGCGCGAAGGTGCGCTGCCCCTGGGGCGCACGCTGGACTTGCTGCGCCCCGTCGCCGCGGCCCTCGACTATGCCTGGGAACGGCACCGGCTGGTGCACCGCGACATCAAACCGGGCAATGTGTTCGTCACCGCGCGCGCCGAGGTCAAGCTGCTCGACTTCGGCATCGCGGCACGGGCCCGCGCCGGCGAACGCACCTCGACTGAAGCACCGGCGATGTCGGGCACGCCCGGCTACCGCGCGCCTGAGGCGGGCGCGCCGGGACGCGAGCCCTCGCGCGTGCTGGACGTGTATTCGGTGGCGGTCATGGTGCACCAGATGGTCTCCGGCATGGTCACGCCGACGTCCGGCACGCCGGCGCGGCCCGACGGACTGTTGGAGGCCCAGTGGGAGGCATTGCGCAGCGGCTTCGCGCAGGACCCCGCGGCGCGCCCGCAGAGCGTGTCGCAGCTGCTCGAGCGCCTCGGGGCGGCGCAGGCCGGGCCGACGGCAGCCGACCAGGAAGCAGCGCCAACGGAGGCGGACGTCGTCGTTGTTGAATTGACTGCTGCCGAGCCGTCTGCGGCAGCCGCCGCCGACGCACCCGCGCCCGACCCGGCCGCACGGCAAGCCCAGGAAGCCGGCGAGCGCGCACGCAGCGCGGCCGTCGCGGCGGCGTCGCAGGCTGCCCGGCAACGCCTGCGCGAACAGCAAAAGCGCGAGCGCGCCGAGGGCGAGGTGGCCCGGCGCGCACGCCGTGAAGCCTTGCGCGAACAGCTCGCCGCACGCCGCGACGAGGAAGTGGCGAAGACGCGCCAAGCCCAGGACGACGCCCAGCGCAAGGCGCTGCAGGCCAGGGCGGCGGCCGCTTACCTGGCCGAGCAGGAGCGCGTCAGGGCGCAGGGCGCGCCGCAGGAAACGCCCGTGCCGGCGGTCACGCCCGCCACGCCGCCGACGCTGCTGCGCGACCGTTTCATCGAGGGAGACAGCGAAGGCCCGGAACTGGTCGTGCTGCGCGCCGGCCGCTTCCAGATGGGTTCATCCGAACACGAGCGCAAGATCGCGATGGCGTGCGGTGCCCAGAAAAACTGGCTGGCACGCGAAACGCCGCAGCACTGGGTCGGCATCGCCCGGCCTTTCGCCATCGGCCGCTACCCGGTGACGGTGGGCGAATGGCGCGCCTTTGCCGAGGCGACAAACTGGCAGCCGGGCGGCGAGGTCAACTGGGCCGCACCCGGCTTCGCGCAGCTCGATGCGCATCCGGTGGTCGGCGTCTCCTGGCACGACGCCCAGCAGTATGTGGCCTGGCTAAGCGAGCGCACCGGCCAGCGCTACCGCCTGCCGAGCGAAGCCGAATGGGAATACGCCTGTCGCGCCGGCACCAGGACCGCGTTCAGTTTCGGCGACGCAATCGACACCTCGCTCGCCAACTATGACGGCAATTTCACCTGGCATGGCGGCCAGCGCGGCGAATACCGGCGCGGCACCACGCCGGTCACGCAGTTCGCCCAAAACCCCTGGGGCTTGCACGACATGCATGGCAATGTCTGGGAATGGGTGCAGGACGTGATGCACGACAGCTACGAGGGCGCGCCGGGCGACGGCAGCGCCTGGGAAGAGGGCGGCGAACGTGCGCGCCGCATCCTGCGCGGCGGCTCCTGGCTGTACAACCCGCGCTACCTGCGCTCGGCACTGCGCAATGGCTTTTCTGCGGTGATGTCGAACGACATCGTCGGCTTTCGGGTGGTGCGCGAACTGCCCGACGAGGCGGATGAATCCGACGTTTCCTGAGATCGATTTCTTAAAGGTAGGGTGTGGAAGTCTGTCCCCGCCTGGCGTAAACTGAACGTCGTCACACCGACGTCGATAGCCCACAGGAGGGCGTCATGAGAATCCCCGAAGAGCTGCGCATTCCGGCCATCGTGTTCGCGCTGCAAGCGGCGCTGCTGGCTGGTTGCGCTCTGGTGTTTGTGGTGGTAATGAGAATGGGGCAGTGAGAACCTGCTCCCGCAGGTTCTATGCCCGGACCTTCTCGGCGCTGCGCTCACTCGCGGCGGCGCGTTCCTGCGCCCGCAGCACCAGTGTGGCCGGACCACTCCGGTATTCCGGATATGGCCGGGCGGCGAAGCGCGCGCCGGCCGGCCAGCCTGCCAGTCCCTGCGTGTCCATGGTCGGCGTGAGCGCTGTTTCCGCACCGCTCTGCGGATCGAGGTGCCAGAAGCCGCCGTCGTGGTGAAACAGGGGCGGCAACCCGAGCGCTGTCATGCGCGCCGCGGTGCTTACACCGCGCTGCGGGTCGATCAGGTAGAAGGCCTCATGATCGATGCCGGCGTCGCACCGGTGCAGCAGGATGCCGTTCGACAGTACTGCCGTGACTTCCAGCACGGCCACGCCGGGAATGCTGGCCGTCAGTTCAATCCGCATGCCGGGGCGCAAGGCGCTTGGCCTGTGCTTGCCGGGCCAGGCGCCGTTGACCAGCAATCCATAGCGCGACACATCCTCGATCTCGAAGCCGGCGCGCGCCCGCCGGATCAGCGCGTGGCGGCTCGAAATGCGCCGCGTCAGGCCACCCAGCACGGGGCCCGATGCGCCATGATGCATGAGGCGGATATCGGCCTCGATTGCGCCCGGTTCGCTGCGCCCGATCACGACTTCGTCGAGGGCGAACAGCCGAAGATAGCGCGGCCCGCCGATGTCGGACGCTTCCCTCAATACCAGGCAGGCCGTGCTGGCCGGGCAGGGGTGGACGGCGGCTTCAAGAGGCACGTCGATTTCGAGCAGCTCTTCATCCCAGGCGATGCTGGAAAAGCCGAGGTCGATCTTGCCGGCGCGCGCATCGAGGTCGAGGTGGGCAATGCCGGCATTGCTCGCGCTGACGTCGATGTCGACCCGGCCACCGCCGGTGCGCGCCTGGACCCGCGCGATCGAGGCGTCGTCGGCGTGCACGCGCACGTTCTTGTGGGTGGCAAGGAAAGTCTGGTGGATCTCGTTCAGGCTGGCGTCGGCGCGTGGCGCCAGGATCAAGAGGGTGGCGATCCAGGTGCGCGCGCTGGTGCTCACCCCACCGAGGCGGCTGTGCAGTTCGACTTCGATGCGGTACTGGCCGTGCTCGCGCCCGCGCGAGGAAAATTCGAGGAAGACCGGCAGCCATTCGCCGCGTACGGTGCGGTTGAAACTGTGGCGCTCGCCGTTTTCCAGCTCCAGGTGTGAATTGGCGAGCAGCGCGACCTGCGCGGCGCAGTCGGGCGGCATGCCGCGCAGTTCGAGCTTGAGTACCTGGCGCCCACCCGCCGCGCGCGGATCGAAGCCGCTCACGTGCAGGTAAGGGCGCAGGGCGGCAGGGGCAGCAACAGGGCCGCCGAAGGGCAACGGGGCAGTATCAAGCGTGGCCGGGAGCGCCGGTTCAGCGGGCGCCGTCGTCTCCGGCTGGAGATGCCCGTGCGCGCAGGCAGGCTCGCCGGGCATCACCCAGACGGTGCAGTGCGGATGATCGGGGTGGCGGCAACGGTTCATGGAGTGGGCTTGGTGGACCGGGGAAGCTTACGCGAATTCGCCCAGCCGTGGCGCGCGGCAGTGGCTGCTGGCGTTCAAGGACTTTGGGGTAGTGCGGTTTCATCAATGCCGCTGCCGCCCACACGCAACACGATCGCGGTCAGGTTGTCCGGCTGTACGCCAACCGGCGGATGCTGCGCCATCTCGTCAAACAGCGCATCGAGGCAGGCGCGCGCATCGCCGCCCGCGAACAGGCGCGGCCAGCGCGCGACGAATTCGGCCGGATCGCTGCAGGACCAGAAGCCGTCGGTGGCAAGCAGGTAGGCGGCATCGATGCGCAGGTGGATGGCGCGCCGGTCGGGCAAGGCGCGCAGCCAGGGCGGCAGCGTGGCCGCGTCGAGCCCGAACAGGCCGTCGTCGAGGCGCGCCGGGTCGGCCAGGGTGTTCCCGAGGATGAAGGCCTGGGCGATCTGGGGCGCGTGGCTGCCGTGCACATGGCGCCACCAGGCCGCTTCGTCGAGCAGCCCGGCCATGGCGAGCACCGTGGCGGGCACATGGTCGACGGTCAAGGGCGTGGCCGCTCGGGGCGTGATTTCGTACAGGCGCGAGTCGCCGGCGTGCCAGAGCAGCGGGTTGCCGGTCGCCGGCATTTCGAGCATGGTCAGCGTGGTGCCGGGGCGTGGGCCGGCTTCATGCAGGTCGTCGAAGCGTTGTTGCAGGCGAAAGTGCAGGCCTTCCAGGTAACGCGTCAGGGTGTCGACGTCAAGACAGGCGGGAATCGCGAGCAAACCGGCGGCCACCGTTTCGGCTGCCTCGCGTCCATGCCCATGCCCGCCCATGCCGTCCATGACGGCCAGGCGCAGGTGGCCCGGCGGCCAGCCGTCGACCTGCGCCGATTGCATGGCGCCGCCCGCCAGGTAGCTGGCGCGGCCGGCAGCGTCGATGGTCAGGAAGTTGTCCTGGTTTTCCAGGCGCTGGGCGGGGCCTGCGCCGATCCGGCTTTGCGCCGCCACATCGAGCCGGCCGCCATTTGCACCTTCAAGCATGTTCTTGTCGCTCCATCGTCGTCACTCGCCGCGCAGTGTCCAGCCCATATCGTATGCTATGTTATGGTTTTGCCAAAGCCCCGCACGACATGCTGATTCGCCCGTTGATTGCATCCGACTTGCCCGCCTGCGCACACCTGCTGCACGACAGCGCCAGTGAATTCATTGTGCACGAGTCAAGCCGGGAGGGCGCCTGCACTTTCCTGCGCGAGAACGACGAAGCGGGTATCCGCGCTTATGTCGCGGCCGGCCATATTTATCATGTGGCGGTCGACGCCGGCGAGATCGCCGGCTTCATCGCGATCCGCGACAACAGCCATGTCTTTCACCTGTTTATCGACAAACGCTGGCACCGCCAGGGACTGGCGCGGCGCCTGTGGGACGTCGCGCGCGAAGCCGCCATGACGCGCGGCGCCAGTGGCGTGTTCACGGTCAACGCATCGAACCACGCCGTGCCCGTGTACGCGGCCTTCGGCTTCGAGCGCAGCGCGCCGACCCAGTGCGTCAAGGGCTTGTACTTCAATCCGATGCGCTGTGAACTCGCCACTACTCCACTAGGGCGAACGTTCGTCGGCGCGCCGTAACCACAGGCTGCTGGCCCAGCCTTCGAAGCGCTGGCCGTCGGCCTGGGCCGTGACCTGCCACCAGTCGCCGTCGCGCTTGCCCGTCGCCCGCACCACCGACCCGGCCGGCAGCACCAGCACCCGGCGCGCCCCGATGCCGCGTTCGGCACGCAGGTTGAGCGCATCGGCGACGACGTAGCTGCGTCCGGCGCGCGGCATGTCGGCGCCGGCCACTTGGCGGGAGGCCAGCAGTGCGACCTGCGCCGGCTGGCGTAGCGGCGCCAGCCAGTACCACAGCGCGGCGCCGATTACGCCGGTCCCCAGCACCAGCACCGCCAGCGCGCGCGCATTCGGCCGGCGCCACCAGGCGTGCGGCGTGCAGCGCGCCGCCAGCACCAATGTGGCCAGCAAGGCGGCGCCACAGCAGGCGAGGGCGAGGGCGGCGGCCGACATGCTCAAGCCTCGACGCGCAGCACGTAGTGGCCGGCCACGATATGGTGCCCGACCGGTACCAGGTAGGGTGTGTCGCCGGTTGCCGTCTCGATCGCGGCCACGAATCCGAGCCGCTCGTCGAGGTGGTACAGCGCCTGGGTCGGCGACTCGCGCGTGACGCGGTAGCCATCCGGCCCGGCCTCGAAAGCGAAGGCATTGCGCGACAGGCCGAGGCGGTCGGCGCCACCCGCGTCGACCCCGTCGGCGCCGCGCAGGCAGGTGGCGGCATCGAGCACGCGCAGGCTGGAAAGCATCGGCGCGCTGCGACCGAAGACGTGGCGCGTTCCGCCCACGACCGGCATGCCTTGCGCCTGCGGCAGGCAGACAATGGCGCTGTAGCGCTCCGCCATGTGCGGCATCGGCGCCAGCACGCGCACGTCGACGCCGTCGACGGGTGCGAAGCGGTTCGGCACGGCGATGCGCTGGCGGCCGTCGGGCGTGACCGCGTACAGGGCGTCCGCCGCGTCGAGCGCGAAGCCGAGCAGGCAGTCAGGCGTCAGGGGGCCGATCGTCATGTCGCGCCGGATGCCGAACTCGATGGCGGCGGCGCCCGTATCGCGGTAGCGCGAGAGGCGCGGCAGGGCCAGCGCGGCGAGGCTGACGCGCTGGCGCATCACTGGCGCGTAGGTTGCGTCCTGGCTTGCGACGGCTGCCGGCGCCGGGACCGCGCCGGCGCGGTGCAGGGCGGGCACCGCGGTCAGTTCGGCATCAATCGGCGTGTGTGCGCGCGTCTTCCAGACAGCCGGCGCGCGCGTGGCGGGCGGCGCGCTGCTCGGCTCCGGCGTGGCGGCGGCCTGCGGCTGGCCTGGCGCCACTTTCAGGAGCAGGCGCGGCGGCGTGCCGGTGGCGTCGGCAGCACGGGCGCGGATCGTGTAGTAGCCGCTGGCGGCGTCGAACGCGCATTCGAACGCGTCTTTTGGACGCACCTGCACTTCGATCGGGGCATCGGGGCCGTCGTTGATGAGGAGGATGTTGGCGTCCTGCGCGAACGGCCAGCCCGGCACCGCGTGGGTCGCGCTGGCCGCATCGGCCCCGAGCACTGTCAGGCGCGCGTTCGGATACACCGGGCACACCGGCTGCCAGATGGCACTGTCGCGCGAGACGCTGACCGTGTACAGGACTTGTTCGTTCGAGGCCGGCAGGTAGACCGCGTGGCCGAACTTGATTTCGACCTGGCCCGGCGCCAGGTCGTCGGAACCGAGTACGTGGTAGCGCACGTCGTCAGGCCCGAGCAGGTCGCCGAAGTCTTTCTGGTGCAGGGCCTGGAGCGTCTGCGCCAGGTCGCGCACGCGGGCGCCGCGGGTCAGGTGGCGGTCGTCGTCGACCTCGTCCTGCGGCAGCACCAGGGTGACGTGCGAAAAGCAGCGGGTGGCGGCGCGTCCGCGCTGCTCGCGCGGGGCGCGTTCGAGCAGGTCGCGCAGGAACGGGCGGCGGTTGAGCAGCGCCAGGCCCGGTGCCTGCCACAGGGCTTCGGCATTGAACACGTCGCTGACGCGGTTCAAGGTTTCGTGTTGGACGTAGACCGGCATGATGAATTCTCCTCGATTGATGGGGCGCCTGCGGCATGGAAGGCTAGCAGGGGGAAGATGAAAAACAGCAGGTGCGAGCCGCCGGCGGACAGGAAACTCATCGGCTGGCCCATGATCGGAAAGAACGCGAGATTCGTGCCCCAGGACAGCAGGAAGTGGCCGAAGAGGAAGGCCGCGCCGCCACACAGCACGAAACAGCGAAAGCGCCCGAGCCAGGCCTGGCGATAGTCGCGTGCGCTGCTGCCCCCTTGCCAGGCGCGCCAGGCGCTGTGCAGCAGCGCGCACAGGAACAGCGCCTGCAGCACCCACAGGATCAGTCCCGACGCCAGGCCGTGTCGCTGCAGCAGGAAGGACGGCGCGAAATCGTCCTGCACCGCGGGGATCGCCAGCGCCTCGAGCGCGCCGTGCCCGATTGCCGCCAGGCCAAACAGGCCGTCGGCCCCGAACCAGCCGCCGCTAGCGATCGCGCCCGCGCCCAGCAGCAATTGCTGGCCCGTGTGCGGATGGGCCGCCGGATCGAGCCAGACGCCGAAGCGCTCGCCATAGAAACTCCACTGCGCGACCTCGCCCGGCGCCGCGCCGCGCAGGACGGCCAGGCCCAGCAGGCAGGTCCCCACCAGCGCCGCGACGGCCAGGGCAGGGCCGGGTTTTCGCGCCGCGCACGACCAGGCCAGCAGCATGGCCGCGCCCCAGACCAGCAGCAGGATCAGCGGTGAATAATCGTCGACCTGCACCAGTGCCACGGCCAGCAGCAACATGAACACCAGCGCGGGCGAGGCCAGGCGCAGCCAGCGCAGGAGCGCGCTGCCGCGCGTTGCTCCTCCACCGAGACCGAGCGCGAGGCAGTGGGCCGTCAGCACCGTCAGGGCCAGCTTGGCGAATTCCACCGGCTGCAAATCGAATACGCCGGTCTCGTTGCCCCAGCCGACCTGCAGCAGCAGCGCGCCCAGCGCCGCGCCGGCGAGCAGCAGCAGCAGCAGCTCGACCCGGGCCTGGCCCGGCGCCTTGGCGCCCCTGAACTGCCCGGCGACGCCGAGCAGGCCCAGGCCCAGCGTACTGGCAGCGGCCGTCTTCTGGAAGTGGCGCAGCCAGGAAGTGTCGGGCGCGCCGGTGCCCAGTTCCAGTTGCAGCAGCAGGCCGGCGGCCAACAGCAGCACGCCGAGCGTCATCACCGCGCCCGTGCGCCGTCCGGTGAACGCATACCACAGCGCCGTCCACGACAAAAGCAGCGCCGGACCCACGCCGGGTGCATTGCCGGCACGCTGCGCCAGCAGCAGGCCGAAACCGGCGACCGCCAGCGCGATGCCGGCGCCCAGGCGCGCCGCGGCCGGTACGTCGGCGCGCCAGCGGGTGCGGCCGGCAAGGGCTGCGGCCAGCAGGCCGGTTCCCGCAGCGGCGGCCAGCGTCCACCATCCGGCAGCTGGCCAGGTCCAGGGGGCGCGCCGTTCCCAGTGCCAGCGCACGCCCTCGGGCAGCTCGGTGCGCGCCTCGTGAAACAGGCTTACCCGCTGCGCCGGTCGCAGGTGCAGCCTGCCCTGGTCGACACGTGCCAGCAGGCGCGTGCGCCCGACGACGATGGCGGTGACGCCAGTCAATGCTTGCTCGGCCAGCGCCAGGTCGCGCGGCATGCCCTTGTCCATCACCAGCAGCGGCACGCGCTCCAGGCCTGCGGCGGCGTAGAGGAAGGGCACGCCGTCTTCGAAGGCCAGCTGCGCGCTGCCCGGCGCCGCGCCGGCATTGCCGACCTGGATGCCGCAGGACAGGTTGCCGCCGAAACGCAGGGGGCGCGCAAGTGTCAGCGCGCGCGGCGCCATCCGGTTCCACAGGCCGAGCAGGCGCGCACCTGGCCCGGTGCCGGGACAGGCGCCGAGCGCCTGGCCATCGCGCCGCACGCTCGCGCCATCGTAATGCCAGGCGTGCGTGCCGTCGCTGAAGGCCACCACGCCTTCGTTGACGGAGCTGAACCGGTAATGCGCGACGCCGAGCTGGATCTGGAGGCCGGCCTCCACAGTACGGGCGCCGCTCTTGAAGCGTTGCGTGCCGCGTTCGAAGCGCAGGCCCTGGACCCCGTCGGCGCTGGCGGCATACCAGGCCCCGGCTGCGTTGCGGCGCAGGCGCAGGTGGCGGCCGCCGGCCTGGGGCGCCGCCAGCTCGTCTCGGCCCAGCAGGAGCGCGGCGCCGGGCGCCAGGCTGACCTCGATCGACGCCGGCAGCCAGGCCGGCGGGGTGCGCAGCAGGGCCAGCGCCTGCAGAAAGCACAGCAGCGCGAGCGCCGCCGCCGCGAGGATCTTGATGCCGGGCACGCGCATCAGGCGGCCCTCGGCCATGAAACGCCCTGGGCCGCCGCGATGAGGCGGCTGATCGCCAGCGCATGCGGCGGGCGGTCCTGCGCGCGCCTTGCGAGCAGGGCACGCAGCAGCGTCAATGCCGCCGCGCCCTCAGCTTCGCCGCCGGCGCAGGCGAGGAAGCGCGCCGCTTCATCGTCCGCCAGGATTGGGGGCAGGGCGCCGCGCAGCTGCGCGGCTGCCTGGCCGCCATGTTCGCGGAAGGCGTCGCCGCAAGCGCCGCAGTAGCGCAGCGTGGCGCCGTCGGTGACCAGGTAGTAGAACAGGGCGCCGAGGGAGAAATAGTCGGCGCGCGCGTCGGTGACATAGCCGAGCGGCGCGTCCTGCAAGGCCGGGAAGAATTGCTCGGGTGCCTGCCAGCTGGCGGTGCCGGCATACGAATGGGCGCGCGTGTCGGCCAGGCTGCGGTTGGTGCCGAAGTCGGCCAGTTTCAGGCGGGGGCCTGTGGCGTCGACCAGCAGGTTGGCGGGCTTCAAGTCGAGATAGCGCCAGCCGTGCCCGTGCACCCGCGCGAGCGCCGCATTGACCTGGCCGAGCCAGGCGAGTGCCTGTGCCAGGCCGATGCGGCGGCCGGCTGCGGTGCAGGCCGCCATGTGCGCGGTCAGGTCGCCGTCCATCAGTTCGAGCGCCAGCGCCGGCAAGCCGTCGTGCAGGCCATGGTCGAGCAGGCGCACGATGTGGCGCGCATCCCAGGGAGCGAGGCTGGCGAGGAAAGCAATCTCGCGCGCCGCGCATTCGCTCCAGCGCGTGCGCAGGGCCGGCTCGGCGCGCTCCATCTGTGCGCGGTTGACCAGTTTCAGCGCCACCGAGCCGAGTCCGTCGCGCTCGGCGCGCCAGACAAGGCCGTAGCTCGACCCCGCCAGCTGCTCGCGCAGGCGGTAGTGGCCCCCGCCCAAGGTCACGATGTCGCCGCTCTCTGTCATGCTTCCCCCGGTTCAACGCGGCCAGGATGCCGCTGCGCACAGCTAGCGGGGGGAGGCGCAAACGCTGGCGGTGACGCACACTGGGGACGAAAAAAAACCGCGCCCAAAAGGGCGCGGTTCCTGGTACAGCCGGGCTGGATCAGCGGCGATAGCCGTCGCGATAGCCGTCGCGATCGCGGTAACCGTCGCGGTAGCCGTCGTGGTCGCGGTGCCCGCGGTGGCCACGGTCATAGCCGTGATGACGGCGGCCGCGCTGCTCGACATACACGACCGTCGGCTCGCGGTAATAACGCGGCTGGTCGTAGTACACCGGGCGGGGCTGCTCATAGTAGACTGGGCGTGGCTGGGCATACACCGGCGCTGGCTGGTAGTAGTCTACCGAGGCATAGCCGCGATTGTCGTAGTAGCGGCGGCCATCGTGACCGCTCAGCGAATTACCAACCGCCGCGCCGAGGACACCGCCGACGATCGCACCGCCGCCACCGCCCGCAGTCGCGCCGATTGCTGCGCCGAGCACCGCGCCGACCGCCGTATTGGTGCCGCGGTCGCCAGCGAATGCCGAGGGCGAGACGGCGACAGCGGCCAGGATCACCGCACCAAAGCATTTTTTGTTCAACATGGCATTTCCTTTTTCGCCGCAACCAGGATCGACATGATCGCTGTGACGCCGGGGCATGGAATGAACTATAGAGCGACTCCCTGCGACTGGCACCTGCTAATACAGATTCTTACAACTGATCCATCCCCGGTAACATTCTCCCGGTCCGCCTTGCAGACGGCCACGACTGCCCCATCTGGTTCGCATCGCCACTTTGCTGTCAACCCCATGTCCGCACGCCGCAACCTGCTCCTCGTCCTTTCCCTGCTGGTCCTCCTGCACGTGTATATCGGGCTGCGCCTGATGCCTGACCTCGGCCTGGGGCTGCCCGGCATGCTGGCTGGAAGCGCTCTGTTGGTGCTGTCAACCGTGCTGGTGCCGGTCGGGCTGCTGTCGTCCTCGCTGCGGCGCCGGCGCTGGTCGGAGCAACTTGCCTGGATCGGCCTGTTGGCGATGGGCCTGTTCTCCTCGCTGCTGGTGCTGACCTTCCTGCGCGACCTCTGCCTGCTCGTCGCCGCGGTGACCGCCTTTGACAGCGGCGCGCTGCAATATTCCAGCGCCCTGGCCGTGCCCCTGCTGGCCCTGGCGGCGAGCTGCATCGGTTTTGTGAACGCGCGGCGCGTGGCGCGCGTGGTGAAGGTCGATGTGCCGATTGACGGCTTGCCCGCTGCGCTGCACGGCTACTCGATTGCGCAGATTTCCGACATCCACGTCGGCCCGACAATCAAACGGCCCTACCTGGAGGCGATCGTCAAGCGCGTCAATGCACTCGGGGCGGACGCGATCGCGGTGACCGGCGACCTGGTCGACGGCAGCGTGGGGCGCCTGGCCCCCCATACCCAGCCGCTTGCGCGATTGTCCGCACCAGACGGCGCCTTTTTTGTCACCGGCAACCACGAATACTATTCCGGGGCCGAGGAGTGGATCGTCGAATTGCGGCGCCTCGGCCTGACCGTTCTCCTGAACCAGCACGTAGTGCGCGAGCGCGGCGGGGCGTCCCTGATGATTGCCGGCGTGGCCGATTATTCGGCCCACCATTTCAATCCCGCGCACCGCAGCGACCCGCAGCTTGCCGCCGCCGGCGCGCCGCCCGATGTGGCCGTGAAGATCCTGCTCGCCCACCAGCCGCGCAGCGCGACGGCCGCCGCCGCGGCGGGCTTCGACTTGCAACTGTCGGGCCACACGCATGGCGGCCAGTTCTTTCCCTGGAACTTGTTTGTGCCGCTGCAGCAGCCATTTGTCGCCGGCCTGCACCGGGTGCGCCGCCTGTGGGTGTATACCAGCCGCGGCACGGGTTACTGGGGGCCGCCGAAGCGCTTTGGTGCGCCGTCGGAAATCACCCTGGTGCGGCTGGTGCCGGCCTGACGGCAACTGCCTGCAACTGGCGGCCCGCTGGCCGGTGTTTCCGACAGCTGAGGCTGTAAAGACAGCCAAACCCTGCCGGATGCGCTATCGTTCTCATCCTCCCCATTCGAAGGATTGAACGCATGAACCGTCTCCGCCATCTTCCCCTCGGCATCCTCGCCGCCGCCATGTTCGCCGGGGCCACCCAGGCGGCCAGCCCAGGTAACGATCCGGCCGCGCTGGCGAAGATCCGCGATGCCGCGTTGCGCAGCGATTACGCCTGGGAACGCATGGCGGATATGACCGACCTGATCGGTCCGCGCCTGTCGGGTTCGCCCGGGGCGGCGGCTGCCGTGACCCAGGTGGCCGAGGCCATGCGCAAACTGGGCGCGAAGGTGACGCTGCAGCCCGTGAAAGTGCCGCACTGGGTGCGCGGACAGGAGACGGGCGAACTGGTCGAGTACCGGGGACGCCCGGCCGGGATCAGCCAGCGCGTGGTGCTTACCGCCCTGGGCGGCTCCGGCGCCACCCCGGCCGCCGGCCTCACCGCGCCGGTCGTCGTGGTCTCGAGCTTCGACGAACTCAAAGCGCGCGCGGCGCAAGTAAAGGGAAGCATCGTGCTGTTCGACGTGCCCTTCGACCAGGACATGGCGGAGCGGGGGCTTGCCGGCCAGGCCTATGGCCAGGGCTCGAACTACCGCAGCAACGGTCCGCGCATGGCGGCCGAACTGGGTGCGGCCGCGGCGCTGGTGCGCTCGGTGGGCGGCGCGACCTACCGCCTGCCGCATACCGGCAACACGAACTTGCAGGACGGCGCGCGCATCCCGGCCGCCGCCGTCACGGTCGAGGACGCGATGCTCATCACCCGCCTCGCCAAACGCGGCCCCGTGAGCATGCGCCTGGTGCTCACGCCGCAGATCCTGCCCGACGCCGACAGCTACAACGTGATCGCCGACTTGCCGGGCGTCGATAAACCCGATGAAATCGTCATCGTCTCGGGCCACCTCGATTCCTGGGACCTGGCCACCGGCGCCCACGACGATGCCTCGGGCGTGGCCAGTGCCATGGCCGTGTTCGAGACCTTGAAGAAGCTCGACTACCGCCCACGCCGCACGATCCGCATGATCGCCTGGATGAACGAGGAAAACGGCACCCGCGGCGCGCGCACCTATCTCGAGGCGAACACGGCGAACGCGGCCAGCCACGTCGGCGCGATCGAAAGCGACAACGGGGCAGGGCGTCCGTTCGGCCTGCGCGCGAGCGTGCCGGCGGCATCGACGCGCCTGTTCGCGCCGCTGCAGGCGGCCTTGCAGCCGATCGGCGCCGGCGTCTTCCAGCGCCAGGACGCACTCGCTACCGGCGACCTGTCCGGCCTGGAACGCGCAGGCGTGCCGAGCTTTGCGCCACTCATCGACACATCGCGCTATTTCGACTACCACCACACGGCAGCCGACACGCTCGACAAGGTCGATCCCGACAACCTGCGCCGTCACGTGGCGGTCATGGCGGCCACGGCCTGGTTCCTGGCCAACGTCGAAGAGCCGATCGGGCGCGCCGTCGTGCCTGCCCGCTAAGGCTACCGTTGTAAGTCGGCAGAGGCGCGCGACGACACGGCCGTACAGCGGCACGACTCCCGTCGTGCGCCATACGACTGCGCCGCTCGAGCAGCCTTTCTTATTCGATCAGCACCCGACGGACGGCACGCGCATGCCCGCGAAACGGCCGCCCGTACACGGTCTGGATGCCGCTGGCGAAATTCTCGCCCCAGACCAGTTGCGCACGCGTCTCGTGCGGTTCGGACGACCAGTACCACTCGCGCTCGAATTGTTCGCGCAGGTTCGCGAACAGGAGCGAGAGCTCGCGCCGGTTCGGCAATTCGCCGCCCTGCGCTGCCGTCCATTCGATCGCACCCGGCCAGCCGACATCGACTGCGTCCCCGGGGAGCAGGATCAGGTGGTGGTCGGGTACGCCGCCTTTGCCAAGGATGATGCCGGCGTAGTGTTCGCCTTCCTTCAGCGTGTCTCGTAGTTGCATATAGATGCCCATCGGTGTCCTCGCGCGTCGGTATCTGGTGAATACAGATATGACAGGGGCCGCTTCTCTTTAGTTGCCGCTTCAAACACGACATGGATCATGGTTCTGTTCGATTTCACGAAAATTCACCGTTTTAGCTGTTTGATACACCAGGAAAATTTATTGAAGAAAACGTTGAACTAAGGAAGTTTCCTAGCCTCCAAGCTTACGTATTCACTTTTTACGCCAGGAAATTTTCCCCATGAAAAAGCAAGTCATTAACGCAGTTCGTAATGCCGCCATCATCCTGATCGCTTCCTTTTCCGCAGTCGGCGCAAACGCGCAAACCTCGGCGCCGGTCGCCCTCAGCGGCTACCACAGCCTGAGCGCCACGCCTGGCACGCAGAGCAGCGCCACCCTGCCGGCAACGACGAATAACTATTATGTGTCGCCGACCGGTTCGGACACCGCCGCCGGCACCAATGCGGCACCATTCAAGACCCTGGCCCGCGCCGCCAAGGCAGCGATCAAGGCGAACACGACCGTGTTCGTGGCCCCGGGTACCTATGCAGGTGGCTTCAAGACCACGGGCAACGGTACCGCCGCCGGCCGCATCTACTGGGTGTCGACCACGAAGTGGGGCGCCAAGATCGTGCCGCCAACGAATTCGACCAACAAGACCGCCTGGGATAACCGCGGCAATTACGTCAGCATCATCGGCTTCGAAGTGGACGGCAGCAAGATCGCAGGCGGCACCAAGTGGACGCTGGGCATCTATACCGGCGGTTCGTACAACGTCATCGAAGGCAACCACGTGCACCACACGGCCAACACGATCGCCTGCAGCAGCGCCGGCGGTTCGGCCATCGGTGTCGACAGTTATTTCAAGGGCGTGATGGGCGACGTCATCGGTAACGTCGTGCACGATATCGGCCCTGCCGGCTGCACCTACGTGCAAGGCATTTATCACAGCACCTCGGGCACGATCAAGAACAATGTGGTCTACCGCGTCGGTTCGGCCGCGATCCACCTGTGGCACGATGCAACCAATGTGAAAATCACCAACAACACGGTGAGTGCGTCGAACTTCGGCATCATCGTCGGCGGCGGCGATTACTACTTCACGAGTGCCGGCGCGAACAATGTCGCCGTACACAACAACATCGTGTACGACAACAAGTACGGCATTTCGGAACAGGGCAAGACCGGCACCGGCAACACCTACCAGAACAACCTGGTGTTCAAGAACACGACCTATGACTGGCAGTTGCGGAATAGCCTGAAGCACACCGGCACCATCAGCTCGGACCCGCTATTGGCTGCTTACTCGCGCACTGCCGCGATGCCGAACTTCATGCCGAGCACTAGTTCCCCAGTCATCGGCCGCGGTACCGCAAGCTTTGCCCACCCGACCGACATTGACGGCAAGCCACGTAACCCCAGCACCGGTGTCGATATCGGCGCTTACCAGCACTGATCGACGATTTCGATCCTCAAGCCTGTCGGCTTGACTTACCCCGCGCAGCCGCAAGGCACGCGGGGTTTTTTACGTCGATTCCCGGCTGCGAGTTTTCCGACAGGTCATGACCGGCGCTGATGCGACATCGCTGAAAACACTAATTACTATAGGCAAACAACATTTGTAGCAATGATATCCGAAAGAAATATTTCCGCTAAAACGTTGAACTTAGGCAGTTGCCCGCCCTCAAAGTTATGCATTCACATTTTAACGTTAGGAAATTCCCGCATGAAAAAGCAAGTCACCGCAGCAAGCTCGAATCGTCTCAATGCAATTGCGCGCGCAACCACGTCCGCGCTGTTTATCCTCTGTGCCGCCTCAACTGCGCACGCCCAGGAACGCTCCACTGTGCCTGGCTACGATGCTGCCCGCACGGATTCAACGTCGTCCAGGCAGGTCGCCGCAGCGCGTCAGGTGATCGCCTTGTACCGCACCCTGCTGAACCGTGCGCCGGATCGGGATAGCCTGGTTTACTGGACGCGCCTCATGTCCCGGGGAATGACGATTGCGCAGGTCGAAGCGCGTATCAAACAGACGGATGAATACCGCGACCGCGTTGCGCCGGCACCGACTCCTGCGCCGGCTCCTGCACCGGCACCAGCACCGGCACCAGCACCAGCACCAGCACCAGCACCAGCACCAGCACCAGCACCGGCACCTGTGCCGCCTGTCGCTACGCCAGCTACCGCAAACAATTATTACGTTTCGCCGACCGGTTCGGACACCGCGGCCGGCACCAAAGCTGCGCCATTCAAGACCCTGGCGCGCGCCGCCAAGGCCGCGATCAAGCCTGACACGACTGTGTTCGTTGCGCCGGGCACCTACGACGGCGGCTTCAAGACCACCGGAAACGGTACGGCGAACGGCCGCATCTACTGGGTCTCGACCACCCAATGGGGCGCCAAGATTGTTCCTCCTGCAAGCTCGGCCAATAAGACCGCCTGGGACAACCGCGGCAATTACGTCAGCATCGTCGGCTTTGAAATCGATGGCAGCAACATTCGCAGCGGCACCAAA
>NZ_JBIMES010000010.1:0-210524 GCF_051262535.1 Massilia sp. CMS3.1 | reverse complement strand
CGTAGATATGGTTCAGAGTACGGACACAGGTGTTGAGTTCTTCAATACGCTCCGACGGAAGCGTGACCAAGAGGGAAAATAATTCTGAATTGGCCCAAGCCTTGTAACCAAACAGCGAAATGAGGGTAGAAGTAGACATGGTAATGGAGAAGTCCTGAGGTTTCATCAGCAAAATTTGCAGGGGGCGAAAAACGCCGGTGTGACATCTGACGTTAGGGTCCCGTCTTGGCCTGTTGCGGACCTATTTAAGCGTCCGCTAACGACCGACCCAAACCGGTCACTCGGGCCTGTGAATGCTCTCGCCAGCCTGTTCCCTTAGTCGGGAGTTAACGATATCAGGAGGTCGGCAACGACATCACCCCGAAGTGGGCCATCTACAAGTTCAGAGAATTCACGCATCTGATTTCGCAGCTCGACCATGCGTGCAGTAGGCTCGGGCTGTGTGGCCCAGAAGAGTTCGGACGGCCATTGGGCATACGCAAAATAGTGGCCGTCGGCGCACCGATGCAAACGCGACCCTAGACCGCCTCGCTCATCGCGTATAAGTTTGGTTAGTTCCAGCCAGGCGTGCTCAAAGTCTGGCTCACGACCAGAGGCTACTTTCCATCTAAAGTAAATCGCGTACATAGAATCTTGTCGGGTTGTGGCCGATCTCGGGCGTTTGCGAAGGACCGCTTGTGGCCGATTGCGGGCCTATTGTAGCGTCAGCTAACGGCCCCAAAGCGGACGGCGTTGTAGAGTGCTCCAGTGCATTAGGTCAATCAATATTATGTGGAGTTCAAAAAACGAGCGACTGTTTCGGTCGCCCACTATGACAGGCCGTGCGCGTTCTCAAGACTCTGTCCAATTCTCCAGCGAGCAATGTCTATTATACGTAACTAACGAGTTTTCCTGAATAACGAAGGTTCTATACGCTTGATCTTTGGCCATAGCCGCCACGACCATTTGATACTAAGTGCCGGAAAAACCCGTGAAGCTAATCCTCATTACCACTGAGCCACTTGCTCCGTATACAGCCTGTTGACGCCACGGTGCCCCTAAAACAGAAACTCCTCGAAAACGGGCGCTTTTGTGGTAGCAGTTTAAGGTCTGCATGGCAAGTCCGCGAGACTTGAACGCAACTGTTGTATGTCAACTTGTCCCGGTTCGTTATACTGCTTGACCGCTTCTGCAGTTGCCTGCGGATTCTTCAACGCAAGCGCTAAAATCATTGATACGGGGTCCATTGGCTATTAACCGTCTTTATGAGCGTGGCTGAAAAACCGTCAGACTTCGGTTTTAGGAAGATGAAGCATCAGAGCCGAGCGAATCGCGTCGGAATGATTGTAGAGGTCTTCAACTTGCGATAGGGGAAACCGCTCCTCATCCTTATTTTCGTTAAACAAGCCAACCGCCAACTTTTCAGTATTGTTGAAACGCAAGCGACAAATCGGCTTACGATTGTTATCGTCCAGAAGAATGGCGCAGTAGGTTTGTGCATCGCGCATATGGATACGCTTCAGGGGCACACAGTCTCGGAGGATAGCCCGGACAATGTGGAATCCCTCGATCTCTTCCGCAGTAGTAACGATCTGGTCCCCGTCCTTTCCCTTTACTACTGCCGGGGAAGGAGCTGAAGGTGGTTCTTGGGTTAACGATAGCTCTGGGGTCATCGCTCCCTTCAAACGTTCATTGATGCGTTCACTTATCAGAGATTCGAATGCGCGTTTAGTAATCAAAGTAAACTGGTCTTTAACCACCGGCGTGAAACGCTTCCCACCAAGCAGGTCACCCGAGAGGAGTCGAACTAGTTCCTCGGACGGGTTAGTCATCCATTCAGCTAACCGCGACTGAATGATTCGGGTGAACTTAAGATCACTGGCGGTAGTCAGGATCGTATCAACGTTAAATAGCGCTTTCGCAAATTTCTTGAGTTCGTCTACATCTCGATCTTTGAAGTCAAGGATGTTGAACTCGAAGAATGGCTTCTCGTCCATCTTGTTAGGCTGCTCTAAATCGGTAAAGAAGCGGTAGACCAGCCCATTGGTCAAGACGCCAAATCTCGCCTCAGTAACATGGAAGTACCGAAAAAGTTGGCCCGCGTGGTTGATGCTGAGGTCACCACCGCTCTTCTTGCACTCGAACAAAATGATGGGCTGCCCACCCTTGAGGATGGCATAGTCGACCTTCTCGCCCTTTTTTGTTCCCACATCCGCGACAAGCTCCGGCGTGACCTCTGTCGGGTCAAAAACGTTGTATCCAAGTGCTTGGATAAACGGCATGACCATCGCGTTTTTGGTAGCTTCTTCGGTACTGACCATATCTTTCGTCAAAGCGATGCGCGACGAAAGCGCTCGAAGCTGATCAACTAAATCCATTTGTTCTACCCTCAAATCTCATTTGTCGGCTCTGACCGTTTCGTGATGGACGGAAGATTCTTTCACTATTGACCACAGTTTTGCACGAAATGCATCCAAAAAGCAACTTTTGTAGAGCCTTAACTCCGGCTTGTGCAGCAGCTTACGAAGTACGAGGTGACACGTCAGTGAATTGCCACGGGTTTTATGGACACGGCTCAGTTCGGACGCGTGTTCTGATGTGGCCGATATTAGTCTGGACGCTGATTAATTAGCCTGCCTCCCACCGATGAGAACGACGCCGCCCACTGTCAAGCTCGGTAGCATGCTTGTGCTGGCAGCATGTGGGACCGCACTGCTCGTTTATTGCATCCCGAGCGATTGCGTGCGCCTGCGTGGGTCGCGTTCACGGTGCTTGGGGTGTTCGGACTTGATGGGGTGTGCGTGATTGCGCGGGCCTTGCGGTTCGATGGAGTGGTGCGCTGGCTGGTCTGTGGTTTGTTGGGGATGATGAGCTTTGTTTCGGGCTGGATTGCGTTTGGGGAGGGTGCGCGGCGGTGTGGTTTGATTCGTTGGGGGGAGGGTGGCGGTGTCGGATCTTGGTGCCGCGGGCCTTCTGGGATGGGGGCGGCGGTGTTGGTTGTGATGTTTGGGGTTGCGGTTTGGGTGGAAATAGATCAGAGGGAGCGCGCGCGCCCTCGGCGCGCGGGGCCGTCGCCCTTGGGCGACGGCAGATGGACGATTCGCCCACGTCCCGCGAGCCCGCCGCGCCCTGCAGGGCGACGGCTTTCGAATCCCCCGCGCAGAGCCCGCAGGGCTCTGCTTCTCTCCGCCATGAAACAATAAAAAAAGCCACCCGAGGGTGGCTTTTTTATTGTATTCCTGGCGGAGAGAGGGGGATTCGAACCCCCGGTAGGCTATGAACCTACACACGCTTTCCAGGCGTGCGACTTAAACCACTCATCCATCTCTCCTGCATGCATCGCTTTCGCGAAGCCGCCTATTATAGCAACAAATCTCGGCAGTTCAAGCACATTCCCCGCACTCCCCGCCTCACCACCTCTACAAACACCAACTGGCAAATAGTTGATCTTGTCATTTTGTTGTCATCGAACGGTAGTTTTTGGCTGTTGTAATGAATGCATCCCCGCTGCGCAGCAGGGCGATACCGCACCTCAGACCCGACACCCGCCGGATCGACCGGCACGAACTACCTACTCGAAGGATGCCCAGCATGACTAACAAAGAACTCTCGCCGTCGCGGCGCAATCTGCTCAAGGGCGTCGCCGGCGCTTCCGCTTTGCCGTTCGTGGGCGCGTTCATGGCGCTGCAGTCGCAGCAGGCGCGCGCTGCGAATGGCGCGACCGCGCTGATCGACAGCCCCTACGGCGCGATCCGCCCGGTGGCCGACATGACGACCGGCCTGCCGCTGCTGCAGCTGCCGCCTGGCTTCACCTATAAAAGCTTCGGCTGGCGCGGCGATACGATGGCCAACGGCCTGCCGTGTCCGGGCGGGCATGACGGCATGGGTGTCGTCGTCTCGCGCAAGGTCGGGCGCAGCACCGAGCTGGTGCTCGTGCGGAACCACGAAATCGGCGGCACCTCGGCGGGCAACTTCATCAATGCGCCAGGCGTCTACGACAATGGCACAACCAGCACCACCTCCGCCAACAAGTTCGGCGGCGGCACGACCAACCTGATCTTCCGCGATGGTAACTGGCTCAGCATGACGCCGAGCCTGGGCGGCACGCAAACCAACTGCGCCGGCGGCATCACGCCCTGGGGTACCTGGCTGACCTGCGAGGAAGTGAGCTCGGATGCGGTCAGTTCCTCCGGCCGCAAGCATGGCTATGTGTTCGAAGTGAGTGCCGACCCGGCGCGCACCACGGGCCTGCCGATCATCGGCATGGGCCGCTTCGGCCATGAAGCGGCGGCGGTCGATCCGGCCAACGGCAACGTCTACCAGACCGAGGACAGCTCGGGCAAATCGGGCTTTTACCGCTATGTGCCGGACGTCAAGAACGGTGCCCTTGGTTCGCTGGCGATGGGCGGCGTGCTGCAGATGGCGAAGGTCAAGGGCATGCCGAACGTGAACCTGGGCACGGCGCCTTTAAACGCGCGCTATGAGCTGGAATGGGTGCCGGTCGCCGATCCCGACGCGAACCGCGGCAACGCCGTCGGCCAGACTGGTGTCGCCATCACGAACGCGGCAGGTCCGTTTGTGCAGGGCTGGCAGCTGGGCGCGCTGCGCATGAACCGCGGCGAAGGCATCTGGTATGCGCAGGGCAAGATGTATGTGATGGATACGTCGGGCGGGGCGGTCTCGCGCGGTGCGATCTGGGAACTCGACCTGGCAAGCCAGGTGCTGACCTGCATCTATTCGAGCCCGAGCCAGCTGGTCGGCAACATGGGCGACAACCTGACGGTCAGCCCGCGCAACGCGATCCTGATCTGCGAAGACGCCTCGACCGCCGCCACCGACCCGTTCGGCTTCGGCCAGCGCCTGATGGGGATCACGGGGCAGGGCGATGCCTATATCTTCGCCAAGAACAACGTCAATCTGAGCGCAACCCAGCTGCAGGGTGCGGGCAAAGCGGCGGGTCTGGCGGGTGACCACCGCGCCAACGAATTCGCCGGCGCCTGTTTCGATCCGACCGGACGCTACCTCTTCGTGAACATCCAGACGCCCGGCATCACCTTCGCGATCGCCGGCCCATGGGCCAACGGCCCACTGTAAGCAACAACCACCAAGGGGAATCGAATGCATCTCGCCAAATTTACCGCCGCGCTCGTCGCCGCGCTCGCCCTGTCGTTCACCAGTGCCGGCCCGGCCAACGCCGCGCTCCTGTTGAACACCAGCGGTTCGTCCGCCAATACGGTGACCGACTACAGCGCACCGGGCGCCGTCTCGTTCGACCTCGACCTGCAGAATTTCAATGCGACCAAGCTGCGCTTTGAAATCCAGGCCGAAGACCTGCTCGGGCCACTCAGCCTGAACGCTATTGTGCGTAACCTGAGCGGCGTCCCGCTGAACCATTTTCACGTCAACCTGACCGGCATTTCCTTCCTGTCGGCAGGCAGCGCCACCCCGATCTTCGGTACGCTGGGCGGGGTCAACAGCGGCCTCGACTACGCCGCGATCACCTTCGCCTTGCCGGAGCCGGCCGAGTTCCACTTCGGTAACCCGCTGGCGCTGGCCGACAAGACCGACTGGTTCCTCGACACCCGCGGCCTGGCCGTCGGCGACACCTTCGTCATCAGCGCCGACGTTCCCGAGCCGTCGAGCCTGGCGCTATTGCTGCCGGCCCTGTGCATGGCCGGCCTGATGGCGCGCCGCCGCAAGAAGGGGTAAGCCGATTAATCTGGTTCAATCGGCATACGGTGTCACCAGCTGGAGCTGGTGACACCTGTAAAGTTTCCTGCGAAATTGGAAGTCCCGACCGACACCCCGATGCGCCATCGTCCTACCAGACCACGGGCATTGCTTAGTGGTCAGCCGGGTCCGCGATGACTAGGATGGTCCTGTCTCAGCCGACACAGGCGAGCACTTCACTTGATAACAGGAGGCACCTATGGCATCAAATAATCAGGGCGGAAACAAGGGTGGAAGCAAGGGCGCTAACGAGGGCGGCAATCAGGGAGGCCAGGGCAGCAAGCAGAGCGGTAATGCCAGCAATCGCGGCTTCGCGTCGATGGATCCACAACGCCAGCGCGAGATCGCCAGCGAAGGCGGCCGTGCCGCGCACGCATCGGGCAATGCCCACGAATTCACGTCGGAAGAAGCACGCCGTGCTGGCTCGATGAGCCACAAGAACGACGGCAGCAAGCAGTCCGGTGGCGGCGGCAGCCAGGGCGGCACCGAGGGTGATGGCGGCAAGCAGAGCACCCGCGGCGGCACGCTAGAACAGCACGCGAAAGCGGGCGCACAGAGCCGCAAGAACGACGGCAAGTAAGTATTCGTCTTGCGGCGCTTCGTCTTTCGACGGGGCGACTCTGGCACAATCGTGGTTTCGCGGCACGCCACGGGGCACCGCATGGGCATGGGAAGCGATTGTGTTGACTGGAGTGTTGTGCGGCGTGCTGGCGGGCGCCTTGTGGGGCATGGTGTTCATCGTGCCGGAACTGTTGCCGAATTTTTCCCCGGTCGAGCTGGCCGTGGGACGCTACACGGCCTATGGCGCGATCTCGCTCGGCCTGATGCTGCCAGGCTTGCGCCATCTGCTGCGTCGCCTGGCGCCGCGCGACTACCTGGCCCTGCTGCGCCAAGCCCTCTCCGGCAACCTGGTGTATTACATGCTGCTCGCCCTCGGCGTGAAGCTGGCCGGGGTGGCGCCGACCTCGCTCATCATCGGCCTGATTCCGGTTGCGGTCACCTTGCTGGGCCGGCGCGACCAGGGCGCGGTGCCGCTCAGGCGCCTTGCGGCGCCCCTCCTGGTGGTCGCGATCGCCATCGCCTGCATCAATGTCGACGCCTTCCGTCATGCGCAGTCTGGCGGGGCGCCGCTGTCGTCGACCGTGCTCGGACTTGCTTGCGCGGCCGGCGCGCTCGCCTGCTGGACCTGGTACGCGCTCGACAATGCGCGTTACCTGAAGCGCAATCCCCAGTTCAGCGGCGGCCAGTGGTCCTCGCTCTACGGCCTGGCCAGTGGCCTGGTGGCACTGCCGATCGGCGCGCTGGCGATGCTGCTCGCGCACACGGGCGTCGCCGAAGCCGCGCCCGGGCGCGACTGGCTGCTCTTCTGGTTGTATAACGGCTTGCTGGCGCTGGGCGCTTCGGTGATCGGCAACCAGCTGTGGAACATCGCCAGCCGGCGCCTGCCGGTCACCCTGACCGGCCAGCTGATCCTGTTCGAGACGGTGTCGGCGATGCTCTACGGTTTCGTCTGGCGCGGGCAGGGGCCGCGCACGCTTGAGCTCATTGCCATCGTGCTGCTGGTGTGCGGGGTGACCTGGTCGGTGCACCTGCATGCCACACCCGCTACGCCGGCCGTGGCAGTCTGACGACAGAAGGGTACAATTTTAACTGGCGAAGTGTTTCAATCGCCGGATGGTTCCGTAACGCCGATTATTCCGGCGTACAATAATTTCTTTCGTTACGGCAACGTTAGAATATGGACAGATTCCCCGTTACGCCGCAGGCGCCGGCCGGCGCGCTCAAGCTTTCCGAGCTGATCGGGTCGCTCAGCTATGCCCTCGACCTGACCGAGGGCCAGCCGGCCGGCCATTGCGTACGTGTCTGCTGGATCGGCATGAAGATCGGGCGCGACGCCGGCATGAGCAGCGAGCAGCTGTGGGAACTGTATTACATGCTGCTGCTGAAAGACGTCGGCTGCAGCAGCAATGCCGCGCGCATCTGCGAGCTGTACATGACCGACGACCGCCTGTTCAAGCACGACTACAAGACGGTCGGCGACAGCCTGCCGCAGGCGCTGTCCTTCGTGTTCAAGCACGCCGGCATGAAGGCCGGCATGGCCGAGCGCTTTCGCACCGTCCTCACGGTCCTGCGCGACGGCCGCAAGACCGGCAAGGAATTCATCGCCACCCGTTGCCAGCGCGGCGCCGAGATCGCGCGCCTGCTGCGCTTTCCCGAGCGCGTCGCCACCGGCATCTACAGCCTGGACGAACACTTCAACGGCAAGGGCAGCCCGGCCGGCCTGAAGGGGGAAGCGATTCCGGTCTACGCACGCATCGCGCTGCTGGCGCAGGTGGTGGACGTCTTTCATACGGCCGAAGGACGCGCCGCCGCGCTGGCCGAAGTCCGCAGCCGCGCCGGTACCTGGTTCGATCCGCGCCTGGTGGCCGCCTTCGAACGGGTGTCGGCAAGCGACTCCTTCTGGAGTACGCTCAAGTCTTCCGAGATGGACCAGATCGTCTTCTCGATGGAGCCGGCTGAACACACCATCGAGATCGACGACGACTACCTCGACGACATCGCCACCGCTTTCGGCCAGGTAGTCGACTCGAAAAGTCCGTACACGAGTGGCCACAGCAGCCGCGTTGCGCTGTACACCGACATCATCGCCGAAGAGATGGGCCTCACGCCCGAGCGGCGGCGCTGGTTGCGGCGCGGCGCGATGCTGCATGACGTCGGTAAACTCGGCGTCAGCAACAGCGTGCTCGACAAGCCCGGCGCGCTCGACCGCGAGGAATGGGCGGCGGTGCGCCAGCATGCCGAGTTCACCGAATCGATCCTGTCGCGCATCGGCGCCTTCGCCGAACTGGCGCGTATCGCCGGCGCCCATCACGAGCGGCTCGACGGCGGGGGCTATCCGCGCGGCCTGAAGGGCGACCAGATCGACATCGAGACCCGCATCATCACCACCGCCGACATTTTCGATGCGATCACGGCCGAACGCCCGTACCGCGGCGCGATTCCAGTGCCGCAGGCACTCGAGATGATGGAAAAGACGGTCGGCAGCGCGATCGACGCGCGCTGCCTGGAAGCGCTCAAGCGTGGCCTGGAGCGGGTCCCGGATTAGCGCCGCACTGAGGTAACATGGGGCACTCCCCATCAACCGACGACGACCAATTCCGATGCGCTTTCGCCCCCTGATACCCGCAGCCTGCGCTGCCTTTTCCCTGTCCTGTTCAGCCCTGGCCCAGCAGGCGCCCGCCGTGTCGGAGGCGGCGCTGCGTGCGCATCTCTCCTTTCTTGCCGACGACCTGCTCGAAGGCCGCGGCACCGGCCAGCGTGGCGGCGCGCTCGCGGTGCGCTACCTCGAAACCCAGGCCGCCGCCATTGGGTTGAAGCCTGTCCAGGGGGGCCTCTATCGCCAGAAGGTCGCCATTGAAGGCTCGCGCCTGCTGCCGGGCAGCGAAGTAGTCTTCAATGTGGCGGGCAAACGCATCAACCCGAGAATCGGCCAGGGCATCGTCTTCGGCACCGGCAGCGGGCAAACCGCACTGTCTTTCGAGGCACCGCTGCTGTTTGTCGGCTACGGCGTCTCGGCGCTTGAAGAAAAATGGGACGACTACAAGGGCGTCGACGTCAAGGGCAAGATCCTCGTCATGATGGTCAACGACCCGCAGCCGACCCTTGAAGAGCCGAACCGCTTCAGCGGCAAGGCCTATACCTGGTACGGCCGCTGGCTGTATAAATTCGAGGAAGCGGTGCGCCGCGGCGCGGCCGGCGCGCTGCTGATCCACACCACGCCGTCCTCCTCGTATCCGTGGAGCGTGCCGGCGAACGGCTTTTCGCACGAGCGCTTCCACCTGGCCGGTCCCGGCAACCGGATCGAAGGCTGGCTGCACGAAGACACGGCGCGCGAACTGTTCGCGGCCGGCGGTTTTGACCTCGACACACTGCGCGCCCAAGCCGAGCGGCGCGACTTCGCCCCGGTCGACCTGAAGGCGGCCGCCCGCGTCGAACTCAAGTCAAGCATCCGCCAGGTCGAGGAGTTCAACGTGGTCGGCATCGTGCCGGGAACCGACCCGGCACTGAAGGACCAGGCGGTCGTGTACTCGTCGCACTGGGACCACCTCGGCATCGACGAGAACCTGCCGCAAGGGCGTGACCGCATCTTCAACGGCGCGGTCGATAACGCCACCGGCAGCGCTGCGCTGCTGGCGATGGCAGCCGAAGCGGTGAAAAGGCCGGCGCGCCGTACCCAGGTGTTCCTGTGGCCGGCGGCCGAAGAGCAGGGTCTGCTCGGCAGCGCGGCCTATGTCGCCAATCCGGTCGTCCCGCTGGCAAAAACAGCCGCGAACCTGAACCTGGACAGCCTGAACTTCGTCGGCCGCACAAAAGACATCGGCGTGCCGGGCGCCGAGCGCAGCAGCCTGTATGGCACCGCGGCGGCGGTGGCAAAGAAGATGGGTCTGAAGCTGGCCCCGACGATTCCCGATTTGTCGGGCGCTTACTTCCGCGCCGACCACTTCAATTTCGCCAAGGCGGGCGTGCCGGCCTTTAATGTCGGCTCGGCCGTGTTCTCGGGCGACGGCCATTTCGAGTTCGAGCATGCGCATTCGCATGCAAGCGCCAAGATGGTCGGCTTCAAGGGCGACTACCACCAGGTGACGGATGAATACCACGCGAACTGGGATCTGTCGGGCATGCTGCAGCAGACCCAGTTCACGCTGAACCTGGGCTATGCGGTGGCAAACGCCCCGGCCATGCCGGCCTGGCGTCAGGGGGATGCGTTCGGGCGCGTGAAGCGCTAAGTTAGATACAAGGGTCGGCCGCGTGATCCGGCAGGGGAAACACCTGTCCCTTGCCGGCCCGCTTGGCGGCATACATCTGGCGGTCCGCTTCCTTGATCAGCTCTTCCGCGCTGGCCTGCCCGTCCGGGGTGAAGATCGCCACGCCGATGCTCGCTCCCACGCTGGCAAGAGCGTCGCCGATGGCAACCGGACGGCCCAGCTCCTCGAGGATCTTGTGCGCCACCTGGTGCGCATCCATGAAGGTGTCGCTCATCGCCTCCAGCACCACCGTGAACTCGTCGCCGGCCAGGCGAAACACGCTGTCGGTCTTGCGCACCACGTCCAGCAGGCGCGCAGCCACGGCGCGCAGGACGGTATCACCGGCGTCGTGGCCGAGATCGTCATTCACCGCCTTGAAGCCGTCCAGGTCGATGAACAGCAGGGCCATGCTTTTTCCTGTGCGCGCCGTGCGTGACTGCGCGATCGGCAGGGTGTCGAGCAGGGCGCGCCGGTTCAGGAGGTTCGTCAACATGTCATGTCGGCTCTCGTATTCGCGCCTGGCCTCGGCTTCCTTGCGCGCCGAGATATCGTGCAGGAAGGCGGAAAACGTCTGCTGGCCATGCAGCTCGCGGGTGCTCAACCGCACTTCGACGATCAGCGATGACCCATCCTTGCGCACCGCCGGCAGTTCCAGGCGCCTGCCGAGCACCGTCGAGATCCCGGTTGTCAGGTAGCGCTGCATGCCGTTGCGGTGTGCGCTTGCCATCGCCTCGGGGATGATCAGGTCGTCGAGCGATTCCCCGATCGCTTCACCGGCGCTATAGCCGAAGGTCTGCTCGGCCGCGCGGTTCCATACCGTGACGACCCCGGCCTGGTCCAGGCCGATGTAGGCATCGTTCGCGTTCTCGATCACGCTGCGCAGTTCCTGCTCGCGTTCGCGCAGTTCGTGCGTGCGCGCGGCGACACGTGCCTCGAGGTCGGCATATAGGGCGCTGAGGGCGGTTTCCGCTTCTTTTTGGGGGCGAATGTCCTTGATTACCGAAATGTAGTATTCGAGCTCGCCGGCCTCGTTGAGCTTCTTGCTGACGCTCAAATTGACCCAGACCACCCCGCCATCTTTGCCGATATAGCGCTTTTCCATCTGGTACTGGTCCAGCTCCCCGTCGCGCAGCTTGCCCAGCAGGTCCAGGTCTCTGCCCAGGTCGTCCGGATGGGTCACGTCCTGGAAGGTCAGTCGCTGCAGTTCTTCCGGCGTATAGCCGAGCATCTTGCTGACTGCGCCATTGGCGCTGATCCAGCCGCCGC
This sequence comes from Massilia sp. CMS3.1, assembly GCF_051262535.1. NCBI lineage: Bacteria > Pseudomonadati > Pseudomonadota > Betaproteobacteria > Burkholderiales > Oxalobacteraceae > Massilia > Massilia sp. CMS3.1. The sequence continues at coordinate 198,744 of NZ_JBIMES010000010.1, read as the reverse complement.
TTGGCGATACGAGCGCGATACCGATGCTGGCCAAGTCGAAAATCGAGCGAAACCGCGCCTCGCTGGCGCTGAGTACCGCTTCCGAGCGCAGCACGTGGCGTCCGGCGACGGCCAGCCGTTCGCGCAGCTGCACTTCCTGCTGCACGATGTCGGCCAGGTCCAGCATGATGCACAGCTCGTCGGCGCTGAGCATGCGCACCTGCTCGTCGATCGCGCACAGGGTGCCGATCGTCAACCCACCGCTGGTGCGGATCGGCACGCCGGCATAAAAACGGATGTGCGGATCGCCCGTGACGAGCGGATTGTCTGCAAAGCGCGCGTCGCTGGTGGCGTCGGTGACGACCAGCGGCGCGTCCTGCAGCAGCGCGTGGGCGCAGAAGGCATATTCGCGCGGCGCTTCACGCGCGTCGATGCCGACGTGCGACTTGAACCACTGGCGGTTTTCGTCGACCAGCGAAAACAGCGCAATTGGCACTTTCAGCAGCCGGCTCACCAGTCTGGTGACACGGTCGAAGACTTCCTCTTCGTCGGTGTCGAGCAGGTTCAACGCCTTGAGCAATTGCTGGCGTTCGAGTTCATCGGGTGGATTGAGGGCTGCTGGCATGGTTGCTGGTCCTGGTGCGACGTGTCCGCATGCGTGGTGCATGCGTTGTGCATGTTAACGGGTATCTGCATGACTGTAGCAGATCGAGGCGGGTGCTTCGTTCCGGTGCGGTTCGCCACAGCCATGGCGCAAGCGCGAGGGATGTCGCGTTTGCGCCAACATGGTGCGCGAATTCACATTTTTTTCGCCGGAGTTGACAAATGGCCATCGAGTTTTGTCTTTACGCGCCGTAACATACTTTCCATATGGCAATTGGCCATCCATCGTCATCAGCGGGACGCATCAAGCCCGGACCGCTTCCTGGAGTTAATGTGCTCGAGCAAACAAACAATACAGGCGACATCGAAGTACTGTCGTTCCGCCTGGGGTCGGAAGAGTATGGGATCAGCATCCTGACGGTGCAGGAGATTCGCGGCCATGAAGCCGTCACCCGCATCGCCAGCGCACCTGCCTGGTTAAAGGGCGTGATCAACCTGCGCGGCCAGATCGTGCCGATCGTCGACATGCGCCTGCGTTTCAAGCTCGGCAGCGCGCACGACGATGGCTTCACCGTCGTGATCATCCTGAACATCGGCCAGCAGGTGATCGGCATGGTCGTCGACAGCGTCTCGGACGTCGTCACCCTGACCCGGGAACAGGTGCGTCCGGCCCCTAGCCTGGGCGGCAGCATCGACGCCGACTGCCTGCATGGCCTGGGCACTGTGGGCGAACGCATGCTGATCCTGCTCGATATCGAGCGCCTGATGACCGCGCCCGAGATGGGGCTGGTGGGCGCCGAAGCACTGCCGCTGGCCGCCTGACGTTTTTCAACCCATCCTTCATCTTTCATCTTTCATCTTTCAAAGCATTCCATGAAACTCGCTAACCTGAAAATCGCCCAGCGCCTCGCGCTCGGTTTTGGCGCCCTGTGCGTCCTGCTCGTCGCCATCCAGGTGTTCGGCATCAACATGCTGGGCAAGGTGAACGAAGGCACGGCCGACCTTGCCTCGCGCCGCGTTCCGAACGTCGTCATCACCAGCGCCTTGCTGTCCGAAGTGAACGATGTCGCCATCGCGCTGCGCAACATGATCATCAGCGCCGATCCGGCCGACCGCCAGAAGCAGATCGAAGAGATTACCGCCTCGCGCCGCATGACCCAGGAAAATCTGGAGAAGCTGCGCGCCATGCTGGTGTCGGAGGCAGGACGGGCATTGCTGGACCGGATGACGAGTGCCAACGAGCGCTACGTCAAGGGGCAGGACGAGATGATCAAGCTGATCAACGCTGGCGACCAGGCCGAGATCGCGCGCTACATGAATGACGTGATGCGCCCGATCCTGCCCGAACTGAAACAGGCCGTGAGCGAGCAACTGGCGCTGCAGACCGAGATCGCGGGTAAAACTGCGGCAGACGCGAAAGCCACCTTCGAATCGACGCGACTGATGATGATCATCCTGGCTGTGGCCTCGCTGGCGCTGGCCGCCTTGATCGCATGGTGGATCACCCGCTCGATCACCCGCCCGATGGCGCGTGCGCTGGAAGTGGCCAATACCGTGGCCGCCGGCGACCTGACCAGTCGCATCGACGTCACCTCGAACGACGAAACCGGCCAGCTGCTGCAGGCCCTGAAAACCATGAACGAAAGCCTGGCGCAGACCGTCGTTGCCGTGCGCACCGGCACCGAGACGATCGCCACCGCGGCCAACGAAGTAGCGGCCGGTAACCTGGATCTCTCCAGCCGTACCGAGCAGCAAGCCGGCTCGCTCGAGGAAACCGCGTCCTCGATGGAAGAACTGACCTCGACGGTGAAACAGAACGCCGACAATGCGCGCCAGGCCAACACCCTGGCCGAAGCTGCCTCGCAGGTAGCCGAACGCGGCGGGCGCGTGATCGGCGACGTGGTCGGCACGATGGACCAGATCAACAGCTCGGCCGGCAAGATCTCCGACATCATCGGCGTGATCGACGGCATCGCTTTCCAGACCAACATCCTGGCGTTGAACGCGGCCGTGGAAGCGGCGCGGGCGGGCGAACAGGGACGTGGCTTCGCGGTCGTGGCGTCCGAAGTGCGCAACCTGGCCCAGCGTTCGGCTGCGGCGGCAAAGGAGATCAAGGGCCTGATCGGCCATTCGGCCGAGGCCGTGCAGGCCGGCAGCAAGCTGGTCGGCGAAGCCGGCGCGACGATGCAGGAAATCGTCGAGAGCGTGCGCCGCGTGACCGACATCATGGGCGAGATCACCGCCGCCAGTGCCGAGCAGACGGCCGGCATCGAGCAGATCAACGAAGCCATCAACCAGATGGACCAGGTGACCCAGCAGAACGCGGCGCTGGTCGAGGAAGCGGCCGCGGCGTCCGCCTCGATGCAGGAGCAGGCAGCGAACCTGACGCGCGCAGTGGGCGTGTTCCAGGTCGGGGGTGGCGAGCTTGCCGTCCCTGCCGGCGCGCCGCGTGCACGCGCTGCCGCACCGCTTGCACCGCGCACTGCGCTGGCCCGGCCAGCGGCGCCTGCCGCAGCTGCCGTGCGCAAGCCGGCCGCGAAACAGGCCAAGGCTGCCACCAACGAAGCGGAGTGGGAAGCGTTCTGACGGCCCGGGCAGGCCCCGCAAGGCTGCGGGGCCTGCCTCCATGCCCGTGCTAGGATCGGGCCGACAACGACAGATCACAAGGACACGACAAGGTGCACTGCGCAATCGAACAAGCTCCCTTCGCCCAACTGCCCGACGGCAGCCAGGTCAACATCTTCACACTGACGAACCGGTCCGGCATGACGGTCAGGATCCTCGACTTCGGCGGCGTCATCACCGAGATCCACGTGCCCGACCGCGAGGGCGTGTTCGGCGACGTGGCGCTCGGCTTCGACACATTGGCTCCCTACCGCGGCGACAGCCCGTATTTCGGCGCCCTGATCGGCCGCTACGGCAACCGCATCGCGCGCGGGCGCTTCACGCTCGACGGCCAGGCCTATACGCTGCCGGTCAACAACGGCGCGAACCACCTGCATGGCGGCGTGCCCGGTTTCGACCGCGTGCTGTGGCGCTCGCGCATCGAGGGCGAGGAACTGGTGCTTCAATACCGCAGCGCCGATGGCGAACAGGGCTACCCGGGCACGCTGGACGTCACGGTGCGTTATCGCGTGAGCGAGGACAACGACATCGTGGTGCGTTTCGAAGCCGTGACCGACCGCGCCACGCCCGTCAACCTGACCCAGCACAGCTATTTCAACCTGGCCGCCGGCGGCGATATCCTTGGCCATGAAGTGACGATCGATGCGGACAAGTTTGTCCCGATCGACGACGGCGCAATCCCGACAGGTGGCCTGGCGCCGGTCGCCGGCACGCCCTTCGACTTCCGTACGCCAGTCGCGATCGGGGCGCGCATCGGCGAGCCGCACGAACAGCTGCTGCACGGCGGCGGCTACGATCACTGCTTCGCGCTGAACGCGCCGGCTCCCGGCGTACTGGCGCGCGCGGCGCGCGTGCGCGATCCAGGCTCCGGGCGCGTGCTCGAGCTGTTCACGCAGGAGCCGGGCGTGCAGTTCTACAGTGGGAATTTCCTCGACGGTTCGCTCGAAGGCAAGGGCAAGGTCTACGCGCACCGCAGCGGCTTTTGCCTGGAGCCGCAACACTTTCCCGATTCGCCGAACCAGCCGGCCTTCCCGAACACGATCCTGCGTCCCGGCGAGCTTTATCAAACCGAGTCGCGTTTCCGGTTTTCAATCGAGGTGTGAGGCAGGGCGGTGCAGGCCGGGTGAGTGCGCGCCGCCACGTTTCTGATGCACTGCGCATGGATTGTATTCCCTGCGCATGATCCGGTCACGCCGGCGTGCATGCTGCTTTTTAGGCAAGCATTTGGCCGCTATAATCGGCAGATTCACCACCTGCGGACCAGCGTCCGGATCAGAATGAACCGAGCGATGCGCGCCTCTCCCCTCGACGCCGACAGCGATGGTGTGCGCGCGCTGCTGCGCACCGCCGTGCCGGCGGGCGGCAAGTCCTGGCCGCCCGCCATGCGCGTCACCGTCGACCTGATGCTCGGTTCGCGCTTTCCGATGTTCGCGGCCTGGGCGCCGGAGCTGCGCCTGGTCTACAACGACGCCTGCATCGACCTGCTGGGCGAGCGCCATCCGGCGGCCCTGGGACAGCCCCTGGCGCAGGCATTCACCGATGCCTGGGCCAGCGTGATGCCGGTCTTCGACGCCAGCCTGGCGGGCGAGGCGGCACTGGTCGAGGACCTGGCGCTCGAGGTCGCGCAGCATGGACAGGTGGAGCGCTGCTATGTCACGCTGTCGGCCTCGCCGCTGCGCGAAGGCGGCGAGGTGATCGGCGTGGTCTGCATGCTGACCGACACCACCGCACGCGTGCTGGCCGAACAGCAGCACCGCTTCCAGTTGAAACTCGGCGCGGTGCTGCGCGAACTGCTCGATCCGGTGGATGTCATGGAAGTGGCCAGCGCCCTGGTCGGGCGGCACCTGGCGGTGGGACGCGCCGGCTATGGCGAGATCGACCGGGACGGGCTCATGGTGACCGTCGGGCGCGACTGGACCGACGGCAAGCTTGCCAGCCTGGCAGGCGAGACGCGCGCGCTGGACAGCTTCGGGCCGGCGCTGATCGAGCGCCTGCGCCTCGGGGAAATGCTGCAGCTCGACGACACCAACGCCGATCCCCTGGCCGTACCGTACGCGCCCGGGTATGCGAGCATCGGCGCGCGCGCAATGATCGTGGTGCCGATCATCGAAGCCGGGCGCCTGGCCGCCATCTTCTACCTGCACGAGGCGGCGCCGCGCGACTGGACTGCGCGCGAGGTGGCGCTGGCCGAGGACGTGGCGCGTCAGACACGCGAGGCGGTGCGCCGCGCCCGCGTCGAGGAAACGCTGCGCGACGAGACGCGCATCCTCGAAGTCCTGCACCACACCGGCCAGGCGCTGGCCTCGACGCTCGATGGCGACATGCTGCTGCAGGCGATTACGGATGCCGGCACCCAGTTGAGCGGCGCCCAGTTCGGCGCGTTCTTCTACAGCGCCCAGGACGAACGCGGCGAGAACCTGCTGCACTACACCCTGTCGGGTGCGCCGCGCGAAGCATTCGAGAAGTTCGGCAAGCCGCGCCCGACCGCCATCTTCCACCCGACCTTCCACAACGACGGTATCGTGCGCAGCGACGACATCACGCTTGACGCGCGCTACGGCCAATCGCCGCCGCACTACGGCATGCCGCAAGGCCACCTGCCGGTGCGCAGCTACCTGGCCGTGCCGGTCGTGGCCCGCTCGGGGACCGTGCTCGGCAGCCTGTTCTTCGGCCATCCCGAGCCAGCCGTGTTCAACGAACGCACCGAACGCATCGTCGCCGGCGTGGCCGCGCAGGCGGCGGTGGCGCTGGACAACGCCCGCCTGTACGAGGTGGCGCGCAAGTCGGCGCTCGAGCGCGACGCGCTGCTGCAGAGCGAGCGCGCGGCGCGGGTCGAGGCCGAGCGCCTGTCCCGGATGAAGGACGAATTCCTGGCGATGCTGGCGCACGAGCTGCGCAACCCGCTGGCGCCGATCAGCAGCTCGTCGGCCCTGCTGGGCATCCAGTTTCGCGACGAGCCGCGCGTGCGCCAGGCGAGCGCCATCATCGCGCGCCAGGTCAAGCACATGAGCCGCCTGATCGACGACTTGCTCGACGTCTCGCGCGTCACGCGCGGGCTGGTGACGCTGCAGGTGGACGAGGTCGACCTGGTCGAGGTCGTGCGCAGCGCCCTCGACCAGACGCACCCGCTGATCGAGGAAAAATCGCACCGGGTCGAGGTCGACCTGCCGCATGGTCCCGTCTACATGCGCGGCGATGCGACGCGCCTGATCCAGGCCATCGCGAATATCCTCAACAACGCGGCGAAGTACACGCCGCCGGCCGGCACCATCCGCGTCGTGCTGGCGCTGCAGGACGCACGCGCGCGGCTGCAGGTGCGCGACAACGGCTCGGGCATGCCGCCCGACCTGCTGCCGAGCGTGTTCGAGCTGTTCACGCAAGGCGCCCGCACGCTGGCGCGCTCGCAGGGCGGGCTCGGACTTGGCCTCGCGCTGGTGAAGAAGCTGATCGAGCTGCATGGCGGCGAGGTGAGTGCGCACAGCGATGGCGTCGGGCTGGGCAGCGTGTTGACGATCGACCTGCCGTGCACCCGGACGATGGATCCGGCCTCGCCCCCGGCTTCCCTGCATGCGGCGGCCGCTGGCGCGCAGGCCTTCCGTCCGCTGCGTGTGATCGTGGTCGACGACAATGCGGACGGTGCCGACAGCCTGGCCATGCTGCTTCGGGCCCAGGGACACACGGTGACGGTCGAATACACGGGACGCGGCGCGCTGCGGCGCGCCATGCGCGAGGCGCCCGATGCAATGGTGGTCGATATCGGTTTGCCGGACATGGATGGCTACCAGCTGGCCTCGCTGCTGCGGGCGCAGCCCGAGACGCGTGCCGCGGTCCTGATCGCGGCCACCGGTTACGGCCAGGAGCGCGACCGCGAGCGGGCGCGCGAAGCCGGGTTTGTGCAGCACATGGTCAAGCCGGTCGATATCGCGGCGCTGGTGCGCATCCTGCAAACAGCGGCCAGCGCTTCATGAATTATCGGTCGCTGAGCGCGGCCATATGGGCCATCAAGGTCGACCTGGCGGCGTCGATCTGGCGCGCATTCGTGCGCGAAGACAGGGAAGCGCGTTCCTTGCGGCCCAGGAAATAAGCGACCCGTTCGGCATTCGCGCCGGACGGGTGGGGCAGGCCGTGCAGGATGCGGTCGCGCCGGATCACACCTTCGCGCACCAGCCAGTCGAGTCCCTCGGCAACGCTGCTGCCCATCGGGATGTAGAGCGCGTCGGGCAGCTGGGTCGCCTCGAGCGCGAAATAGCGCAACACCTGCTCGCGCAGGAAGGGAAGCTTGGCCATGCCCGGTGTGCCGCTGTAGTTGCGGCCGTCGACGAACACCGGATGGCGCAGGATCGCACTGATCTGCACCATGTGGGCATCGGCGTCGAACAGGGAAGCGCAACTGGCGATGCCGAGCCAGCGCTGCACGCCGATGGCGTCCAACAGGGCGACGAAGTTCGGCCGGATGGCGCCGCTGAAGGCGCCGGCCAGGCGCGCAGCGCGCAGTACCTCGGCCTGGTCGTCGCCGGCAGTCATCCGGCGCTGGGCCTCCGACATCGCATTCTTCCACTGCACAAAGCCCGGGGCGATGCCGACGACGACAATGCGCGCCTCGGTATTGACGTGCTCGAACGGAATGTAGTGCATGCTGATCCGGCCCTCGCGCGCCAGCAGGAAGTGTTCGGGCAGGGCGGCAGGCGAGGCGATCGCCGCCACGTCGAGTTCGCGGATCGCGTCCGCGTACGCGGGGAACAGCAGCGGGGTCATGAAACCGATCCGGTGTACATACAATTGAGCAAATACAGTTATATTTTTGAAAATTATAGTTCCTGCAAAAAATTCGGTAAAGAGGGAAATGTGAACTTTCGGTGTCACGCAATGCGACATCCTCCATGACCGCAGGGGCTGGTGGTAAGCTGGAGGTAGGAATCCGCTTCATTGATGAGGCCGTTTCTTACATCCATGGGAGGGCACCATGCCCCAGGTCGCACTGATCACGGTTCACGGAATGGGCGAGACGCCGCGCGATTACGCGGCCGGCGTGTTTGGCGAGATGCGGACCCGCCTCGGACCGGCGCTGCGCGAGCGGGTCGGCTTCTATTCGGTGTATTACCAGGACATCCTGCAAAAGAACGAGCAGACGGTCTGGGACCGCGTCGACGGCGCCAGCGAAGTCCGGTACGACGAACTGCGCAAGTTCATGCTGTTCGGCTTCGCCGATGCCGCCGGCCTGGAAAACCGCAAGGAAGACCCGGGCTCGGTCTACGAACTGGCGCAGAGCCAGATCGCCCGCGCGCTGCTGGCCGCGTGTCACGCCAACCCCGCCAACCCCGCCAACCCCGGCATGCCTGTCGTCTTCCTCGCCCATTCGCTCGGCTGCCAGGTGCTGTCGAGTTACATTTACGACGCACAAAAGGCGCTGCGCGGCGGGCGGGTCGAGGCCGGCATCTGGCGCGACATCGATGCCTGGTCGCGCCCGGCGCTGGGGCGTTCCCTCACCGAACGCGAACAGCATTTCCTGGCGGCGGGCACCTGCACCGGCCTCGTCACGACCGGCTGCAACATCCCGATTTTCGTGGCCGCGCACAAGGACATGCACATCAAGCCGATCGCGCCGCCGACCCCGCTGTTTCGCTGGCTCAACCTGTACGACCCGGACGACGTGCTCGGCTGGCCGCTGCAGCCGCTGTCGCCCGGCTACCGCACGCTGGTCGAGGACCGCACCATCAATGCCGGGCAGGGCGCGGTGAGCTGGCTGCTCAAGAGCTGGAATCCGCTCTCGCACAACAGCTATTGGAAGGATGACGAGGTGCTCGAGCCCTTGGCGGGGATGTTGAGGAGAATGGTTTCGTAGGGTTCACGCTCGCTGCAGCGTAAACATCGGCCGAATATCGCCCGCCACCGTCCCGCGCGCATTCTTGATCTGCGGCTGGCGGAAGCGTTCGAGCACCGCACGCTTGCCCTCGTCGAGCAGCCCCAATTGATCGAGCACGTTGTAGGTGATCGTGTGCAGGCCGCGGTTGTTGCCGTCGGCGATCTTGATCGCGATGCCGATACCGGCCGAGCGGATGCCGATCGCCTGCACCGCGTCGGCGCCGATCTTGGCGACCCAGTCACCACCGCCCGCCGTCATCAGGACGAGGTCGGTGCGCTCGGTGCCCGAGACCATGTCCGGGCGTCCCGTCATCGCGTCGAACAGGGGCCCCAGCGCGTTGCCGAGGCGCGCATCCGAACCGCCCTGCGCCAGGCGCGCATACAGGTGCGCGAGACTGGCCAGCGGCAGCGCATAGTTCGGCGCCGAGCAGCCGTCGATGCCGGAGGGCAGATCCGCTTCCGGCAGGTTCACGGCGTCCGCCAGCGCCGTGCGGATGGCGCGCTGGAGCGGATGGTCGGACGCGACATAGCCGGCGGTCGGCGCGCCATGCTGGCGGCACCAGGCCAGGAAGCCGCTGTGTTTACCGGAACAATTGTGGTGCAGCGGCGTCCAGGCCTGGTCCTGCGGCACCGGCAGGTTGTTGGTCTCGTAGTACAGTGGCGCACCGCAGCCGCATTCGAGGTGCCCGGGGTCGAGATCGATCTTGCCCAGGATGGCGCGCACCCCCGCCAGGTGTTTTTGTTCGCCCGAATGGCTGGCGCACAGCAGCGCCAGTTCTTCTTGCGCCAGGCCGAATCTGGCCGGTCCATCCGATAGAAGGAAGGGCAGGGCCTGGAACGGCTTCAGGGCCGAGCGTGTAAACGTCTGGACCTGCGGGTCGCCGGCCCAGGCCAGCAGGCGGCCCTCGGTATTGACGACCGCAATCGAACCGGCGTGGATGTTTTCGACGGTGTAGCCGGTGTCAGGGTAGCCGCGCGTGGTGGCGACAAGGGGGACGGCGTGCATAGGCGAAACCCGTGAAGTGATTGAACCGGCTACTTTAATCGAGGCCTCGATCATGCGGCGCACCGCCGCTGCCCTACATTGGCGCGCCGAATTTCCCGGCCTGGTAGTCGCGGATCGCCTGTTCGATCTCGGCACGCGAGTTCATCACGAAGGGCCCGTGCGACACCACCGGCGCGCCGATCGGCTCGGCATGGCCGAACAGGATGACGCTGTCTTCGAGCGCCGTCATCTCGACTTCGTCGCCTTCGCCCCCCAGTTCCACCAGATGAAAAGCGCTGATGCGGTCGTCGGCCATGCCGGCCTGCAGCGCGCCGCGCACGACATACAGGAAGACATTGCGCTGCGCCAGGTCGCGCACGCGCAGACGCCCGCCCGCCTTGAATTCGATCGTGCTCATGAAGACGCCGGTGAGCGACTGCACCGGGCCGCGCGTGCCTTCCCATTCGCCGGCGGTCAGGTGCATCGTGACGCGGCCGCCATCGAGGGCCAGGGCCGGGATATCGGCCTTCTGCAGGCCGGTATAGGCCGGCGCCGTCATCTTCAGGTGCGGCGGCAGGTTGACCCACAGCTGCAGGATCTCGAGCGGCCCGCCGCTTTCCAGGAATTCGGGCGGCGAGATTTCGGCGTGGATCAGGCCACTGCCGGCCGTCATCCACTGCACGCCGCCGGCGCGGATGATGCTCTCGTGGCCGGCGCTGTCCTTGTGCGTCAGCATGCCCTCGAGGATGAAGGTGACGGTCTCGAAGCCGCGATGCGGATGCGGGCCGAAAGGCAGGCCGCGGTTGCGCGGCGGGTAGGTCTGCGGGCCGTGGTGATTCAGGAACAGGAAGGGGTCGACCTGGTCCAGGTGCGCGCTCGGCACAGGGCGTTGGGTGATCAGGTCGCCGATATCGTCGCGCAGTGCCGGATGGATCCGGCGTACCAGTTTGTCAGTCATGCTTGTCCTCGATTGTCTTGTTGTCAAGCGCAACGATACCGGAAAAGGCGGCCGGCCCGCGCGCACCGGACGCCGGAAAGGTCCTGTGCTAGACTCGTTGCGCCCTTGCAATGGAGACAGCCGAGACCATGAAAAGAACCATCCTCGCCAGCCTGCTGCTGGCCCTCGCGGTGCACGCCGGGGCCGACGCCGCCCAGGGGAGCACCGCCGCCGTCCCGAGCCCGGCCGCCGTAAAAGCGGCCAAGTACGCGGTGACGACCTACCGCACGGACGTCATCAAGACGCTCGCCGGCCTGGTCAGCTTCAATACGGTGGCCGACCCGAATGTCCCGTCGGACCGGGACCCGCAGCACATCGCCTTCAAGAACTACCTGAAAACCGAGGCAACCCGTCTCGGTTTCGATTTCGCCGACCATGGCTGGGTGTTCGTCATCGGGATGGGGAAGAGCGAAGAGCGCGTCGGCGTCGTCACCCACGGCGACGTCCAGCCGGTCGATCCGTCGAAATGGAAGAAGTCGCCGTTCGTGCTGGACCAGACGAGCGAGCCGGGCAAGTTGCTGGCGCGCGGCGCCGAGGACGACAAGGGCCCGATCGCGACCGCGCTGTACGCGATGAAGGCCTTGAAGGACCAGCAGGTTCCGCTCACGAAGCGGATCGAACTCTATGTGTATATGGGCGAGGAATCGAACTGGCAACCGCTGGTCGACTTCCTGAAAACCCACGAGCCGCCGCAGATGAACATCACGCTCGACGCCGAGTATCCGGCGGTGGTGGCCGAAAAGGCCTCGGGCACGATCGCCGTCACGATCCTGAAAGCCGGCGCCGTGGTGCCGCCGGCTGGCGAGCCGCACATTGCCGCCTTCGCCGGCGGCTTCTTCGGCAGCCAGATTCCGGAAGACGCCAGTGCCACGATCGCCAACGCGACGTCCGCCATCGAGGCCCAGGTGCGGGCACGCGGCGCCGGGCAGGAAGGCATGCGCTACCAGTTCGCGCGCAAGGGCAATGACCTCGACGTGCGCGCGCGCGGCGTCTCGGCGCATTCCTCGAAACCCGAGGATGGCGTGAACGCGGTGGCGATGCTGGCCGATGCGCTGGCCGTCGCCCCCTGGCCGAACACCACGGCTGGCGGCGCCGTGAATTATCTGAACGAGATGGTGGGAACGGGCCTGTACGGCGAAAAGTTCGGCAACATCGCCTACCGCGACAGCTTCATGGGTCCGATGACGGTGGCGCCGACGGTGATCCGCCAGAAGGACGAGGGTATCGAGGTGTCTCTGAACGTGCGCCGCCCGCAGGGCAAGAGCGCCGAGCAGCTGACCAGTGAGGTCAACGCGGCGCTCACCGGGTGGCAGGGCCGCAACCTGGCGCTTGCCAACATCACGGTCAAGACGAGCGAGCCCTGGCTGCGCAAGGATGCGCCGCAGCTGCCGATCCTGATGAACGTGTTCTCGTACTTTACGGGCATGAAGGATCCGAAACCGGTTGCCATCGGCGGCGGGACCAATTCGCGCCTGTTCCCGAACGCGGTCAGCTTCGGGCCCGGCATGCCGGGCAAGGTCTACACAGGCCATTCCGAGCATGAATTCATCACGCTCAAGCAGTTATTGCTGAATTTGCAGATGTACACGGCGGTATTGGCCGAACTGGCGAAATAGACCTGGCGGGCCCTACCACAAGCGCGCGCCAGGGACCGATTCCGCTGGCGACGATCCCGTTGGGGTTGTCAGAATTTGTCTTGCTGGACCCGGTAAATAATTCTAATAGTTTTGTAGGTTTATGCCTACAATAGCCTTGGGGGAACCCGGCAGCGATGCGTTCCGGGCGGCGTTTTCATAGGAGGAACAGGGGTTGGTGACAGCTGCCCACCCCAGGCACTCCGCTGAGTCATTAACTGTTGGAAAAAACATACGTTCCAAGGTGAAACTGTGGCGTAAACGCCATGTTAGGATCATTCCCTAGCCGCGTACGCAGGGATGTGAAAAGCCTGCGCTCGTATGTGATCTGCCGACATAAAGCGATGCCATGCACAGTAAAGAACTGACAAAGCCGGACGGACGACGCCTGACCCTGTACAGCAACCGGCCCATTCCCGACGGGCTCGTGGCGCCCAGCCCGTTCCCCGACCCGATGCATGCCAACCCACATCTGCGCTGGCATCCGCTGCGCGGCGAATGGGTGACCTATGCAGGGTTCCGCCAGAACCGCACCTTCCTGCCGCCGCCTGAATACAACCCGCTGGCGGTAACAAAAGACCCGGCGAACCCGACCGAGCTGCCGCAGGGCGACTATGAGATCGCCGTGTTCGACAACCGCTTTCCGTCGCTCGCGCTCGAATCGCACGATCCGCCCCACCTGACGGTGCCGACCGCGCCCGCGAACGGCCACTGCGAAGTGGTGGTCTTCACCCAGGACCCGACCACCGCACTGGTACACCTGCCGCTGTCGCGCATCGAACTGCTGCTGCAGGTCTGGGGCGAGCGCACGCGCCGCATCGGCGCAAACCCGCAGATCGAATATGTGCTGCCGTTCGAGAACCGCGGCGCCGAGGTCGGCGTGACGCTGCACCATCCGCACGGCCAGATCTATGCCTACCCGTTCGTGCCGCAGGTGCCGGCGCGCATGCTGGCCCAGGAACGCGAATACTATCTCCAGCATGCGACCAACCTGCTGTGCGACATGGCGAAGAATGAAGTGGCCGACGGCCGCCGTGTGCTGTTCCAGGATGAACACGCGATCGCCTTCGTGCCGGCCTGCGCGCGCTATCCGTACGAGGTCTGGGTGCTGCCGACCGCTCCCTGCCAGGACTTCGCATCGCTATCGAGCGTCCAGCGCGCCAGTCTGGCACGTTGCCTGAAAACCGTGCTGCTCAAGTACGAGACGATGTGGAACCGGCCTTTCCCTTACCTGATGGCCTGGTACCAGGCGCCGACCGATGGCGCTGCGCATCCGGAAACCCAGCTGCACGCACAGTTCTATCCGCCTTACCGGTCGCGCGACCGCCTGAAATACCTGGCCGGCACCGAGCTTGGCGCCGGCATGTTCGCCATGGACGTCCTGCCCGAGAATACGGCGGCTGAACTACAGGCCGTTAAGGTGTCGCTGGAGGAGGGCGCATGAGCGGCGCGGAGCGCGCCGCCGAAGTGGCGGCCAAGCTGGCATCCCTGCGCGAGTGCCTGGATGCCACCGGTGCCGCGGCGATCTGCCTGCGCGGCATAGACTGGTTCGCCTGGGTCACGGCGGGCGGATCGAGCGCGGTGCTGCACACGATGGAGACGGGCGTGGCCGAAGTCCTGGTCACGCGCGGCGACGCCGTGATCCTGACCGACGAGATCGAGGCGGCGCGCCTGCGCGAGGAAGAAGTCCCGACGGGATTTACTTTTCACGTCACGCCCTGGGCCCAGGTCGAACTGCGCGCACGCTATGTGCTGGGCGTGGCGGGCGAAGGCCTGGTGCTGTCGGACCGCCCGCACGGCATCGAGCAGCCGCTGCCGAACGCCTTGCGCCAGCGGCGCCTGGTGCTGGTCGACTCCGAGCAGGCACGCTATCGCCTGCTGGGGCGCCAGGCGGCCGAAGCGATGACAGAGACAATGCGCGCCGCGCGTCCCGAATGGACCGAGTACGAGCTGGCCGGGGCCGGCGCTGCTGCGCTGTGGCGGCGCGGCATCCATCCGGCGCTGGTGCTGGCTGCCGGCGAACGGCGCATGCCCGCGTACCGGCATCCGACGCCGTCACATGAGCCGATCGGGTCGCGCGCCATGCTCGTGTTCTGCGCGCGCAAGCACGGCCTGTATGCGAACCTGACGCGCTTCGTTTCCTTCGGTTCGGCGCCGCAGGAGCAAACCGCGCTGATGGAAGTCGAGGCGACCGGCCTTGCCACCGTCACGCCCGGCAAATCGCTGTCGGCCGTGTACCACGCCTTTGCCGCGGCCTACAACCATGCCGACCGCCAGCAGGCGATCAACGAACACCACCAGGGCGGCATCACTGGCTACCTGGCGCGCGAAATCGTCGCCACCCCCAGCACCGCCACCGAACTGGAAGAGGGCATGGCCTTCGCATTCAACCCCAGCTTCGCAGGCCTGAAAATCGAGGATACTTTCCTTCTCGGCCCGCAGGGACTGGACAACCTGACCCTGGATCCGCAGTGGCCGGCCGTGACTGTGCATGGCCGCCAGCGGCCCCTTTGGCTGGAGACTCATTCATGGTGACGACCGATTCCTTCTTCGGCGGCGCGCCCGAGGTCAACGCATCCGCACCCGGACGCGTGAACCTGCTGGGCGAGCATACGGATTACAACGACGGCTTCATGCTGCCGGTGGCCACGCCCCAGCGCACGACGGTGGCGCTCGCTGCCAGCCACGACGGCCACTTCCATTTTTATTCGAGCACGCTCGACGCCAGCGTCACTTTCGCGCCCGATGGCAGCGCGCCCTCCGGCTTCGGCAGCTATATCGAAGGCTGCATCCGCCTGATCGAAGCCGAGGGCGTCAAGGTGCCGCCGCTGCGGGTCTGGGTGGCGACCGACGTGCCGGTCGGTTCCGGCCTGTCGTCGAGCGCCGCGCTGGAAGTGGCGATGCTGCGCGCGCTGCGCCAGATGCTCGGTTTCGAACTCGACGACGTCAAGCTGGCGCGCATCGCCCAGCGTGCCGAGATTGAATACGCGCGCGTCAACTGCGGCATCATGGACCAGATGGCCTCGAGCCTGGCCGACGAAACGAACATGCTGTTCATCGATGCACGCACGCTCGAGCACCGGCTGGCGCCACTGCCCGAGGGGGTCGAGATCATCGTGATTGACTCGGGCATCGCGCGCAAGCTGGCCGCCAGCAAATACAACGAACGACGCGCCGAGTGCGAGGAAGCTTCGCGCATACTCGGCGTGACGGCGCTGCGCGATGTGCAGATTGCTGAATCGGTGGAAGCCCTGCCGGAACCACTGCGGCGCCGTGCCCGCCACGTGGTGCAGGAAAACCTGCGCGTGCTGGAGGCGGCCGATGGTGTGTCTGCCGAGCGCTTCGGCGAGCTGATGAACGCATCGCATTTCAGCCTGCGCGACGATTACGAGGTATCGATCCCCGAGCTCGACGAACTGTGCGCACTTCTGCGCGTGCAGGATGGCGTGGTCGGCGCGCGCCTGACCGGAGCCGGCTTCGGCGGCGCCTGCGTCGCGCTGTGCAAGACGGGCCGGGCGCAACAGGCGGCCGAGGCCGCACTCAACGAATACAACAGGAACGGACGAGAGGGCAGCATCCTGATTCCGGTTCCGGCTGAACGAAAGGAAAACAATGAGTCAATTTGAATATCCACGTCCCCAACTGGTACGCGACCACTGGATCAACCTGAACGGCAAATGGCGCTTCTGTTTCGACGACGAGATGCGCTTCAAGCGGCCGGACGAGATCGCGGAATGGACGCACGAAATCGAGGTGCCGTTCGCACCCGAAACGAAGATGTCCGGGATTGGCGACACGGGCTTCCACCGCTTCTGCTGGTATGAGCGCGAGTTCACCGTGACGCCGACCGACGGCCGCACGATCCTGCACTTCGGCGCGGTCGACTATCTGGCGCGGGTCTGGGTCAACGGCCAGCTGGTGGCCGAGCACGAGGGTGGCCACACGCCATTCTCGGCCGACATTACCGCGGCCATGAAGGCCGACGGCGAGCAGGTCGTTACCGTGTTTGTCGAGGATGACCCGGCCGACCTCGCCAAGCCGCGCGGCAAGCAGGACTGGCTGCTGGAACCGCACTCGATCTGGTATCCGCGCACGACCGGCATCTGGCAGACGGTCTGGGTCGAGCAGGTCGAAGAGACCTTCATCGCGAAGCTGAAGTGGACGCCGATCTTCGAGACCTTCGAAATCGGCTGCGAAGTGTTCGCGGGTGGTGAAATCCGCGACGACATGTTCATCGAGGTCAAGATCTGGCACGGCGAACACCTGATGGCCGATGACCATTACAAGCTGCTGGGCGGGGAAGCGAACCGCAAGATCGCCTTGTCGGATCCGGGTATCGACGACTCGCGCAATGAGTTGCTGTGGAGCCCGGAACGTCCGACCCTGCTCGACGCCGAAGTGACGCTGCGCTGCGGCGACCGCGTCGTGGACCGCATCCGTTCCTACACGGCGCTGCGCTCGTTTGCGATCAACCGCGACCGATTGATGTTGAATGGAAGGCCATATACATTGCGCCTGGTGCTCGACCAGGGCTATTGGCCGGAATCCTTCCTGACCGCCCCGTCAGACGGACACCTGAAACGCGACGTCGAACTTGCCAAACTGATGGGCTTCAACGGCGTGCGCAAGCACCAGAAGATCGAAGACCCGCGCTACCTGTACTGGGCCGACAAGCTGGGCCTGCTGGTCTGGGAAGAGATGCCGTCGGCCTACCGCTTCAGCGCGAAGGCGATCACGCGCATGGTGCGCGAGTGGACCGAAGCGATCGACCGCGACTACAGTCACCCCTGCATCATCGTCTGGGTGGCATTCAACGAATCCTGGGGCGTGCCGAACCTGACGCTGACGCAGGCACACCGCAATGCCGTTGAGGCGCTGTACCACCTGACACGCACGCTGGACGCGACGCGGCCGGTGATCGGCAACGACGGCTGGGAAGCCTCGGCCACCGACATCCTCGGCATCCATGACTACGATTGCGATCCGGAAAAGCTTGGCGCGCGCTATGCCGTCACCGACCCGGTGCGTACCTTGTTCGACCAGCGTCGTCCTGGCGGGCGCATCCTGACGCTGGACGGCTTCCCGCACCGCGGCCAGCCGATCGTGCTGACGGAATTCGGCGGCATCGCGTTCGACACCAAGAGTACGCCCGACGAGGGTACCTGGGGTTATTCACGTTCGACCACGGCCGAGGGTTTCCACGAGCTGTATCGTGGGCTGTTGAAGGCGGTCAACGAGACCCTCATGTTTAGCGGCTTCTGCTACACCCAGTTTGCCGACACCTTCCAGGAAGCCAACGGCCTCTTGAACGCGGACCGCACGCCGAAGCTGCCGTTCGAGGTGATCTCGGCCGCAACGCGCAATGCGCAGTTGAAGACCGTGAAGGCCGGGGGCGGTGTAGACCTTGATCCATCCTGACCGACGAGCCGGCAATCGAGCTGCCCCGTTTGCCCTGCGGCGCACGGGGTAGGCCGTGCGCGCCCGCGTCAGCGCCCGATTGCACCGCCGCTGACGCTCACGCGGTCGCCGCTGCGAAAGTCGGGCGTGGTTTCCTGCGTGACGACCTGGGTGCTGCCGTCGTCCATGCGCAGCGTGACACGGTAGACGCGGTCGGAGCTCATCGAGCTGCCCGATGTGCCTGCTGCGCTGCTGCCGGTTGCTCCGGCGCCGGCACCGCTCGCGCCGCTGGCGGAGCGTGGTACCGCTTCGATCGAGACGATCGTGCTGTTCGGGCTTGATCCGGAGGCGGTGGCGCTGCCGGTGGCGGTGGCGCCTTGTGCGCTGCCGCTTGCGGTGTCGGACATGGTGCCGGTGGAGCTGCCCTTGCTGGTGCTGCCGGTGCTCGCGCTCGCGCCGGTGGCGCCGGACTGGTCATAGCCAGTGCCGCTCGACGTGCCCGAGCTACCGGACGTACCAGAGGTGCCGGACGTACCCGAGCTCTCCGAGGTGCCGGACGTACCGGACGTACCGGAAGTGCCCGAGCTGGTGCCGGTTGCCGTGCCCGAGGTGCCGCCGGCCTCACTGCCGGTGGTGCCGGACGAGCTGCTGCCGCTGGCACCGCTGCTGCCTGTGCCGCCTGCATCGCTGCCGCCGCGCATGGCTGCACAGCCCGACAGGCTGATTGCCATGGCCAGCAAGCCCGCCAGGACCACGCTCTGATGTTGTTGTTTCATGATCGATCCTCCGTTGATTTTGTCAGTGGGTATGCGTGACGATGCCGTCTGCCACTGTGGTAAGAGGCGCAAACGGGCACGACGTTCCAGCTGACTCGTGTGCAGCATGAGCCAGATCAAGCAGAGGTGATTTCAGGAAAACTGGCGGTTCGCCAGCCTCAGCTGCGTTGCAGTGCCGCCTTGGGCAAGATCAACCAGAGGATTGCGCAGGTGACCACGGCCGAGCTGCAGTCGACCATCCAGTCGCGCACGTCGGCGCCGCGGTAGGGGAACATGCTCTGCACCAATTCGTCAATGGCGCCCATGAGCGCAATGGCCAGCACGGTTGCGACGGTGCGGCTGGCCGCGCTGCCGCGGCTGGCGGTAAACCAGAGCAGCGCCAGCACGGAATAAGAGGAGGAATGCAGGAACACGCCAGGGGCATATTGGCCGATTTCGGCACGCGCACCCGGGATCGACCCGGCGACCAGGATCGCAAGGAAAAGGATGATGGCAGTGCTATAGCGCAGCTTGTTGAGACGCGGATCGAGCAGGAGGAAAAAGAAGGACGGCATGGTTGACCAGCTGGAAAAAACGGCAACCATACCACGGTGTGCGGGCGTGTGCATGCACGGTGAATGACAAAGCAATCGTCAGATGGTGAGCGCCGGGGCGCCGTCGGCATAGCGCGCGTCGAAACAGCTTTCGCATTCGGCACAGAACAGGTGCGCCATGCGCACGGAGGTCTGGCGCAGCACGAGCTTGAGCTTGCTTTGCTGGCACTTCGGACACACTTCGCGCACGTTGCCGAAGGTGAGGAGGGAGAGCGTGGCCTGTTCTCCTTCGAGATGGTCGACCACAACCAGTGGATTGAGTTCGCTCAGAACCAGGAAACCGACGTCCATATGCTGGCGTCGGCTGGTGGATGCATGTTCGGTGCGTTTTTCAGAGATTTGAAAATTCATCGGTCCGGCTCCCTTGTCTGGTATGTCACAGCGTCGCCTTGGGTCATTCTGAACATAGATTAGGTAACCCGGTTGCGGCGCACGAACTTCATCATAGTCAAAAGCACACAAGCTGCAAGGTCAGTCTTCATATTTATGCAAGACGGATAAACTTGAGAAAAAAAATGCCCACCGGAGAGAGAGGTGGGCACAACCCAAGATCGGGCCAAGAGACATTGTTGGGTGGGTGTGCAGCACGTTTGCGCTGCACACCTGGCTGCAGTCAGGCATATCGGTTGCGTGTACTGCAGATGAATCCAGTATAGGGACCGTTTGTGACGCAGGTATGACCTGACGCAAGTATTCAAGCTCTGTGGCGAACGATTCGCATATCGTCCACTCTATCAATGTGGAGCGCGGCGGCCTCGTGCGCGGACAAAAAAAAGCCCGCGTTGTGAGCGGGCTTAAAACTATTTTCTTGGAGGAGAATAGTGGAGACAGGTGCATTATGTTGCGATGCGATATGTTTGTCTAATTGTTAAATCAGATACCAGACATGCGAGCCGTGAATGGCTCAGCTTGCCTGGCGCACCGCACCTGCGCCCCGCGCGCTTGACGCTATTCGCGTACAGGCACCGTGTAGTTGAGCGGCATGCGTCCACCATCGGCATACAGGGTCTGGCCGGTAATGTAGGAGGCGTCGTCGCTGGCAAGAAAAGCGGCGATAGCGGCCACTTCTTCCGGTTCGCCGCAGCGCCCCAAGGGCGTGCGCGACAGGATCGTATGCCGCGCTTCCGGGCTCGACAGTACGGCCTGCTTCGCCAGTTCCGTCAGGATCGTGCCCGGTCCGATCGCGTTCACCCGGATACCATGCTGGGCCAGGCCGATCGCCGCCACACGCGTGAGCTGGTTGACGCCGCCTTTCGAGATCACATACGGCACCTGGTTCGGAATCACCAGCTCGGCGTTCACGCTCGACATGTTGATGATGCAGCCGCCGCTCTGGCGCTTCACCATATCGCGCGCGGCCGCCTGGCTGCACAGGAACATCGATTTCAGGTTGACGCGCATGACGCGGTCGAAATCTTCCTCGCGCAGGTCGAGGAAATCGGCCGCGTGGGTGATGCCGGCGTTATTGACAAGGATGTCGACGCGTCCGAAGGCGGCGATGGTGGCGGCGAACAAGGCGTCAACATCGGATTTCTGGCTGACGTCGGCGACGACGAAGCGGGCTGCGTCGCCGAGTGCCGCGGCGGCATCGGCCACTTCAGGACGTACGTCGGCCAGCATGACACGGGCGCCTTCCTTTACCAGGCGCTGCGCACAGGCCAGGCCGATGCCCTGGCTGGCGCCGGTGATGAGGGCGATCTTGTCGGCGAGTTTCATGGGGGGCTTTCAACTGGTTTGGTTGCCGTCATTGTAACGGCAACCCAACCTGCGGAAAGCTGCCGGCTACAGCATGATCGGGCGGTCCGGCAACTCGTTGGGGCGCGCCCCGTGGGCCGGGAAGTGCTCGCGCAGCAGCGCATTCACCTGCCCGATGGCGGCCAGCGTGGCGCCGTTGAAGTCCCCGCGCCTGAAACCGTCGGTCATCGTGCGGCACACGGCCTGCCAGGTGGCCTCGTCGATCTTGCGGTCGATGCCGCGGTCGGCCACGATGTCGACCTTGTGCTCGGCCAGGTTCACGTAGATCAGCACGCCGCAATTGTCCTCGGTGTCCCAGACGCCATAGTCGGCGAACAGGGCCAGGGCCCGCTGGCGGCTGGTGATGCCGTCCCAGACCTCGTCGGTCGGGAGCGATTTTTCAACGATGAAGCGTACTTCGCCGCGGTGGGTCTGTTCGCCCGCCGTGATGGCCTGGGCTGCCGCTGTGAGCGTGCTTTCGGGGAAGGCGCGCTGCGCGTCGGCACGGCTGCTGCGCCAGTGACGCAGGACGCGGCCAATGCGTTGTCCGAATGATTCGTGTGTCATGTGGTCTGCCATTACCAGTCTCCCGAGGCGCCGCCGCCGTCAAAGCTGCCACCGCCGCCGCCAAACCCGCCGCCGCCGCCGAAACCGCCACCGCCGGAAAAGCCGCCGAAGCCGCCGCCGCCACGTCCAGCATTGCTGAGGATGCTACCAAGAACGAACCCGGTTGCGCCGCTGCCCCAGCCGCCGCGCGTCAGGCGCGAGCGGCGTGGCTTGAACATCGAGCGCACCAGCATGAAACCGATCACCAACAATAAGATACCAACCATACCGATCCCGCCTCCTCCGTCTGTGCCCGTATTCGCCGGTGCTATTTGCTGTGCCGGCTCGGGAAATCGTTCTCGGTTCAGCAGGGTGGCAATCGCGCCCACGCCTGCGACCAGGCCCTCGTAGTAATGGTTTTGACGAAAATGTGGTGCGATGACGTCCTGCAGGACGCGCTTCGATTGCGCATCCGTCAGCACGCCCTGCACCCCGCGCCCGGCTTCAATGCGCAGGCGGCGCAGCGAACTCGGGTTGTCGCGCGCGACCAGCAGCAGCACGCCGTCGTCGACGCCCTTGCGCCCGAGCTTCCAGGCGTCGGCCACGCGGATGCCGAACTGCTCGATCGCTTCCGGCTCGGTCGATTTGACCAGCAACACCGCGATCTGGTTGCCGCTCTTCGCCTCGTGCTCGGCCAGGATTGC
The DNA here is from genome assembly GCF_051262535.1 of Massilia sp. CMS3.1. Classification (NCBI taxonomy): domain Bacteria; kingdom Pseudomonadati; phylum Pseudomonadota; class Betaproteobacteria; order Burkholderiales; family Oxalobacteraceae; genus Massilia; species Massilia sp. CMS3.1. The sequence continues at coordinate 176,309 of NZ_JBIMES010000010.1, read as the reverse complement.
TTCCAGGCGCTGGCGCTGGGTCGCATCGAGCATGCCGGCGGTGTCGGTGAGACGGCTTGTCAGCGCCGGCACGGGTTTGAGCTGGGCCTGCGCCGGCGCGGCCAGCGCAGTGCTCAGGACAGCGGCCAGTGCCAGCCGCCACAGGGTACGCAATACCGTCATCGTTATTTGCCGAAGTTGACCGTCGGTGCCGTCGAGATCGCTTTCTCGTTCTCGACCGTGAACGACGGCCTGGCTTCATAGCCGAACATCATCGCGGTCAGGTTGGTCGGGAACTTGCGCACGGTGACGTTATAGTCCTGCACCGACGCGATATAGCGCTGGCGTGCGACCGTGATGCGGTTCTCGGTACCCTCGAGCTGCGATTGCAGGTCGCGGAAGCTGGTGTCGGCCTTCAGCTCAGGATATTTCTCGGACACGACCATCAGGCGTGACAAGGCGCCGGACAGTTCGCCTTGCACTGCCTGGAACTTCTTGAAGGCTTCCGGGTTGTTCAGCACTTCGGGCGTGATCTGGAAGCTGGTCGCGGCGGCGCGCGCGCGGGTAACGGCCTCGAGCGTCTCGCGTTCGTGCGAGGCATAGCCCTTGACCGTATTCACCAGGTTCGGAATCAGGTCGGCACGGCGCTGATACTGGTTGACCACTTCGCCCCAAGAGGCCTTGGTGGCTTCGTCCTTGGTCTGGAAATCGTTGTAGCCGCAGCCCGAGAGCAGCGAGCTTGCCAGCGTTGCCGCCGCCAGCAGGCGGGTCCAGCGCGAGAATACGGAAGACGTCATGATGTACTGTCCATTGCGAGTTGTCGAATAGTTAAAAATATACAGTAATCAGTCAATACGAGTCGCACGGACGGGGCCGCGGCGAAGGGCCCATGCCCGGTGACGCGTACAATAGTGGGTTTGCAATGACACTGTTACAAGGGGCTGGATGTGAATTTCATCGACAAACTCTCCGCGGCCTGGACCCGCAACGATTCGCTGCTGTGCGTCGGACTCGACCCTGACCTGGCGCGTTTCCCGGCGCATCTGAAAGATGAAGCGGACGGGATTGTTCGCTTTTGCAAGGCCATCATCGACGCCACGGCCGATCTCGCCTGTGCCTTCAAGCCGCAGATCGCCTATTTTGCCGCGCTCGGTGCCGAGGACCAGCTCGAAGCCATCTGCCGCTACCTGCGCGAGACCTACCCGCACATCCCGCTGATCCTCGACGCCAAGCGCGGCGACATCGGCGCCACCGCCCACCAGTACGCGCGCGAAGCCTTCGAGCGCTATGGCGCGGACGCGGTCACGCTCAGCCCGTACATGGGTCTTGACTCGGTCGAACCGTATTTCGCCTGGCCCGACCGCGGCGTGATCGTACTGTGCCGCACCTCCAACCCGGGCGGTTCGGACTTGCAATTTCTCGACGTCGGCGGCGTGCCGTTGTACCAGCACGTGGCGCGCATGGTGGCTGAAAAATGGAACCGCCATGGCCAGTGCGCGCTCGTGGTGGGCGCGACCTATCCCGAGGAACTGGCGCAGGTGCGGGCGATTGTGGGCGACATGCCGCTCTTGGTGCCGGGCATCGGTGCGCAGGGAGGGGATGTGGAAGCGACCGTGCGTGCTGGGCGTACCGCGGGCGGGGCCGGGATGATGATCAGTTCGTCACGGGCGATTTTGTATGCGGCGGCCGTTGACGGGGAAGATTTCGCCGCGGCGGCGCGCAGGGTGGCGCGCGAGACGCGGGATGAGATCAATCGGTATCGGGGGTAGGGGCTGTTGCCCCACGAGCCTTCAATACCTGGTCGGCGCAATCGCCTCGACATACTCGTACAAGGCGCCGAGAATGTCCTCGCCCCGTTCGTCCGCCGTCTCCGACAGCGCATCGATCTCGCCAAACAACTGGTCCACCGTGCGCGCGCTACCGGCCCCGTCGAACAGGCGCGCTGCGCGGTGCTCTTCCCAACCCTGCGCCTCCTCTTCGCTCAAGGTCTCGGGGAAATTGCGCGCGCGGTAGCGCAACAGCAATTCGGCCAGGCGCTCATCCTCGAACGAGGGCCGCGCCGTTGCCAGTTGCGCCGGCGTCTGCATGCGCAGCGACTCGAGCTTGCGGCGGTCGTCCTTGCTGACGAAGCCGCCGTATAAATCCTCGTCGACGTCGGTTTCGTTCGCGCTGGAGGGCTTCTGGTACACCTGGGCCCACACCGCCGCCATGTCGGGGCCGTTCGCCGCCAGCTGCGCGTTCGCCCGGCCTTGCTCGAGATCGATACCCCAGCGCGTTGCCATCGCGCTGCTCAATGTTTTGAGATTCCCGACCAGCATCGGCGACTTGTTCAGGTGCACGCTCTTGATCGGCAAACGCGTCACGCCCTCGGGCAGGTCGCTGCTGCGTGTGAACATGCGTAGCCGGATCGTCTCGACGTCCATGCCGAACAATTCCGACGGATCGTGACGGCAATCCCAGACCAGGATTTCGTTCTTGTTCGTCGGATGCTGGGCCAGCGGCCAGACCAGGCCCAGGCACCCTTGTTCGGCCGGGAACATGCCCGAGACGTGCAGGAAGGGCTGGCGCGCTCCGCGCTCGAGGTGCAGGCCCATTTCGCTCGCGACCTTGTCCTTGCGCCGCAGTTCGAGGCAGAAGTCGAACAGGCGCGGTTGTTTGGTCCGGATCAGGCGCGCCAGCGCGATCGTCGCGCGCACGTCCGACAGCGCATCGTGCGCGGCGTCGTGCGACAGGCCATTCGCCCGGCTCAGGTCCTCGAGTCGGAAGCTCGGGCGTCCGTCCGGATGGCTCGGCCATTCGATGCCTTCCGGACGCAGCGCATACGTCATGCGCACCACGTCCAGTAGATCCCAGCGGCCGCAATTGTTTTGCCATTCGCGTGCATACGGGTCGAGCAGATTACGCCAGAACAGGAAGCGCGTGACTTCGTCGTCGAAGCGGATCGTGTTGTAGCCGACGCCGACCGTGCCGGGCTCGGCAAAGGCCGCTTCGATCCGGCGCGCGAACTCGTGCTCGGGCACCCCTTGTTCGAGCGCTTGTTGCGGCGTGATGCCGGTGATCAGGCAGGATTGCGGGTCGGGCAGATAGTCGTTGGCCGGCTGGCAGAACAGCATCAGCGGTCCGCCAATCTCGTTGAGGTCGGCATCGGTGCGGATCGCCGCGAACTGTGCCGGGCGATCGCGGCGCGGCTGCGCGCCGAAAGTTTCGTAGTCGTGCCAGAGGAAAGTGTGTGTGCTCATCGTTTTATTGTGAGTGGCGGTCTTGACGAAGCATCAAGGATGGCACGGATTGTCGAGGTCGGGCCGCGTTCCGTCAATCGCGCACGCTCAGACGCTGACGCAGTTGCGCCCGGCATCCTTGGCGCGGTACAAAGCGGCGTCGGCCGCTTCGATCAGGCTCATTTCGTCGCCGTTCGGGTCGAGCACGGCCACGCCGAAGCAGGCGGTGAGGTGCGGCAGCGGCACGCGCATGTCCGGGAACAGCACCGCTTCGCGCATCTGCTGGCAGAGTCGCTCGGCGACCATGTGGGCCAGTTCGGCGGTGGTTTCGGGCAGGACGGCCATGAGTTCCTCGCCACCAAAGCGCACCGCAAAGTCCGATGGCCGCAAGCCGTCACGGATGACGTTCGCGGCAGCGCACAGGGCGGCGTCGCCGACCAGATGGCCGTGGGTGTCGTTGAACTTCTTGAAATTGTCGAGGTCAATCATCAGCAAAGCCAGCGGACTGCCCTGATTGCGGGCGCGGCCCACCAGTTTCGGCAGCATGTCGGCCAGCCAGGTGCGGTTGTACAGGCCCGTCAGGGTATCGTTCAGCGACAGCTGGCGGTAGAACTCGCCGAGCTTCTGGCGCCGACGCAGCAGGGCGTTGGCAGCGCGGATGCGGAACGACATCAAACGCAGCAGGTTGCGCGCCACCGCGTTCGAATGGTCGATCAATTCCCAGGCGAGCTTCGATTCGATCACCAGCAATTGCGTTTCCTCGACCGCCTTCACCGCGTCGAGGTTCGCAGCGTCGTCGAGCACCGACTGCTCGCCCACGCTTTCGCCCGGCATGATGCGGTTGACGTTGCCGTCCGAGGTGCCTGCATGGGAGTCAAGTTCGACTTCGAGCATGCCGGACAGGACAATGTACAGCCGCGCCCGTACTGCATCCTCGATCGGTTCGCCGGCGCCAAGCGCCACCACGTCGCAATCGGCCAGTGCGAGTGCGGCAGCGCGCATGTCGGCGCCGCGAAACAGCTCCAGGTTATCAACCTTGTAGCTTGACTCCCGAAATGGTCCGATAAGTTTCAAAAAATTTCCTCCGCGTGGTAGCTGGTGTCGTGCCAATCAAGTTTGCATGATAAACCATCCTCTGCCCCGTTCCTGCTGGCGTTTTGGAAACAGGAGTGTTCCAATAACACGATGAACGCATCCACCCATCCCCTAGTCGACGCCGTCGGCACAGAACACATGCAGGCGCCAGGCGCGCGTATCGTCTCGCTGGTCCCATCGATCACCGAATTGCTGTGCGACCTAGGCCTGGCCGACCGCATCGTCGGCCGTACCGGCTTCTGCATCCATCCGGCCGAGCGCGTTGCTGCGATCCCGAAAGTGGGCGGCACCAAGGACGTGAATCTCGAAAAAATCCGCACGCTGGCGCCGACCCACGTGATCGTGAACATCGACGAGAACGAAAAGCCGACGTTTGATGCCTTGACCGCCTTCGTTCCCCACGTCGTCGTCACCCATCCACTTGGGCCACGCGACAACCTGGCATTGGCACGGCTGATGGGCGGCATCTTCGGCGTCATTGACGCGGCCGAGCGCTGGTGCGCCGACTTCGAACGCGAGTATGCCGCCTTGCGTGCCGCACCGGCCGGCCCGGCGCGCACGGTGCTGTACTGCATCTGGCAGGATCCCTGGATGAGCGTATCGAGCGACACGTATATTGCGCGCATGCTGGGCGAGATCGGCTGGCACGTGTCGGCGCTGCCCGATGCAAGCCGCTATCCGCGCTTCGACTGGTCGAGCGAACTCGTTGCCGGACTCGATGCGGTGCTGCTGTCGACCGAGCCCTACCGTTTTACCGAGACGCACGCCGACGCACTCGAACAGCAGCTCGGCATTCCGGTACTGCTGGTCGATGGGGAAATGATGTCGTGGTATGGGAGCCGGGCGCTGGCCGGACTGCGCTATCTGCGGAAATTGCGCGCGCTGCTTGAATAATAAAAAAGCGCGGCCAGGCCGCGCTTGTTCTTGCCAAGGGCGTTCTTACATGCCGGTGGTCAGGTTCTTTTCCTGCTCGGGCTCGAGTTCGTTGTCGGTATCGATCACGTCGAGCGGCAGCGGTTCGCGGCGGCCTTTGTCGGCCAGGCGGCCGAGGGCGCTGTCGAGGGCGCGCTTGAGCTTGTTGCCGGCATTCGTGATGGCCTGGTGTAAGTTGATGGCATGTTCGCTGACGACGACCGGCGCATAGCCGGCGACGTGGGCTTCCATCATGCAGCGGTTGCCGCCGTCGAGTTGCTTCTGGCTGTTTTCATTGCTCAGATGAACGTCGATGCGGCTGATCTGCTCGCCGAAGCGGCCGATGGAGTTTTGCACGACGGCCTCGACGTGCTCGTCCAGGCCCTGATGTTTGTCGATGGTACGGTCGGTATTGACATTGATTTGCATAAAGATGACTCCCGTTATCAAAGTACTTGAAGCCGATCTTACACTTTTTGCCATTTCTGCCGCGTCCTGCACGTATCGACACCTAGGCCACGGTTTCTTTCTTCTCGTGATGAGGGAAACGGTCCATCTTCGACAGCACCGGAAACAGCACTGTCCATACTCCTGTCACGACCAGGGTCGCCGCGCCGCCGAGCAGGATTGCGCGCGTCAGGCCGAACCAGCCGGCGGTCACACCGGACTCGAATTCGCCCAGTTCGTTCGACGCGCCGATGAAGACGGCATTGACCGCGCTGACGCGGCCGCGGATCTCGTCCGGCGTTTCGTACTGCACCAGCAGATGGCGCACATACACGCTGACCATGTCGCCGGCGCCGAGCACGAACAGGGCGACGAGTGCGACGGTGAAATTGCTGGTCCACCCGAGCGTGAGCGTGGCGACACCAAAGATGGCGACGCCGCCGAACATCCAGGCGCCGACATGGCGCCGGATCGGGACAAATGCCAGCGCGATCGAACACAGCGCCGCACCGGCGCCGGGCGCGGTGCGCAGCCAGCCGAGCGCGGTCGGCCCCGCCTGCAGAACGTCGTGCGCATACGCAGGCAGCAGGGCGGTGGCGCCACCGAACAGCACGGCAAACAGGTCGAGCGAAATGGCGCCCAGCACGATCGGGCGCGAACGCACGAAGCGCAGTCCTTCGAGCAAGGTATGCCAGCTCACCGGCGCCGTGCTGCGCACTTGCGGCGCGCTTTTCGTGGAGGCCATGAGCAGGGTAGCAATGGACAGCAGGGCAGCCGACACCATATAGACGACGGTGGGACCGAAGGCATACAGCAGCCCGCCCAATACAGGGCCGGCGATGACGGCGACGTGGAAGGTCGAGGAGCCAAGGGCGACGGCCTGGCCGAAATCCTTGTCCGGCACCAGGTTGCGCAGCACGGCTTGCGACGCCGGCATCATGAAGGCACGTGCGCTGCCGAACAGCACCAGTACCGCGAACACGGGCCAGACGACGCTGCTGCCGCTGGCGGTAAAGGCGAGCAGCAGGCTACTAACCAGCAACTGGGTCAGCATGCACAGTACGATGATCTTGCGCCGGTCGTAGCGGTCGGCCACATGGCCGGCCCACAAAATCAGTACCAGGAAGGGCGCGAACTGCGCCAGTCCGATCAGGCCGAGGTCGAACAGGCTGCCGGTGATCTGGTACACCTGCCAGCCGATCGCCACGCTCTGCATCTGGACAGCAAGGGTGCCGAGAAAGCGCGACGTGAGGTAGCAGGACAGGTTACGGTTGCGCAGGAGGCCGAGCCCGCTGGACGAGGAAAGCACGTTCATGAAGGAGGAATGAGACTGGCGCGGTTTCTCTACGCCAGATCCGCTTCCGTCGTAAACGCATCCGCATAAAACTCTTCCGCCGGCAAGCCGCACTGTGCCACGTATTCGTTGCGCGCAGCGTCGACCATCACCGGCGCCCCGCAGGCATACACCTGGTAGGCGGAGAGGTCAGGAATATCCTGCATCACGGCCGCATGCACGAAGCCGCTGCGGCCACCCCAGTGATCTTCCGGCAGGGCGTGGGAAATGACCGGCACGTAGGTAAAATCAGGCAAGGTCGTGGTCCAGGCCTGGCACAACTCGTCCATGTACAGGTCTTGCGGACGGCGTCCGCCCCAGTACAGGACTACCTTGCGCGTCGACTTCAGGTGCATCAGGTGTTCGACCAGCGCCTTGACCGGTGCGAAGCCGGTGCCCGAGGCTAATAACACGATCGGCTTGTCGGATTCTTCGCGCAGGAAGAACGTGCCCAGTGGCCCTTCGAAGCGCAGGATGTCGCGCTCCTTCAGGGCGCCGAACACGTGGTCGGTGAACAGGCCGCCGGCCAGGTGGCGGATGTGCAGTTCGAGCGGGCGCTCGAGGTTGGGCGCGCAGGCGAGGCTGTAGGCGCGGCGCTTGCCGTCTTTTAGCAGGAATTCGACATACTGGCCGGCGCGGTAGGCGAGCGCCTCGTTGGCCGGCAACTGCAGCGTGACGATCGCCACGTCGGGCGCGGCGCGCGTGATCGATTGCACCCGGGTCGGCATCTTGCGGATCGGGTAATCGCTGCTGCCGCCGATTTCGCGCGCCTCGATCACGACGTCGCCCTCGGGCAGCGCGCAGCAGAACAGCGACATGCCCCCCAGCTTTTCCTGCTCGGAGAGGGCGCGCGCCTGGTGCGGCTTGTGCGTCACCGCACCGCCAACGACCTTGCCCTTGCATGAACCGCAGGCGCCGTTCTTGCAGCCGTACGGCAAGCCGACGCCGGCGCGAATCGCGGCCGACAGGACGGTTTCGTCGGCCTCGCACGCAAATTGGGTGCCGCTGGGCTGGACAGTGATCTGGAACGTCATACAATCCTCTAAATGAACTTCAATAATATGAACCACAGCACTACGAAGTGCCACAAAGGTCACCGGCTGGGACGTCCGCGCCTGCTGTTGATTGGCTGCGGCGATGTCGGCATGCGCCTGCTGCCGCTGCTGTGCGCGCGCTTTCGCATCTTTGCGGTGACGCGCGATCCGGACCATGCCGCGGCGATCCGTGCTGCCGGGGCGGTCCCGATCCTTGCGGACCTCGACCGGCCGGCCAGCCTGGCGCGCCTGCGCGGCCTGGCTCCCTACGTCGTACACCTGGCGCCGCCACGGCCGGAAGGCGCTCTCGATCTGCGTACACGCAATGTGACCGCCATTCTACCCGCGGGGGCGCACCTCGTGTATGTGAGCACGAGCGGGGTCTATGGCGATTGCGGCGGGGCGCTGATCGACGAGACGCGCACGGTGGCGCCGAAAAATGCGCGCGCCGCACGCCGCGTCGACGCCGAACGGGTGTTGCGCGCCTGGGCAAACCGCACGGGCGGCAGCGCCGCGATCCTGCGCGTGCCCGGCATTTATGCGCGCGAACGCTTGCCCCTCAAGCGCCTGCGCGAAGGCACGCCGGCGCTGCGCGCGGAAGACGACGTCTACACGAATCACATCCAGGCCGACGACCTGGCGCGCATCGTCGCGCTGGCGCTGTTTCGTGCGCGCCCGGGCCGGGTCTATCATGCGACCGATGACACGCGCCTCAAAATGGCCGACTATTTCGACGCCGTGGCCGACGCCCTCGGGCTGCAGCGTGCGCCGCGCCTGCCGCGCGCCGATTTGCGGCAGGTGGTCTCGCCGGTGCTGATGTCGTATATGTCGGAATCGCGCCGCCTCGACAACACCCGCATGCGCCGCGAGCTCGGCGTGCGCCTGCGCTATCCGGACGTCGGGCAGGCCCTGGCGGAATGGGCGCTGGTAGAATAGCGGCCCTCCCGAAAAGCATTTTACAAAGAGCTACCATCATGACGACCCTGACCTACGAAGCGTTCCTGGACGAAGTAACGACCCTGCTCACCGAGATCTACGAACTCGATGACGCCGCCGCCATCAAGCTGGTCGTGGATGCCCAGGATGACGATTATTTTGTGGCACACGATGATCACGAAGAAATGCGTACCGTCGAGCAGGCAAAAAAAGAGGCGACGGCCTTGTTCGAGGGTAAGCAGAACAAGGTGCGCACCCAGGAGCGGCAGCAGCTGCGCACGCGCCACAAGAAAGCGTAACGCCCCGCAAGCGGGGCGTCAGCACAGGCATGACTGCTGTGTTCCAGCGGTGGCCTGCCGCCGGAACCGCAGGCTCAGGCCGCCAGGGCCAGGGCAGGGGCCCGGCCGCACCAGGCGGTCTGCGCAGTTTCTGCTTTTACCGGAGCGCGGCCGCACCAGGCCGTCTGCGCGCCTTCGGCTTCCACCGGAGCACGGCCGCACCATGCCGTCTGCGCCTCTTCGGCTTTGACCGGAGCTCGGCCGCACCATGCCGTATTAGCCGCCGTGGACACGCCAGCCTCGGGAGCACGGCCGCACCAGGCCGTCTGCGTCCCTTCGGCTTTCACGGGCGCACGGCCACACCATGCCGTATTGGCCGCCGTGGACACGCCAGTCTCGGGAGCACGGCCACACCAGGCGCCTGCCGCGTCATACGAACGCAGATAGGCTTCACCGAAGGTCGCCTCGTACAGTTCGCGCATCCGGTCGCCGGCCTGTCCCTGCACGTCGGCGCCGTCCTCGCCTTCCAGGCCGAGGTAGGGATAGTGGTGTAGGAAATATCCGAAGGCCTGCTCGCAATCGCGGGCATACTTCATCGTGTCGAGGATGTGGTAGTGCCAGAAGGTGTCGACGTCGACCAGCGGCGCGGTCTGCTCGTTCGGGAACGCTTTCATCAGGTACAAGAAGCGGCGATACTCGGTTTCCATCCCATCCGCTTTTTCCAGCGACCAACCTTCGCCGGATTCCTTGTGCATCAGTTTGACTTTGATCGGGTTCAGGTCCAGCGCGGAAATGAGATCGACATCCTTGTTCGAGATCATGATTCATCCTTTAGTTTTGGATACTGCATCGTTTATTTTTGATTGTTTAGTACTAGGTTCGATGAAGTCGTGCTGGCAAATGGTCGATCCTCCTTGGTCGTTTGGGCGTAATTGACGAGAAGCATTGATATGGATTCTCTACCCCAAACTTCAGGAAATCGTTGATTTAACGCAAGTTGAACACCGTCAACTAATTTCTTGTGGTAAATGCGCCTACAGCGACTGGAGGCCGCTGATAGCCCGCTTGCAGGGCCGCCTATGGGTTCCCTTACAGGGAATGCCTACAAGCTGTCGACAGGGGTACGCGTGATGCCGGCCGGTGTGGGCACGGTTGCGATGGAAAGGAGATTCTCGGCCGCCGGGATCGAGACATGCACGGTCGTGCCGGCATTCGGACGGCTGCTGATGACGCATTTGCCGCCGAGTATCCGGACCCGCTCTTCGATGCCGACCAGGCCGAACGAGCCGGGCTTCTGGCGACCCGCCTTGTGCAGGCCGATGCCGTCGTCGCTGACCGTCATCGAGATCGAATCCGGGTCGACGGCGAGTTCCACCCGCACCGACGTCGCGCGGGCATGGCGCGACACGTTGGTCAGCGACTCTTGCAGGATGCGGAAGAGAGTGGTGGCGCAACGGTCGCTCACGTGCAGGTCGTGGTTGTCCGACACCAGCTCGCAGAGGACCCCCGTGCGGCGCTGGAACTCGGCAATCTGCCAGTCGACCGCGGCCGTCAGGCCGAGATCGAGCACATGTGGACGGAGGTCGTTGATGATCTGGCGCACGCTCTTGATCGTGGCGTCGATCTGTTCGAGCATCCAGCGCGTGCGCGCGTGCAGGCGCGGATGGCGCCCGGTGCGCGATGCCAGCAGGTCGACTTCGATGCGCAGCGCCAGCAGGTTTTGCCCGAGGTCGTCGTGGATCTCGCGGGCAATGCGCTTGCGCTCGCTTTCCTTGATGCTTTCCGCATGCGCGGCCAGGCGCCGCAGGTTTTCGTTGGTTCTCTGCAGTTTCGTTTCGCTGGCGCGCAATTCCTTGGTCATGTCCTCGGCCAGCACGATGGCGCGCCGGCGCGAGGAACTCAAGGTCTGGAACAGCGCGTACAGCAAAGCGGTGCCGATCATGCCGGCGAGCATTGCAGCCCAGGGCAGGAAACTGTCGATCTCGGAATACATGCTGCTCTTGCGCACGCTGAAGTCGATATCCCAGCCGCGCCCGCTGACGCCGACCGGCAGCAGCGCCCGGAACACCTTCGCTTCATCGAGCGCCACGCCGGGCTGGTTGTCGAAGTAGATCGCGCGCCGGTACACGCCGGGTGGTCCGCCCGGTTCTTCGATCGGGCTCATGCCGGCGATGACGAGCCGCGTCGCCGCTTGCGGCATGTTGTCGAGCACGCCCTGGGCGAGGCGCGCGACGGAAAAGCCGATGCCGACCGAACCCAGATAGGCGGCGCGGCGCTGGGCCACGTCGCCCAGCGCCATGGCCGGGCGGTAGACCGGCATCCGCATACCGAGGCCGCTCGGCGTGGAGGCGATCCGTACCCGGGTTCCCGAAGTCGATACTTCGCCGGTATCGCGCGAGTGCGCCAGTGCCAGTGCCACCGCGGGACGCGCCTGCAGGTCGACGCCGATGCGGTCGGCCCAGATTGTCCCCGGCTCGATGAAGGTGAGCACGGTGTATTCGGGCCGACGGCCGACGGGCACGATCAAAAAACTGCGGCGTCCGTCGACGTTGCGCAGCATCGTGGCTTCGAAGTCGGCGCGCCCGGCATCGACCACATGGGCGGCGAAATTGATCGTTTCGACGCCGGGAAAATTGTTCGTCATATCGAGCCCCGCCACATAGCGCCGGAACTGGTCGCGCGTGACGGTGTCGGTCGTCAGGAACAGGCTGGCGGTACCGCGCAGCAAGTCAGCGTAGGTCTTGATGCGGCTGTCGAGGATCGATTGCACACTGCGCGCCATGTCCTCGAAGCGTTGCTGAGCGTCATTTTCGATGGCCTGGCTGGTGCTGACATGCAAGCCTGCGCCGACCCCGAGCGACAGCAGGAGGCCCAGCCAGGAGCCGAGCCTGATCGCTTTGGTTCTTGCCAGCCAATCGGCCGTAGTTGCCATAATTCATCCAGGAATCGGAGCTCGTTTGATGTGGATCAGCATCGCGCAACCAGCCCGGAATGAGACCTAGCAGGCCTGATAGGTGAGCAGGCGGCAAAAGTGGACGTAAAAAAATCCCGCCGCGGAAAGCCCGGGGCGGGATGTGCTTCCGAATGGCCTTTACTTGCCCCAGCTATCCTTCAGCGTGGTGACGCGGTTGAAGACCGGCTTGCCTGGTGTCGAATCGACCTGGTCGGCGACGAAATAACCGTGGCGCTCGAACTGGAAGCGTTGCTCGGGCGTTGCCGCCGCCAGTCCCGGCTCGAGATAAGCGGTGATCGTTTCCAGCGCGTTCGGATTGAGCAGGGCTTTGAAATCCTTGCCGCCGGCGTCCGGCTGCGCATCGAGGAACAGGCGGTCGTACAGGCGCACTTCAGCTTCCAGTGCAGATGCAGCGCTGACCCAGGTGATGTTGCCCTTGACCTTGTAGTTGTCCGCACCCGGTGTGCCCGATTTCGAATCCGGGAAGTAATTTACGTGTACAGCGGTTATCTTACCGTCGGCATCCTTCTCGAACCCGGTGCACTCGACCACATAGCCGTACTTCAGGCGCACGCGGCTGCCCGGCTGGTCGCCCACCGGTGGCGTGAAGCGGAAATAGCCTTTGGTCGGGGTTTCCATGAAGTCTTCCTGCTCGATCCACAGCTCGCGCGTAAACGGGAAGGTGCGCACGCCCATCTCCGGATGGTGCGGGTGGACCGGCGAAGTGCAGGCATGCGCCTCGCCTTCAGGGAAGTTGCCTACGATCAGTTTCAACGGACGCAGCACGGCGATCGCGCGCGGCGCTTTTGGATCGAGGTCGTCGCGCAGTGCACCTTCGAGCGTGCTCATGTCGATCCAGCCATCGGACTTCGAGACGCCGATGCGTTCGCAGAACAACTGGATCGATTCGGGCGTATAGCCGCGCCGACGCAGGCCGACGATGGTCGGCATGCGCGGGTCGTCCCAGCCGGACACGATACCTTCGTCGACCAGCTGGCGCAGTTTGCGCTTGGACATGACTACGTACGTTAAGTTCAGCCGCGACATCTCGTACTGACGCGGCACCGGCGGTGTGAAGAAGCCGCCCTCGGTCACGGTGGCGATCAGCCAGTCGTAGAAGGGGCGGTGGTCCTGGAATTCGAGCGTGCAGATCGAATGGGTGATCGACTCGATCGCATCCGACAGCGGATGGGTGTAGTCGTACATCGGGTAGATGCACCAGTCGTCGCCCGTGCGGTGGTGGTGCGCATGGCGGATGCGGTACAGGGCCGGGTCGCGGTTGGTCATGTTCGGCGACGCCATCGCGTCCTCGCTCATCTTCGCGCGCAGGATGTGTTCGCCATCCTTGTACTTGCCGGCCTTCATGTCGCGGAACAGCTGCAAGGACTCCTCGACCGGGCGATTCCGGAACGGCGAATTGGTGCCGGGCGTGCCGAAGTTGCCGCGGTTACGGGCCATGTCTTCGGCGCTCTGGCTGTCGACATAGGCAAAACCTTGCTGGATCAGGTATTCCGCCATCGCGTAGAGCTGGTCGAAATAGTCGCTGGCGTAGTGCAGGTATTCGTCACCGCCTTGTTCCCAAGAAAAGCCGAGCCACTCGACGCTGTCCATGATGGTGTCGACGTATTCCTGGTCTTCCTTCTCCGGATTGGTGTCGTCGAAGCGCAGGTGACAGCGGCCGGTGTAATCGCGCGCCAGGCCGAAGTTCAGGCAGATCGATTTGGCGTGGCCGATGTGCAGGTAGCCGTTCGGCTCCGGCGGGAAGCGGGTGATCACCGAAGGCATGCCTTCGCGCGTGTGGGTACCGGCCGCCAGGTCGTTATCGATGATGGCGCGCAGGAAATTCGACGGGGGCACAGGCGCTGCCGCCGCCTTGTTCTTGTCGTTGCTCATGAATGGTATTTTGGATAGCTAAAGTTAATGGCATTTTACCGTAGACAGCCCGGGCAGGGGCCGCCTATGTGGTGGAGCGCACGGTTCGCCGCGTATGCAAAGTTCATACTGGGGGTACATTGGCCTCACTGAGGCTTTCTATAGGATAATCTCGTTTTGCCGTTGATTCGGCACCAGCCGGAGAGTTCCAAAGTGGAAAATTTATACGCGATTCTCGGCGTCGCGCCGAATGCCAGCGACGAAGAGATCAAGAAGGTCTACCGCTCGCTGGCAATGCGCTACCACCCCGACCGCAACGATGCGCCGGGCGCGGAAGCGCGCTTCAAAGCTGTGACCAAGGCCTACGAGATCCTGTCGGACGCCGCCAAACGCGACGAATACAACCAGAGTGTGAACCACCGCATCGTGCTCGACGCCGAAGCCGAAGCCTTCGAGCTGTGGCGCTCGCTGTTCGCGCTCAACGGCGTCACCTTGCAGGTCTGAGCTCCCCCATTACAGGACAGAACATGAAAAGAGTACATCCCGAATTCGCCTACCAATCGCGCGAGCTGGAGGGCCAGATCGACGGCACGCTGGGCGACCCGCCGAACCGCAAGAACTACACCATGATGGTCGACGCCCTGGTGTCGGAGTATGCCGGCGGATCGGGTATCGACGACGTCAACCTGATGGCCTTTGCCCTGGTCGACAAGATCAAGTTCCTCGATCCGAAGGGCCTGCTGCTCGAAGCGGCCGATTACGAAGGCGATGGTGCGGACAAGGTATTCGCGATGGCCGAATGCACGGGCGAGGAGGGCGCGGCGATGTACGCGTCGATGACGGCAAACCACCCTGAGCTGGCGCGCCAGGCGATCATCACCGCCTTCCTCTACAAGCACCAGCAGCGCTGGGAAGACGACGACCAGTCGCTCGAGCAGCTCGGCAGGAACGACGACGGCGACGACGCGAATGAAGACGAAGAAGGCATGGTCTCGGACGACTTCACCGGGATCTTCGACGGCGAAGGAGAACGCGAATGAGCGACAAAGCCAACCTGCCTGCGCTGACCCGCCAGGTCAGTGAACTGGTGCTGGCCGGCTCGCTGGGGCACGCCGAAGAGGCGTTCTCGAAGGCGGCCGACGAGCACGGCGACTACGCCGTGACCGAAGTGCTGGCGACGCTGCCGCCGCAAGTGACGGCGCTGCACCTGGCTGGCTTCGACGGCGGCAAGACTTCGCTGGCGACCCTGCTGGTGCCGCCGAAAGCCTGGGCCGACAGCCTGGCCTACATGGCCGCGACCTGGCCCGACAACATGATCGAGGACGACCCTGAGCGCATTGCCGAGGGCCTGTTCAACCACGTGCACGGCGTTGTCTACGCAACCGACGACGAAGACCGTCGCCACGAGCTGCTGCTGGAAGCCGCGGCCACCGACCACGGCGCGACCGTGTTCGCGATCCTGTGGTCGCTGGCGCCGAAAGAGATCCTCGAAGTGGCCGGCGAAATCATCTCGAAGGGCCGCTACGTGACGGGCCAGACCTCGTCCGACAGCGACATCGTGCCGATGGCGATCGACCTGGCGCGCGCCAGCGAAGATGGCTGGGAGCGCTCCCTGATCGAGCTGTTCCCGGAATTCCGCCACAGTGCCGAGATGGCCGACGCCGAGTTCCCGGACGACCCGGACGAAGACCCGAACTTCCAGCAGCGCAGCACGCGCGACCTGCTGTATCGCCTGCGCAAGCAGGTGCCGTCAGTGCGCACCATGCCAAGGCGCAGCACGCGCAAGAGCATCGGTTCGGACATCTTCTCGTGAGCGGAACGCCATCGATGCTGCCGGCAATCGTCATTGAAAAGCTGCCGCGCCTGGTCCGTGCGATCAGGCTGCTGCCGACCCATGCCGACGCTGAAGAAGCGATCGGCCTGGCCGACGAGCTCTCTTCGATCACCGCGATGGTGGCCGAGAAGTTCACCAACGACCGCACCGCCGAAGGCATCCAGCGCGCGCTGCTGCTGACGGTCGGTGGCATGTCGCTCGGCCTCGAGCACCTGATCGACGACGACAGCGACGAAACCGCGCTCGACATCCTGATCGCGGACGGCGCCGAGTACGTATTCCAGGCCGGTTTTCGCATGATCCGCGAACTGTCCGCGCTGCCCGAGGACAGCCTGGTCGGCGAATACGACAACGACCCGGTGTATTCTGGCCGGCGGTTAAAAGAGCTGTTCGTCGACATCTGCACCGCCGACCCGGGTGAAACCTGGACCGGCTACGAACGCTACCTGGGCCAGGTGCGCGTTCGCGAAGGCGTGCAGGCGATCGTCAACGCCGCCAGGTGGCTGCGCAAAAACCACTATGAAGGCGCGATTGCCGACCCGGACCTGAACGCCGAAGGCGTGCTCGCGCTGGCCGTGATCTTCGCCGTCGAAGGCGGCACGGTCGTCGCCCGCGCCGGCCAGAAGGATTTCGAGCGCTTCGTGAAATCGGTACGCAAGAACAATCCCGACTACGAGACCGGCTGGGCCGCGTTCCTGGAAAAGGTGCCCGCGCCGCACCGCGCGATCATCGCCGAGCGCGTTGCCTCGTATCGCGACCACTGCACGGTTTTGCAGAGCATCCGTACCAAGGCGCCGATGACGCAGCTGATCGCGGAGCTGGAGAATTATGTGGGGTCGGAGCTCGATACGGAATATCCGTAACGGCTGCATACCTTGAACGCGTGGGCGGGAGAACCCGTCCACCCTACGGCGCGTGCGGACGTTTTTCGGTATCATCCCCCGTCGAGTACCAGGATTGCCCATGTCTTCTCCCGCCATCGCCGCCGGCAGCCTTGAGTTCAAACGCATCAACCGCGCCATGGCCTTCGGTGGATTTTCCACCTTCGCGCTGCTCTACAGCGTCCAGCCCCTGATGCCACTGCTGGCACGCGACTTCGCACTCACGCCCGCCCAAAGCAGCCTGGCCCTGTCGATCTCCACCGCCACGCTGGCCATCTCGCTGCTGATTTCGAGCGTGCTGTCCGAACGCTTCGGACGCAAGCCCCTGATGGCTGCCTCCATGCTCAGCGGCGGCCTGCTGACGCTATTGGCCGCCTTCACCAGCGACTACACCCAGCTCCTGATCCTGCGCGCGCTGCTCGGCTTCATGCTCGGCGGGATGCCGGCCGTGGCGATGGCCTATCTCAGCGAAGAAATCGAAGGCGCTTCGCTCGGCCTGTCGATGGGCATGTACATCAGCGGCAGCGCCTTCGGCGGCATGTTCGGGCGCGTACTGGCCTCGGTAATCAGCGATTTCTGGTCATGGCGTTCGGCACTTGGCGTGCTGGGCGCGGCGGGACTCTACGCGGCCTGGGAATTCTGGCGCAGCTTGCCAGCCTCGAAGCGATTTCGCCCTGGGCAGGGCGGTTTCGGCGGCCTGGTCGAGGGCCTGCGCAGGCATGCACGCGACGCGGGTCTGCCCTGGCTGTTCGCCTTGTCCTTCCTGCTGATGGGCTCATTCGTGAGCCTGTACAACTACATCGGTTACCGCCTGCTCGGCCCGGAGTTTGGCCTGCGCCCGAGCGCGGTCGGCGCCTTGTCCGTGCTCTACCTGCTCGGCATCTTCAGCTCGATCTGGGCCGGGCGCCTGGCCGACCGGCTCGGGCGGCGCAACGTGCTGTGGCTGGTGATGTCGGTGATGTTCGCCGGCCTGCTGCTGACACTGTTCGGCAACCTGGTGGCGGTGGTCGTCGGCGTCGGCCTGTACACCTTCGGCTTTTTTGCCACGCACTCGGTGGCCAGCAGCTGGGTCGGCCGCCGTGCCAGGGCCCCGCAGGCGCTGGCCTCGGCGCTCTACCTGTTCTTCTACTATCTCGGCTCGAGCGTGGTCGGCTGGTTCTGCGGCTACGTCTGGGAACACGGCGGCTGGCCGGGCGTCGTCGGCCTGCTGGGTGCCGTGCTGCTCGGCGCCATGCTGATCGCATTGCGCCTGCGCGGCCTGGCGCCGCTCGACGCCACCCCGTCCGTCGTTCCCGCGCCACCACCCGCCTAAACTCGGCGCAGTGTTGACGCCAGTCAACCAGTACCCACCATCGCCATCTTTACGTCCGGTAGCATTGACGGTTGGTAAGCAGAAATGCTTGCGGTCGATTCTTCCGACGAAGGAGTTCGCGAGATGGCAATGCACTTCCCGCTGGCCGACGCATGAACGCGCCCGGCTTTCCCACCCTCGGCCTGTTCGGTACAGGCCTCTCCCAGCATGCACGGCTCATCACCCTCACCAGCGGCCAGGGCACCGACCTGCCCGAAGCGCTGGCGGCCGAACGGTTCGACGGGCGCGAGGCGCTCAACGAGCTCTTCTGCTTCGACATCGATGCACTCAGCACCTCGACCGACCTCGATATCGTGCAGTTCATCGGCGAAGAACTCACGCTCGAGCTGTTGCAGCCCGACGGCAGCCAGCGCGCCTGGCACGGGCTGTGCACCGGCGCCGCCTGGCTCGGCGCCGATGGCGGCGTCGCCCGCTACCGCCTGCGCCTGGAGCCGGCGCTGGCGCTGCTGGCGCGGCGCCGCGACAGCTACATCTTCCAGGACAAGAACGTACGCGACATCGTCACCGAACTGCTGGCCGACTATCCGCAAGTCGAGTTCGATTTCGACCTGACCCAGGACTTGCCGGCCCGCGCCATCTGCACCCAGTACCGCGAAAGCGACCTTGCATTCTTCGTGCGCCTGCTGGCCGCGGAGGGCCTGAGCTGGCGCTTCGAACACGAACCCCAGGGGCGGCACCGCCTCATCATCTTCGACAGCCGAGCGCAGGCACCCGGCACGCCAGGCGGCGACATCATCCGCTTCCATGGCGTGCGCGCCACCGAGCGCGACGATGCCATCGACGGCTTCAGCGCGCGCCGCCAGCTCGCCGCCAACGCGGTCGCCATCAGCAGCTGGGATCCGGCCCAGCTGATCGCCCCGGCGTTTGAGCAGCGCTCGAACGTGGATGCGGGCGAACTGCCGACCTTGTGGCTGTTCGACGGCAGCGGCGAACGTATCGCCAGCACGCGCGATACTGCCGATACGCACAGCGAACTGATGCTGCAGGCGCTCGAGTTCGAGAACAAGGTATTCGAGGGCACGGGCGCCGCGCGGCGCCTGGCCGCGGGACACGGCTTCCAGCTGACCCAGCACGACCACTATCCCGCGGGTGGGAACGCCTTCACGGTGGTGTGGGTGCGGCACGAGGCGCGCAACAACTTCGATACCGGTATCGCGGACGCTACGCGCGGCGGCATCGAAAAAGGCAGCTACCGCAACAGCTTCGGTTGCGTGCGCGATACGGTCGCCATCGTCCCTGCGCTGACGGCCGCGCCTTGTGAAATCACTGCACCCGGCGCGCAGTGCGCACTTGTCGTCGGGCTCGCCGATTCCGTCTCTACCACTACCCGTGACCACCAGGTCCGCATCCAGTTCGCCTGGCAGCGTGGCAGCCGGCCCAATCCTTGCGGCCTCGCCCATGACACTGACCAAAAGGGCTGCGCGCCGGGTGACGACCGCTCCGGCACCTGGGTGCGCGTTGCCGAAGCCCTCGCCGGCCCGAACTGGGGCACCTTGTTTACGCCACGTGTCGGGACCGAGGTATTGGTCGATTTTATCGAGGGCGATATCGACCGTCCCGTGATCGTGGCCCAGCTTTTTACCGGATCCGATCTTCCTCCGTTTGCCGCCGGCGTCGCGTCAGGCGTCGACCATGCGGGGACGCTGTCGGGCATCCACAGCCATAACTTCGATGGCGGGGGCTACAGCCAGTGGCAGCTCGATGACACGGCCGGGCAGGTACGCACGCGCCTCGCAACCAGCACGGCCAGCACGCAGCTGAACCTCGGCTACCTGATCCAGCAAGCGCCGGGATCGGCGCAGCGCGGCGCCTGTCGCGGCAGTGGTTTTGAACTCCGCACCGATGCGTGGGCCAGCGTGCGCGGCGGAGAAGGAGTGCTGCTGTCGACCAGCGCACGTTCGGAGCAGGGTTGCGGGGTCACATCGACGCAGATGGATGCGCTGGAAGCGGTATCCCTGCTGAAGGGCGCGCAGGCCCTGGGCAAGACGCTCGGGAACGCGGCAGCGCAGCAGCAGGCGCTGTTGAGCAAGGATGCGGCGGCGGCGCAGTCAGGGTTCATCGAACAGGTCGACCCGAAGGCGAAGGGGAAGTATGCCGGGGCTGTGAACGGACAGACGGCGCTCAAGAGCAAGCGTGGATCACGCGATCTCGACGCTGAACAGCCGGTCGAGAAATTCGGTGCGGCGGTCGTGCTGATGGATTCGGCGGCCAGCATCAACTGGGCCACGCCTGCTTCGACGCTCATCTACGCCGGACAGCAGCTGACCTGGACCACACAGTCGGACCTGCACATGACGGCCGCGCATACGGTGTCGTCGGTCGCCGCCAATGCGGCCAGCTTGTTTACGCACGGAGGAGGTATCCAGGCGATTGCCGGGAATGGACCGGTGTCGCTGCAGGCGCATACGGATGGGCTGGAGATTTTGGCGGACAAGGAGATCACGGTGATCTCGGTGAATGACTGTATCGAGATCAAGGCGAAGGAAAAGATCGTGCTGCAGGCGGGGCAGTCGGCGATCACGCTGGAGGGCGGGGATATTACGTTTGCTTGTCCGGGGAAGTTTTCGGTGAAGGGGGGGAAGCACTTCTTTGATCAGCGTAAGAATGCGGCGGCTGTGCTGGAATCGCTACCGACTCGCTTGGCGACCGTATCAAAGGAAACAGCCGAGGAACTGCGTACTCCGCAGTACGACGAACAGGTCGTCTACAAAGATACGCACGGCGACGCGATCGCAGATATCCCTTTCCTCCTGACAAATAAGGCTGATGACAGTCAGCGCCTAGTTAATAATACATCAGCGGATGGCGAATTGGATCGCCTCGTCACACCGAGCGCGCAGCCCATTGAATATGCTCTGCGATATGCAGAGTTCAATGTCAAACAGTAACTCGAAATTTTGTGAGGGCGGATAATGGCCAAGATTGAAGAGAAGGGCGTATCGATCGAAGTCCTCGGGACATGTACAACGAATACAACGGAAGGCTCAAAGCACGACGCAAAGGTCGAGTATCGGCATTTATGGTCGTATGCGCAGCAGGCAGCGCTTATTGCGGTAAGCGACAAGAATAGTCAGGACGGATCTTATCACCTCATCTCGGACCCGGAGCGAAGGGCAAAGCGCATCGCCGCACACTACGCACATCTGTACTTTGAAAGCGCTAAAAAGTCCGACACTAAAATCCAGTTTTACTGGCCCGCATTAGCAGCGTTCGTTGTTAAAGACATCGTTGAAGCGTATCGATTCGCACGTGAGGACGTACTGCACCGGGAATGGAAGAATATTGCAAGCGCCGTTCGAAACTCCAGCGCGTCCGATATCGGCAGTCTCCTCATGACCGAGGACTCGCCTTACCAACACGTTTTGCGCACTTACAGCGCTTTGGCGAAAGGAAATCTATGGCTGTTCATGGATATTTACCCCTGGCTCTGGTTTTTTTTGGAATATGTCATCAATGCTGATGGAAGTCTGCAGAACAAGCGGGTAAATGCTTGTCTAGTTGAACGAAATTGGAATACGTTTCAAAAGGCGACAAAGCGGGCGGTAGAGGAACTGCCTTTTGGCCCTAATTGGATGCGGCGACTTGCCAATAAAATAAGCAACGATGCAGTGTACAACAAAGCTGCCGAAAAATTTAGCGTTGTTCCGGAATGGTCCAGTGTAGTTGGTTACGGAAGCCACACCGTGATGGCCCATCAGGCGCATAATTATTGTCGCGTTCATATTAAAGAAAACAACATTGGGTATAGGACGCCTCCAGGAGAATACTGGGGGAAATTCAAGGAGGCGTTTTATGTTATGGAGTCCGAGCATCTCGAGCTAGGCCGTATGTGCAAGGATTCGGCTGCACTAGCGACCATCGAAAAGCTAAGAGATTTCCGTTCAACCGAGGCGATCTCTACGACTTACTCGCAGCTCATCAGGGAGCACGGTGCGCCCAATAAAGCTGCGCGGCAAGCAACTCAATTGAAGGAGCTGATTGCCATTGCCGAGCAAGAACAAATAAATGTGTTGCAGCCATTAATATACGCTGATCCCCTCCTCAAAACCACGATGGATGTTAATCATCGTTTCAGTCGCTTAACGAACGGCTGGTTGTCTCCAAAATTCAATTTTATATACCGCGCGGATGCGAGAAACGTTGATCCGGAACTAGAAACTGTGTTCGATGCTTCAAAATCGCTTATGGATCGATTATCAGGCCCAACGAAAAGTTTGCCAAACAAAAGTGACCGAATGAACTTCGTGGCGGAAATCGCTGCAGACTTTGATCGACTTATGCGTACAAAACGCAGCTTCATGGAAGATGAGCTCAGAAAAATTTGCGGCTGGCTGAACGCATGAGTAAGGAAATGTGGATAGCGGTTTTCGTTGTAATCTCTCTTGCGATTGTAGGTTTTATCGATTTTAAGGCGAATGACATGCTAGAAATTAAATTTGAAATGGGAAAAAACATTCATGAAACTGCCAAGCGGAGTGGGGCGCCCGAGTATGCAACAAGAAACGTTGCTGGGCTCGTTAGCTACAAATTGAGTGATTTACCATCTAATATCGCACTCGTATATGACGTCCCAGGTTATAAGATTAACTCATTGCCAATTTTCGGGTTTACACTATACGCGGATAAGGACAGTAATAACAACTTGGCTGTCGAGGCAGCCAGTCTCCAGTTTAATGCGGACACAATTAATTCGCACGAATCTGCTAACGCTTTTGTGGAACTGTTGACTACGCAATTTAACGGAGGGAAATGGAAGCAGTTTGTTCCTGAGTTATGTCCCGCCGTAACGGGTCGTTCGTCTTTCTTGGACGAGGAGGAGCAGGTTGATCAAATATGGAATTGTCCACTTGATCCGAAATACCAGATTGCGATGGATGATTGGGTTAAATTGATGGTAATGACTCAGAATTTTCAATGGATCGGTGATGGCGTTCTTGCAACTCTTACTGTCGGATTTAGTAATGGTAGTCGGGGAATTACTTATTTAATCCGGCTGGAGTTTGAGGATCTTTCTACAAAGGCACGTAGAGAAAACAAAAGTGAACGCGAGGAATTAGAGAAGGGTGATTCTGAAGGCAGGAATAGCTCTGCCAAGCACATCGCCGAAGTGATGAAAGCAAAGGCTCGAATAGCTCGTCTCGAGGAAAATGCAATAAGACGCGGAGACCCGCTTCTTTCCCGTGAACATAGGTAAAAATGCTCTAGCACTAGTACGCGGAGACGCAGTTCTTCCTCGCCAAGACTCGGTAACAGTGTTTTCACATTTTCAGTGACGAATGATTATTCCGTCTTGCTGTACGCTCCGTATCTGACCAAGTTCGTAGCACGTGTATTCTAGGCTTGAGACATGGAGAAGAAGACGCGCTAGAAATAAAACTTTGGAAGTCAAAATGAAGCATTTCGTTACTTTAATGATCTAAATTAGCATATGCATCACGATGCTTATTCAGATTTCAGGAGCTAATCAGATGAGTGAAGTACAGTTAAATATCGGTATGAAGATTATTGAAGCATCGAAGGCAAGCGGAGCGAGAGGCTATTCCTCACAAAATATCGAAGGCTTGCTTATGTATGACTTCAATCTGTGTCCTGAGGTCCCCGTGCGATACGCCAGGCCTGGCCATGAGATCACTGTCTCGCCAATATTTTAATTAACACTTTATGCGGACAAGAAGATGAACAATAACATTGCTATCCAAAGTGCTTCTTTGCGAGCATCGACGCGCACAATCAAGTCCCACTTCGCTGCGAAGGAGTTCGTGGAGGAATTAAAACTGCAGTTTAAAAAAGGAAGATGGCAGCGGTATATCGACGAGCTATGTTCCGCTCTGACCGGTCGATCTACATTCCTCAATGAAATCGGGAAGATCGAGCAACTAGAAGCATGTGCTCTTGATCCAGATTACAAACTGTCTGATAAAGAGTGGAAGTTTTTAATGCAATCAACGCAAAATTATGAGTGGATTGGAGACGGCGTGTTAGCGAAGTTAACGGTTGGCTTCAACGATTTTGTGCGGGGCCTGGAGTATCCAGTCGATTTTGACTTTGATGATTTTTTGTTAAAACTAAGAGAGGCAAAGAAAACCTTTTAGAACAGTTATCTGCAGGGGATGCGAAAGGTTGGCGAAGCACCGAAAGTCATCTGAAAGATATGACTGAGATGAAAATGAAAATTGCAGTTATAAAAAAAATTCTATACGTCGAGGAGATGAATTAATCCTGCGTCGATAAGCAGGCCGTTGCCCAGGCATTACGCAGTTACTCCTTCGGTTTATCCCAGAAGCGGGGCGAAACGTCTAAGGCCGTTCAGCACGGGCCTTTAAATTTTTCAGTAGCATTGCTTGTCCTAAAAGGAAAAGATGAGGTTTCCAACAGTTTTCGTGATCGGTTTTGTATCCGGCGTTTCTGCTATGGCGGTATGTATTTTTTTATGGAACGCTGAAAAATAACTAAGGTGCACACATTAAATCAACCATTGATTATTACGAGTGATCATGCTGGGAACGCTTTGCATATGCTTCCGGTCGGCACGACGCTTTATTTTGATCGAAGTTTTCCTGAAGGTTTCACACGTTACAAGGTATATGTCAATATCGATCGTATGCCTCTTACTCTCCGCAAACTACCCGACTCAAACGAAATTGAACCGATCGAGGCTCGTGCGTTCTATAAGCCCTAAGCGTTGTCACGCGAAATGTGTATGTAAAACAGGCATCTACGGCGATGTTAGTTCGGGCTCGTAATGGATGTGTTTTAGCCTGTTGATGCCAGCTAACGCACACCGCGCGCACGCCTTTTTGATCCAGCGCTAAAATCAATCCTCTCACTTCATGTTGAGGAGTTGATCATGCTGCAAGCCAACGAAATCCAGCAGCGCTACAGCCACCTGCAGCAGACCCTCGGCGAAGCCGAGCAGGCCTGCAAGGCGTCGCAGGACACACCGCCGGAGATGCGCGATTGTATCGAGCGTATTTCACGGGAGCTGAATCAGGCGCGCGATGTAATGCAGTCGAACGATGAGGCACGCATCGTTCAGTGCGTCGACAGCCTGGAAGACATGGGCGACGAGGCCAAGCGCATCAGCCGGTCATCGCCGCACATGCCGGCGCACCTGGAGGCGGTCGTCACCCGCGTGCACGCCGAGCTGTCCGACTTCAAGCACAAGCTGCACTAAGCGTTTTTCACCATCCGAGATGCCGGTTTAACGCAGGACGCGCCAGGCCGGCGGACACGGAGCACCACACGCCGACATGCACGCATGTCGGCGTACCAAACGGCCCGGCCGCTTACACCACCCCTTGCGCGCGCAGCGCCGCAATCTCGTCGCCGGTCCTGTTCAACACATCGCGCAGCACTTCGTCGGTGTGCTGGCCCAAGAGCGGCGGCGCCTTGTCGCTTGTCGCCGGTGTACCCGACATCTTCATCGGACTGCGCACCAGGGTAACCTTGCCGGCTGACGGATGCGCCAGCTCGACCGCCATCCCGCGCGCCTGTACCTGCTCGTTCGCGAACACTTCGCCGACGTCGTTGATCGGCCCGCAAGGCACGCCGACCGCTTCCAGCAGCGCGATCCATGCGTCGCGGCTGCGCGTAGCCACCATCTCCGCCAGCAGCGGCACGAGCACGTCGCGATGCTGAACACGCAACGGGTTCGTTGCAAAGCGCGGATCGACAGCCAATTCAGGGCGGCCCCCGGCTTCGACGAATTTCTGATACTGGCCGTCGTTACCGGCGGCGACGATGATGTGGCCATCAAGGCAGGCGAAGGTCTGGTAGGGCACGATGTTGGCGTGGGCGTTGCCCCAGCGTTGCGGCGCCTTGCCGCTGTTGAGGTAATTGCTGCCGACATTGGCCAGCATCGCCACTTGCGTATCGAGCAGCGCCATGTCGATGTACTGGCCTTCGCCGGTGCGATCGCGGTGCGTGAGCGCCGCCAGCACGGCGATCGTCGCGTACATGCCGGTCATCAGGTCGGTCAGCGCGACGCCGGCCTTTTGCGGGCCGCCGCCCGGCAGTTCGTCGCGTTCGCCCGTCACGGACATCAGGCCGCCCATGCCCTGGATCAGGAAGTCGTAGCCGGCGCGGTGCGCATACGGGCCATCCTGGCCGAAGCCGGTGATCGAGCAGTAGACGAGGTCCGGCTTCACGGCTTTCAGCGACGCGTAATCGAGCCCATAGCGTTTCAGCTGTCCAACCTTGTAGTTCTCGATCACCACGTCCGCATGGCGCGCCAGATCGCGGATCAGGTCCTGTCCCTCGGGACTGGCGATATCGACCGTCACCGAGCGCTTGCCGCGGTTCGCCGACAAATAGTATGCCGCTTCGCTCGTGTTGTTCCCGTCGGCGTCCTTCGCATATGGCGGACCCCAGGCGCGGGTGTCGTCGCCGCAGCCGGGGCGCTCGATCTTGATCACGTCGGCGCCGAGGTCGGCCAGGTTTTGCGAACACCAGGGGCCGGCCAGCACGCGCGACAAGTCGAGCACGCGGATATGGCCCAGTGCCTTGGGCGCGCCACCTACGTTAGCGGAAGCTATCATGATGTTTTTCTTGCCAGGTTGGTCGAGCCGCGATTATAGCTGGCCGCGTTCGACGGTCCGCACGGACCGCGACTGCGGCTGCAGGCTCGCTTCGATCAGGTCGAGCGCCAATGCGGGGCGCGCCGCGCCGCACATGAAAATGTCGGCCGCTGCAAAGCCGACCTCCGGCCAGGTATGGATCGAGATGTGGGATTCGGCCAGCAGCAGCACGCCGGTCACGCCCATGCCGGGACCGAAGGTGTGGAAGTGGCTGTGCAGGATGCGCGCGCCCGCTGCCAGTGCCGCTTCGCGCAGCAGGGCGTCGATGCGGCCGGCATCGGTCAGCAGGTCGGGCGCAATGCCGTGCAGGTCGGCGAGCAGGTGGATGCCCGCCGGGCGATGGGGCGTCGTCACTTGTTGTCCCCTCCTGCCACCCGCCAGTTGAAGGCGCCCACCGCATGGATCACCTGCGCCTGATAGTCGTACTGGCGGCGGTAGGTGGTCTGGTCGAGGCTGACCGACAGCGCGTCCGGGTCGGCCGGCTGCGGCCAGCCATCGAGCACAGTGGCACCGTGGATGGTGGCTAACTTCATCATGCACAAGGCGCCGCGCGAAGAGGGCGACCTGCCGCTGGCCTGGGACAACGTGGTGCAGTCCGAGCCGGGCCTCGGTTACGTGGTGTCGGCCCACCAGGACATTCGCGTGCACAGCGCCGAGCGCAGCGTGTTCACCGCCTATCTTGCGCTGTCGGATCGCAGCCCGGCAGAGGCGCGCGCCTGGATGCAGAAGGCGGCGCCCGACGAATTGATCGCGCTGGCGAGCATGGACTTGAAAGCAGCCTATGGCTGGAAGCTGGCGCCCTGCGTCGAGCGCGTCGACATCACCTTGCGCGCGCACGCGATGGCGATCCCGGCACCGGGTTTTCGGTCGAATGCGGGACTGGCGGCCTTGCGCGACGTGGATGGCCCGATCCTGTTCGCGCACGCCGACCTCACGGGCTTTTCGGTCTTCGAGGAAGCCGCGCGGTGGGGCTGGCGCGCGGCCGAATGCGCGCTAGGTGCGTGAACCGGGTTCGCGTAACCCGGCATCATTGAGCTGCTCGGCGAACAGATCGCGCTCGCGGTCGACGATGTTGTCGACGGTGCGCTCGTCCAGCCCCATCGCTTCGAGCACGAAGGCCGACAACTGCAGGCTCGCCTCCAGCGTTTCCGGCACCACGACAGTCGCGCCGGCGCGTTTCAGCAGGCGCGCCTGGCGCTCGTCGCGCGAACGCACGAACAGCGGCACCTCGGCAAATTCACGGCGGATGCCGCGCACGGCCTGCATGGCCGACGCCGGATTGTCCATGGTGAGCACGATTGCCGGCGCCTGGTCGGCCTGCACGAGGCGTAGCAGCTCGGGACGCGCGGCATTGCCGAAGTAGACCGGCATGCCTTGCGCGTGCAATTTCGAAACCAGGGTCGCGTCGTTTTCGAACGCGATAAAAGGGATGTTCTGGGCCGTCAGCAGCTTGGCCAATTGCTGCCCGACGCGCCCGAAGCCGGCGATGATGATCTGGCCGCGTTTCGAGGCAAATGTACCCTCGTGGTGCTGCGCTTCACGCTCGCGTACGGCGCGCTCGCCGCCGTCGCCGATCGCCCGTCCCAGGCGCGCCAGCAGTGGCGTGATGAACATCGACAGGCCGACAGCGAGCATCGCGCTGCTACCCAGACCGGAGTCGAGCAGCTTCGTGCTGACCGCGTAGCCGAGCACGATGAAGGCAAATTCGCCACCCTGGGCAAGCAGCAGCCCACCCTCCATCGCGCGGCCCCATGGCAGGCGTCCGGCGCGAAACAGCAGCGTCACCACCAGCGCCTTGATCAGCACCAGGCCGCACACGGCCGCGGCCAGCCACAAGGGCTCCGCCACGATCTGGCGCGTGTCCATGCCCATCCCGACCGTCATGAAGAACAGGCCCATGAGCAGGCCCTTGAACGGCTCGATCATCAGCTCGACTTCGTGCCGGAACTCGGTCTCGGCCAGCAGCAGGCCGGCGATCAGCGCACCCAGCGCCATCGACAGGCCGGCGGCCGCCGACAATCCGGCGATGCCGAAGGTACTGAGCAGGATCAGCGCCATGAACACGTCAGGCTGACGGTGGCGTGCAAAGGCCTTGAACAGCGGCGGGATGATGCGTCCCCCCACGATATAGATCAGGGCGATGGCGCCGCCGGCTTTGGCCAGCGTAATGAGCGCCAGGGTCGCGGCGCCGTCGCCGCTGCCGCGCGCCAGCACGCTAATGACCACGAGGATCGGCACCACCGCCAGGTCCTGCAGCATCAGGACGGCAAACGCCGCCTGCCCGAGGCGGCTGCCGCTGCTGTTTTGCTCGCGCATCAGCTGCATCACGACGGCGGTGGAAGAGAGCGACAGCACCAGGCCGAGGATGGCGGCGGTGGCAAAGGACTGGCCAAGCAGTATGACGGCCCCGCCGATCAGCGCCGCGCTGGCCAGGACCTGCACCGTGCCGGCGCCGAAGACCCAGGCCCGCATCGCCCACAGGCGCGCCGCCGACAGCTCGAGTCCGATCATGAACATCAGGAACAGCACGCCGATTTCGGCCAGCATCGAGATGCCCTGGCCGCTGGGGAAGGTGAGCCAGGCCAGCCAGGGGAACTGCGCTGCGAACAGGCCCAGGCCGAACGGGCCGACCAGCACGCCGACCGCCAGGAAGCCAAGCACCTGGTTGATGCGCAGCCGCTGCAACGTGGGAATGAGGATGCCGGCGAGGATCAGGAAAAGGATGATTTCCCGGATAAACGGAAAAGCGTGTTGCTCTTGCACGGGTGGGAACCTTCGAGGTTGGGGAGGGCGGCGTCATTGTATAGCGCCGGGCAGTCCGGCCGCGTGCCGTTCGCGCGCCGCGACGAACAGGCCTTCGGTGCGCACCAGGCTGTTCCACTCGCGCAGCGAGCGGCCGCTGAATGACTTGATGCGGCGCTCGACATGGCGCGGGCTGTGC
Source organism: Massilia sp. CMS3.1 (assembly GCF_051262535.1). Taxonomy (NCBI): domain Bacteria; kingdom Pseudomonadati; phylum Pseudomonadota; class Betaproteobacteria; order Burkholderiales; family Oxalobacteraceae; genus Massilia; species Massilia sp. CMS3.1. Next base: position 146,648 of record NZ_JBIMES010000010.1, on the reverse strand, counting down.
ATGGGGCAGCACCTGGCGCTGGCCGAGCTGGTGGTGATCGCGGCGATGTTCCTGCAGCGTTTTTCGGTGACGGCGCAGCAGGGCACGGCGCCACCCGAACCTGTCTTCAATATCACGCTGCGTCCGCGCGCAGCGCTGCATCTGCGTGTGACGCGCCGCGCCGCATGAGGATCGTGCGCTACATCCGCCTGTCGTTCCCGCTCAGAACCCGCCGTGCACCGCTTCGGGCGGCGTTTCTTGCAGCTGGCGATTGCCGCCGGCGGCAGGCACCCGCGTTTCCGCGGTCTTGGCCAGTTCTTCGTACTCCGGATCGTCGACGCCGCGCAGTTCGATGTAGCGCTCGAGTGCGTTTTCCAGCGTCGGCAGCAGCACGCCGCGTTCGCTGTGCAGCACGCTGTAGGCCGGGCGCGCAGCAAGCATGCCGAGCGTACTCGATGCCTGCGGCGCCAGGGGGGCCGCATCGATGCCGGCCTTCTCCGCTGCCAGCCTGGCCAGTTCGAACCAGGTGACCGAGCCGCCATTGTTCAGGTGCCAGACGCCGCATTCGCGGTCGATGGCGAGATCCAGGCAGGTGTGCACCAGGTCTGGCACATAGGTCGGCGAGACGGTCATGTCGTTGGCCGCGACAAAGGTCTCGCCGCGCTCCAGGGCGTTCAGCGCCTGGGTCACGAAATTATGCTTGTCCCAGGGGCCGAAGAAGGCACTGGTGCGCACGACCAGGGCGCCCGGGTGCTGCGCCAGCACGGCGGCTTCCGACTCGGCCTTGCTGCGGCCGTAGACGCCCAGCGGCGTGAGCGGATCGCTTTCGACATACGGGGAGTCTTTACGCCCGTCGAACACCAGGTCGCTCGAGAAAGTCGTCAGGTGCACGCCAAGGCGGGCGCAGGCTTCGGCCAGGATGGAGGCGCCGTGGGTGTTCTCGCGCATGCAGCGCTCGACCTCGTTCTCCGCGTCGTCCACGCGCACATAACCGCTGGTGTTGATCAGGGCCCAGGGCTTGTAGTGCGCCAGCGCGCGTTCGACGCAGGCCGGGTCGGCGATGTCCATGTCATGGCGCGACAGCAGCTTATAGGCGAGGTTGCGCTTCTGGCAGACGCGCGCAAAGGCGCGGCCCAGGGTGCCGGTGGCGCCCGTGATCAGGATCGGAGCGACGCCGGCGCCGAGCAGGCGGTGGCCGTCGGCCGATATCGAGGTCAGCGCGGCAGGCGTGGCGACCGGCGTGCACAGGAAGCGGCCCGGACGGCGCCACCAGCCCTGGCCGCGCAGCACCGGGTGCGACAGCGGCTGGCCGGCGGATAATTCGCGCATCATCGCGGCCAGCGCGGTCGGGCGCGGTAGCGGCGAGCGCACGTCGAAGGGGCCGGGTTCGTAGTAACCCTTGTCTTGCGTAACCAGGCTGTTCCAGTCGAAGGAGCCCAGCAGCGCCCACACCGTGACCGCGCGCAGGTCGACGCCGTTGGCGCGCGAGGTCTGCGCCGCCTCCCAAATTTCCAGTAGCCAGCGCAATTGATCTTCGCGGTTGGCGTCGATGTGCGCTTCGGTAATGGCGAGGGGCAAACGGTAGCGGTCCCAGATTTCGGTGAGCAGGGGACCGATGCCGGCGGTCGGCGTGGCCAGCGCGCGCGACGCTTCGATGTCGGCGCACGGGATGCCGTCGGCCAGGCCGCGGTGGTGTTGCGCGTAACGCTCCGGACGGTGGTCGAGCCAGCGCTCGCTGGTCACGTAGTAGTTCACGCCGATGATGTCCGGCGGGCAGGTGTTGTCGCGGAACCAGAGCAGGTCGGCCTCGCTGGCGCCGGAGCGGATCAGGTACTTCCAGAGCGCATGTTCCGGGCCGACCATTCCGCACAGCAGGTCCCAGGCGAGCCAGCGGCGCTCGTTGTAGAACGCGGCCATCTCGGCCATCTCCGGGGTGCTGTAGGTCTTGCCGAGGTCATCCGTTTGCACCAGTTTGGCGTTCGGATTGACCTTGCGGATTTCGCGCATGCACAGCACCACGGCGCGGCACTGGATCAGCAGGGCCTGGATGAAACTCTTGTCGTCGCGCGCATGCGGGTACCAGACCCCGTACAGGCCGGCGAAGCGCGCGGTGGTGCAGGGTTCGTTGACAGGGGTGTAGTACTCGAGCCACGGATAGCGCGCGGCGACCGCGCCGGCGTAGTCGGCCAGGCGTTCCGGGAAGGCGGGGTCGAGCAGGCTGGTGTCGCGCGGGCCGCTGCCGTGGTGGATCAGGCCGGCGATCGGCGTCACGCCGGCGTCGCGCAGGGCAGGGAGGCGTTCGTCGGGCCAGGACCAGTCAGCCTTGTCCAGCCCCTCGGGCGCGGTGCGCTCCCAGAGGATGGGGTAGCGGATGGCGCGGATGCCGAGCGAGGCAAAGCGTTTGATGTCGCAGTTGCGCAGGGCGTGGCCGTTACGGTCGAGCTGGCTGAAGTAGTCGTCTTGCACACGGTTGACCGTGCATTCGAGGCCGCCCCACAACTCGAGGGGGCGGGGTTGGCTGTTCGGGCTCGTGTTATTCATGATTTCACCACTTGTTAAAATTTTTACAACAAAAAACTTTTAGACGGCCGCCGAAAACATAAAGTTCGGAATAAGTGACCGTTTGGATCAGGTGCCGCACCTTGGAGGACAAGCGTCCAGGCACCCTTATGTCTGACTCTGTCGCGTTCGGCTCGACTATCGGTTGACAGCGCGCCGTCAACCTGCAAACATGCCATCCATGAAATTTATCAACCCACACTTGTCGTTTTGCACCTGGTGGCGCCGCTGACGACGCGCGGCCCAGACGAGAAGATGTGACTCACATGAACGCCGCCTCGATTCAGGTGGCGTTTTTTTTGGCGCGGCGGGAATCGGGGCACACACAAGGAAACCGATGAATTCTCCAGCAGCCAATTCCCCCGCACCCGTCATCCTGACCGGAGATCGTCCGACCGGTCCTTTGCACCTCGGCCACTTCGTGGGCAGCCTGCGCAATCGCGTTGCCTATCAGGACGAATACCGTCAGTTCGTCATGCTGGCCGACGCCCAGGCGCTTACCGACAACATGGATGACACCGGAAAGGTACACCGGAACGTTGTCGAAGTGGCGCTCGATTACCTCGCCGTCGGGATCGATCCGACACGCTCGACGATCTTCATCCAGTCGCAGGTTCCTGAACTTGCAGAGTTGACATTCTATTATCTTAATCTCGTGACTGTCGCCCGTTTGGAACGCAACCCGACGGTCAAGGCGGAGATCGTGCTGCGCGGCTTCGAGCGCGACATCCCGGCCGGCTTCCTGACCTATCCGGCCAGCCAGGCTGCCGACATCAGCGCCTTCAAGGCGACCCTGGTGCCGGTCGGCGACGACCAGATCCCGATGATCGAGCAGTGTAACGAGATCGTGCGCCGCTTCAACCGTCTGGCGAACAAGGACATCCTGGTCGAATGCAAGGCGCTGGTGCCCGAAATCGGCCGCCTGCCCGGCATCGACGGCAAGGCCAAGATGAGCAAGTCGCTCGGCAACACGATCAACCTGGGCGACAGCGCCGACCAGATCCGCGCCGCCGTGAAACAGGTCTATACCGACCCCTTGCACCTGAAGGTCTCGGATCCGGGCCATGTGGAGGGCAATGTGGCCTTCCTGTACCTCGATGCGTTCGACACCGACAAGGCCGCGCTCGAAGAGATGAAGGCGCACTACACGCGCGGGGGTCTGGGCGACAGCATCGTCAAGAAGCGTCTCGACACCGTGCTGCAGGAGATGCTGGCCCCGATCCGCGCCCGCCGCGAAGAGTTCGCGCAGGACAAGGGGCAGGTGCTGCAGATGCTCAAGGAAGGCACGATGAAGGCGCGCGAAGTGGCTGCCGGCACGGTCGACGAAGTGCGTCGCGCGCTGGGCTTGTCGTACTTCTGATTGACGGGTCATATCACCGGCCGCTTGAACGCGTGGGCGGCGCATAGGCCAACGTGAGATCCTGCCGCCGGGTGGAGCCGTCCACACGTTCAACGCACGTCGGAACCGCCTCGGCGTGTCGTACAGCGCCCCCTCCCGTATCGTCCCACGCTCCTCCACATCGCACGCTTGGCTTCCCGCCTTGAGCCATGACAAGCTCCGTCCCGCTGCATTGCCTGAACATCGCTGTTCATCTTGACTGGGGGAAATCATGAGCAAAGGATTGAGGCTGACCGAGAAATGGCTGCACCGGGCCCTGTGGCTGGTGGCATTCGCATTCGCCAGTTTTCTCATCGGCCTGGGCGGGAAACTGGTTGAAAACATGGCCGATGTCGAAGAAGTGCCGACCATCGAGCAATTCATCGATCCGGCCCAGCTGGCCGCCGTGCGTGCCGACGAAGAAGCGGCTGACAAGCGCCAGACCGCCGCCCGCGAGCACCACGAGCAGGCCACCGAAAAACACGAGGTGGCCACATCGAATACCCGCTCCGCGCGCGCCACCTTCGACAACTGGCTGGCCACCCGCAGCGTCACCGCGCGTCCCGACCAGGATGCCGAGTTGATCGCCCGGACCGAAGCGCTCGACGTGCTCGAAGCGGAGGAGCGGCGCGCACTAGGGGTGGTAGAAGGCCAGCGCCAGGCGCTGCTCGATGCGACCCAGCAGGCCGAACGCGCGACGCGGCGCCGCGCCGACCTCGAACTCCCCGCAATTGACAAGCGCGACGCGGCCATCGAGTCGCTGAACCTGCGCGTGTTCGCCTACCGGCTGGCGCTGACCCTGCCGCTGCTGCTCGCAGCCGGCTGGCTGTTCAAACACAAGCGCAAGGGGCCGTCCTGGCCGTTCGCCTGGGGATTCATCTTCTTCGCGCTGTTCGCGTTCTTCTTCGAGCTGGTGCCTTACCTGCCCAGCTATGGCGGTTACGTGCGTTACATCGTGGGGATTATCGTGACGGTGGTCGCAGGGCGCTATGCCATCCAGGCGCTGCAGCGCTACCTGGCGCGCCAGAAGGAGAGCGAGGCGCTGCCCGACGCGCAGCGGCGCCAGACGCTGAGCTACGACACGGTGATGGTGCGGCTGGGGAAGAGTGTGTGCCCGGGATGCGAGCGCCAGGTCGACCTGAAGGATGGCGCCACCGATTTTTGCCCGCATTGCGGCATCGGCTTGTTCAACCGCTGCGGCGGCTGCGCAACGCGCAAGAATGCGTTCGGGCGGTTCTGCTTTGCGTGCGGAACCGCGGCGAGCACAAGCCTGGCGGATTAAGCTGAGCCGGCCCGTCGGACCGGCTCATTCGTTCATGACACTGACCGATCAGTCTTTCAGGTCGGCCGGTACTTTACCGCCGTTGGCGGCCAGCTTGTTCATCACTTGCCTGTGCAGCCAGATGTTCATCGACGCCGAATCGCTGGTGTCGCCCGAATAGTTCAGCTCGGCGGCCAGTTCCTTGCGCGACTGCAGGCTGCTGTCGAGGTCGAGCAGTTTCAGCAGGTCGACAATCGAGGAGCGCCAGTTCAGCTGCTGCCCCGAGGCCTGCAGCTTGCTGTTCAGAATGGCTTCGACGTCGACCTGCTCCATCGCCGCCGGGGCGGGGGCTGCCGTCGGCGCAGCAGGAGCGGCGCCGGTTGTCGGACGCGCTGCTGCCGGCGCGTTTTGCGCCTGAGCTTGTGCCTGTGCTTCTGCCTGCGCCTGTTTAGCCGCGTTTGAGTTTGGGAAGATTTTGTTGAAGATATTGCTCAGAATGCCCATGTGATGCTCCTTTGTTGTTGGTAGGTAGATTGAAACGAATTAACGGCGCTGGAAGCCCTGCGCCATGTGTGCCAGTGCAATTGCGAGTGCCGCGCCGCCAAGACCTTTGACGACGTTCGGGTGTTCGGCGTAGAAGTCGCCCATACGCTCGACCACGCCAGGGTTCTCTTGTTCCGCCTTTTGGGCGATTTCTTGCACTTGTTCAGGCGAAAGTTGCGAAGCCTGTTCCGGCGTGATCTGCGGCGGAGTTGTGCCGCCATTGCCGCCGCCGAGCAGGCCGCCGAGAATGCCTCCCAGGCCGCCGAGGCCGCCTGCGCCGCCCAAGCTGCCAAGGCCACCGCCCATGCCGCCCCCACCGCCGCGGCCCGAGAGCATGCCGATCAGCGAAGGACCTGCAGCGGCAATCAATTGATTAAGCATGCCGGCTTGCTGGTTCGGATTACTTTGGCCAAACATCTGCCCGACCATTTGCGGAAACGGCGGCGTTTGGTCCGAGCGGAAGGCCTGGGTCACGCCTTGCGCGACCTGCTCGCGCGGCGCCGCCTGGGCGACGCGGTCGAAGTCTTCTTCAGCGCGGGTATTGTCGGCGCCGGAGGCGCCACCCATGTATTGCTGCAACAGATTTCCTAAATCGAAAGCCATGACTTCCTCCTGCTTGAATGACAAGGTGAAGGAGGAGGGTAGGGCGTGCCCCTGCTTGACTCGGTACGGTAGCGAACGTAGTAGCGATAAAACAAGCACAACGGTGCCGACTAGCAATTGCGTGCGTGTCGCGCTAAGCTGACGGGATGCCCTATCTGCCTATTCTGATATTCGCCGCGATCTATGCAGCTGCCATGCTGGTGTGGGACTTGCCCTGGCTGGTCGCGGGCGCCTACCTGATGACCAGCATCTCCTGCTTCGTCGCCTACGCGGTCGACAAGTCCGCCGCCCGCAATGGCAACTGGCGCACGCCCGAGCGCACCTTGCTGGTGCTCGGCCTGGTCGGCGGCTGGCCGGGCGGGGTGCTGGCCCAGCAGTGGCTGCGCCACAAGACATCGAAGCGTTCGTTCCAGCAGATGTTCTGGTGTAGCGTGGTCGCCAACATCGTCGGCTTCCTCTGGCTGTCGTCACGGGTGTTCGCCAACTAGCATGGCGACGCTGCCCGGCTCCTGGCCCTATCCACGGGTGCTGGCCCACCGGGGCGGGGGCACGCTGGCGCCGGAAAACACCCTCGCCGGAATGCGCGAGGGCTTGCGGCGCGGCTACCGCGCCATCGAATACGACATCATGCTGGCGCGCGACGGGGTGCCGGTGGTACTGCACGATCCATATCTTGGCCGCACGGTGGCCGGGTCCGGCAAGGTTGTCGATTATGACGCGTCCGAGCTGGCGCTGTTGGACGCCGGCGGCTGGTTCGCGCGGAAATTCGAGGGCGAACCGGTGCCGCTGTTCGTCGAGTTCGCGCAATATTGCAAGGCGCATGGGGTCTGGATGAACATGGAGATCAAGCCGGCGCCCGGGTACGACATCGAGACCGGCGGCACGGTAGCGCGCATCGCCGCCGCGTTGTTCGCCGAGGACATCGCGGCAGGCGACATGGCGGCGGTGCCGCTGCTCTCGTCGTTCAGCATGCTGGCTTTGGCATCGGCACGCGACCTCGCGCCCCAGGTGCCGCGTGCCTGTTTGATGAGCGAACTGGCGCCGGATTGGGAGCGCCGCGCCAGGGAAGTAGAGGCGATCGCGATCCACACCAACCACAAGCACCTGACGCCCCAGCTGGCGCAAGAGGTGCGGGCGGCCGGTTACGGGCTGTTTTGCTATACGGTGAACGAGCCGCGCCGCGCGCGCGAATTGCTTTCCTGGGGCGTCGAGGCTTTCTGCACCGACCGTATCGACCTGTTCAAGCCGGATTTTTCGTAGGGTAGTAGGGCTGTTGCCTGTTCCGCTATTGGTCCGCACGATCCGCGTGGCACTTGTGCCCACGCGGATTCAACGTACCGATAACAGGGCAGGCAACAGCCCCACTGACCACGCCGAATTTCGTCTGATTCGAGCCCCCGCAGTGCCATGTAAACAAGTCACCAGCGACTGATATAATCGTTGCTTTATCTACCGTACTGCGCTCTTTCCGCACCCACCAACATGAAATCTTCCGAAATTCGCGAAAAGTTCCTCAAGTTCTTTGAGTCCAAGGGCCATACGATCGTACGGTCCAGCCCCCTCGTGCCGGGCAACGATCCGACCATGTTGTTGACCAACAGCGGAATGGTGCAGTTCAAGGACGTTTTCCTCGGTCTCGATTCGCGCCCGTATTCGCGCGCGACGAGCGTGCAGCGCTGCGTGCGCGCCGGCGGCAAGCACAACGACCTGGAAAACGTCGGCTACACCGCGCGTCACCACACCTTCTTCGAGATGCTGGGCAACTTCAGTTTCGGCGACTATTTCAAGCGCAACGCTATCAACTACTGCTGGGAACTGCTGACCAAGGTCTACCAGCTCCCTGCCGAGAAGCTGACCGTCACCGTGTATTTCGAGGACGACGAAGCCTATGACATCTGGGCCAACGAAATCGGCGTGCCGACTGAGCGCATCATCCGTATCGGCGACAACAAGGGTGCGCGCTACGCGTCGGACAATTTCTGGCAGATGGCCGACACCGGCCCCTGCGGCCCGTGCACCGAAGTGTTCTACGACCACGGCGCCGACATCTGGGGCGGCCCTCCGGGTTCGCCTGACGAAGACGGCGACCGCTTCATCGAGATCTGGAACCTGGTGTTCATGCAGTTCAATCGCGATGAATCGGGCGTCCTGACCCCACTGCCAAAACCGTCGATCGACACCGGCATGGGCATGGAACGCCTGGCCGCCGTGCTGCAGAACGTGCACAGCAACTACGAGATCGACCTGTTCCAGGCACTGATCAAGGCCGCCGCGCGCGAAACCGGCGCAACGGACCTCGAGAACAATTCGCTGAAGGTGATCGCCGACCACATCCGCGCGGCCTCCTTCATGATCGTCGACGGCATCATCCCGAGCAGCGAAGGCCACGGCTACGTCCTGCGCCGCATCATCCGCCGCGCACTGCGCCATGGCCACAAGCTGGGCCAGACCCGTCCGTTCTTCTTCAAGCTGGTCGAAGACCTGAATGGCGAGATGGGCACGGCCTACCCGGAACTGCTGGACGCGAAAGACCGCGTTGCGCAAGTCTTGAAGGCCGAGGAAGAGCGCTTCGGCGAGACGCTGGAAAACGGCATGAAGATCCTGGAAGCGCAACTCTCGAAGGACGCGAAGAACCTCGACGGCGGCACCGCCTTCACGCTGTACGACACCTACGGCTTCCCGCTTGACCTCACCGCCGACATCTGCCGCGAACGCGGCGTGACGCTGGACGAAGCGGGCTTCACCGCCGCGATGGAACAGCAGAAGAAGACCGCACGCGCCGCCGGCAAGTTCAAGATGGCCGCCAAGGTGGAATACGCGGGCGAAAAGACCAAGTTCGTCGGCTACGAGTCGCTGGTGCATAACACCCACGTGCTGGCCTTGTACTCCGAAGGCGTCTCGGTGCAGGAACTGAAAGCCGGCCAGGAAGGCATCGTCGTGCTCGACACAACGCCGTTCTACGCCGAGTCGGGCGGCCAGGTCGGCGACCACGGTTCGATCGCATCGAACGGCAACGCGTTCGAAGTCGAAGACACGCTGAAGATCCAGGCCGAGGTATTCGGCCACCACGGCGTGCTGCGCTCCGGTTCGCTGAAAGTCGGCGACACGGTCGATGCGCAGGTCGACCAGGCCAAGCGCGCCCGCACCATCCGCAACCACTCGGCGACGCACCTGATGCACAAGGCGCTGCGCGAAGTCTTGGGCGGCCACGTCCAGCAAAAGGGTTCGCTGGTCGATCCTGACAAAACCCGTTTCGACTTCAGCCACAACGCACCGGTGACTGCCGAACAAATCGCCCAGGTCGAGATGATCGTCAATCGCGAGATCCTCGAGAACCATGCGACGCAAGCGCAGAACATGTCGTTCGACGACGCCGTGAAACATGGCGCGATGGCGCTGTTCGGCGAGAAGTACGGCGACGAAGTGCGCGTGCTCGACATCGGCACCTCGAAGGAACTCTGTGGCGGCGTCCACGTGACGCGTACCGGCGACATCGGCCTGTTCAAGATCGTGTCGGAAGGCGGCGTTGCTGCCGGCATCCGCCGCATCGAAGCGGTGACGGGCGAGGGCGCGCTGGCCTGGGTGCAAGCTACCAACGCCAGGCTGCTGGCCGCCGCCGGCGCGCTCAAGACGGCGCCGGAAGAACTGCCGTCGCGCATCGCCCAGGTGCAGGACCAGGTCAAACTGCTCGAGAAAGAAGTCGCTGCGCTCAAGTCGAAGCTGGCCTCGGGCCAGGGCGACGAGCTGGTGAGCCAGGCGGTTGACGTGTACGGCATCAAGGTGCTGGCCGCGACGATGGACGGCGCCGATGCGACGAGCCTGCGCGAGACGATGGACAAGCTGAAAGACAAGCTGGGGACGGCGGCCATCGTGCTGGCCAGCGTGGCTGAAGGCAAGGTCAGCCTGATCGCGGGCGTGACCAAGGATGCCACCGGCAAGGTCAAGGCCGGCGAGCTGGTCAACTTTGTGGCCCAGCAGGTGGGCGGCAAGGGCGGCGGGCGTCCGGACATGGCGCAGGCGGGCGGTACCGATCCGTCGGGCTTGCCGGCCGCGCTGGCTGGCGTGGCGGCCTGGGTCGGCGAGCGCGCCTAAAGCGCTTTCGCAGGGTGGACGGCGTTGCCGTCCACCTGTAAACAGATTCCTTTTAGATATTGCAACCCTAATTGCATGCAGTTGTGACAACGCAACATTTCGTGACTATTTTGGTGCGGCGCGTCATAATCCAGAAATTGGAGTAGACTCCGAATCCAGTATCACCACCTAAGCAGGCATGCGATGAGCGACACCATTCTCGACACTGACACGATTCTCTTCCAGTTGGACCTGGACGCGCGCGGCCTGAACTGTCCGCTGCCAATCTTGAAAGCCAAGAAGGCGCTGGCTGAACTGGCGTCCGGCGAGGTGCTGCGCATCACGGCCACCGACACCGGGTCCGTCCGCGACTTCCAGGCCTTCGCCAAGCAGACCGGCAACGCGCTGCTGTCCCACTCGCACAGCAATGGCGAGTTCGTGTTCCTGATGCGCCGCAAGTAAACAGCGTTCCGAGGCGGGGGCACGACAAGGTCCCGCCAGTACTTCTGTTGTCCCGCCAGCGTGTATTTTGGAAGCATCCCTCTAGCCAAAAATCGCACGATCGTGCTTTAATTTGGTTCTGTACCGGTTTATCTCATATAATCTAGGCCACTTTAGCTTAAGTCTACCTCTTCAATTTTTCAAAGGCACACCTATGAAAGTCCTGGTACCCGTCAAACGCGTGGTCGACTATAACGTCAAGGTCCGCGTCAAGTCCGACGGCAGCGGCGTGGATATCGCCAACGTCAAGATGTCGATGAACCCGTTCGACGAAATCGCGCTCGAGGAAGCGACCCGTTTGAAGGAAGCCGGCAAGGTCACCGAAGTGGTGGCCGTCTCGATCGGCGTGCCGCAGTGCCAGGAAACCCTGCGCACCGGTATGGCGATCGGCGCCGACCGCGGCATCCTGGTCGAAACCAATGGCGAGACCGAGCCCCTGGGCGTGGCCAAGATCCTGAAGGCACTGGCCGATAAAGAGCAGCCGCAGCTGATCATTCTCGGCAAGCAGGCGATCGACGACGACTCCAACCAGACCGGCCAGATGCTGGCAGCCCTGCTGGGCTGGCCGCAAGCCACCTTCGCATCGAAAGTCGTGCTCGAGGACGGCAAAGTGACCGTGACGCGCGAAGTCGACGGCGGCCTGGAAACCGTGTCGCTCACGCTGCCGGCCATCGTCACCACCGACCTGCGCCTGAACGAGCCGCGCTACGTCACGCTGCCGAACATCATGAAGGCCAAGAAAAAGCCGCTGGAAACGATCAAGCCGGAAGAGCTGGGCGTCGACGTGACGGCCCGCCTGAAGACCCTGAAGGTCGTCGAGCCGGCCAAGCGCTCGGCAGGCATCATGGTGCCGGACGTCGCGACGCTGGTCGCCAAGCTGCGCAACGAAGCCAAAGTCATCTGACCGGCCAACGCCTCCACTACAAAATATAGGAAACATCATGGTCGCATTAGTTATCGCTGAACACGACAATGGCTCGCTGAAAGGCAGCACCCACCACACCGTGACCGCGGCCGCCCAGTGCGGCGGCGACGTCCACGTGCTGGTCGCCGGTTCCAACTGCGCCGCCGCCGCCGAAGCCGCCGCGCAGATCGCCGGCGTGTCGAAAGTGCTGGTCGCCGACGCGGCCTGGTTCGCCGACGGCCTGGCAGAAAACGTGGCCGAGCAGATCCTGGCCATCGCCGGTTCGTACTCGCACATCCTGGCGCCCGCCACCGCCTACGGCAAGAACATTCTGCCGCGCGTGGCCGCCAAGCTGGACGTGGCCCAGATCTCGGAAATCACCAAGGTCGATTCCCCTGACACCTTCGAGCGTCCGATCTACGCCGGCAACGCCATCGCCACCGTGCAGTCGACCGACAGCATCAAGGTCATTACCGTGCGCGGCACCGGCTTCGACTCGGCACCTGCTACCGGTGGTTCGGCTGCCGTCGAATCGATCGCCGCCGCCGCCGACTTCGGCAAATCGACCTTCGTCGGCCGCGAGCTGGCGAAGTCGGACCGTCCGGAACTGACCGCTGCAAAAATCATTGTCTCCGGTGGCCGCGGCATGGGCTCGGGCGACAACTTCAAGCTGCTCGAACCACTGGCCGACAAGCTGGGCGCCGCCATGGGTGCTTCGCGCGCCGCAGTCGACGCCGGCTACGTGCCGAACGACTGGCAGGTTGGCCAGACCGGCAAGATCGTCGCGCCGTCGCTGTACATCGCCGTCGGCATCTCGGGCGCGATCCAGCACCTGGCCGGCATGAAGGATTCGAAGACGATCGTTGCGATCAACAAGGATCCGGAAGCGCCGATCTTCTCGGTGGCTGATTACGGCCTGGTCGGCGATCTGTTCGAAGTGATCCCTGAACTGGTCAAAGAACTCGGCTAAATCGTAGAAAACGCACTACACAGGCCACGCTGGTCCGGCATCACACCCGGCTGCCGTGGCCTGTTTTACGAGCGCCAAACAGAACCCTCATGGCGGCGTTGCACCGTCTTGTCGTACAAGCGTACCGCCTTTGACGCTGCGCCTTGCCCTGAGGGCTCTGTTTGACGCTCTTACATCTAATTCTGAGGAGATCAAGTGAGCTATCAAGCCCCGATCAAAGACATCCTGTTCGTCCTGAACGAACTGGCCGGTTTGCAGCAGGTGAGCCAGCTGCCAGGCTGCGAAGACGCGACCGCCGACACCGTGGAAGCGGTGCTGGAAGAGAATGCGAAATTCTGCGGCGAAGTCGTCGCCCCACTGAATCACCCGAGCGACAAGGAGCCGAGCTTCTGGCACGACGGCCGGGTCACGACCTCCGCCGGCTTCAAGGTCGCCTTCCAGGCCTTCGGAGAATCCGGCTGGCAGGGGATCGGGCACCCGACCGAATTCGGCGGACAGGGTTTGCCGAAACTGGTCAGCACGCCGTGTACCGAGATGCTGAACGCCGCATCGATCTCGTTCGCACTGGTCGCGCTGCTGACCGACGGCGCCATCGAGGCGCTGCTCACCGCTGGTTCCGACGAACAGAAAGCCCTGTACCTCGCGCCGCTCATCACCGGCAAGTGGACCGGCACCATGAACCTGACCGAACCGCAGGCCGGTTCCGACCTGGCCGCCGTGCGCACCCGCGCCGTGCCGCAGGGTGACGGTACGTATAAAATTTTCGGCACCAAGATCTACATCACCTACGGCGAGCATGACATGGCCGAGAACATCATCCACCTGGTGCTGGCCCGTACGCCGGATGCGCCATCGGGGGTGAAGGGGATCTCGCTGTTCATCGTGCCGAAGTTCCTTGTCAATGAAGACGGAACGCCGGGCGCGCGCAACGATGCCCACTGCGTCTCGATCGAACACAAGCTCGGCATCAAGGCCAGCCCGACCGCCGTACTGCAGTTCGGCGACAACGGCGGCGCCATCGGCACCCTGGTCGGCGAAGAAAACCGTGGCCTGGAATACATGTTCATCATGATGAATGCGGCCCGCTTCGGGGTCGGCATGCAGGGCATCGGCCTGGCCGAACGCGCCTACCAGCAGGCAGTGGCGTTTGCCAAGGACCGCGTGCAATCGCGCGACCTGGCTGGGTCCGCCGGTCCGGTCGCCATCATCCATCACCCGGACGTGCGCCGCATGCTGATGTCGATGCGCGCCCAAACGGAAGCGGCGCGTGCGCTGGCCTATGTCGGCGCCGGTATCTCGGACCTCGCCCACCATCACGCGGACGAAGCGACGCGCAAGGCGAACCTGGCTGTCTACGAATACCTGGTCCCGATCATCAAGGGCTGGTCGACCGAGATGAGCGAACACGTCGCGCGCGACGGTGTGCAGGTGCATGGCGGCATGGGTTTCATCGAAGAGACTGGCGCGGCGCAGCACTATCGCGACGCCAAGATCCTGACGATCTACGAAGGCACGACCGCGATCCAGGCAAACGACCTGGTCGGCCGAAAGACCGTGCGTGACGGTGGCGCGGTGGCCAAGTCGATCATTGCCCAGGTGCGTGCGACCGAGGCGGCGCTGGGCGAAGTGCAGGGCGCCGATGTCGTGGCGATCCGCAAGCAGCTGGTGCAGGGTTCGGCAGCGCTGGAGGAAGTCATCGACTTCGTCGTCGCCAACGTCAAGCTTGACGTCAAGGGCGTCTTTGCCGGTTCCGTGCTCTACCTGAAGCTGGCCGGCATCGTGCTGGGCGGCTGGCAGATGGCGCGCGCGGCATTGGTCGCGCAGCAGAAGCTCGATGCGGGCGAGGGCGACGCGTCTTTTCTCCGCGCAAAGATCGCCACTGCGCGCTTCTTCGCCGACCACATCCTGTCGGGTGCGGGCGGCCTGCGTTCGGCCATCGTCGAAGGCAGCGCCGGCGTGCTGGCGCTGGACGTCGAGCAGTTCTGAGGCGGGCGGGGCTTCGTCCCCGGGGTGTGACGAAAGCGGCCTGCGGGCCGCTTTTTTCATGCCCAGCGACACGCGGATGCTCAATCCGCTGAGCTTGATCCAGGTTAAACGGAATATGACGGCCGCGTCCGTAAAGTGGTTTTACCCATCCATTCCTGGAGCCCGCCATGCCCTTCACACCTGCGCGAACGATCCGTTTACCGGTCCTGGCCGTATCAATCCTGGTCTCCCTCTCTGCCTGCGGCGGCGGAGGTTCCGACCCCGAGCCGGTCGTGACCAACCCGGTGCCTGTCCAGCCGAGTCCGCCTCCCACGCCGCCGGCGCCCGAGCCGACGCTCGCCGCCGCTTTTACCGAGCTCGTTGCCGGCACCATCAACAGCACGCCCGGCTGGAACGCCTGGGTGACCCCGGCCGGCCGCGTGCCTGTGAGCGGCGTCGGCTGCCTCGGTACCATCAACTACCATCAGCACTCGCTCGTGTCGATCTACAAGGAAGGGACGCGGCTCGGCCTGCCCGACAACGTCGGCCGCAGCGGCTGCACCTACGAATTGCACACCCATGACGTCATGGGCATGGTGCACATGGAGGCCGATGTGGCGAAGAAGTTCACGCTGGGACAGTTTTTTGCGGTGTGGAACCAGCCGTTGGGAGCAGCTGGCGTCGCCGGCCTGGCAGGACCGATCCGGTTCTATCTGATCGAGAACGACAGACTGACGCGTTATACGGGTGATCCCGCCGTCCTGGAGCTGATGCCGCACCGCGAAATCGTCATCATCAGCGGCGCCGCACCGGCCGTGTTGCCGAAGTATCGCTGGCCGACGGGTCTTTGAGGAAAGGGGGGCGCCAAGCGCTCAGCCGTAGGCGCCGCCCGTGTACATCAGGTCGAACAGCCGCGAAATGGTGGCAATCAGCACGGTCGTGCCGACCAGCAGGGTTGTCACCAGCAGCACGGCCAGTATCCACGTCGAGCGCGACTGGGTTCCCGCATTGAAGCGTGCATCCCATTTTTCGTCCGGCGTCAGGCCGATGACCAGCGCCTCGATGCAGGCGGCGATCCCGGAAATGAGGAGCGGCAGCAGTACATAGAAAACATTAATGCCGTGCGCATTGCTGTAGATGAGGCCAGCGATCGGCAGGCTGCTGACGTGCAGCAAGCCAGCGCGGTCAACGCCGCCGTGCAGGTAAAAGCGGTGTGCCCCCAGCGCTCCCAGGGTGAGCGCCAGCGCGGTAGCGAGCGTCTTGTTCTTGTGTGCCATGCAGAAGCAGATGTGGTAAGCGGGTGTGTTGCCCCGAAAGAAGAAAGTATCGTTTATAAACGTGACAAAAGCATTACTTTTAATGTAAATGCAATGTATCAACATGTAGCAGCAGATCGGGAAGTCAGCAGGCAGGTAGCGGTCGCGCCAAAAATAGCGGATAATGCTCGATTCGGCCGGGACCGCGCGCCCTGTTGTCATTACTGCTTGCTGCTCTGTGGCATTGCGCGCTATAATCGTCGGCTTTCTCCGCCCAGCACAACTTTTTGGAATTATTATGGTCGTTATTCGTTTAGCTCGTGGAGGCGCCAAGAAGCGCCCGTTCTTCAACATCGTTGCAACCGATTCGCGTAACCGTCGCGATGGCCGTTTCATCGAGCGCATCGGTTTCTACAACCCGATGGCCTCGGGCGCCGAAGTGGGCCTGCGTATCACCGCTGACCGTCTGGCCTACTGGCAAGGCGTGGGCGCACAACTGTCGCCGACCGTTGCTCGCCTGGTCGCTCAGCAGACCCCAGTCGCAGCTGCTTAAAGCAAGGTTCCAGGTTTGACCGATTCAGTTGCCTCAGTTGCAGGTGGGGCGCAAGCCCCCGACGACCTGACTCAGGTCGGGTATGTGGCCGGTGCCTATGGCATCGCCGGCGCCATCCGCGTCACGCCGTTCTCGACGGATGCCGATGCGCTGCTGAATATTAAAACCTGGTGGCTCGATAAACCGAGCCTGCGGTCCGTCAGCGTGCGGACCACGAAAATGCATGGCGGCGACGTGGTCGCCACCCTCGTCGGGACGGCGGGCCGCGATGCGGCGGAGGCGCTGAAAGGCGCCGCCGTGCATGTATCGCGAAGCGAATTTCCCGCGCTTGAGGAAGACGAGTATTACTGGTCCGACCTGATCGGTCTGGATGTCGTGAACCTGCAGGGCGAAGCTCTCGGCAAGGTCATTGACATGATGAGCAACGGTCCGCAGTCGATTCTGCGCATCGAGCCCATATCCGAGCAGGGAAGTACTGAAAAGGCGCCCGAGCGCCTCGTTCCGTATGTAGATCAGTTCGTCAAGACCGTCGACCTCAAGGCTAAACTGATTACATTAGACTGGGGCCTGGATTATTAGAGCGTCTAACAAAACCGCCATGGCTGCGTTGCATGCGTCTCGCCGTACGAGCGTACTGTCTTCGACGATGCGCCTTGCCCTGACGATTTTGTTAGACGTTCTTAAGTCGGTTTTCATGAAACGAGGTCTCGATGCAATTTGACGTCGTGAGCTTGTTTCCCGAAATGTTTGCCGCGTTGACGCAGTCCGGTGTCACCCGCCGCGCCTTCGAGCAGGAACGCTGGGGCCTTACCTTGTGGAATCCACGCGATTTCACAAGCGATCGCCACCGCACCGTGGATGACCGCCCGTATGGCGGCGGCCCCGGCATGGTGATGATGGCCAGGCCGCTCGAAGCGACAATCAATGCGGCCAAGGCGCGCCAGGTCGAGCGTGGCCTGCCGCCGCCGCGCGTGGTGTTCATGTCGCCGCAAGGCAAACCGCTGACGCACGAACGCGTCATGGCCTTGAAGGACGAGCCTGGCCTTGTCGTCCTGTGCGGCCGCTACGAAGCGGTCGACCAGCGCCTGCTGGACCGCGTGGTTGACGAGGAAATTTCGCTCGGCGACTTCGTGCTCTCCGGCGGCGAATTGCCGGCGATGGCCTTGATGGATGCAGTGGTGCGGCAATTGCCCGGTGTGCTGGGCGACGACGCCTCGGCGGTCGAAGACAGTTTTGTCAAAGGCCTGCTCGATTCGCCGCACTATACCCGCCCCGACGTGTACGAGGGCGTGCCGGTGCCGCCGGTCCTGATGGGCGGGAACCATGCCGAGATTATCAAGTGGCGCCGCCAGCGTATGCTGGAAGCGACCGCGAAAAAACGGCCGGAATTGTTGGACAAAGCCCGTGGCGCGGGCCAGTTGACGCCGGCCGACGAAAAGTTTTTGACCTCACTCCGTCCTGCGGAGTAATGTCGGAAAATGCACCATAGCGGTGCGAGACGTGTGGGCATGTTGCTCTTACGTTCAACCCCATCCTCTACTGGGCAACGCATTTGCAGTATCAAGCGCCAGCAAGATGGTTAATGGAGTCATAAGAATGAATCTGATTCAACAACTCGAGCAGGAAGAAATTGCGCGCCTCGGCCGCAAGATTCCTGATTTCGCACCTGGCGACACCGTCATCGTCAACGTCAACGTCGTCGAAGGCACCCGCAAGCGCGCCCAGGCATACGAAGGCGTCGTCATTTCGCGTCGCAACCGCGGCTTGAACTCGAACTTCATCGTTCGCAAGATCTCGTCCGGCGAAGGTGTCGAGCGTACGTTCCAGCTGTATTCGCCGCTGATCGCTTCGATCGAAGTGAAACGCCGCGGTGACGTGCGTCGCGCCAAGTTGTACTACCTGCGTGAGCGTTCGGGCAAGTCGGCACGTATCAAAGAGAAACTGCCGCAGCGCAAAGTCTCAACCGCCCCAGTCGCTAAGTAATCGCGTCTGTGGAGTGAAAAAAGGCATCCCCCGGGATGCCTTTTTCTTTTCAACCAGGAGAAATGCTTTTGGTTAAGGTTCATCTGGATCCATCCCGCTTGCCGGTCGACGCCATCGCCGGCGAACCGGCCATCGACCCCGCATTCTTGACGGCGCCAAGCCTGCGTGCGCGCTTCGCCCGTTCGCGCCTGGCCTGGGAGCCGGAAGCCCCGGACGAGTCGTGGGTGAGGCCGGGCTTCAAACTGCGCCGTGCCGCCGTTCTGGTGCCGATCGTCGAGCGTCCCGACGGCCTGAACGTGCTGCTGACCCTGCGCACCGACCACCTGAGCAGCCACGCCGGGCAGATCGCCTTTCCGGGCGGGCGCGCCGAGGAGCTCGATTCCTCGCCGATCGAGACCGCGCTGCGCGAGTCGGAAGAGGAAATCGGCCTGCACCGGCGCCACGTGTCGATCGTCGGGGTGCTGCCCGACTACATCACCGGCAGCGCCTACCGCGTCGCGCCCGTGGTCGCATTGGTCAAGCCGCCCTTCGACTTGACGGCCGATCCGAACGAAGTGGCCGAGATCTTCGAAGTGCCGCTCGCCTTCCTGATGAACGGCCTGCACCACCAGCGCATGTCCTTCGAGCTGCCGGACGGGCAGGGCACGCGCCGTTTTTATGCGATGCCGTATGAACGTTTCTTCATCTGGGGAGCGACAGCCGGCATGCTGCGCAATCTGTTCCATTTCTTGCGCGCATGAGAGCTGCTCTGGGGATTCTTGCCAGAGCCGATTTGATTATGGCGGTGACCTGCGCTATCGTAGCGGGCAGCGCGGTATTGCCATAACAAAAGAAGGACTTGCATGACATTTTTCTCCATCCTGTGCGCATTGCTGATCGAGCAGCTCAAACCGCTGCGCGCGGATAACCAGGTCTACGGCGGCATCAAGGGCCTGGCGATGCGGATCGAAGGCTGGTTCAACGCCGGCGAACCGAAGAACGGCCGCATGGGCTGGTTCCTGATGATGACCGTGCTGGTCTTGCCGGTCGCGCTCGTCTACTGGGTGCTGCAATACTTCGGCCTCGTGTTCCTCGCCTTTGCCTGGAACGTGGTGATCGTCTACCTGACGCTGGGCTTTCGCCATTACAGCCATTATTTCACCTCGATCCAGCTGGCCCTGAACAGCGGCGACGAAGCCGCGGCGCGCGCGCTGCTAGCCGAGTGGACACGCATCGACACGGTCGGCATGGATGCGACCGAAATTGCCCGTGTCGCCGTCGAGAAATCGCTCATCACGACCCACCGCAGCGTGTTCGGCGTGTTCTTCTGGTTCCTGATGCCGGCCGGGCCGGCTTGTGCGGTGCTGTACCGGGTCTCCGAATACCTGGCGCGTGCCTGGAACGAGCCCGAGCACATGCGCAATGAAGCCTTCGGCCAGTTCGCCGCCAGGGCCTTCTACTGGATCGACTGGATCCCGGTGCGCCTGACGGCGATCGCCTTTGCCGTGGTCGGCAATTTCGAGGACGCCATCTATGCCTGGCGCAATTTCGCCAACCGCTGGGCGGACGAGTCGCGCGGCATCATCCTCGCCGCCGGCGGCGGCGCGATGGGCGTGCGCCTCGGCACCCCGAACGAAAACGCGCCCCAGCTGCTGCCGGTCGACGCCGCCATGGTCGACCTGAGCGACGCCGACACCGACGTGCTGCCGGGCGAGGAGCCGAGCCTGCGCGCACTGCAAAGCACGGTAGGACTTGTCTGGCGCGCCCTGATACTATGGATGATTCTGTTGCTTTTGTTGTCCAGTATGGTCTGGCTTGGCTAGACAAGCCTCGTCCTCAAGTCTTCTATAAGATATAATACCGGCTCTCCTCCACGCAGCATTCTTGTATCAGCAAGCAGCACTATGGCCGAGTTACCGCACACCGGGAATGAAGGCGCCGTCGGCGAATTCTTCATCCTGGGCCTCACGAGCAATGGCAAGCAGTTCCGCCCCAGCGACTGGGCGGAGCGCCTGTGCGGCGTCATGTCCTGCTTTCGGCCCGAAGGCAGCGGCGGCCGCCATGCCCACCTCCAGTTCTCTCCCTACGTCCACCCGACCGTGATCGACGGCGTCAAGGCCGTGGTCGTCAACAATGCGCTGAAAAAAGCCGAACCGCTGGCTTACCACTTCGTTGTCAATTTCGCCAAGGACAACGACCTGCAGGTGGTCGACGCCTGCTTCGTCGAGTTGCCTGGCGTTCCGAAGGTCTGAGCTTCAGCATTTGAGCTAGATCAAGCCCTGCGCGTGTTGCTGCACTAGCTTAAATCGTAGGCCAAACGATCAGCCTGGGGAGGAAGCCATGAACATCCGCGACATCTGCACCATCCAGACCATCAGCTGCAACCGCGACGAAACCGTGCAGGGCGCGGCGCTCCTGATGCGCAAGCACCATGTGGGCGACCTGGTCGTGGTCGACGGCAGCGATGGTGACGCCATTCCCGCAGGCATGGTCACCGACCGCGACATCGTCGTGTCGGTCGTCGCGCTCGGACTCGATCCGGCCAGCCTGCAAGTGGGCGACATCATGAGCGACGACCTGCTGACCTGCCGCGAAGACGACGACGTCTACCAGACCATCGAGCACATGCGCCTGCGCGGCATCCGCCGGGTGCCGGTGGTGAACGCCAACGGCGCGCTGGCCGGCATCGTCAGCGCCGACGACCTGCTCGAATTCCTGGCCGAGGAAATGGGCGACCTGTCGCGCATCAGCGGCAGCCAGCAGGCCCACGAGAAGCGGGCTCGGCACTAGGACAGGCTGTCCCGCCCCCGGGCACCAAACCAGTGCGTGGCGGCATCATCCCGTACGACCATCTGTTACCATCGCCGCTGGCGCGCCGCTCCAGGCGCACGAGACTAGCGGGATGACATGAATTTGACGAGTACCCAGCGCGGCCTGCGCGCGCACCTGATCGCTGGCGGCTTTGCCTTCTTCGCCGCCGGCGCCGTCCTCGCCGCGCCAAAGGCGCCGCCGCCTGGTGCGGCCCTTCCGAAAGGGGTGACGCTCGGCGCCTCGGTCGAAGGCATCACCGAATACCGGCTCGCGAACGGCCTGAAAGTGCTGCTGTTCCCGGATACCTCGCGTCCCACCGTCACCGTCAATGTCACCTACATGGTCGGCTCGCGCCATGAGAACTACGGCGAGACCGGCATGGCGCACCTGCTCGAACACCTGTTGTTCAAGGGGTCGAAGAAGAACCCGGACATCACGCGCCAGTTCGCGGACCGCGGCATGGATTTCAACGGCACCACTTCGCTCGACCGCACCAATTATTACGAAGTGTTCCAGGCGTCGCCGGCGAACCTGGACTGGGCGCTGCAGATGGAAGCGGACCGGATGACCGGTTCCTTCATCGCCCAGAAAGACCTCGATTCCGAGATGACGGTCGTGCGCAACGAGTTCGAAAGCGGCGAGAATTCACCGTCCGGCGTTCTCATGAAGCGCATGCAGAGCATCGCCTACGACTGGCACAGCTACGGCCGCTCGACGATCGGCAACCGCAGCGACATCGAGAACGTCAGGCTGAGCAACCTGCAGGCCTTCTACCGCACCTGGTACCAGCCCGACAATGCGGTGCTGCTGGTGGCCGGCAAGTTCGATGCGGATGCGACGCTCGCCAAAGTCGCGCGCCTGTTCGGTGCGATCCCGAAACCGAAGCGCACGCTGCCCGCGTTCTGGACGGTCGAGCCGACCCAGGACGGCGAACGCAGCTTCGCGGTGCGGCGCCAGGGCGATGTCCAGATCGTCATGCTCGGCTATAAAGTGCCATCGAGCCTGCACGACGACAGCGACGTGATGGCGTTCGCCTCGGCCATCCTGGGCGACGTGCCGACCGGCCGCCTGCACAAACAGCTGGTCGAAACGGGCAAGGCCAGCCAGGTGTTCAGCTTTGGCGAAACCGGTTACGCGCCGGGCCTGCAGTATGTCGGCGCGGTGGTGAAGAAGGGAGAAGCGCTCGAACCGGTGCGCGCGGCGCTGACCGAGGCGGTGGAGAGCTTCGGCGCGACACCCCCGACAAATGACGAGATGGCGCGCATTCGCCGCATGTACGAGAACGACATGGAGCGCAGCCTGAACGATCCGCAGCGCGTTGGCGTGGCACTGTCGGAGACGATCGCGCTGGGCGACTGGCGCCTGTTCTTCACGGGACGCGAGCGCATCAAGACGATCACGCCGGAAGAAGTGGCGGGGGTGGCCAGGCGCTACTTGCGGCGCGACAACCGGGTCACCGGCACCTTCCTGCCCGAGGACACGCCGCAGCGCGCCATCATTCCGCCGGCGCCGAGCGTCGAGAGCATCCTGAAGGAATTCAAACCCAGGGCGTCGACCCTGATCTCGGAAGACTTCGTGCCGACCCAGGAAAACATCCTGAAACGGACCCAGTTGACGACGAAAGGCGGCGTCAAGCTGGCGCTGCTGCCTAAAAAGAATCGCGGCGAAGCGGTGACGGTCAACCTGCGCCAGCACATCGGCGACGAGAAGAATTTGTTCGGCAAGGGCGCCGTGCCCGAGCTGACCGGCGCCATGCTCATGCGCGGTACCAGCCGCTATACGCGCGAGCAGCTCGCCGACGAATTCGACCGCCTGAAAATCGCCGGCGGCCCGGCCCACTTCCAGACCACGCGCGAGCACTTGCCGGCGGCCTTGCGCCTGGTCGCGCACGTGCTGAAAGAGCCTGCCTTCCCGGCGCCGGAATTCGACCAGCTGCGGCGCCAGTCGCTGGTCGCCCTGGAAGCGAGCCGCGCCGAGCCGCAGGCAGTGGCCGCGCGTGCGCTGGCGCGCCATTTCGACCTGTATCCGAAGGGCGACGTGCGCCACGCGAACAGTTTCGACGAAGACCTGGCCGAGCTGACCGCGGCGCGCCTGGAGGACCTGCGCGTCTTCCACCGCGCCTTCTACGGCAGCGTGCCGGCCGAGATGGCGATCGTCGGCGACTTCGATGCGGCAGCGATCGTGCCGCTGGTGGACGAGTTGTTCGGCGCCTGGCGCGCTCCCGAGAACGTGGCGCCGGTCCTGCGCCGCCACGCCGATATCGCCCCCCTGAAAACCACGCTGAACACGCCGGACAAGGAAAACGGTGTTTATACCGCGCGCCTGAACCTCGACCTGAACATCGACGACCCCGACTATCCGGCTTTGACCCTGGCCAATTACATTTTCGGCGAGGGCGGCCTGCGTTCGCGCCTGATGGACCGCATCCGCCAGAAGGATGGCCTGTCGTACGGCGGCGGTTCGCAGCTCGACGCCGGAGACCTCGACCGCGCCGGGGCGTTTGGCATCAGTGCGATTGCCGCGCCGCAGAACCTGCAGCGCCTGGACGCCGCGATCCGCGCGGAACTGGCGCGCGCGGTGAAGGACGGCTTTACCGCCAGCGAGCTGGCCGGCGCCAAGTCGGGTCTGATGCAGCAGCGCCAGCAGACCCGCGCCGACGATGGCGCGCTGGCCGCCGGCTGGACGGCTTACCTGTACCGCGACCGCACCTACGAATGGTCGCGCCAGTTCGAGGCAAAGTTGATGGCCGTCACGCTGCCCCAGCTGAACGCCGCCTTCCGCAAGGCGATCGACCCGTCGAAACTGTCGGTGGTGATGGCAGGCGACCAGGACAAGGTCAAGCCCACGCCCTGAATGCAACGCCCGTGCCCGGCGGTGGCGCCTGCGCTTGGTGAATCCGTGCCGGGACGTTAGAATGTTGCCCGTTGGAACCATCGAACATCCGCGTCGGTGACCGAGCAGGAGCGGCACATGAAGGGCAAGAAAGAGCAGGGGCAAGAGCAGCAGTACGCGGGTAGTTCGTTTGCCGGCAAAGTGGTGTTGGTGACGGGTGCGGCGAGCGGCATCGGCCGCGCGGTGGCGCTGGCCTTCGGGCGCGCCGGCGCGGCGGTGGTCGTGGCCGACATCGCCGTCGACGGCGGCCATTCGACGGCGGCCATGATCGTCGAGAACGGCGGCAAGGCGCTGTTCGTGGCGGTCAACGTCACCCGCGCGCTTGAAGTCGAATCGATGGTCGACAAGACGGTCCACCATTACGGCCGGCTCGACTGCGCCGTCAACTGCGCGGGTGTATTCGAGGAAGGCGCACGGCTGGCCGAGACCGAGGAAGCCATCTACGACCGCATCATGGACGTCAACGTCAAGGGCGTCTGGCTGTCGATGAAATACCAGCTGCGCCAGATGGAGCGCCAGGGCAGCGGGGCGATCGTCAACCTGTCCTCGGCTTTCGGCGCGGTCGGCGTATCGGGTCAAGCCGTCTACGCGGCCAGCAAGCACGCGCTGGCCGGGCTGACCAGGAGCGCGGCGATCGAATACGCGAAAGAGGGCATCCGCGTCAATGCGCTCTGTCCGGGCGCGGTACGCACGCCGATGCTGGCGCGCGCGCTCGGGCGCGAACCGGCGCTGGAAAAGAAGCTGCGCGCAGCGCACCCGATGGGGCGCTTCGCCGAGCCGGCCGAGATCGCGAATGCGGTGTTGTGGCTGTGCTCCGGGCAGTCGTCGTTCGTGACCGGGCACGAGCTGTCGGTCGATGGCGGGTTCACGGCGATGTGAAACCCACAGGGACGTAAAAAAGCGGGCGGCGCCAGTGGCGCCGCCCGCTTTTCATTGAGGCTGCGGGATTACTTGACCGGTGCTGGTGCGACGGTCGTGGTCAATGCCGCCGCTGGAGCAACTGCGCCGCTTGGCTGCTTCAGGCTCATGACCCAGACGCGTGCCACATCCGACAGGCCGCCGCCGGCCTTCACGCTTTCGAAGGTCTTGATCGCTTCGTCCTTGCGGCCGGCCTTGACCTGGGCCGCGCCCAGGCGCAGTCGGGCTTCGTCAGGTTGCTTCAGGCTGCCCTTGGCGATACCCTGCTGGATGAAGCCGATGCCCTTGTCGTGCTGGCCCATCGTCGAGTACGCCCAGCCGAGGTTGACCAGGCCGGCGCCGGTCTTCGCCTTCGCTGCCGAGGCTTCGCCGGCGGCGATGTTCTTCGCATCGTCGGCGGCGCCCTTGTCGGCACGGCCGCGCAGGGCGGTGTGGGCCTTGGCGTTGCCGCCCTTGCCCAGCACGCCCGCGGCGTAGCCGGCGTCCATCACGTTTTTCGCTTCGGTCGGGAAGCCGTCGCGCATGGCGGTTTCGGCCAGGTCGACATAGTCTTCTTCACGCATGACCTTGGTGGCGGCAAACTGCAAACGCAGCAGCGGCAGGTAGTTGTCCTGGTTGAAGCCCGGCTTGCGGATCACGCTCACCCGAATCAGCTCGTTCCAGTACTCGTCGCTCGGGTAGTAGTTCACCAGCTTCTGGATGGCAGTCTCGAAGGCGGCAGTGTCCTTTGCCTGCTGCGCGGCGCTCAGCATCAGCTTCAGGTCTTCCTGCGACGGCGCCTTGCCGGCCTTTTCTGACTCGGCGATCAATTGCTGCAGCGGTGGCAGGGAACCGGCATAGTCCTTGTTCAGGTACAGGGCGCGCGACTGCAGCGCGCGGGCCTCTGCCATGTTGCCGCCCAGCGATTCAAAGCGCTTGACCTGTTCGGCGGCGGCGCCGTAATTCTTCGCGTTGTACTGGATGTTGGCAATCGCCAGTACCAGCTTGGCCTGCATATCCTTCGGCTCGAATCCGGACTTCACTACTTCTTCGGCAGCGGTCATGATGCCCGCCTCGTTGCCGGTCATCGACGCATGCGCCATCTTGATGCGGTTGAGAATGTAGGTCTCGTACGGTGTCTTGTTCGGGATTGCTTCGGCCTGGGTGATACGGTTCTGCACTTCTGCCGCGTTTTTGGCAGCGATCAAGGGCTGAATGGTATTCGAATCGAGCACCTTGGCCAGCTCGGGACGCACGGTGTTGGCCGGCGCGGCAGGCGCCGCTTCTTTCTGGGCATGGGCGCTCGTCATCAGGGCAGGCGCGGTGTTCAGGCCGACGGCAGCCAGCAGCAGGCAAAGGCGAGCAAGGCGGAAATGGGACATGAGTGATCCTTCTAAAAAGATGAGCGGTACAATCCGCAGCAAAATGGCATTTTTGCCAAGCTTGAGCAAACGCGCATTGTCCCATAATTAGCCAATAAGCGGCCGGGACCCTGCTGCGCAATTGTGCCGCAGCCGCACGGCAGCCGGGGCTGCCGTTACATTGCGTTACCGTCGACTACCTCAGAAGCCCGGCACCGGGCAGTGGCCGGTGGCCTCGATCTCGCCCGCCAGCCAGGCGTTCACCGCGGCCAGCGCCGGGGCAGCGAACCCATAGGTCATCAGGGCCGGGGCATCGAAGTCGAGCGCCTGATAGGGATTCCACAGCGCCAGGTGCAGGTCCGGATGCCAGGTCGCGCGCAGGTGCGGGGCATGGCGGCGGCGCGAAGTCGAGGCCAGGATCGTGAAGCGGCCGTCCTGCGGCAGCGCATTCCAGTCGAAGGTGTCGGGGTCGGCGAAGGTCACCAGTTCGACCTCGAAGAGCTGGGCCAGCGAAGCGGCGATCGATGCCGCCGGCACGCCGGCTTCCGAGACGCCGTCGCTGACCACGTCCTGGCGCGCCACCAGGCGCACCCGGCTGCCTGCGGCGGGACGGCGCACCGCGCCCATGCTGCTCAAGCCGCGCTGCCAGGCGCGCGCCATCAGGGCGCGGTCGTCGATGTCGGTGGTGTAGATCGGCGCTTCGTCGGCGCCGGGCGCCGCGTCTGCCATGACCTCGCAGCTCGCTGGCACCGCAATGCCGGCGCCCGGACGCGCCACGCCGCCGGCCGGATGCGCCGCCGCCAGCTTTGCCAGGCGTGCCAGGCGCGCTTTCACCTCGATCATCGGCAGCTCACCCGAGGCAATCGCGGCGGCGATGGCGTCGATCGTCTCGATCTGGGTGTCGCGCGAGCCGATCGCCATCACCATGTCGGCGCCGGCAACGAGCGAGCGCACTGCGGCCTGGCCGACACCGAAGCGGTGCGCGATTGCATGCATGTCCATGCCGTCGGTGATGATCACGCCCTCATACTTCCACTGTTCGCGCAGGATGCCGGTCAGGATAGGGCGCGACATGGTTGCCGGATACTCGGCATCGATCGCGGGATAGACGATGTGGGCGGTCATCATCGCCGGCGCCGGATATTCTCCCTGCGCGGCCATGCGGAAGGGCGCGAATTCGAAGCGCTCCAGTTCCGCCAAGGGCTTGTCGACGGTGGGCAGCGCACGGTGCGAGTCGACGTGGGTGTCGCCATGGCCGGGGAAGTGCTTGACGCAGCAGGCCACACCCTCGGATTGGCTGCCTTCCATCCAGGCCAGGGCAATGCGCGTCGCGGTCTGCGGATCTGCGCCGAACGAGCGCTCGGCGATGACAGGGTTGTGCGGGTTGTTGTTCAGGTCCAGCACCGGCGCGAAGTTCCAGTTGAAGCCGAGCGAACGGACCGCGCGCGCCACGGCCGCGCCGACGGCGCGCGCGAGTTCCGGATCGTTCGCCGCACCGAGCGCCATCGCCGATGGCGGCGCCGGCACCCAGGTCGAGCGCACCACGGCGCCGCCTTCCTGGTCGAGCGCGATCAGGGCCTCGGGTCCCATCACGTCGCGCAGCGCGCTGGTGAGACGCGTGAGCTGGGTGGCGTCCTGCATGTTCTGGCGGAACAGGCAGGCACCGCGCACGCCGTTCTGCGCCATGAAGGCAGCTGTGTCGGCATCGAGTTCGGTGCCGAACAGGCGCACCATGATCAGCTGTCCGGCGATTTTCTTCAGGTCGTCCATGTGCTCGGCTTCAGTGTGTTTTAGTTGGTCTTGGTGACTTTGCTCAGGTGGCGCGGGCGGTCCGGATCCATGCCGCGTGCTTTCGACAGGTTCGCCGCCATCACATAAAAGGCCTGGATGGCGACGATCGGGTCGAGATCCGGCGTGGCGGCGACCGGCAGCGTCAGATCACGCTCGGCGATGTCCTCGGGCGCAGCCAGCAGCACGCGCGCACCGCGTCCGCGCATCTCCGTCGCCAGCGCAACGAGACCGGCCTGCGCCGGACCGCGCGTGGCGAAGATCAGGAGCGGATAGCCGTCTTCGATCAGCGCCATGGGGCCGTGCTTGATCTCGGCGCCCGAGAAGGCTTCGGCCTGCAGCGCTGAGGTTTCCTTGAATTTCAAGGCCGCTTCCAGCGCGATCGGGAAACTGATGCCGCGCCCGACCACCATGATGTTGCGTGCCGGCGCCAGCACCTCGATCGCGGCCGACCAGTCGATCCTTGACGCGGCGCGCAGGTCGTCGGGCAGGGCGGCAAGACCGGCTTTCAGTTCGTCGTCGTCCTGCCATTCGGCCACCAGGCGCGCACCGGCCACCAGGCTCGTAATAAAACTCTTGGTCGCCGCTACGCTGTGCTCCTTGCCGGCGTGCAGGGGCATGCTCCAGGCGGCGCTCTGCGCCAGCGGCGACTCGGCATCGTTCACCAGCGCCACCGTGGTGGCGCCACCGGCGCGGAAGTACTGGATGGGCTCGACCACGTCCGGGCTCTGGCCCGATTGCGAGATCGCGATCGCCAGCGTGTCCTGCGTCACCAGGGGCGACTTGTAGAGCGTCACCAGCGACATCGGCAAGGAAGTGACCAGGCGGCCCATGCGCGACATGATCAGGTAGGCGACATAGCCCGAGGCATGGTCCGAGCTGCCGCGCGCAACCGTCACCGCGCTGTTGAAATTGGTCCCCCGCAGCGTACGCCCCAGCGCCGCATAGCGTTCCACGTCCTGGGACAGCTGCAGGGCGACGCAGTCGCCGGCGGACATGGCTTCCTGCAGCATGAGCGATGTTTCAGGTACGGTCACAGCGCTTCTCCTTCGATATACACGGCTTTGATATTCAGGGCGCGATCGAGCACGACGAAGTCGGCATGGCAGCCGGGGGCGAGGCGCCCGCGCCGGGTTTCGCCGAGGTAGTCGGCGGCGTGCGTCGAGACGCGCCGTGAGGCTTCCTCGATCGACAGGCCGATTTTCACGAGGTTGCGCAGCGCGCCATCCATCGTCAGCGTGGAGCCGGCCAGCGTCCCGTCGGCCAGGCGCACGCCGCCCATGCATTTGTGGACGGTCTGCCGCCCCAGCATGTATTCGCCATCGGGCATGCCGGCGGCCGCCGTGGAATCGGTCACGCAGAACAGCTGCGGGATCGAGCGCAGCGCCACCTTGATCGCGCCCGGATGCACGTGCAGCAGGTCGGGGATGATCTCGGCGTACTGCGCATGGGCGAGCGCGGCGCCGACCATGCCCGGTTCGCGGTGGTGCAGGCCCGGCATCGCATTGAACAGGTGGGTGAAACCGGACGCGCCGTGTTCCAGCGCCTTGAGGCCGTCTTCGTACGAGCCGCTGGTGTGTCCAATCTGGACCCGGATGCCCTGGTCGCTCAAGTGCCGCACCAGTTCCAGGTGGCCGTGGATCTCGGGCGCGACAGTGATCACGCGCAGCGGCGCCTGGCGAGCCCAGGCTTCGACTTCAAGCAGCGTGGCTTCCTTCGCGAACGGCGGCTGGGCCCCCAGCTTGGCCGCGTTGATGTAGGGCCCCTCCAGGTGCACGCCGAGGATACGCGCCTCATGCTTGCCGCGCTCCCTGCAGGCCGCGCCGATGGCGCTCAAGGCACGCTCGATGTCTTCTAGCGGCGCGGTCATCGTCGTGGCCAGCAGGCTGGTGGTGCCGTGCTTCGCGTGCAGGGCGGCGATCACGTGCGGCGCGTCGCCCCCCTCCATCATGTCGCGCCCGGCGCCGCCGTGCACGTGGACGTCGATGAAGCCGGGCAGGATGTAGTCGTCGCCGTTGTCGTCAGGGTCGGCCAAGCGGCCTTCGACGCCATCGATCGTGGCGCCGAAATGCAGCTCGCCGCGGATCCAGCCCTCGGGCGTGAGGATATTGCCTTTCATTGGGTGTCCTTCAAATGGCGTTCGATCATGAGGAGGGCGCCCCTGGCGGAGTCGCCCTGGGCCGGCAGGCACCGCGCGCGTGTTTCCGGCGGCAGCCAGGCCAGCAGCACTTCGCCCAGGCCGCCGCACAAGGCCAGCGGCAGCGCGTGCCCTGGGTCGAGCGCGTTGGCGATGTGCGCCACTTCCTGCCCGGCGTGCTGGAGGATCGCACGCGCCACCGGATCGGTTGCGCCGTGCATGACGACGAAGCGCGCCAGGCCCGCATACGCGGTCTGGTTGGCGCGCCCGAGCCAGATCTGCACCGCGTCGCGGTTGCCGCCGCAGGCGTCGATCACGTCAACCGCCAGGGGGCCGCCAGGCACGCGGCCGTCGAGCACCTGTTCGATATGGTTCAGCGCGCGCAGGCCCATCCAGGCGCCGCTCGCCTCGTCGCCGGCGGGGAAGCCCCAGCCGCCGACTTCGACCTTGGTGCCGTCTGCCAGCATGGCTTCGCCGACGCTGCCGGTGCCGATCGCCACGATCGCGCCGGGCTCGCCGCCGTGGGCGCCCATCAGCGTGGAAAAGCCGTCGGTATCGAGCACCAGCGCGACAAAGCCGGGATCGGCGGCGACGAATTGCGCCGCCCAGTCCTTGTTGTGCACGCCGGCCAGACCCAGGCCGATCGCCATCGAGGACAGGGGAGGGGAGCCGATGTCGGCGAGCGCGCAGGCTTCGCCGATGGCCGACAGGATGGTGGTCCAGGCATTTGCAATGCCGTGGGAAAGGCCGGAAGGGCCGGCGCTGGCCTGGGCCAGTTCGTTGCCGTTGGCATGGGCCAGGCGCACGCGGGTGCCGGTGCCGCCGCCATCGACGCCGATGAGGTATTCGATCATGGGGAAATGAGTGCCGGGGAGGTCAGCGCACTATAGGGAGGCGGGTTGAGCTTGTCAACAGGTATTTAATTGGTATTGGATTGCCTGCTGTGCTGGCGCTGCCATGGCTTGGTTTTCCTATGGAAAAACCGGATCGCAGGTGGTATGCAAAGTGGTATTGCTGCGCTGCGACCCCGAATCAGGTTACAAACTACCGACACCCTTTACTTTCCCGCACTGTAGTCGATACGTCGATCGAACAATCAATTGACCTGACGCCGCCCGCCACGCTCGACTTGCACCAGGGGCAATGCATTGAAAATCTGGTTCGGCTGCAATGGGCTGGCCTGGCATCTGCCCAAGCCGGCGCTGGAATATTTCTCGCTATCGTTTCATCCTTGGCAACACGACAACCGCGAATCGATCGAGGCGTGGCTCGAGCGCAACAAGTCAGCATGGCGGCCGGTGCGTCCCTCAGCACCTTGAAGCGCCGCGGCGCTGTTCCCGGGCGCGGCAAGTGTCATAATGCGTCTCCGTTACGGCATGTCGAGTGGGAGATACAAGTGATTCGTTACATGGGCACGCGCAAGAACAGCGAAGGCGCCACCGTCTACGTCTTCATCGTGAATGGCCTCGAGAAAGAGGTGCGCGAAGGGGCGCTCAAGCAACACCCCGGCTGCTACGAGGCCTTGCCGGCATCGGCCAAGGCGAAGATCGCCGCCAACCGCAACTGGCTGTCGAAGCTGTGACCCTTGTCGGCCGCACCGCCACCGGCGTGCTGCTGGCGCTTGCCTGCTGCGGGGTGCAGGCGATGCCTTCCACTTTCGGTCCCGTCATCGGCAGCGCACTGCTGTGCCGCGACCACCTCGAGAATGCATATTTTCATTCTTACCTGAGCACCGCTTTCGGTCCGGCCATCAAACACGAGGGCGGCGCCTTCTGGTTCAAGGGCGATGCGACGCTGTGGGGCAAGCAAGTGCTCGAAGTGATGGTCAGCGACGACACGCATCCGATGGTGTTCATTGCCGCTGTTCTCGACAGCAAGCCGGAAGAGCTGGAAGCAGCGATCCGCGCCGCTGCCGGATTGCGGCACAAGGTTGTTGATGCCGCGCAGTATCCGTTGCGGGTGTCGAACCCGGGCAGCGTCATCGCTTATCACAACGACAAATCCAAAATATACTGCGCGAGGTATAAACCTTTCCCGCCAGGCCGCTGACTTCATGTACACCAATTACTTCCACCTGAAGGGCGCGCCGTTCTCGATCGCTCCCGACCCGCGCTACCTGTTCATGAGCGAGCGCCACCGCGAGGCGCTGGCGCACCTGCTGTATGGCATCAACAGCGGCGGCGGCTTCGTGCTGCTGACGGGCGAGATCGGTGCGGGTAAAACCACGGTCTGCCGCTGCTTCATCGAGCAGATCCCCGACAACTGTCGTCTCGCCTATATCTTCAACCCGAAGCTGAGCGTCGGCGAACTGCTGCAGTCGGTCTGCGAAGAGTTCCGCATCGCCACGCCGGGCGAGCAGGGCGGCGTGAAGGGTTATGTCGACGCCATCAACGCCTATCTGCTCGCTTCGCATGCCCAGGGCCGGAATAACGTGCTCGTCATCGATGAGGCCCAGAACCTGGCGCCGGACGTGCTCGAACAACTGCGTCTGCTGACCAACCTCGAGACGAGCGAGCGCAAGCTGCTGCAAATCATCCTGATCGGACAGCCGGAACTGCGTACCATGCTGGCGCGCCCCGAACTCGAACAGCTGGCGCAGCGCGTGATCGCCCGTTATCACCTGGGGCCGCTGCTCGAGCCCGAGACCGGCGCCTATATCGCGCACCGGATGGCCGTGGCCGGGGCGCAGGGCGCACCCGTATTTCCGGCCTCGATCGTGCCGGCCGTGCATCGCATCACGGGAGGCGTTCCGCGCCGCATCAACCTGCTGTGCGACCGCGCGCTGCTCGGCGCCTATGTCGAGAACAGCCGCGAAGTGACGCGCGTCATCCTGCGCAAGGCGGCCGAGGAAGTGTTTGCGGGCGATGCCGTGCCGCCTTCACGCACGGCGCGCTGGCCGCTGGTGGCCGGGGGGCTGCTGGCCGGCGCGGTCCTGAGTGCCGCCGCTGCCTGGCAAGTGCTGCCGCATCGCGCAGTATCGGTGGACGCGAAGGGGGGTGTGGTCAAGGGTGCGTTCGTCCAGGCCACCTCCCTGGCGTCGCCCGCTGCCGGCCTGCCGCGCGGTCACGCCGACGAAGCGGTGGCCCTGCGTGCCCTCGGTTCGCTCTGGGGTGCGTCCTTGCCGGCTGGGGAGCCTTGCCCGGCCGCGCTCCGGTTCGACATGCGCTGCCATGTGGGCCGTGGCGGCATCTATGAATTGCGCCAGCTCGACCGTCCGGCCGTCATCCAGCTGCGCGACGGGCGCGCCACCAGCTATGCCGTCCTTGCCGGCATGGACGAGCGCAGCGTGACCTTGCTTGTCGACGGCAAGCGTGAACGGGTCGAGCTCGCCGCACTGGTACCGCGTTTCACGGGCGAATACACGACCTTCTGGAAGATGCCGCGCGCTTTCCGCGACAACCTGGCGCCGGGCGACCACGGGGCTGACGTCGACTGGCTGGCCGCGCAACTGGCGCAACTCGGGCAGCTCGCCGCGCCGCCGGCGCAGCAGCCTTTCAATGCGCGCACCCAGGAGTTGCTGCGCAACTTCCAGGCGAAGCACAACCTGAAAGCGGACGGCGTCGCCGGACCGCGCACCTACATGCGCCTCAACCAGCTGACCGGGGTCGCCGAGCCGCGCCTGCTCGCCGCCGGGACGGGACACTAAATGTCGTACATTCTCGAAGCACTCAAGAAGGCGCAAGCCGAACGCCAGCTGGGCAATGCGCCGGATATCCATACACCGGCGTCGATGCCTGTTCCCGCCGCCGCCAGCGCGGCGAACCGCAAGCCGCTCCTGATCGGCCTGGGCGTGGGCCTCGCGCTCGCCGGCCTGATGGCTGGACTCGTATTGCGGTCGAAGGCGCCGGAAGCGCAGCCGGCCGTGCTGGCGCAGGCGGCTACGCCGCCGGTTGCCGCGGGTGGAATGGACCTTGCACCGCCTTCGGCGCCGCCCGCAGTGGCCGCGCAGGCACCACCAGTGCGCGCCGCCGACGCACCGGTTGCGCGTCCTGCGGCCCCGGCGCCGGCTGCCTCCCGGCCTGCCGCAGCGCCGGCGCCGCGCGTTGCGGCTGCCTCCCCAGCCCCGAGCCCGGCCGCCGTGCCGGAGCCGGTCTACCTGCCGGCGCCGGCGCCGGCTCGGGTGCCTGAACCCGCAGCTGCCCCGCAGGTCCGGAACACGGATCCGATCCTCGAGGAAAACCTGCGCACGCTGCAGCAGCTGCCAGAGGCGATCGGGCGCGAAGTGCCGAAAGTCGCGGTCGGCGGGTATATCTATTCGCCGAACCCGGCGGACCGCCTGCTGCTGGTCGACAAGACGCTGCGCCGCGAAGGCGAGGAAGTCGCGCCTGGTCTCGTGCTTGAACGCCTGATGCCGAAGTATGCCGTGATGAATTACCGGGGAACCCGCTACCGTGTCGCTTACTGATCCGCCGCTTGCGCACGCCGTGCTGGCCGTGGTCGGCTGGTCGGGCAGCGGCAAGACGACGCTGCTCGAGTTCCTCGTGTCGCAACTGGCCGCGCGCGGGTTGCGTGTCAACGTCGTCAAGCACAGCCACCACGACATCGAACTCGAGCCGCCCCACAAGGACAGCGCGCGCCTGCGCATGGCAGGGGCGGCCGAGGTGATGATCGCGTCTCCTTACCGCTACGCCATCCTGCGCGAACTGCGCGGGGAAGGGGAGCCGCCGCTAGCCGAGCAGCTGGCGCGCCTGGCCCCTGCCGACCTGACCCTGGTCGAGGGGTACAAATGGGAGCCGCTGCCCAAGCTCGAGGTCTACCGGCCTTCACTCGGCCGTCCGCCTTTGTTCCCGGACGATACGCTGGTCGTGGCCGTGGCCTCCGACGGGCCTGCGCCTGTGGGCGCGCGGCCGGCCTGGCTCGACCTGAATGCGTCAGGGGACGTTTTGCAGTGGCTCACCGGATGGATGGCGACGCAGGCTAAAGTTTCCACAGAACACGCCGTAAATAAGGGATAACCCTCATCAGGAGACCGTCATGAACGTCACCAGCATCGCCGCGCTGTCCACCACCATTGCCGAGACCGGTCGTAAAGAGGAGGTCGCCATTACCCTGCTGAAAAAACAG
This sequence comes from Massilia sp. CMS3.1, assembly GCF_051262535.1. Taxonomy (NCBI): domain Bacteria; kingdom Pseudomonadati; phylum Pseudomonadota; class Betaproteobacteria; order Burkholderiales; family Oxalobacteraceae; genus Massilia; species Massilia sp. CMS3.1. The sequence continues at coordinate 111,193 of NZ_JBIMES010000010.1, read as the reverse complement.
CAGGACATCCAGAAGTCGTCCGTCACCCAGATCCTCGACGGCATCGCGCCGCCGCCAAACCTGCCGGCGCACCTGGGCAGCAAGATCAACACCACGGCCTGATGCTGCCTGAAGCGGTTGCCGCAATGTGGTTGCCGCGTTATCCTTCCGGGCTGACTCATCCCATCGACAGGACGCCATACCATGAACAAACGCCAAGCCGCCATTGCCGCCGCCCTCGCGGGCGTGTGCGCCGCCGCCGCCGCCCAGGACGCACCCATGCATGGCAGCAGTAAAGCCGACCAGGAACGCTGCTACGGCGTGGCCAAGGTGGGCCAGAACGACTGCGGTACCGCGACCCATGGTTGCGCCGGCATGGCGCGGATCGACAACGATCCCGCCGAATGGAAGCTGGTGCCGAAGGGCAGCTGCGAAAAAGCGGGCGGCAAGCTGAGCGCGCCTTCGACCCAGCCACCGGCAGCACCGCCGGCACGCTGAACCGTGCCAACCCCGCTGCCTGCCGGCCTGTCCGGCGTCGGCGTCGGGCTGCGCGCCCCCCATTTCCAAGCCTTCCTCGACACGCGCCCGCGCATCGGCTGGCTCGAAGTCCATAGCGAAAACGTCCTGTCCCGGTCTGGGCGCGACTGGGACGTGCTGCGCACATTGCGCTGCGACTATCCCGTCAGCCTGCATGGCGTCGGACTCGGACTCGGTTCGGCGCGCGGCTTTTCGCCCGCACACCTCGAGCGGGTGCGCCGGCTGGCCGAACAGATCGAGCCGTTTCTGGTTTCCGAACACCTCTGCTGGGGTGCCTTGCGCGACCGGCACCTGAACGACTTGCTGCCGCTGGTGCTGGACGGGGCCGCCCTCGACTTGCTGGCCGCGCGCGTCGGCCGGGTCCAAGACACCCTGCAACGCCAGCTGCTGGTCGAAAACGTCTCCACCTATGTCCGCTTTCGCGATGACGCCATGAGCGAAGCCGAATTCCTGGCGGCGCTGGCGCGGCGCACCGGCTGCGGCATCCTGCTCGACGTAAATAATCTCTATGTTAACGGGCGCAACCATGGCGAAGATGCGTTGGCGGCGATCGCGGCCTTGCCGGTCGGGTCTGTCGCCGAGATCCATCTGGGCGGCCACCTGGACCTGGGCGAGGTCGTGATCGATCACCATGGCGCGGCTATCGCCGAGCCCGTTTGGAAGCTGTACCGCGCCGCTCTGGCGCGCTTCGGGCGCGTGCCGGCGTTGATCGAGTGGGATAGCGACATCCCGGCGCTCGAGGTGCTGCTTGCGCAGGCGGACATGGCGCAGGCGATCGGCGCGGCATTTACCCCGGCACGCGTGAGCGAACCATTCCCGTCCGCGCACTGGAGGGGGGCGGAGCCAGCCGCGCACGAGACGCTGCAGGCGGCATTCGGCGCCGCCCTGTTCGATGCTGCCTGTGAGCCGGCGCTTGCCGGCATGCTGGCCGATGGCGGCGATGTGGGGGTGCTTGGCCGCCGTCTGGCGATCTACCGCGGCAACCTGACCGGCAACTGGGAGCGGGCGCTGGCGAATGCCTGTCCCGTCGTCAAGGCGCTGGTGGGCGAGGAATTTTTCGCCGCACTGGCACGCGCCTATGGCAAGCGGCATCCGTCGGTTGACGCCGACCTGAACTTGTTCGGCGCCGGGCTCCCGGACTTCATTGCCGGGTTCGCGCCGCTTGCCGACTACCCCTACATGGCCGACATGGCCCGCCTGGAATGGACGCTGCACCGTTCACACTACGCCCCCGACGCGCCGGTGCTCGCGGCATCCGATCTCGCAGTGCTCGATCCGGCGCAGCTCGAGGCACGGCGCTTCACGCTGCATCCGGCCTGTGTGCTGGTTGAAAGTGCCTGGGCCACGGTGGGCTTGTGGCTGGCGCACCAGCCAGGCGGTCCGGCGTTTCCGGATGCGATGGCGGCGCCATGCCGTGGCTTGGTGTTGCGCTCGAGCTGGCATACGCAGGTGCTGCCGCTCGAGCGTGCCGCCTACGCCACGCTGCGCCGGCTGGCCGAGGGCGCGCGCTTTGGCGACGCGCTCGATGCGGCCTTCGAAGTGGATGAAGCGTTTGATGTGGCGGCCAACTTCAACCGCTGGCTGGCCGATGGGGTCTTTGCCGGGGTGTAGCGTGTCGCAAGAATAATCGCGGCGCCAGGACGGCGCCGCCGTGACATCAATGGAAAGCGCGCAGGACGCGCTCTTCGCCGGTCAAACCGGCGCACTCGGTGGCCAGGCGGGTCGCTTCCATCATGCGGCACAGTTGCGCGTCTTCGAAGCGCTCGAGCTCTTCGTTGGCGGCGTTGAGAGCCATCGCCAGCTTCGAGCGCGCGTTCTGGTAGAGGACGCTCGTGTACTGATCGGTGTTTTTCAGCAGCTCTTGCGCGTTTTCAATGACGAGGCGCAGATCGCCGATCAGCCGTTCCTGTGTTTGCGGGTTTTCTTCCGGGGTTTCCATTGAGTTCACCATTAAAAGCCGGTTGATCACGTGGCGTGCCTGACAAACTCCCCATGGCTGCGTTGCATTCGTCTCGCCGTACTGGCGTACTGTCTTCGCCGATGCGCCTTGCCCTGAGAAGTTTGTCAGGCACGCTTTAAAATATAAACAAGGACCACCTGTCGTGTTTGTCTGCGCGCAAACGTGCGCGGTAGAGGCCGGCAGTCTTGCCTACTGCACGGAGATCCGCACGTCGCCCACGGTCACGGTCTGTCCGGTGCGAATCTTTGCGGTCTTGCGCAGCTCTTTCTTGCCGTCGACCGACACCACGCCACTGGCCACCATGTTCTTGCCGGCGCCGCCGCTATCGCACAGGCCGACCAGTTTCAGCAGTTGGTTGAGTTCGACGAACTCGGATGTCAGTTCGAAAGTTGTCTTCTGCATACTATCCTTGGGAAAAATTGTGAGGCGCACGCTTGGGCCTACGCGGGGTCGGGACGCGTCATGTCCATTGGAACGATCCACTGATCGAACTGTTCCTCGCTGACATGTCCCGATTGCCGGGCCGCCTCGCGCAGGGTGATGCCCTCGTGCTGCGCGTGCTTGGCAATCTGCGCGGCGGCATCATACCCGATGTGCGGGGCCAGTGCGGTCACCAGCATCAGCGAGCGTTCCATCAGCTCGCCGATCCGGACGCGGTTCGGCTCGATGCCCCTGGCGCAGTGCTCCTCGAACGAACGCATGCCGTCGGCCAGCAAGCGCGCGCTTTGCAGGAAGTTATGCGCGATCATGGGCTTGAACACGTTCAGTTCGAAGTTGCCCTGGGAGGCGCCGATCGTCAGCGCGACATCGTTGCCGAACACCTGGCAGCACAGCATGGTGAGCGCTTCGCACTGGGTCGGATTGACCTTGCCCGGCATGATCGAGCTGCCCGGTTCGTTTTCCGGAATCGTGATTTCGCCCAGACCCGAACGTGGACCAGACGCCATCCAGCGCACGTCGTTGGCGATCTTCATGAGCGCCGCAGCGAGCGTTTTGAAGGCGCCGTGACTGGCGACGAGCGCATCGTGCCCGGCGAGCGCCGCGAATTTGTTTGGCGCGGTCTTGAAGGCCAGGCCCGTGCGCGAACCGAGTTCGGCGGCGATGCGCGGGGCGAAGTCGGGATGCGCGTTCAGGCCGGTGCCGACCGCCGTGCCGCCGGCCGCCAGCGCCAGCAGGCCGGGCAGGGACGCGCGAATCGCCCCTTCGCAAAATTCGAGCTGGGCGACGTAGCCCGAAAATTCCTGGCCAAGCGTCAATGGCGTCGCATCCTGCAGGTGGGTGCGGCCGATCTTGACGATGTCGGCAAAGTCGCGCATTTTTATTTGCAGCGTGCCGCGCAGGCGTGCCAGCGCCGGCAGCACGTCTTTCGATACCGCCAGCGCCGCCGCCACATGCATCGCGGTCGGGAAGATGTCGTTCGAGGACTGGCCCATGTTGACGTGGTCGTTCGGATGCAGCAGGCGCGCCTCGCCCCGCGCGCCCCCGATCAGCTCGGAGCCGCGGTTGGCCAGCACTTCGTTCATGTTCATGTTGCTTTGCGTCCCGGAGCCAGTCTGCCAGACGGCGAGCGGGAATTCGTCCGGATAGCGCCCGTCCAGCACTTCGTCGGCGGCGGCGATGATGGCGTCGGCCTTGTCGCGAGGAAGTTTGCCGAGCGAGCGGTTCACTGCTGCCGCGGCACGCTTGACCTGGGCCAGCGCGGCAACCAGTTCCGGCGCCATGCGTTCGGTCGAAATATGGAAATGGTGCAGCGAGCGCTGGGTCTGGGCGCCCCAGAGGCGTTCGGCCGGGACCTCGATCGGGCCGAAACTGTCTTTTTCTATCCGGTTTTCCATGAAGGCGTCCTGTTATTTATTTCGGTGCGGGAGCTAAAGAGTGTAGCCGAACACCCGTTAATTATGCTTAGGCTACAAATTCTTCCCGACCATGGCGCTGCGCTCCTCCTACATACTTTCAGCACTCCTGCTTGCGTCCGCAATGGTGGCCGGCCACGCCGCCGAATTGGGCGAGGCCCGGGTGCTGAGCCATATCGGGCAAGCGCTCGTGGCCGATGTCGAGCTGACCCTGCTCGAGGACCCGGGCACCCAGGTAGTCGTGCACCTGGCAAATCCCGACGTGTACCGGGGCGCGAATATCGCCATGCCGCCGGTGCTCGCCAGCCTGAACATGACTGTGATGCGGCGCGACGGCCGCCAGTTCCTGCATCTGACCTCGCTCAAACCGGTCGAGCGCCGCTATTTGCACGTCTACCTCGAACTTGTCGATGGCGGCCAGCGCAGCGTGCGCCTTGTCACCCTGTGGCTAACGCCGGATCCGAATCCGGCGCCGGCGCCAATGCCCGTGCGCGAACCGCCCATCGAGTTGCCGAAAGCGCCCGCACAGCTTGGCGCTCCGCTGCGCCCACCGAAGCCGGTGCAGCGCCCTGCCGCCGCCCTGCACGCGGGCGAAGAATACGTGGAAGAGGGCGCTCGTCCGGCGTTGCCGGCTATGCGCAAGGCAGTGCCGAAGTCCACACCGGCGCCAAAGCCAGTGCATGAAAAGAAAGCGCCGGCCGCGGCCCCCGCACCCAAAGTACAGGCCGACGCACCCAGCTGTGCACCGCAAGCGCCAAGCGAGCACCTGGACGCCTGCGTGGCGCTCGGCGCGAAGAACGCGGCGCTGCATCAACAACTGGGCAAGCTCGAGGAAAAAGTGAAAGTGCTGCAGGGAAGTGCGGGAGCTGTTGCTGCCGCGCCCGTGCCGCTTGTGAAGGAAGTGCCGAAGGAGGCACCCAAGGGCGCGCCGCGCATCGCGCGCAAGCCGAAGAAGGCCGAGCCGCCGGAAGCCGGCGCCCCATGGCTCCTGATCGGCATCGGTCTCGCCGCCGTGCTGGCGATCGTCGCCCTGGTGCTGGCGCTGCTGCGCCGTCGCCAGCGCTCCGCCTTCGGCAAGATTCCCGCTGAGCACAAGCCCGTCAAGCTGCCGCAGGAGGCGCCGGCTGCCGTGACTGGCGAGCCGAAACTGAATTTCATGGCGGCGGTAAAGGCGCGCCTGATGCCCGGCCGCGCCAGGGAAGCGGCGCCGGCGGCCGCTACGCCTGCCTCCGAGCCGGTGCCGGCCGAGGTGATTTCCCGGCCGGAATAGGCCGCGCACAAATTGTCTACACAAGCAAAAAATTTGCGCTATACTGGATTCGCTGGTTGTCAAAACCACAAAACGGAACAGAGTCCGGCGCAGCCACCACCGATAGCGTGGCGCGGGTACCGGATGTACGTCGCGAGACGCCTGTTTCCGGAAGCAGTCATCTGCCAACAGCGGCAGCGGACGCCGGATGCAACCGGCAAAGAGGCGACACCGGGATCTCCTGGTGTTGCTCTCCGAATTCATACGGGATTCCCGTAGCAATGAGGCGCCTCCGGGCGCCTTTTTGTTGTGCGTCTGCTCGTTGCGTGGGCAACAAAAAAGCGCCCGCAGGCGCTTGTTCTTTTTATACCGGGGAGGGCAGCTCAGTGCGTCCGCATCGCGCGGTCCAGCTGACCCATCCATGGCTCGGTCACGTCGCGCACCGCGCGGTCGTGGGCCATGATCTGCTTGAGCAGGTCGATCTTGCGCAGGCGCTTGACGCCGTCCAGGGCCGGCACGCCGGTCGCCGTCGCGCTTGCCTGTACGGCGCATTGCGCCTGCAGGCTGTCGAACCCATTCCAGTCACCCGATTGCGCCGCCGCAGCCATCTTGCCCGTCAGGCCAGCAATATTTTCGTACATCGAGAGAACTTCGTTGGAGGTCATGTTTGCGCCGCGACAATTTTTTTTCGGCCGGATTACCGGTTGTCCTCCTTTTACGGCAGGGCTCGCTGGAACTTTAGGGTGGTTTGCAAAAATAATTGAAAATTTTTCTCGTCGGCGCTAACAGGGGCGCGGGCGGGCGCCGTAGTACCGGGTTTTTGCATTCCAGCGCGTCGTTTTGCCGTCTGTCGCATTCCGGCAGGCCTCCGTGATCGCTTTCTTTACAGTGCGTGCTGGGTCGCTGCGCCAGACGCGGCGCCAACATAATAAGACAAGAGGACAACATGAGACACTACCGAGCATCCGGCGCCCTTGCCATGGCGCTCGCATTGGCCGCCGCCACGGCCCAGGCCGAAGCTCCGTTTTCGTTTGCCACGACACCCGGCAAGCTGCCGAAAGACGTCATCCCGCTGCTGTACGACGCCCATCTCGTGCCCGACATGGCTGCCGATACCTTCCGCGGCACGCAGCGCGTCGAAATCGAGGTGCTGCGGGCCACAAAGCGCATCGTCCTGAACGCCGCCAACCTGAAGATCGAACGCGCCGCCTTGTCCGGCCGCGGCCTGGCCGAACGCAGCCTGGCGCCCGTTCTCGACGAGAAACAGGAAACGCTCGCCTTCGAGCTCGGCGCGCCTTTGGCGCCCGGCCGCTACACGCTCGCGCTGACATTTTCCGGCCAGATCAACCGCGAAGGGCGCGGGCTGTTCCAGGTAGGGTACAAGGCGGGCGGGCTTGAGAAGAAACTGATTGCCACCACGATGGAGCCGTCCGACGCCCGGCGCATGCTGCCGACCTGGGACGAGCCCGCTTTCCGCGCGCGCTTCAAGCTGACGGTGGACCTGCCGGCCAGCTTCAAGGCCTATTCGAACACCCCGGTCGAGAAGCAGGAAAAGCTCGCCACAGGCCTGCAGCGCATCTCGTTCGCGCCGACGCCGAAGATGCCGAGCTACCTGGTGGTGCTGGTGGCAGGCGACATGGAACGCGTGTCGGCGCGCCAGGACGGCGTCGACATCGGCGTCGTCACGACCGCCGGCAAGCTCGGCTCGACTGCCTTCCCGCTGCAGGCCACCAAGGACCTGCTGCGCTACTACAACAATTATTTTGGCGTTCCCTATCCGCTCGCCAAGCTCGACCAGATCGCGATCCCTGGTGGTTTTAATGGCGCAATGGAAAATTGGGGCGGCATCGTCTACAACGAATCGACGCTGTTGGTCGACCCGAAAAAGAGCCCGGAAGACGTCAAGAAGCTCACCTTCGAGGTCAACGCCCACGAGATGGCGCACCAGTGGTTCGGCAACCTCGTCACGATGGCCTGGTGGGACAACCTGTGGCTGAACGAAGGGTTCGCTTCCTGGATGGCGGCCAAGGCCACCGAGCACTTCCATCCGGAGTGGCGTCCTCACCTGGACGGCATCGCCGGGCGCGAGGGCGTGCTGAACCTCGATGCGCGCAAGACCACGCACCCGATCCAGACCCGCATCGACAACGAGGAGCAGGCTGCCGGCGCGTTCGATGCCATCACGTATGAGAAGGGGCAGGGCTTCCTGCGCATGCTGGAAGCGTATGTCGGCGAGGATCAGTTCCGCAAGGGCATCCGTGCCTACATGGCGAAACACCAGTATTCGAACACGACCACGGCCGACCTGTGGGCCGCGATCGAAAAGGCGTCCGGCAAGCCCGTCGGCAAGCTCGCAGCCGACTGGACGACCCAGCCCGGCTACCCGCTGATCTCGGTGAGCCAGGCCTGTGTGGACGGCAAGCGCCAGGTCAGCTTGGCGCAGGAACAGTTCCGCCTCGACGAACCGGCGCTTGACAACCGCTTGTGGAACGTCCCGCTGCAGGTCGGCACGGTCAATGGCAAGGCCTGGTACACGCTGCTGGCCAACCGCAGCACCACCATCACGCAAGGCAGCTGCGACGGCACATTGGTGGTCGACCCGCACAGCGTCGGCTTTTTCCGCATCCAGTACGACCGCGCCAGCTTCGACGCACTGGCCGCGAATGCCGCGCGCCTGCCGGACCCGACGCGCCTGAAACTGCTGCTCGATGCCTGGAGCCTGGTGACGGCCGGGCGCACCCAGCTCGACGCCTACGTCAGCCTGGTGGCCAGATACGGCGACGAGCCGCGCCTGGCGCTCTGGCAGTCGATCCTGTCGAACCTCGGCACGCTCGAGCGGCTCGCGCGCGGCGAACCGGAGCAGGCCCTGATTCGGCGCTTCGTGATCGACTTCGTCGGGCCGCGTTTTAGCAAGCTCGGCTGGGAACCGAAAGCGGGCGAGTCAAGCGAGGACCGCCAGTTGCGTGCGCTGCTGGCCGCGACCCTGGCGCGGGCCGGCGACGAACGGGCAATCGGGGAGGCGCGCGAGCGCTTTGCGCGTTACCAGGCCGACCCGGCATCGGTGAGCCCCGACATGCTCGACTTCGTGGTCAATACCGTCGGCCGCTATGCCGATGGCGCCACCTACGCCGCACTCGGCAAGCACGTTGCCGCCGCCGGCACCGACGAGGAACGCAACCGCTTCGGCGCTGCCATGACGCTGGCGCAGGATCCGGCGCTGGCGGCCAGTACGCTGGGCATGGCCATCTCGCCGCAGGTGCCGGTCAACCTGGCAAGCGTCATCGTCTCCAGTGTCGGGCGCGAGCATCCGGACCAGGCCTGGGCGTTCGCCGTGGCCAATCGCGATGTCCTGCTCAAGAGTACCGATGCCATGGGCCGCAACCGCGCGCTCGCCTCGGTGGTCGCCGCGTCCTCTGACACGCGTCATGCGGATATGATGGAAGGCTATGTAGGCCAGAACTTCGGCCCGGACGCGCTGGTCGAAGCTCGACGGGTGGGAAATGGCATTCGCGTGCGCGCGGCGCAAAAGGCGCGCCTGCTGCCGCAAGTGCGGGCCGCATTGCAGTCAGCGCAACAGTAATTGTTCGATCACAAAGGAAAAGCATGAAGACTCGCCCGACATTTGCCAGGACCGCCGTCGTTCTCGCTCTGTGCAGCAGCACGTTCTCCGCGGGATACGCCGCCGCCCAGGCAAGCGCGGTGGCGCCACCCGCCGAAAAACCCGCCGCAACCAAAAGCGCCGGCATGGCGGTGTTACCCGGTGACGACTTCTACGCCTTCGCCAATGGCGACTGGCTCGCCAAGACCGAGATCCCGGCCGACCGCGGTTCCTGGAGTGCGATGGGGGCGCTGGCCGAAGACACGAATACCCGCATCACAAAAATGATCGAGGAACTCGCTGCCGACAAGAAAACGCGTGGCGAAGCGCGCAAGGTGGCCGATTTCTACACCGCCTACATGGACGAAGCCGGCATCGAAAAACGGGGCCTTGCGCCCCTGAAGCCGATCTTGGCAAACATTGCCGGCATCAAGGACAAGGCAGGCCTGGTGCGTGCGCTGGGCAGCTCGATCCGGGCCGACGTCGACCCTCTGAACAGCACCAATTTTTTCACGGAAAACCTGTTCGGCCTGTGGGTCGCGCAAGGCTTGAACGAGCCGTCACGCAACCTGCCTTACCTGCTGCAGGGCGGCCTCGGCTTGCCGGACCGGGCTTATTACCTGGAAAACAATGCGCGCATGGCCGAGCTGCGCACCAAGTACCAGCAGCACATTGCCGCCATGCTCAAGCTCGCTGGCATGGACAAGGCCGACGAACGCGCAGCGCGCGTGTTCGAACTCGAGCTGGCGCTGGCGCAAACCCACGCCCCGCGCGAGGATTCGGCAAATATCCAGAAGTCGAACAATGTGTGGACCCTGAAGGACTTCGCCGCCAAAGCGCCGGGCATCGACTGGAACGCCTTCTTCAAGGCGGCCGGTTTATCCGGCCAGGACCGCTTCCAGGTCTACCACCCGAGCGCCATCACAGGCGCGGCCAAGCTGCTGGCCGATGCCGACGTCGCCAGCTGGCGCGACTACCTCGCTTTCCACAAGCTCAATCAGTACGCCAGCCTGTTGCCGAAAGCCTTTGCCGACCAGCGTTTCGAGTTCAACGGCCGTGCGCTCTCCGGTACGCCGCAGCAGTCGGCCCGCTGGAAGCGCGCCCTGGGCGCCACCAATGCCGCCATGGACGAAGCCGTGGGCAAGATCTATGTCGCACGCTACTTCCCGGCCGAGAACAAGGCACGGGTGCAGGCAATGGTGGCGAACATCATCGACGCCTTCAGCCGCCGTATCGACAAGCTCGAATGGATGGCCCCGGCTACCCGCGCCCAGGCCCAGGCCAAGGTCAAGTCGATGTATGTCGGCATCGGCTATCCGGAGCGCTGGAAGTCGTATGACGGCTTGAACATCGTCGCCGGCGACGCCTTCGGCAATGCGATCCGCGCCGAACAATACCACTACCAGCAAGAGCTGGCCAAGCTGGCGCGCAAACCCGAACGCACCGAGTGGGCCATGCCGCCGCAGCTGGTCAATGCCGTCAACCTGCCGCTGCAAAACGCCATGAACTTCCCGGCCGCGATCCTGCAGCCGCCGTTCTTCGATCCGAAGGGAACCGATGCCGCCAACTACGGTGCGATCGGCTCGATCATCGGCCACGAGATCAGCCACAGCTTCGACGACCAGGGCGCCCAGTTCGACGTCCAGGGCCGCCTGCGCGACTGGTGGACGAAGGAAGACCTGGCGCACTTCAAGACTGCGTCGAACAAGCTGGTCGCGCAATACAGCGCCTACAAACCCTTCCCGGACCTGGCGGTGAACGGCCAACTGACGCTGAGCGAAAACCTGGCCGACCTGGCCGGCGTGGCCGCCGCCTACGATGCGTTCAAGACCACGCCATCGGGCAACACCCCTGATGCGGACCGCCAGTTCTTCACCGGCTTCGCCCAGGGCTGGCGCAGCAAGGCGCGCGAAGCCTCGCTGCGGCGCGCCGTCCTCACCGACGGCCACGCGCCCTCCCAGTACCGCACCTATATCGTGCGCAACCTGGATCCCTGGTACAAGGCCTTCGACGTCAAGCCGGGACAGTCGCTCTACCTGGCGCCGTCGGAACGCGTGAAGATCTGGTGACGCCATGACCGACAGCATTGACGACATCTCCCGGCGCACCCTGGCCCACTACGAACTCAACGCACGCCAGTTCTTTGCCGGCACGATCGACCACGATGTCAGCCAGAACATCTCGGCATTGCTTGATGCGATCGAAGCGCCGGCGCCGTACACGCTGCTCGACCTTGGTTGTGGTCCGGGGCGCGACCTGAAAACCTTCAGCACGCTCGGGCACCGGGCCATCGGCCTCGATGGGGCCGCCGAATTCGTTGCGATGGCGCGCGAACACAGCGGCTGCGAAGTCTGGCACCAGGATTTCCTGCACCTGGACCTGCCACCGGGCTACTTCGACGGCATCTTCGCGAACGCATCACTGTTCCATGTGCCGGGAGCTGCCCTGGCCGATGTGCTGGCGGCGCTGTATGGCACCCTGAAACCGGGCGGGGTGCTGTTCAGCTCGAATCCGCGCGGGCACAACGAGGAGGGCTGGAACGGTCCGCGCTATGGCAGCTACCATGACTACCCGGCCTGGGAGCGCCATCTGATCGCGGCGGGATTTTTGCCGCTGCGCCATTACTACCGTCCGCCGGGCTTGCCGCAAGAACAGCAGCCGTGGCTTGCAAGCTTGTGGCGTCGTCCAAATGTTAGCCAGCGAACAGAATCGCCCGACCATCAGGCCTAAGGTAGGGCTTCGATTCCAACCGAAGAGGACTCATCATGAACGAGGACCAAATCAAGGGTAAGGCCAAGGACGTCGGCGGCAAGATCCAGGAAAAGGTCGGCGAAGCTGTCGGCAGCCGCCAGCAGCAGTCCGAAGGGCAGTCGAAGCAGGTCGAAGGCAAGGTGCAGGAAAAGGTCGGCGACCTGAAGGATATCGTCAAGGGCAGCTGATTGCTCAGCCACCAATAACCAAGCCGCGACGTGTCGCGGCTTTTTTGTTATTTCTCCGCTTGCTCCACCTTATCCCCCAGCACATCCTCCACATACAGCATCTGCACCAGCACTTTCAAAGCCGCAGCCAGCGGCGTCGCCAGCGCCACTCCGGCAAAGCCGAACAAGGTGCCGAACACGAGCTGCATGACGATGGTGAGTGCCGGCGGCAAGTCGACTGCGCGCGATTCGATCAGCGGCTGCAGCACATAGCCTTCGACCAGCTGCACGCCCACGAACAGCAGCACCGTGTACAGCGCCAGGTCAGGGCTGATCGAAAACGCGATCAATACCGCCGGCACGCCGGCCATGATCGGCCCGAGATAGGGTACGAAGTCGAGCAGGCCGGCAATGATCCCGAGGATCAGGGCCAGCGGAACGCCCAGCACGGACAGGCCGATCGAGGTCACGGTGCCGACGATCAGCATCGATACCGATTTGCCCAGCAGCCAGCTCGACAGCGTATGTCCGATCTTTTGCAGCACCTGGCGTGCGCGTGGGCGCTTCGACTGCGGTACCAGCTTGATGAGGCCGCTCGTGTAGAGGTGTGGCGAGGCGGCGAAATAAATGCCGACGAAGAGGACGATGACGACGTTGCCGAGCGCACCCAACACCCCGCCGAAGAACAGCCCGGCATTCGGCACCAGCTGCGACAGCTGCTTGACGATCTGCTCGGTCGGCGGCAGGCCTGCCAGCGCCTTTTTCAGCAGTGGATACTCGTTGACGACGCCTTGCAGCTGTTGCAGCGACTTGGGCACCGTTTCGGCGAGTTTACTGGACTGCTCGGAAATTTGCGGCGCCATGGCCCAGCCCCCCAGGCCGATCGCCGCGAACAGCAGCAGAACCACCAGTGCCAGCGCGAACTCACGCCTGAGCTTGATGCGACGCGCCAGCATGTGGGAAAGTTCATACAACAGCACCGCGCACAGGATGCAGGCGAACACGAGCAGCAGGGCGTCGGCCGCGAACCAGACCGCGGCCAGTCCCAGGACGAAGAGCACGCTGATGCCATCGACAAGGGCAGTGCGCTTCATGAGCTTGCGTTGCGGAGCACTTGTGGCGCCGGAGGAGTGCTCGAGGGGCAGGGCGGGAGGGTGGACAGGTTCGTGCATGATCGTGTTTGATTAACAAAAGAATAATTAAACTTTACCATCGGTCACGACGTACTGGCGCATGGATGAGCTGAACTAGCGTTCGAGGAAATTGTCGAGCTATGTGAACGGACGCACGGACGGCCGCCGCAAGGCGGCGTAATCTGAACCCATCGCGTCGTCATCCGACCGCGCTTCACGCAAGGAGATCATCATGAACAAAGACCAAGTCGAAGGCAAACTGCAAGACATCGGTGGCAAGATTCAGGAAGAAGCTGGCAAGCTGGTCGGCAACACCGAGCAGGAAGCCAAGGGCCTGAAGAACCAGGTCGAAGGCAAGACCCAGGAAAAGTTTGGCGACGTCAAGGAAAAGCTGAAAGACGCTACCAACTGATTCCCGCACCGCCATCAGGCGGTGCAGTGAATGAAAAAAGGCCCCGGCGTCTCGACGCCGGGGCCTTTTTACGTGCTACCCAAGTGCTTACTGAACTTCGTAAGCGCCGATGTCGACCTTGGTGCCCAGGTTCGAGCGCAGGGCAGCGGTAGCAGTGTGCTTGTAGCTGGCCGCCGCACTGAGCGTCACGTTACCGGTCGCATAGCCCGGTGCCGAACCGGCGTTCACGATCAGCGAGTTGACCAGCGGACGCAGGTCGTACGCCGCACGGTTGACGAAGCCGACCGACAGGGCCTGGTAATTCGTCGTCTTGATCGCATTGGTCTGGGTGGTAACAGTGCCAAAGCCGCTGAAGATGTTGTTGATTAGCTTTGCCGGCGTAGCAGCGTTGCGGACCGTCACGAAGGTGCCGCGGACGCTATCGTCGTTGACGAAGGTATTGTTGACCACATACAGATCGGTAGCGTAGCCGCTGGTGCCTTCCTCGCCGTAGGACACCATGGCCGGGTTGTTGGCCGATGCCGGTTGCATGATGATGTTGCCGATGATGAAGGTCGTGCCGCCATTCGGCACGTTGACTTCGTAGCTCGGCTTTCCGGCGCCAGTGCTGCCGGTTTCGCCTGCACGCAGGCTCGAGAAACGATTGTACGCAATCGTGTTGTACAGCGCGCGCGTCTTCAGGCTGTGGCCGACGTTGGCATCGTGCGAATAGTTGTAGCGGAAGGTCAGCTTCCCGACTTTGCCGATATACACGTTATGGCTGTAGCCGTCGCCGTAGCCGTTGCGGCCGAACTCGTTGTTTTCCAGAATCACGGTGCTGGCGAGGTTCACGCCGCTCAAGATGCCGTTCTCGTTATCGTGCAAGAACGAGTTACGCAGCGTGAAGTTCGTACCTTGCAGGCGCAGGGCGGCACCGTTCTTGTCCACTACTTTGGCGCCATACATTTCGACATTGTCGATCACGATGTTGCTGCCGCTCACAACCCAGATGGCTTTGCCTTGCGAACTTTTGCCGCCGGCATTGATTTTCGGACGACCGTTCACGCCGCGGATAGTCAGGTCGTTCTTGGTAATTTCGCACACGTCGCCCGTATAGGTGGCGGCATGGATATCGATGACGTCACCAGCTTTCGCTGCGACAAATGCCTTGCATGGGGTAGCGTAGGTCTTGCCTGCACCGACACTCAGGGTAGCGGCAGAGACCGGTGTCGCAATGGCAGCGCCGACGAGCAGGGCGGAAACAGCAGCAGTGATGCGGGTAAGGTTTGTACGGATGGCTTGCATTGGGAATGTCCTCGTTGTGGTACCGCTCGTCTTGAGCGTGTCTCTAGATCAGGAACATGGAGAATACCTTGAGGAATTAATTCTGTGCGGACAGAATTCGTTGACAAAAATTTATACATTTGTCCGCAAATGCGCATTCTCCTAGGAAAAACGTGCATTCATAGGTTGATATATGTGTCTAAAAAAGTTGTATACTGTCGCGTATACGAGACATTCAGCGTTGACTTTTTATTGACTTCTCAGAAATTATCTAGACTTGACGGCAACTGTTGAGCGTAAGACCATAAAAAAACCGGAACACCCGCAAGCGTTCCGGTTTCGTCAATCCCGCATGGCGGGATTATCTGGCTTGCGTACCGCCGAGGTTCTTCTTGAAAAAGTTCTCGATCAGCCCGTACACGTGGCGCTGGCTGGTGCGGCCCGAGATGCCATGCTTGGCGCCCGGATACGTCATCAGGTCAAATTGCACGTTGCGCTTGACCAGCTCGTCGATCAGGCGCGTGCTGTTGGTGAACAGCACGTTGTCGTCGGCCATGCCATGCACCAGCAGCAGCGGCGACGTCAAGCCATCGAGGTGCGCGAACACGCCGCTGCGGTCGTAGGCATCCTTGTCCGATTTTGGCGTGGCGCCGACGTAGCGTTCGGTGTAATGGGTGTCGTACAGTGCCCAGTCGGTTACCGGCGCTACCGACACGCCCATCGCGATCTTGCTTGATGCCGCAGCCAGCAGGCGCAGCGTCATGTAGCCGCCATAGCTCCAGCCGAACACGCCGACGCGCTTCGGATCGACAAAGCTCTGCTGCGCGAGCCAGTCGATGCCGCTGACCTGGTCTTCGACTTCGTTCTTGCCGAGGTTGTTGTAGATGACATCGGTGAACTGGCGTTCGCGGCGGCTTGAGCCGCGGTTATCCAGGCGAAACACCACGAAACCCTGCTGCGCCATGTACTGGTCAAAATAATTGCCCCAGGTACGGGTCACGCGCTGCGAGTGCGGGCCGCCATAGGTGAACAGAAAGACCGGATACTTCTTCGTTGCATCGAAACCGGCCGGCTTGATCATGGAATAGTGCAGGGTCTGGCCATCCTTGGCCTTGATCGTGCCGAATTCGGTCGGCAGCAAGTCGGGCAGGAAACTCGCGAATGGGTGGCTGGCATTCAGCTCGTTACGTTCAAGCCATTGCACCATCGCACCGTCGGCACGGCGAATCGATACTTGCGGCGGGGTTGTCGTGCTCGAATAGGTATCGACAAAGATCTTGCCGTTGTTCGCGAACGCGGCCTCATGCCAGCCGTCGCCGGCCGTGATGCGTGCCGGCTTGGCAGCAAGGCTGCCGTCCAGCGCCAGCGCATAGGTCTGCTTGTCGATGACGGCGTCGCGGTTCGACGACACATACACCTTGCCGGCAGCTTCGTCGACGGCCAGCACGTTGTCGATGCCCCATTCGCCGCTCGAGATCGTATTGAGCAGCTTGCCGTTCAGGTCGTACAGGTAAAGGTGGTTGCGGCCTGAGCGCTCTGAGGCCCAGATGAAGGCCTGGCGGTTCTTCAGGAAGCGCAGGTCGTTGTGCAGGCTGACCCAGGTCTTCGAGGTTTCGGTAAGCAATGTGCGCTGGGCCAGCGTGGCGGCATTGACCGCGACCAGGTCGAGGCGCTTCTGGTCGCGCGTCTGGCGCTGGTAGACCAGGGTCTTGCTGTCCGAGCTCCAGTCGGCGCGCACCAGGTAGATGTCTTTTTCAGCACCGAGGTCAAGCTTGCGCGAGACGCCCGTTTCCGGCGACACGATGAACAAGTCCACCAGCACGTTCGGGTCGCCCGCAGCGGGATAGTGCTGGTCGATCACTTCGGTGCGGTCGGCAAAGATCTCGAAACGGCGGACCACCGGCACCGGCGCTTCGTCGTAGCGTTTATAGGCAATCGCGGAGTCATCCGGCGCCCAGTAATAACCGGTGGTCTGGTCCATTTCTTCCTGGGCCACGAACTCGGCTTCGCCGTTGTGCACGGTGCCCTTGCCGTCTTGCGTCAGCTGGCGCTCGGCGCCGGTCTTCAGGTCGATCACGACCAGGTTCTGGTTGCGGACAAACGAAACGTAGCGGCCCTTCGGCGAAATCTTTGGATCGAGCACATTGCCCGATGCAACCTTGCGCGCGGCATCCGGCTTGGCGGCGTCGATCAGGTACAGGTCGCCGGCGATCGGCACCAGCAACTGCTTGCCGTCGGGCGACCAGTTATAGGTCAGGATGCCGGACAGGCTGGCGGTGCGGGCGCGCTCGCGCCGCGCCTTTTCCTCGAGCGACAGGTTCTCGTTGGGCACAAGCTGCTTGGAGTCGACCAGGCGGCGCGTGGTCTTGTCCTTCATGTTGTATTCCCACAGATCCTGCTGGAACTGGTTGTCCGTGCGGCCGCGCAGGAAAGTCACGCGTTCGCCGTCAGGCGACACGCGCACGTTTTTCACCCCGGGGCCGGCAAGCGAGGTTTCGCCATGGATACGGTCGAGCGTGAGGCGTTCCGCGGATGCGGGCGCGGCCGCGAGCGCGGCCAGGAGGCAGAGGAGAAGGCGCATTGATTGTCTCGATGAAAGTTAGCTTTATGCAACGGACGAGACGATACCAGAGTCCACGGGTAAAAGCTGTACATACCCACCCGTGGCGGTCGGTAAAAACCACAGTGTCAATGCACTGCGGCGCGCGCCTTCTGGCGCGACAGCCGCTCCATGGCCACGGAGAGAAGCACGGCGGCAATCGTCAAGCCCAGCACCAGCCCGATCCAGAAGCCGGTGGACTCCATCGGCACTGCAGGCGACCAGGGGAACCAGCTGGGGGCGATGCCGAGGATATAGCCCAGCGGCAGCGAGAAACCCCAGAAGGCGACCAGCTGGATAATCATCGGCGGACGCGTCACCTGGTAGCCGCGAATGGCCGAGGCGGTGGCAACCTGGGTCGCGTCCGACAACTGGAACAGCGCCGCGAACAGCAGCAGGTGCACGCAGGCTTCCTGCACCGCCGGGTCCGAGGTATAGGCGCGCGCGATTTCCCAGCGGAAGAGGGCAATGAAGGCGGCCGACAGCACGCCGAAGGCAACCGACATGCCCACCCCCACGCGCGCCACGAATTGCGCGCGCACCGGATTGCCTTCGCCCATCGCCTGGCCGACGCGGGTGAGCAAGCCGATACCGAAACTGAGCGGCACCATGAACACGAGCGAGGCGAAGTTCAGCGCGATCTGGTGCGCCGACACCTGCACCACGCCAAAGCGTGCCACAAGCAAGCTGATCAGGCCAAACGCGCTGACCTCGGCAAAATAGGTAACGCCGATCGGCAAGCCCAGATGCAGCATGTGACGAATTTCTTTCCAGTCCGGACCTTCCCAGCCGGTGAATGGATAGGTCATGCGGTAGACGGGAGACACTTTCACCCAGACCAGCATGGCGATCAGCATCAGCCACATGCCGACGCTTGTGGACACGGCGCAGCCGACTGCGCCCATTCGCGGAAAGCCCCAGTTGCCGAACACCAGCAGCCAGTTGCTGGCGATGACGAACAACAGCCCCAGGATCGCGATGACCATGATCGGCTTGGTTTCGTTGATGCTGGTCGTGTAGCCGTACAGCGCGCGGTAGCAGGCAAAGGCCGGCATGCCGAGGCTCGTCACGTGCAGGAACATGGCGGCGCGCTCGGCCACCGCCTGGTCCAGGCCGATATGGTCGAACAGCAGCGTGCACAGGTTGGTCGCGATCAAGGCGATGACGCCGATTCCGGCGCCTTTCCACAGTGCCTGGCGCACCGAGTGCGGAATCTTGTCGTAGCGTCCGCCACCGATTTCGTGCGCCACCACGGTATTAATCGACATCATGACACCCATCACCGTCACCAGCACGATCGACCAGACCGAGGCGCCGAGTGAGACGGCCGCCAGTTCCTCCGCGCTCACGTGCCCCGTCATCGCGACGTCGGCCACGCCCATGCCGACCGTTGCCAGCTGGCCGACGAGCATCGGCCAGGACAGCGTCCAGAGGGTGGCGATTTCTACGCGGACGGGGGAGGGCGAGATGGGGAGGGTGGTGGTAGTCATGGGGTAGCTTGATGCGGAAACCTGGGATTTTACTGTCTAAGTGCTAAGACTGTGGTGAAGGTGTCTGGCGTGCGCCGCATGTGGAGATGCGAATGGCGGAACTTGTTAAGCGCGCGCCGTGGACGCTGGCGTCCTCCTAAAATCGTGTCAGATGATTCACGAACATTCACATCAAGGAGGTCACATGGAATTGGAACAGGTGCAAGTGCAGGAGTCGGAGAATGAAACGGCCGGTCGCGGGGCCTTGGCAGGCAAGCGCGTTGCCGTCCTGATGACGGATGGCGTGGAGCAGGTCGAGTACACGCAACCGCGCAGTTTCCTGGAACAGCAAGGCGCCGAGGTGATCCTGATTTCGCCAAAAGCCGTGGGAGAGACAGTGCAGGGCATGAACCATGACGCACTGGGCGATACTTTCCGCGTCGAGATGAACGTCAACGATGCCCGTCCTGCCGACTTCGACGCGCTGCTGCTGCCGGGCGGCGAAAAGAATCCGCTGGAATTGCGCAAGAGTGCCGAGTCGATCGCCTTCATCCGCGATTTTTACGACGAGGACAAGCCGATCGCGGCGATTTGCCACGCTCCCTGGGTGTTGATCGACGCGGGCATCGCGGAGTCGAAAAGCCTGACCAGCTGGCCTGAGATCCAGGACGACATGAAGAATGCCGGAGCGGAGTGGAGCGACCAGGAAGTCGTGATCGACGAAAAGCTGATCACGAGCCGCAAGCCGGATGATATTCCGGCGTTTAACGACGCGCTGATGAAGGCGATGATGATTTCGCCGGATATGGCGGATATGGGGCCGTCGTCGTAAATTTGAAGTGAAGCAGCGCTGGGGCTGGGGCTTTGAAGTTTCAGCCACCGCGCTTCTTGATCAATTTTGACCCGCGGCGCGTTGCGCGTATCTTTAGCCCGCACCGTCTCCCGTATAGGGTCATTGAGGCCAATGGCCTTAATGACGGGTTCAACGGGCATTCATGCCCACGCGGATTGGAAGCGCCGCTAACAGGGCAGGCAGCAGTCCCGCAAACGTCGCCGCGCTGTCAAGCGTCAACGCCTATCTCCCGCTGCAACTTCTTCGTCAACTTCCCAAACACCAGCTCATACGACCTGCGCAACAACTGCGCCGCTTCCTTATTGGTCGGTAGCGGTGGTCTGAAGCCCATGGGGGAATACTACTGTATGTACATGCAGTATTTGCATCGCTATCAGCAAAGAAAAAGGCCGGTAGGTACCGGCCTTCATTCTGCAACTTGGGAAATTACTTCTGGCGGCGACGCAGAGCGCCCAAGCCAGCAAGGCCAAGGCCAATCAGAGCAAGACTTGCTGGCTCTGGAACTTCGTTCACTTCAGCCACTTGCCAGTTGTAGGAAGCAGGAGAACCATCCATATACGCATTGAGGTATGGATCAGTCCCTTGATAGGCTTGGGTAAAGTTATAAGTGTAGCCATAGAAGTTAAACCCACTAAGCGAATACAAGAATGCGTCATAGTCCCATTGACCGTTTCCAACGTCAGAGTTGACAAAAATAAAATTATTTTCCAGGCCGTTAAACGATGCTACTCCGCCAGATTCAAAACTGCCGGTAGACGTACCTACCTGCGCGGAAAAAATAGGCTTACTTTCGCTACCAATTTCTAAACCGTTAAATGCAAGCGAAATGTTGGATAGATCATTGATGAGATTGCCGTTTGCTGTACCCTCAAACGAGCCAGTAAACTTGTTGTTATATCCATCTTCCACCGAGAAGGTGTAGACACCTGCCTGAGCGGTGCCGACAGTAGCAAGCAGAACAGCGAGAAGAAGTGTTTTCATGACATACCCTAGGGTTATTTTTAGATGTATGCCTATAAGCAAAAAAAATGCCAAGTAGAAATATCAATGACTTAGAAGAAATTTTAGTTGCTATTGTAAAATTTTCCGACAGTGTTGATTGCTGGGATTGATCAATCGGGGAGGTACGCAGCGTCTTTCCGAACGCACCACAGCTTGCCGATCTTCACGGCCTGAGGATAGATCCTCCCATCGTGTACCCACCGGCGCAGCGTGTTGATGTGCGGTGCATGCTCCAAGAAGCAGGCTAGCCCAGATTTCAAGAGGTATGTACCGAGGAAGGCCGATTGTGTCCTCCGGTAGGAGGTGCATCGAATTGCTGGGCGGCGGCGGCCGAACTGGTGTCTTCGCCGGCATCTCAGCGCGATTCTTTCGGACCCAATCGACAAGCGCTTCCGGTGTCATGGTGATACCGTCGGCAAGCTGTTTACGAGCAGTGTCGCGCCGATCGCGCGCATCTTTTAGGCCCACGTCTGGATACACGCCCAAGGAAAGCAGCTTCTCTTTTCCTTCGAAGCGATATTTCAGGCGCTACCACTTACCCCCGGCCGGGGTAACAAGCAGGAACAGGCCACGCTCGTCGAAGAGCTTTGCTGGCTTTGCGCCAGGCTTGGCGTTGCGGATGGTTATGTCCGTCAAGGGTATATTGGGGTAAGTCCTCTACGAGATTCCGAGTTACCCCGCAGAGTTACCCCCGGAACGAATTAGATGTGGTTGGACTATGTTACCCCATCTTAGAGGACGCCCATAGTAAAAAACCCGCACAATGGCGGGTTTTTGGAGGTCGCTGGAGTGATCCAGATTATTAGTTGGTGGAGGCGGAGGGAGTCTCCAACCTCCACCATCTGTTCCGTTAACCCTTTGATTCTGTTGAGTGTCGCCCCGGCGTGGCTCAAAAAAAGCACCCCACTTGGGGTGCGACGTTGGGGGGATTTTACACGGTCGAAGCTGACGTCGGTCGCCGATGTGCGCGTCAGGTGTCCCATGCCGCCATTGCTTCATGAAACTCTCGGTCGATCCGGTCGGTTTCCTCGGCTAGTGATCGCTGCCAGTCTTCGTGGGCGGCTCGGTCGAACGTCTTGGCCGCGTCTTCCATGAGAAAGGCGATGAGCGTGGCGCTGACGGTGGCGATGCCTAGCCGTTGCTTGTCTCGGTAGCGTTGGGCGCGCTGGGCTGGCGTCAGTGCGTCGGGCTTGCGAGGTCGGCCTCGTTTTCCGTGACGTGTTTTGGCGAGTGATGAATTTGAAGACGTTACCGACATGGAATGCGGCTTTCTTATAGGCCGGGTGTGGGAGGAATCCCCCATTTTTCCCGGGGTGGCGATGGACAGAATTTATATAAGCAAAGAATTTGCCACACACGGATTTGGGTGATCAGCACCATCAGAAAAAGCTGTCTTTTAGCTAAGACCACCCACCTTCCCACATAGCGGACTAGCGTCCGCTTGAGGTTGAGGTCGAGGTCGAGGTCGAGGTCGAGGTCGAGGTCGAGGTCGAGGTCGAGGTCGAGGTCGCCCGGTTGACCTGGACCGCCTCCTCCAGATCGATGCCCTTCTGATGGTGTGGTTTCTGGTGAGGGAAGGGTGAGCACTAGTTTTTGAAGTGCTCACCCTCCGTATGACAAACGGTGCTCACCCTTGTTTTCATAGGGAGAATAAGGGTGAGCACTTTAGAGGTTCTATCTTCGATAGAACAGGCACTCCAGGAGGTAGCAGCATTACGGGTTTTCCTGTCTTACCGGCCCGAATTCCTCCCATGCTTTCTTGACCGCCGCGATCTGCTGTTGCACCTTCAACCTGGTCATCTTCTCGCCATAGATGGCCGTGACCATCTGAGCTGTCAGGGTGTCGCGCTGGTCGGCAAGCAGGTAGGTTTTCCAGATCATGCAACGGTCGCGTGTGATCTCGTTCGGCCTTCTCTTGCCGGTCTTATCGGGGTGCTGTGTCGCATAGCTGGCGATTGCGAACCGCATCTCGTCCGACTGCTTGAGCTGGCGCTGGCGTGCGAGTTGGCGAGTGGTCTTGATGGTCATCAGGTCGAGCCGGTCGTTGTCGGTCAGGCATAGCCCCTTCGTGCAGTAGGTGGCGAGCGCGCCGCGCCCCCAGCCATGCTCAAAGACGATTCGGGCCTTCTCGTGCCAAGAGTCGTCAGCGTGGCCGAATAGCCGCTTCCAGGATCGATACACCTTCTCGGGCGCGTCAATTCGGCGCGTGTGCCAGTAGAGGTCAGCGAGCCAGGTGACGAACCGCATTTGGCCGCTGTCGTCGTTGCGCGTGAATCGAAAGATTGGCGGGATGCCGCGCCGCTCAAGTTCCTGGTGAATTTCCCAGAGCATGAGCGGATCGGTGGTCGTCTCGATGCGCACGATGAGCGTCGAGGTGTTGTAGTCAGGTAGCGCCTTTACCAAATCCTGGAAAGTCGCCCACAAAGCCTTCTGGGCTTCTCTGGCGCCTTTCAGGAATGGGATGCTGTCGATGCGTTCGCGGTAACGGAGTTCGCCGCGTTCGCATTCTTCGCCGTCGTCAGGCAGCGGCGTTAATAGCGCGTGCATGCGAGTGAATCGAACCGCCGGATTCGTGGTCGAGGTGGCAGCCCTGAACGACTGCGGCGCCGCCCGCAGCGTCAACGAAGATGAGCACGTCTACACCGTCTACAGTCGCCACGTGCATTTCTGGTGCTTCGGGTGCGTTGATGGTCGAGTGGATGACGCAGGATTCGCTGGTGATGATCTCGGCGAATTCGGTGTGATTGATGAAGGTAGCGTTCATTATTTTGTTCCGTAACGGTTGGTGAGCTCTTCGAGGTCTTGCTTGAGGCTGTGAGGGCCGGGGCTTTTCAGGGCTTCGATTGCCGCGATGCGGTGTACGCCGGTCGGTGGCAGATCGTCCAGATAGGCGTCGAAGGCCAAGAAGTCTTCCATCTTGCACAGCACAGCGGTGCGGACTAGTGAGCCGATGGAGATTCCTGCCTTCGTTGCGATTGAATCGAGGACACCGTGCAGCTCGGGTTCGAGCTGGATGGAGAGCCGGGGTTTGCTGGTGGTCATGATTGCTTTCTAACTTGTTAAGATGTTGCATTATATCGTGATGGTGGTGCATTTGTACACCAAACTGCCGACAGGGCTGTTATACTGTGTCAACACTAAACGGTCGTTTACGTATGACACAGCAAGGACACAATAATGAAAAAGGCAATTATTTACCGTCGAGTTAGCACGTCGGAACAGGGCAAGAGCGGGCTTGGCCTGGACGGGCAGATGGCGACGTTGGAGGGGTTCTGTGTTGCTGAGGGGTTCGAGGTCGTGGACGGCTTTGTGGACATTGCCAGTGGCAAGCTGGCTATTGATGATCGTCCTGGCCTTGCGCGTGCGCTCGATGCTGCTCGTCGCCTTGGTTGCCCTGTCATCGTGGCGAAGCTGGACCGTCTGAGCCGGGATGTGGCGTTTGTCTCGGGGCTAATGGCTCGCAAGGTGCCATTCATCGTGGCCGAGCTGGGGACTGACGTTGATCCGTTTGTCTTGCACCTGTATGCCTCACTGGCAGAGAAAGAGCGGGAACTGATCTCTCAGCGTACTAAGGCCGCACTGGCGGCGAAGAAGGCGGCCGGCAAGGTCCTGGGGAACCGGACTAACCTAGCGGATGCTCAGGCGAAGGGTAGGGAAGCTCAGGAGATGGCTTCGGTCGAATTCTCGCGCAAGATGATGGGCCTGCTGGGGAACCTGAAAGAAGGCATGAGCCTGAACCAGGTCGCCGCCCACCTGAACCAGATGAACGTGCCGACGATGCGCGGTGGTCGGTGGACTGCTAAGGCGGTAAGTCGGGTTCAGCAGTGGGCCACTTTATAAGCAGTAGCTCAGATATGACCTGACACATTGCACAATGAAGTTCCTAAAAACTTGCGCTAATGTATCAGTTTAACTGTGATTCAATATGAAAGTTGATTGGATGCTGCAAATCGGAGAAAGCGGCATAAATCAGCGATAAAACTGCACGCCATTTCGAAGCCTTAATGGTCGGGACGGCGCCTTCGTAAACCCCCGTCTCGACGCCAACGATACGGGCGCGCTGGCGGCTCCAGGTGTTAGCGGGTAGGGTAATGTCGCCAATCATCCATACACTGCAGCCACTAATACCTCGTAGGCCACCAGGCATTCCGACCCAATGATTAGAGCGCGTACGCATGCTTGCATTACGCCCCTCATGGTCAAGCATTATGTCAGGACTTGCGTGAAGAAGCATGTGGTGATTGGTATCAAACCCTTGCAGTCCGCTCGATGAACCCGCGTAGGTCCATGCTCCGTATAAAAGCGGTTTAAGTACCATCGTCGCAGACGGACTATCTGAACTTTCAGACCAAACACTCGGAAAGCCACATAGAACGAAGTAGCCATTTGATAAGTCTGAGGTAAAATCTACATCGCTAATCCTAACAAAGTCACAGCCCGCCAATCGCTGGTGTTCATTGTCATTTAGGCGATAGACGGCAATGTCATACTTGTCGCCCTGAAGAGTTCCGGAGTCCGACGCACTTAAGGTCCATTCGCCAGATAACGGCGTATGCGAGCCTGCTTTCAATGCGACGATTCCAGGACTTCCCTCCATTTTTTGCGCAGCTAATGCCACGTGGGCTGCAGTAACCAAAAAATAGGCATCTGCGATCGCCAATAGGGTTCCGCTACCGATCTGAACAACAGATTTCCCTTGAGTGCAAGTTACAGCCACGGTCGAGTTAGGGATGAGCGATGGGATACTAGCATCTATCGATTTTACTACCTTGGTATACGCATCAGAATTCATAGTAATAATGCCTCGCTACTAAGTTTTCAATTTTCGCTATGGTTGATCTCGACATTGGACTCACAAGCTGTCCCGCCATATCAATCAGCTCCGAAATGAGTCAAGTAGCCCAGTCACTTGCGCAACCTCTTCGGGTATAGCTTTTGCGCCTGCAGAAATATCTTGAACCCGACTAAACGGTGCGAAGTCAGAAAATTCGACTCGCGTAAATCGTATTGTCGAGCCATCCTTTTCACGTGTTTCTGGGACAACAGGTTCAAGAATTGGACTTGTACCACGGACGAGGCGCCACTCCCGTTCGTCACTCCAATTTTTCGATTTAAAAGAGATGGTATAGATAAGCAACAATTGGTAGAACGCAACTGAAGCACCCATTCCCATAAAAATCGCAGAGGGATCGTTAAGATGAGCAAGAATGTGATTTACTTCTTTCTGAATAGCCGTATTGATAAGTGAAACCTGAGTGTTGATGTCATAAATCACTTTTAATAGCATCAAATTTCTCTTCGCCAAGTCCGGAAGCAAAGGCTTGGTAGTGCGAAAATTAAGACAATAACCCTTTCCTTTATTTCCATACTTTTCCCACTGCGAATTAGAGTTCCCGTCTTCGCACAGGCTAATAACAAAGGGGGCTTGGAGTCCGTTAAAACTATTCGAGTACGGGTTCGAGCGCTCTAGCGCCATATCAAAAAATTCGTCCAGTTGAAAAATTTTCCTAGGCGCATATAACTTTCGTTTCTCTTCAAGGCAAGCGTGGACGATATAGCTCCCGTACCACAATTCTCGCTTATCGTTCATATCGTAAGCGTGCGACGCCCACATTTGCTTACTGCCTAAAATAGATTTCAGCGCGCCGAAATCTGGCGCGAAGTGATGGAGTCTATCTGGCAATTTCGCGTAATTATCGTCGAGAAATCTTTCGATCTCTTTCTGTGCCGCAACAAAACTACCAATGTGAGCATCAAGATTTAATTCATTTGGCATAAATTTTCCCTGGTTTCAAATGCAAAACAATTAAAATTTGCATTTAACTATGCTGCATCAAAGCAGGTGTCTGTTCGATAGCGGCCCCGTGAGAACTTTAACCCATTTAGGTATACTTGTCAGTTTACGGTTGGGCTATTAGCCCATCTACTCCGCAACCAGAGAAGGAATTGGTCATTCGCCCGTAATCTCAACATCTTCGAACTTGGGTACGAGGTTCCAGACATCAGGGTGAGGCTGGAATCTCTCAACGGTCGGCTTGCGCTTCACGGCATCTTTCACGTTCCAGTAAACCTGTCCCGTGATCAGCTTTCCGTCATGGCCGACGATTGGCGCGATTGCCGTTTCCTCCACGTCGTTGTCGAGCAGGGTCGATATGAATGTATGTCGGAATGAGTGAAAGACTTTTGTGTGCTTTTCCAGGATTCCACAACGTTCCCTGAATTTTCCAAACCATCGTGAAGGCATTTTGCCGTAGCCTTCATCGGTCAATTTTAGCGTTGGGAATAGGCGTTCATGGCCCTGCGCGCGCAGGCGGTTAACGTAGCGAATTAGACCGACTTCGATCAATTTGTCGTGGATCGGAACCAGGCGCCTAGCGTTCTTGTTTTTCAGCCGCTGTCCCTCTCCCGCATCCTTGATGTTGATACAGTCGATGCCGCCGACTACTTCGAAGTCGGAAAGATGAAGCTGGCAAAGCTCGTTCAGGCGCGCGCCGGTCAACAATCCCATGAGGGGAAGCCAATAGCTATAGGCGGTCGTGTATTGGCGCTGCGTATGTTCAGCCGCACCGAAGAGCCGGGCGAGTTCATCGTTCGTGAATGGTTCGCGCTGCTGGCCGTCGCTTTCGTTCAGGCTGCGCCCACTGAACGGGTTGTAGCGCAGGTCATACTTTGGTTTTAATGTGGCGAATTTGAATAGGCTGCTGATCCGCTCAAGGCTCTTGTTGATTGTCCGCGTCGCCATCGGTGCCGGGTTTAAGGCGATGACTTCACTGATGGTCTTGCCTCTGTATGCCGGCATCTTGTTCATGTTCGCGGGCAGCTTTTTCAGCGTTTCAACGTAAGTCAGCGCCTGGTCATCGCCAATGTCACCGATGGGAAGGTCACCGATGATGGTCAGACACAGCTTGTAGACCGCCAGGTTCTCGTCCTGGGTTTTCGATGTCCACTTACCGGCAGCGAGCCGGTCGCGCTTGTAGTCCTCGATGAGTTCAGAGAATAGGGGCGTGGACTTCTTCCGCTCCTTGGTGCCAGCGCCAGCGGTGCCATTGATTGCCGCCAGGGCAGCGGAGACCATTTCCGGCGTGTCGTGCGGTTCGGTCTGGAATCTCACAGTCTTCTTGGTCGGCGTCACCGTGTCAAAGTGAAACTCCATGATGAGACCCAGGTCGAGGCCACCAAGCGGCCCAGGAGGCGTTTTTTTCTGTTCAGACATAGTTCCAGTGCGAATTTGGGAGAAGAGCTGTTTGAGCGCGTGCGAGAGGGCCTGGGCGGTCGTAGCGGCCTCCCGCACGTTGGCGGTCCGGAGGCTGCGGTAGATTTCGCGGGTCTTGAAGTGGATCCGAAGGTCTGGCGGGATTGCTATACGGAAGTGCAGTATGCCGGATCGGGCGCGGTGCAGATGAGAAGGTAGTCGGATTGCCATTCTGTCTCTTGGGGTGCTGACTTGGGGTGAACAAGCCAAAACCGGAGAGCAGAAAAGGAAAAACCCCTGACGAATCAGGGGTTTATCGGAATACTGGTGGAGGCGGAGGGAATCGAACCCTCGTCCGCAAGCGCTCTACAGACAGTTCTACATACTTAGCACTATCATTTAATTTAGCCTGGACACCGGGGATGTGCACCCTTTGTACAAGCGAGTTACCTTAAATTTCGGAAGCAACCAAGTAACCCGGTTGAGTCCTAGCCTCTGTAAATGACTCTACGTGCCTTGCGGCCCACCCCAGAGGCGAGGTAGTGTAGAGCTAGCAGCAATTAAGCTGCGAGTGCGTACGAGTTATCGTTTGCAGTTATTGATTTCTGGATGTATTTACGAGGTAACCAGTCCTCGGTATGCCCTGCGCTGCTTTACAACCCACGTCGAAACCAGGTCGCCCCCAACGAAGTTCCATTGTACTTGAATCGCGGGCTGTGTGTTGCGCATCCCGTGGTCGTGCGTGCGTGCCTGAGCCGAAAGACGACGAAACCGCAAGAATGCTGTGGTTTCACTCCAGACCAGCCAAATTTTACTGACCAGCGCGCTTGGCGACTTCGTTGCCGACGTAGCCGCCGCCGATGATGCCGGCCAGGGTTGCCAGCTTCTTGCCGTTGCCGCCGCCGACCTGGTTGCCGATCAGGCCGCCGATGACGGCGCCGGTGCCGATGCCGACATAGTTCGGCTGGGCTGGTGCCGGCGCTGGGGCGGCGCGGTAGGTCGGTTCCTCGTGACGCGTCACCTGGCGTGCCGGACGGTGCTCGACGACGCGGCGCTCGACGACGCGTTCAACTACGCGCGGCTGGACTACGGTTTTCTTCACGGCGGGCGCAGCTTCCTGCTTCACGATCACGACCGGTGCCGAAGGATAATTGGCCGACTGGATGTAGGTCGTCGTGCCCGGTGCGGCGCTCACGACCATCGGTGCGGCTGGTGCGTACTGGGCAGGTGCGGCGGGCTGCAGCTGTTGTGGGGCGAATTGCGCAGGATACTGGTTTGGTGCAGTTGCCTGCTGGCCTGCGGCGAGCGCCATGCCGGCGGCTGGCAGCAAGGCGGCTTGCGCTTCCGGTGCGCTGCGCGAGGAGGGCAGCATGCCGGAAATCGCAGCGGCGCCGGTCAGGCTGACGATGATCACCGACGCGGCTGCGGCGGCCATCAGGGGATGAATACGGGTGGCGGTTGCGGTGGTGTTCATGGTCTGCTCCATCTGTTGCGTTGTCGATGGAGTCAGATTACGGACGATGACAGTTACACGGTAGACAGAAACCGGTATCAGTCGTAATCAGATGTAAGTATCAGGCATTCACCATGGACGGCGTGCGAACCAGGCTGCGCAGCAGCTCCAGCAGGTCGAGCGGCGTGGTGCATAGGAAGTCCGCACCCCAGGCCTGCGGTTCGATCGCGCCGCAATAGCCCCAGGCGCAGGCAACCGTCAGCATGCCCGCCGCGCGGCCCGCTTCGATATCGCGCAGGTCGTCGCCGACATACCAGCAGGCGCTTGGCGCGATATCCAGGCGGCGCGCACCTTCCAGCAAGGGCGCCGGATGGGGTTTCGCGTGCGGCATGGTGTCGCCGGAGACGATGCAGCCGGCGTGCGCCAGGCCGATCTCCGGAATCAAGGGGTCCGTAAAGCGCGCCGGCTTGTTGGTGACGACGCCCCAGGCCATGCCGGCGTCCTCGATGCCCTGCAACAGGGCGTCGACGCCCTCGAACAGACCGCTCTCCACAGCCATGTTCGACTGGTAGCGGTCGAACCATTGGACGCGCAATTCTTCGTAGCCGTCGTCGCCTGGCGCCAGGCCGAAGGCGGCGCCGATCATGCCGCGCGCGCCGGCCGAGGCGGTCGGGCGCAGCACGCTGTAGGGAGTCGGTTCAAGGCCGCGCTCGGTGCGCAGCCAGTTGACGGCGGCGGCGAGATCAGGCGCGGTGTCGGCCAGCGTGCCGTCGAGGTCGAACAGGACGGCACGCGGTGCCTTGGTCAGAGCAGGGGAGGTCATCGAATCAGTCAAACAGGTTTGGTACAGGCCACCATGTAGTTCACATCGGTGTCGTTGTTGAGCGAGTAGATCTTGGTCAGCGGATTGTAGGTCAAGCCCTTCATCCCCTCGACCTGCAGGCCGGCGGCGCGCATGAATTGCGACAGTTCGGCCGGCGTCAGGAATTTGCCGTAGTCGTGGGTGCCGCGCGGCAGCATGCGCAGCACGTATTCGGCGCCGATCACGGCCAGCAAATACGCCTTCGGATTGCGGTTGATGGTCGAGAAGAACAGCTGGCCGCCCGGTTTCACCAGGGTGGCAGCCGCGCGTACGATCGAGGCCGGGTCCGGCACGTGCTCGAGCATTTCCATGCAGGTGACGACATCGTACTGGCCTGGC
The DNA here is from genome assembly GCF_051262535.1 of Massilia sp. CMS3.1. Classification (NCBI taxonomy): domain Bacteria; kingdom Pseudomonadati; phylum Pseudomonadota; class Betaproteobacteria; order Burkholderiales; family Oxalobacteraceae; genus Massilia; species Massilia sp. CMS3.1. The sequence continues at coordinate 80,522 of NZ_JBIMES010000010.1, read as the reverse complement.
TCTTCGAGCGCCATGTCTTCGGCGGCGATCAGCTTGTAGCGCACGTCGACGCCGGACTCCAGGCCATGCAGGTCGGCGACCTTCAGCGCTTTCTTGGACAGGTCGATGCCGGTCACTTTCGCACCCTTGCGCGCCATCGATTCGGACAGCACGCCGCCGCCGCAACCGATATCGATCACGTTCTTGCCGGCCAGTGGTGCGCGCGCGTTGATCCATTCCAGGCGCAAGGGATTGATTTCATGCAGTGGACGAAACTCGGAAGTCGGGTCCCACCAGCGGTGGGCCAGCTCGCTGAATTTGTTGATTTCTAAAGGATCGGCGTTCGTAGTCATAGGTCGGAATAATAACGGGAAATATCGGGTGGCGACGGACGCATGGCGATGAGACGAAAAAAAACCCCGCCGCAGCGGGGTTCCTTGTACCGCGCCCAGGATTACTGTGGGCGGCTACGGGTGCCGACGACTTCGATCTCGACGCGGCGGTTCTTCGCGCGGCCAGCCGAGTCTTTGTTGTCAGCAACTGGCTGCTTCTCGCCCTTGCCTTCGGTGTAGACGCGGTTGGCGTCGATGCCCTTGCTTTGCAGGTAGGCCTTGACCGATTCAGCGCGGCGGATCGACAGTTTCTGGTTATAAGCATCGGTGCCGATCGAGTCGGTGTGGCCGACGGCAATGATGACTTCCAGGTTCATGTCGCCCAGCTTCGAGGTCAGCTCGTTGAGCGATGCCTTGCCTTCAGGCTTGAGGACGGCTTTGTCGAAATCGAAGAAGGCGTCAGCCGAGTAGCTCACCTTTTCCGAGGTCGGCACAGGAGCCGGCGCAGGGGTTGGGGCAGGCGCCGGTGGCGCGGCTTCGACTGGCGGTGGCGGCGGAGCCACGCACTTGCCGTTTTCGAGCGTTTCAGGTGGGACGCACAGTGGTGCGTCGCAGCCTGGGACCGCATCGGCCGGGGTCCAGTAGCCGGTACGCCAGCACAGGCCGAAAGGATCGCGCGCGATCACGCCGCGGCTGTCCTGGACGTAGGCGCTATACGGCTTGTTCGCCTGGATGTCGGTCGTCAGCGGCGCGTATGGAGGCGCGCTCTGTGCGAACGCACTACCAGCCATCGCTGCCGAAGCTGCGAGCATGAGGGTTGCAATCTTCTTCATATTTTTTGATCCTTTCGGTTTTTATATCTTTTCGCTGCGAAACTTTTGTCATTCACGTCAACGTAGGCAGAATAATAACACCATTTGCCGCCGTGTTCGTTTCGCATTGTGAAACAAGCAATTAACTTCTCGGCCATTTTGCCACATTCGCTATAGGAGTATGCCCTGTGTATTGCGCAATCGTGGTGCATGCGTTGGAACACGTTGTTTCTGCGCAACAACGTATCGGTAGCGCACGCCAGCTTGACGAACATTTATGACATGCATGTGTCAGATCAACAATCATGCGAAAAGATGGTGAAGGTCTGAACGCGGCCCGCCCACTTCGGCAAATGTCGCCCACCGTATAGGTGCATGGTAGAATCATCGGTTGGAACTCATAACATTTAGCCTGAAAGCAGTCGACCCGCCCAATGGATCAATTCGCAAAAGAAACAGTCCCTATTTCACTTGAAGAAGAGATGCGCAAGAGCTATCTCGATTACGCGATGAGCGTGATCGTGGGCCGTGCGCTGCCGGATGTGCGCGATGGCTTGAAGCCGGTGCATCGCCGCGTCCTTTTCTCGATGCACGAGAGTAATTACAACTTCAACCGCCCGTACGTGAAATGCGCGCGTGTGGTTGGCGATACCATGGGTAAGTACCACCCGCACGGCGACTCGTCGATTTACGACACCCTCGTCCGTATGGCCCAGGACTTCTCGCTGCGCTACACGCTCGTTGACGGCCAGGGCAACTTCGGCTCGATCGACGGTGACAGCGCGGCGGCAATGCGTTACACCGAGTGCCGCCTCGACAAGATCGCCAGCGAACTGCTGGCCGACATCGACAAGGACACGGTCGACTTCCAGCCGAACTATGATGGCAAGGAAAAGGAACCGACGGTCCTGCCGACCAAGATTCCGAACCTGTTAATTAACGGTTCCTCCGGCATCGCGGTCGGCATGGCCACCAACATCCCGCCGCACAACCTGTCGGAAGTCATCAACGGCGCCCAGCACCTGCTGCGCAACCCGGACTGCACGATCGACGAGCTGATCGAACTGATCCCGGCGCCGGACTTCCCGACCGCCGGCATCATCTATGGCGTCTCGGGCGTGCGCGACGGTTACCGCACCGGCCGTGGCCGCGTGGTGATGCGCGCCAAGACCCACTTCGAAGAGTATGGCAAGGATGGCGGCCGCATCGCGATCATCATCGACGAGCTGCCGTACCAGGTAAATAAGAAATCGCTGCTCGAGCGTATCGCCGAGAACGTGCGCGACAAGAAGTTAGAGGGCATTTCCGACATCCGCGACGAGTCCGACAAGTCGGGCATGCGCGTGGTCATCGAGCTGAAACGCGGTGAAGTGCCGGAAGTGGTGCTGAACAACCTGTACAAGCAGACCCAGCTGCAAGACACCTTCGGCATGAACATGGTCGCGCTGGTCAATGGCCAGCCGAAGCTCTTGAACCTCAAGCAGATGCTCGAGTGCTTCCTGTCGCACCGCCGCGAAGTCGTCACGCGCCGTACCGTGTTCGAACTGCGCAAGGCACGCGAGCGTGGTCACATGCTCGAGGGCCTGGCTGTCGCGCTGGCCAACATCGACGACTTCATCGCCATCATCAAGGCCGCGCCGACGCCGCCGGTGGCAAAAATGGAACTCATGCAGCAAGCCTGGGATTCGTCCCTGGTGCGCGAAATGCTGCTGCGTACGGCCGAAGGCAGCACGCTCGGCGGCATCGAAGCCTTCCGTCCGGAGCACCTGCCGAAGCACTACGGCATGCAGGCCGATGGCCTGTATAAACTGTCGGACGAGCAGGCCCAGGAAATCCTGCAGATGCGCTTGCAGCGCCTGACGGGTCTCGAGCAGGACAAGATCGTCAACGAGTACAAGGAAGTGATGTCGCACATCGCCGACCTGCTCGACATCCTGTCGCGTCCGGAACGCGTGACGACCATCATCAGCGACGAGATGGTGCAGATCAAGAGCGACTACGCAGAGAACGGCAAAGACACGCGCCGCTCGGTCATCGAGCACAACGCCAGCGACCTGGACACCGAAGACCTGATCACGCCGCAGGACATGGTGGTGACGCTCTCGCACACCGGCTACATGAAGTCGCAGCCGATCGCCGAATACCGCGCGCAGAAGCGGGGCGGGCGCGGCAAGCAGGCGATGGCGACGAAAGAGGCGGACTGGATCGACCAGCTGTTCATCGCCAATACGCACGACTACATGCTGTGCTTCTCGGACCGCGGCCGCATGTACTGGCTGAAGGTATGGGAAGTGCCGCAGGGTTCGCGCAATTCGCGCGGCAAGCCCATCGTGAACATGTTCCCGCTGCAGGACGACGAGAAGATCACGGTCATTCTGCCGCTGTCTGGCGAAAACCGCAGCTTCCCGGAAGACCATTACGTGTTCATGTCGACCTCGCTCGGCACGGTGAAGAAGACCCCGCTGAAGGACTTCAGCAACCCACGCAAGGCCGGCATCATCGCGGTCGACCTGGACCCGGGCGACTTCCTGATCGGCGCCGCGCTGACCGACGGCCAGCACGACGTGATGCTGTTCTCGGACGCCGGCAAGGCAGTGCGTTTCGACGAGAACGACGTGCGCCCGATGGGCCGCACCGCGCGCGGTGTGCGCGGCATGAACCTGGAAGAGGGTCAGAACGTGATCGCGCTGCTGGTGGCCGAGAACGAGCAGCAGTCGGTCCTCACCGCCACCGAGAACGGCTTCGGCAAGCGCACCCCGATCACGGAGTACACCCGCCACGGCCGCGGTACCAAGGGCATGATCGCGATCCAGACCAGCGAGCGCAACGGTAAAGTGGTGGCCGCGACCCTGGTCGATGTGACCGACGAGATCATGCTGATCACGACCGGCGGCGTATTGATCCGCACCCGCGTGGCCGAGATCCGCGAAATGGGCCGCGCCACCCAAGGCGTGACCCTGATCGCGGTCGAAGACGGCACCAAGCTGTCGGGCCTGCAACGCATCGTCGAGACCGACCTCGAAGAAGTCGAACTCGAAGCCGGGCCGCAGTAAACGGCCCGAATGAGGGAGGGCGTTGCCCTCCCTTTTTTCATGCATGTCTGGAGCGGTTGATGAAACGTCTCGTTGCACTGTTTTGCACACTGGCCATGTCGGCCTCCGCCCTGGCCCAGGCACCGGCGGCGCTCGATCCTGCGCTGGCGCAGAGCGTCAGGGAACTGCTGACGGCCATGAAATACCGCGAGCAGTTGACGGCGCGCCTGCAGCAAACCGCCCAGGCCATGCCCGAGGTCATACTCAAGGCGCAGGCCAAGCGGATCAACGCCAACCCGAAGCTGACGGAAGAGCAGAAGAAGGCCGAACTTGCCATCGTTGGCAACAGTACCGCGCGCGTGGCGCAGGGCGGGCAGCGTATGCTGGCCGATCCGAAGCTGGTGGACGAGATCCTCGACCGCGTCGTGCCGATGTATGCCAGCAAGTTCACGCAGGCCGAGGTGAATGAGCTGCTGGTCTTTTACAAGAGTCCGACTGCAGCGAAACTGCTCTCGCTCAATCCCCAGCTCATGCAGGAGGCGAACCAGCTTACCCAGGATATGCTGAGGGAGCGTCTGGCGGCGGCGACCGCCCAGGCACTGCAGGCCAAGTAATCAACAGGAGCAGAACAGGAGCAAGTAAGCCAGTGACCCAGATCTTCAATTTCTCGGCCGGCCCGGCCGTCCTCCCGAAGGAAGTGCTGCAACAAGCCGCCAGTGAAATGCTCGACTGGCACGGCAGCGGCATGTCGGTGATGGAGATGAGCCATCGCGGTCCCGAATTCATCGCCATTTACAAGCAGGCGGAAGCCGACCTGCGCGAACTGCTGGCAGTCCCGGATAATTACCGCATCCTGTTCATGCAGGGCGGGGGACTTGGTCAGAACGCCGTCATTCCACTCAATTTGCTCGGCCGCGTGCGCGAGCCGGCGACCATCGACTTCGTCCACACCGGTTCCTGGTCGGGCAAGTCGATCAAGGAAGCGGCGCGTTATGCGCAAGTGAACGTCGCAGCCTCGAGCCAGGCCGAAGGTTTTACTTGCGTGCCGCCGCAGGATGCGTGGAAACTCACCGACGGCGCGGCTTACCTGCACGTCTGCACCAACGAAACCATCGACGGCGTCGAGTACAACTTCGTGCCGCAAGCACCAAGTGGCGTGCCGGTCGTCGCCGACATGTCTTCGCACATCCTGTCGCGCGTCATCGATGTCTCGCAATACGGCGTCATCTTCGCCGGCGCGCAGAAGAATATCGGCCCCGCCGGGCTGACGCTGGTGATCGTGCGCGAGGATTTACTGGACTACGCGCTGCCGATCTGTCCGTCCGCCTTCCACTGGAAGAACGTGGCCGAGCACGAATCGATGTTCAATACGCCGCCGACCTATGCGATCTATATCGCCGGGCTGGTGTTCGCCCAACTGAAAGCGCAGGGTGGCGTGGCGGCGATGGAAGCGCGTAATATCGAGAAGGCGCGCCTGTTGTATGGGGCACTGGATGCGGACGATTTCTACAGCAACCGCGTGCATGTTTCATGTCGCTCACGCATGAATATCCCGTTCTATTTACGCGACGAATCACTGAATGAAGCATTTTTGGCCGGCGCGAAGGCGCGCGGGTTGCTGCAGCTGAAGGGCCACAAGTCCGTCGGGGGTATGCGGGCGTCGATCTACAATGCGATGCCGATCGAAGGGGTGCAGGCCCTGGTCGGTTATTTGAACGAGTTTGCGGGGCGGTAGTATGTCGTACGGCGGCCACGCCGCCGCATGCCGCACCATTGACGGATAAACCGCAACCGATCGCGCGGTGATCCGCGGGCAATCAACAATCAACCAACCATGACAGACAAACTCACCCCCCTGCGCGAACGGATCGATGCGATCGACGCGCAAATCCTCGACCTGCTGAGCCAGCGCGGCCGCATCGCCCAGCAAGTCGGCCACGTCAAAGCCGAAACCGACGCCCCCGTATTCCGCCCCGAGCGCGAAGCGCAGGTGCTGCGCGGCGTCGCCGAGCGCAATCCCGGCCCCCTGAAAAACCAGGACGTGCAAACCATCTTCCGCGAAGTGATGTCCGCCTGCCGCGCGCTGGAAAAGCGCGTCACCGTGGCTTATCTGGGCCCGGCCGGCACCTTCAGCGAGCAGGCCGTGTACCAGCAGTTCGGCAGCGCGGTCGAAGGCTTGCCGTGCGCCTCGATCGACGAAGTCTTCCGCGCCACCGAAGCGGGCACCGCCGACTTCGGCGTGGTACCGGTCGAGAATTCGTCGGAAGGCGCGATCAACCGCACGCTCGACCTGCTGCTGGCGACGACCACCGTGATCAGCGGCGAAGTCTCGATCCCCGTGCACCACAGCCTGATGACGAAGACCGGCAGCATGGAGGGCGTGACCGTCGTCTGCGCCCACTCGCAGGCGCTGGCCCAGTGCCAGGTCTGGCTGAACCTGCACCATCCAGGCGTGGAACGCCGCGCCGTGGCCTCGAACGCGGAAGCGGCGGTCATGGCCAGCAAGGATGCCACGATCGCCGCGATCGCCAGCGAAATGGCCGGCGAACAGTACCAGCTCGGCGTGGTGCAGGCCCATATCCAGGACGACCCGCACAACCGCACCCGCTTCGTCGTGATCGGAACGCTGCAGACGAATCCTTCGGGGATCGACCGCACCTCGCTGGTGCTGGCCGTGCCGAACACCGCCGGCGCCGTGTACAAACTGCTCGCGCCCCTGGCCACGCACGGCGTGTCGATGACGCGTTTCGAATCGCGCCCGGCGCGCATCGGCACCTGGGAGTATTACTTCTATGTGGACGTCGAAGGCCACCGCCAGGACGCGCCGGTTGCGCGGGCCCTCGAAGAACTGCACAACAATGCTGCCTTTTTCAAGCTGCTGGGTTCCTACCCGGTCGGCCTCTAATTTTTAATCGAGAACACCCCATGTCGACATTCGGTCCAGAGTACGTTCGTGCCATCGCCCCTTACCAGGCCGGCAAACCCATCGCTGAAGTCGCCCGCGAATTCGGCCTCGACGAAGCGGCCATCGTCAAGCTCGCCTCCAACGAAAATCCGTTCGGCGTGCCCGAGTCGAGCAAGGCTGCCATGGCCAAAGCCGTGCTCGAGCTGGGCCGCTACCCGGACGCCAACGGTTTTGAATTGAAGGCAGCCCTGAGCGCGCGCTACGATGTGCCGGCCGACTGGATCACCCTCGGCAACGGCAGCAACGACATCCTCGAAATCGCGGCCCACGCCTTCGTGCAGAAGGGCGAATCGGTCGTCTTCGCGCAGTACTCGTTCGCGGTCTACGCGCTGGCCACGCAAGGCGTGGGCGGTCGCGCGATCGTCGTCCCGGCCGTGAACTACGGCCACGATTTAAAGGCGATGGCAGCGGCCATCGAGCCCGACACGCGCCTGGTGTATGTGGCCAACCCGAACAACCCGACCGGTACCTTCATTGGCGCCGAGGAAATCGAAGCGTTTCTCAAGCAGGTGCCCTCGAACGTCGTCGTCGTGCTCGATGAGGCCTATAACGAATACCTGGCGCCCGAACACCAGTTCGAATCGGCCAACTGGGTGCGAAAGTATCCGAACCTGGTCGTCTCGCGCACCTTCTCGAAGGCCTACGGCCTGGCCGGCCTGCGCGTCGGCTTTGCGATCGCCCAGCCGATCGTGACCGACCTGATGAACCGCATCCGCCAGCCGTTCAACGTCAATTCGCTGGCCCAGGCGGCGGCGATCGCGGCGCTGAACGACAAGGCGTTCCTGCAGAAGGGCGCGCAGAACAATGCCGAAGGCTACAAGCAGATGACCGCCGCTTTCCAGGAACTTGGCCTGGAATACGTTCCGTCGTTCGGCAACTTCGTGCTGGTGCGCGTCGGCGACGACGACCAGGCAGGTGCGCGCGTGAACGTGGCGCTGCTCAAGCAAGGCGTGATCGTGCGTCCGGTCGGCGCTTACGGCTTGCCGCAGTGGCTGCGTATCTCGATCGGCCTGCCGCAAGAGAACGCGACCTTTATCGCGGCCCTGAAGAAGGCGATCGCTTAAATGCTGGGCAAGGTCGTCGTCATTGGCGTCGGGCTGATCGGCGGCTCGTTCGCACTGGCACTCAAAAAAGCGGGCGCGGCGCGCCACATCGTCGGCATGGGCCGCTCGCACGAGGCGATGGCGCGCGCACTCGAACTGGGCATCGTCGACAGCATCACCGAGTCCTTTGAAGAAGCGATGGCGGGGGCCGACCTGGTCCTGCTGGCCGCCCCGGTGGCCCAGACCGGGCCGATCCTGGCCGCGCTGCTGCCCTACCTGGAGCCAGGCACCGTGATCACCGACGCCGGCAGCACCAAGTCGGACGTCGTGGCCTCCGCGCGCGCGGCGCTCGGCGCACAAGTCAGCCAGTTCGTGCCCGCACACCCGATCGCCGGGCGCGAATCGAATGGCCCGGATGCGGCGCTGGTTGACCTGTACCAGGGCAAGAAAACCGTCATCACGCCGCTGCCGGAAAATGCGGCAGGCGATGTCGGCCTGGTTGCTGCCGCCTGGCGCCTGTGCGGCGCCGTCATTCACACGCTCACGCCCGAACAGCACGACCGCGTGTTCGCGGCTGTGAGCCATCTGCCGCATCTGCTCGCGTTTGCGCTGGTGGACGATATCGCGAACAAGCCGCATGCGGATCAGCTGTTCCAGTATGCCGCCAGCGGCTTTCGCGACTTCACCCGGATTGCCGGCTCCTCGCCCGAAATGTGGCGCGACATCAGCCTGGCGAACCGCGATGCGCTCCTCACCGAGCTCGATGCATATCTGGCACAATTGACAGTATTGCGCGAACGGCTGGCCGCACACGATGGCCCCGGTATCGAGGCCATCTATACGAACGCCCAGCGCGCGCGCCGCGCGTGGAGCGAGGCGATTGAAACGTCCGAGCCTAAGACCCAGGAACCAGAATGACGCAGCAAAAGCCGAAACACTACCCGCAGCACATCGACCTCGAACCCGTGATGCACGTCGCGGGCACGGTGCGCCTGCCTGGCTCGAAAAGCATCTCGAACCGTACGCTGCTGCTCGCAGCACTCGCCCAGGGCGAGACCACGATCCACGACCTGCTGGCCTCCGACGACACCATGGTCATGCTCGGCGCGCTGCGCTCGCTCGGCATCAAGTGGGATGAGGTCGACGAGCGCACGATCGTCGTGCATGGCAACGGCGGCGTGCTGCCAAATGGCGAGGCCGACCTTTTCATGGGCAATGCCGGCACCGCGATCCGCCCGCTGACCGCGGCCCTGGCCGTGATCGGCGGCGATTACACGCTGCACGGCGTCTCGCGCATGCATGAGCGTCCGATCGGCGACCTGGTCGAGGCCCTGAACGAGATCGGCGCCCAGGTCGACTACACCGGGGAACCGGGCTTCCCGCCGCTGCGCATTCGGCGTGGCCACATTCATGCGAATCGCATGTCGGTGCGCGGCAACGTATCGAGCCAGTTCCTGACCGCCCTGTTGATGGCAGCGCCCTTGATGGCGCGCGGCCATGCGGTGACGATCGACGTCGTCGGCGAGCTCATTTCCAAGCCCTATATCGAGATCACGCTCAATCTAATGCGGCGCTTCGGCGTTAGCGTCGAGCAGAACGGCTGGGCCTCGTTTACGGTGCAGCCGGGCCAGCACTACGTCTCGCCGGGCAGCATCCACGTCGAAGGCGATGCGTCGTCGGCCTCGTATTTTCTCGCGGCCGGCGCGATCGGCGGCGGTCCCGTGCGGGTCGAGGGCGTGGGCCGGGACAGCATCCAGGGCGACGTGCGCTTCGCCGACGCCCTCGAACGGATGGGCGCGATCGTGACGCGCGGCGAAAACTGGATCGAGGCGCGCGGGAATGGCGTATTGAAAGCCATTGATGCCGACTTCAACCATATTCCCGACGCCGCGATGACGATTGCGGTGGCCGCGCTGTATGCCGACGGCCCCAGCACGCTGCGCAACATCGCCAGCTGGCGGGTCAAGGAAACCGACCGCCTGGCCGCGATGGCGATCGAGCTGCGCAAGGTCGGCGCCACGGTGGAAGAGGGCGCGGACTACATCCGCATCACCCCGCCCGAGGAGCTGTTGCCGGCGACCATCGACACCTACGACGACCACCGGATGGCGATGTGCTTTTCGCTGGCCTCGCTGGACGGCGTGGCACGCCGTGGCAACGCGATGCGCATCAACGATCCGAAATGCGTCGCCAAGACCTTCCCCGACTACTTCGAAGCGTTCGCGGGTATCGCACGCAACGAGTTGTTTTAAACCCGCGCCCGGCGCGTCCAAGAGGTAAACAATGCCCAATTCCCATATCCCCGTGATCACGCTCGACGGCCCGACCGCTTCCGGCAAGGGCACGGTCGCGGCGCGCGTCGCCGCGCGGCTCGACTACCACCTGCTCGACTCGGGCGCGCTGTACCGCTTGACGGCCTTGTCAAGCACGCGCGCCGGCGTTGCCCTCGACGACGAGCATGCGGTGGCGCAGCTGGCGGAGCACCTCCCGGCTAGCTTCGCCAACGGCGATATTTTCCTGGCCGGCGAAGACGTGGGCGAACTGATCCGGGCCGAGGAAGTCGGCAATAACGCATCGAAGATCGCGGCCATTCCCAGCGTGCGCCAGGCGCTCTATGCCCTGCAGCTGGGCTTTCGCAAACCGCCCGGCCTGGTGGCCGACGGACGCGACATGGGCACCGTAATTTTCCCCAACGCAAGGCTCAAAGTGTTTCTTACCGCCAGCGTCGAAGCACGGGCTGAGCGGCGATATAAGCAATTGATTGGCAAAGGATTTTCTGCTAATATGGACGATCTGCTTGCTGATTTGCAGGCGCGCGACGAGCGCGATACCCATCGCACCGTCGCCCCGCTGATCGCGGCAGAAGGCGCGTACATCCTCGATACGTCGGATATGACGGTCGATGAGGCTGTGGAGCAGGTGCTCCACTGGCATACGCTGCTGTAATTGTATTGGTGCCTGTCACGGCTTTTTGCCACGCAGGTGTTGTATTAACCTGACCCAGTTCAGAGCCGCGCCCACGACGGTCCTGCTGGCTAACATGTAAATAACCTATGTCTACTGCAACTACCCAAGATTCCGGTATGGAAAGTTTTGCCGCCCTGTTTGAAGAGTCGCTGTCACGTCAAGACATGCGCTCGGGCGAAGTCATCTCCGCCGAAGTCGTGCGTCTGGATCACAACTTCGTGATCGTCAACGCCGGCCTGAAATCTGAAGCATTCATTCCAATCGAAGAATTCAAGAATGACCAGGGCGAACTGGAAGTCGCTGTCGGCGATTTCGTTTCCGTGGCCATCGAGTCGCTCGAAAATGGTTTCGGCGATACCATCCTGTCGCGCGACAAGGCCAAGCGCCTGGCATCGTGGCTGGCTCTGGAAAAAGCAATGGAATCGGGTGAGATCGTCACCGGTACCGTCAACGGTAAAGTCAAAGGCGGCCTGACCGTCCTGACCAACGGCATCCGCGCATTCCTGCCGGGTTCGCTGGTCGACACCCGTCCGGTCAAGGACACCACCCCGTTCGAAGGCAAGACCCTGGAATTCAAGGTCATCAAGCTCGACCGTAAGCGTAACAACGTCGTCCTGTCGCGCCGCGCCGTCATCGAAGCATCGATGGGCGAAGAGCGCCAGAAGCTGATGGAAACGCTGAAAGAAGGCACCGTGGTTACCGGCGTCGTCAAGAATATCACCGACTATGGCGCATTCGTCGACCTGGGCGGCATCGACGGCCTGCTGCACATCACCGACCTGGCATGGCGTCGCGTGCGTCACCCGTCGGAAGTGCTGTCGGTTGGCCAGGAAATCACCGCCAAGGTCCTCAAGTACGATCAGGAAAAGAACCGCGTCTCGCTGGGTGTCAAGCAGCTGGGCGACGACCCATGGACCGGCCTGTCGCGTCGTTACCCACAGAGCACCCGCCTGTTCGGTAAAGTCACGAACCTCACCGACTACGGCGCATTCGTCGAAGTCGAGCAGGGCATCGAAGGCCTGGTGCACGTGTCGGAGATGGACTGGACCAACAAGAACGTGGCCCCGAACAAAGTCGTGCAGCTCGGCGACGAAGTCGAAGTCATGGTCCTGGAAATCGACGAAGAGCGTCGCCGTATCTCGCTGGGCATGAAGCAGTGCAAAGCGAACCCATGGGACGACTTCGGCATGACCCACAAGAAGGGCGACAAAGTCCGTGGTTCGATCAAGTCGATCACCGATTTCGGCGTGTTCATCGGCCTGCCAGGCAACATCGATGGTCTGGTGCACCTGTCGGATCTGTCGTGGACCGAAGCCGGCGAAGAAGCTGTTCGTCGCTTCAAGAAGGGCGACGAGCTGGAAGCCGTCGTTCTGGCCATCGATGTCGAGCGCGAGCGTGTTTCGCTGGGCGTCAAGCAGCTCGAAGGCGACCCGTTCAACAACTTTGCAGCCATGAACGACAAAGGTTCGCTGGTGACCGGTACGGTCAAGTCGGTCGAGCCTAAAGGCGCCGTCATCGCGCTCTCCGAAGAAGTCGAAGGCTACCTGCGCGCTTCGGAAATCGCACGTGACCGCGTTGAAGATGCCGGCACCCACCTGAAGGTTGGCGACAGCGTTGAAGCCCTGGTCATCAACATCGATCGCAAGGCTCGCAGCATCCAGCTGTCGATCAAGGCGAAAGACAATGTCGAGACCCAGGAAGTGATGAGCAAGCTGTCGAACTCGAATGACAGCAACGCTGCATCGGGCACCACCAGCCTGGGCGCGCTGCTCAAGGCCAAGTTCGATAATAAGAACTAATAGCCTGCCTGAGGCGACCAGATGACAAAGTCCGAGCTGATTGCACGACTGGCTGAGCGTTATTCCCAGCTGGTCGCCAAGGATGCGGAGTACGCAGTCAAGACCATCCTCGATGCGATGACCAACGCCCTGTCTACCGGGCAGCGCATCGAGATCCGTGGTTTCGGCAGCTTTTCGCTCAACAGCCGACCGCCCCGCATCGGCCGCAACCCGAAGTCCGGCGACAAGGTGATGGTCCCCGAAAAACGGGTGCCCCACTTCAAACCGGGCAAGCAGTTGCGCGAGCGGGTCGACGCGATGGTCGGTCAACCGATTATCGAAGACTGAGTCGTCTGCCACGTGCAGGCACAGAGAACGGCGTCCTTTGGGCGCCGTTTTTTTTTGTGAGAACGAAAGTGCAGACCCGACGTCTTTGAAAGAATGCTTGAGATATGCGACACTGCGCCTTTGCATCCCCCACCGCCAGGCCCACCAGATGAAATTCGTCTCCACCATCGCGGGATTTATCCTGTTCGTCCTGTTTTTCGGCTTCGCGCTGAAGAACACCCAGGAAGTCGAGCTGATCTTCTTCCTCGGTTACGAGTTGCGCGGCCCGCTCGTCCTGATGCTGCTGGCCTTCTTCATCGCCGGCGCCGCTCTCGGCATCCTGGCCCTGACGCCGACCGTCTTCCGCCACCGCCGTGAAGCATCGCAGCACAAGAACACGGTCCACGCGCTGCAAAGCGCCGCCGGCACCGGCACTGCCCAGCCGGCCGTCGACGCGGTCGCTGTCGTGCCACACTAAGCGCCCGCCAACGCGACTTGCCCCATCAACCAACAATAAGAACTCATGGAATTTGAAACCTGGTGGCTGCTCGCCGTCCCCGTCTTCTTCGGCCTCGGCTGGATCGCCGCCCGCGTCGACATCCAACAGATCCTGTCCGAATCGCGCACTTTGCCGCGGGCCTATTTCAAGGGCCTGAACCTGCTCCTGAACGACCAGCCCGACAAGGCCATCGACGCCTTCATCGAGATCGTCACGCTCGATCCCGAAACGGCCGACATGCACTTCGCGCTCGGCAACCTGTTCCGCCGGCGCGGAGAGATCGAGCGCGCCATCCGTGTCCACCAGAACCTGCTGGCGCGTCCCGACCTGCCGCCGGAACAGCGCAGCCAGGCCCAGTACGAACTCGGCATGGACTATTTGAAAGCCGGCCTGCTGGACCGTGCCGAAGAAACGTTCAACAGCCTGGTCGAAGGCAGCTACAGCGTGCAGGCGCAACGTGCGCTGCTGGAAATCTACCAGCGCGAAAAGGAATGGAGCCGCGCCATCGAGGCGGCAAGCGGCCTGCAATCCTCGGGCGCCGGCGCGCGCCAGAAGGAAATTGCGCAGTTCTATTGCGAGCTGGCCCAGGACGCCCTGGTGCGCAGCGACCTGGCCGACGCGATGGCCTTGTTGGATAAAGGCCTGCACGCCGACCGCAACAGCGTGCGCGCCACCATGCTGCTGGGCGACGTGCTGCTGGCGCAAGGCGAAGTCGAAGCCGCGATCCTCGCCTGGAAGCGCGTCGAACAGCAAAGCGTGCCGCACGTGGCGCTGGTGGCCGGACGCCTGATGGACGGCTATCGCCGCGTCGGCCGTCCGCAGGAAGGCGTCAACCTGCTGCGCTCGTATCTGGCCGAAGCGTCGTCGATTGACCTGATCGAGGTCGTCTTCAAGGCCGTGATTGAACTCGACGGCGTCGACGCTGCCAAACAACTGGTGCTCGATGAGTTGCGCCGCAATCCAACCTTGCTGGGCCTCGACAAGCTGCTCGAGGCGCGCCTGATGGACGCCCCGGCGCACATCTGGGAAGAGCTGTCGATGGTGAAGAACCTGATCCACGGCTATACGGCAAAACTGGCGCGCTACCAGTGCAGCCACTGCGGCTTCAAGGCGCGCCAGTACTATTGGCAATGCCCGGGTTGCAGCCGCTGGGAAACCTACCCGCCGCGCCGCACCGAAGAACTCAATGTAATGAACTGACGTCACCCAACACGCTTATGACGACCGACACCCCAAGCCGCCTGCTCGACGGCGCAGACTATCTTCATACGAGCGCCCCGCGGCTCGACAACGTACGCATGCTCGTCGTCGGCGACGTCATGCTCGACCGCTACTGGTTTGGCGAGGTCTCCCGCATTTCGCCTGAGGCACCGGTGCCGGTGGTGCGCATCCAGCGCCGCGAAGAGCGCCTCGGCGGCGCGGCCAACGTGGCCCGCAACGCGGCCGCTCTGGGCGCCCACAGCGGCCTGCTGGGCGTGGTCGGCGCCGATGAGGCCGGCACCCAGGTCGAAAGCCTGCTGCGCGACTCCAGCATCCACAGCTACCTCAAGCGCGACGAAGCGATTTCCACCATCATCAAGCTGCGCGTCATCGGCCGCCAGCAGCAGATGGTGCGCATCGACTTCGAAGATGCCCCGACCGAGAACGTCCTGCGCGACAAGCTGACGCAATTCAAGGCCCTGCTGCCGGACTTCGACGTGCTGATCTTCTCCGACTACAACAAGGGCAGCCTGGTCAACGTCGCCGAGATGATCCGCGCCGGGCGCGCGGCCGGCAAGATCGTCATGGTCGACCCGAAGGGCGACGATTTTTCGCCGTACGCGGGTGCGAGCATGCTCACGCCAAATAAATCCGAACTGCGCCGCATCGTCGGCAACTGGAAGAGCGAGGAACAGCTCACGAACAAGGCCCAGGCGCTGCGGGTCGAGCTGGGGCTGGACTCGCTGCTGCTGACGCGTTCGGAAGAGGGCATGAGCCTGTACACGGCAAATGAAGTGCTGCACGTGCATGCCGACGCACGCGAGGTATTCGATGTGTCGGGCGCCGGCGACACCGTGATCGCGACCATGGCGGCCATGCTCGGCGCCGGGGCACCCCTGGATGTGGCGCTGGCCACCGCGAACCGTGCCGGCGGCATCGTCGTCGGCAAACTGGGTACCGCCACCGTCACGCGCGACGAATTGTTCGCGGGCTGATTCCGGCGCCAAGGCCAAGGCCTTCAGCAGCGCTTGATTCCGCTCAAACAAAACCGGTCAACAGTCTCCCCCGGCGCGCGTTAAGCGCGGGTGGACGGCACCCGCTGTCCGTATTCCCGAATGGAGAGACTCAATGATCAAGAAACTGATGCTTGCCCTTGCCACGCTGGTCGCCTCGACCAGCTTCGCGTTCGCCCAGGTCGACGTCAACAAGGCCGATGCCGCCGCCCTCGACGGCGTGAAGGGTGTGGGCCCAAGCATGTCGAAAGCCATCCTGGACGAGCGCGGCAAGGGCGAGTTCAAGGACTGGGCCGATTTCCAGAAGCGCGTCAAGGGCGTCGGCGACAAGAAGGCAGCCAAGCTGTCCGAGGCCGGCCTGCAGGTGAACGGCAAGGGCAAGGAAGGTGTCGCCCCTGCCGCCAAGCCCGAGAAGACTGCCAAGGCGGCACCCGGCGCGAAAGCGGCAACGGCCAAGCCGGCCGACACCAAGGCCGCCATGTAACAAGGTGAGGCAGCACCACGCTGGTGCCGCCACGTCGGCACCAGCATGTGTGCCGGGTATTTTTGCATGTAAATACCGCAAGAAGGGAGGGCGGCATGAGAAGATAGAGGATCAAAAGCAACGATTCCAAGGACCCTCATGCCTCGCCTCCGTATCGCCGCCGGCCTCATCGCCGGTCTGTTCGCTGCCACTTCCTACGCCGCACCCGCCGCACCTGCCGGCCCCGACGTTTCCCGCCGCCAGCCCCACATCGACAAGATCGTCGCCGAGATCTCGCCCAAGCGGATTGAGGCCTATGTGCGCAAGCTGGTCAGCTTCGAGACGCGCCACACGATGTCGGATACGACGTCCGAGACGACCGGCATCGGCGCCGCGCGGCGCTGGATCAAGGCGGAACTGGAGCGTTGCGGCGCCGGCACCAGCCTGCAGGTCGCCTACGACAGCCATATCTCGCCGGTGTCGGCACGCATCTCGCGTCCGACCGAAATCGTCAACGTCGTCGCCACGCTGCCGGGAACCCAAGACGCCTCGAAAGAGCGCCTGTATGTCGTCAGCGGCCACTATGATTCGAGGAATACCGACATCATGGACGCCACCGGCAAGTCGCCGGGCGCCAACGACGATGCCTCGGGCACGGCCGCCGTGATGGAAATGGCTTGCGTGATGGCCAAGTACAAGTTCGACGCTACGCTGGTCTTCATGACCGTTGCCGCCGAAGAGCAGGGCCTGCTGGGCGCCGGCCATTGGGCGAAACAAGCCCGTGCGAACAACCTGAACGTGGCCGGCATGTTCACCAACGACATCATCGGCAGCTCGCGCGCCGACGATGGCCGCGTCGACAACAAGCAGGTACGCCTGTTCGCGCAGAGCATTCCGGCGACGAAAGAGATGAGCGACGCCGTGCGCGCGCTGGTCGCCACCGGCGGCGAGAACGATTCGATCTCGCGCCAGCTCGCCCGCTACACGAAGGAACACGGCGAACGCTACGTGAAGGGCTTCAAGGTCAGCGTGATCCAGCGCCACGACCGCTACCTGCGCGGCGGCGACCACATGCCCTTCCTCGAGCAGGGCTATGCGGCGCTGCGCTTCACGGAGCCGAACGAGGACTTCTCGCACCAGCACCAGAACCTGCGCACCGAAAACGGCAAGGTGTATGGCGACCTGACCGAATTCGTCGACTTCGACTACACGGCGAAGGTGGCGAAGGTGAACGCGGCCACGCTGGCCTCGCTGGCCCTGGCCCCGGCCGCGCCGCAAGGTGTCAAGGTGCGTACCGACAAGCTGGTCAACGATTCGACGCTGCTCTGGCAGGCCAATCCGGAACCGGACGTCGCGGGTTACCGCATCGTCTGGCGCGAGACGACTGCCGCCGGGTGGCAGGGTTCCAAATTTGTGGGCAACGTGACGGAGGCCACTGTGAATCTGTCGAAGGATAATTACTTCTTCGGCGTGCAGGCGGTGGACAAAGACGGCAACGTCAGCGTCGCGACCTATCCGGCGCCGCTGCGTTAAGCCAATGTAGTCAGCGGCCGCGATGGCCACAGGGGAGGGCACCAGGTCCTCCCCATACGCGCTCTGCCTTCTCGGATTAGAATGTCAGCTTAAAGAACTGCAAGAGAGAAGCATGGCTTATAACACCATCGAAGATACGATCGGCAATACCCCACTGGTCCAGCTGGTGCGCCTGCCTGGCGCAGACGCTGCGGCGCGCAATAACATCATCCTGGGTAAACTCGAGGGCAACAACCCTGCCGGGTCTGTCAAAGACCGGGCCGCGATGTCGATGCTGAAGAATGCCGAGGAACGCGGCCAGATCAAGCCGGGCGATACCATCATCGAGGCGACCTCGGGCAATACCGGCATCGCCCTCGCGATGGCAGCATCGATCCGCGGCTACAAGATGATCCTCCTGATGCCGGACAACCTGTCGATCGAGCGGCGCCAGAGCATGGCCGCCTATGGCGCCGAGATCGTGCTCACGCCCAAGACCGGCGGCATGGAATACGCGCGCGACATGGCCGACCAGATGCAAAAAGAAGGCAAGGGCATCATCCTCGACCAGTTCGCCAATCCGGACAATCCGCTCGCCCATTATGAGACGACCGGGCCGGAAATCTGGCGCGATACGGACGGGCGCATCACGCATTTCGTCAGCGCCATGGGCACGACCGGCACCATCATGGGCGTGTCGCGCTACCTGAAGGAACAGAACGAGGCGGTGCGTATCATCGGCGCCCAGCCGGAAGAGGGTTCGTCGATCCCGGGCATCCGCAAGTGGCCGCAAGCCTACCTGCCGAAGATCTACGACAAGTCGCGCGTGGACCAGGTGGAAAACGTCAGCCAGGCCGCGGCCGAGCAGATGGCGCGCCGCTTGGCGGCGGAAGAGGGGATTTTCTGCGGCATCTCGGCCGCCGGCGCCTGCGAAGTGGCATTGCGTATTTCGCAGAGCGTCGAGAACGCAACGATCGTGTTTATCGTTTGCGACCGCGGTGACCGCTACCTGTCGACCGGGGTGTTTCCTGCTTGATCAAAGACGCAAGGCATAACAAATGGGGCGATCGAATCGCCCCATTTTTTTTCGTCCACCATTCCCTTGCGACCCTTGAAGCGCCGGGCGTGAGAGAATGTGTGAGTATTACTCGCCGCTCGACGCCGATGGTGCCGCGCCTTCTTTTGGCTTGAACTGCTTGTCGCTGATGCGGAACTTGTTGCGGCGATCGCCCATCAGGTAACGCAGGTCACGGATGGACAGGTCGCTTACTTCGTGCATGCGGATCAGGAGCGATGCGCCGACCGGCAGGCGGTGGTGGCGGATCTTCGAGATCACCGGCGGCGCTACTTCCAGTGCGCGCGACAGGGCTGCGTCATTCTTCAGGCGCAGGTTCTCGATCAGGGTGTCCAGCAGACGGTTCGGGTTGTATTGCAACAGTTCATCCGACTCCGCATCGCTGCTCATATCAATGCCGACTTGGTTTGTCATGATTTCTAATATTCCTATTGTGGGTTACGGAAAGTCGCTTGCGGCGTTTCGATTCCGGAAGTTCTTTCGAAAAAATCTACTCAATTGTACAACTAAATCCAGCTCTAGTACTTATGAGCAATAGAATTCGGTGCGAAGCCTCGGCCCTGTTGTCTAGTCGCAACAATAGCCGCATTGCAATTCTCTCACAAACTCACGAATAAAATAATTGTTTTTTAATTAAATCTGAGTGTAGAGGAAACAGAAGTTGCGTGCCACACGTTTCAGAATGATATGCACAAATACTAACAATAGTGGGAGTATGCCAAGCCGTTGAATGTTTCCATAGAGTACAGAAAGCCGGCGGAATGGGATACACCAGGGGAGTACCCGGAAAAGAAAGCGCTGCCTGAGGGAAAAGCGGCGGCAGCGCTGTTACAACGTGTTACAAAATACCTAAGATTAGAACGTCTGGGCGTCGCGTGCTTCGCGCACGGCTCGTCCAAGGTCGATCACCGACATGGCATAGAAATAACTGCGGTTATATTTGGTGATGGCAAAGAAGTTATCGTTCGCTACCCAGTATTCGGTCGCCTCGGCGCCGTTTTGCAGGTCGACCAGGCCATACAGGCGATCGGTCGGCAGGGCCACAGGGGAGACCACGCCGGCCGACTGCAGTTCGTTCGCGTGCAGGGTCGCAGCGAGGCCCCGTTCGAGCAGCGGCTCCCAGGCACGGTGCGCGGCGACGTCGACCGGAATCGCGTTGGGCCCGGGGTCGCTCGGCTTCCAGCCATGCTCGATCAGGAAATTGGCGACGCTGCCGATCGCGTCCGATGTGGAACCGCGCAGGTCGATATGGCCGTTGCCGTCGAAATCGACGCCGAATTTCAAAATATTACCCGGCATGAACTGCGGCAGGCCGACGGCGCCGGCGAAGGAACCGAGCAAGCTGAACGGATCGATGTTCTGGTGGCGCGCCAGCAGCAGAGCATGTTCCAGCTCGCTGCGGAAGAAAACGCTGCGCGCTGCCTTGTTCGGCGCGTCCGGATAGGCAAATGCCAGGGTCGTCAAGGTATCGAGCACGCGGAAGCGCCCGGTGTCGCGGCCGTACACGGTTTCCACGCCGATGATGCCGACCAGGATCTCGGCCGGCACACCGTAGGTCGCCTCGGCCCGTGCCAGCGCCGCGGCGTTCTCGTTCCAGAAGCGCAGGCCGGCATTGATGCGGATCGGCTCGATGAAGCGAGCGCTGTACGCTTGCCAGTTCTTCGGTTTTCCCGGCGGCGCCGGTTTCACCAGTTGCACCGCCGACTCGGCGAAGCGCACCTGGCGCATCTGCGTCTCGAGCGCGGAACGGTCGAAGCCGTGCTTGACGACCATGTCGTCGACGAAGTCGCGGACGGCTTGCCATTCACTGAAATTGACTTGCTCGCCGTCGTCATCGATCGACGACACGGCGGCGGCAGCGGCCACGCTTGCTGCGACCACCTTGCGCGCTTTGGGCGCAGGTTTCGGCGGGGACGCCTTGGCCTTGCCTGCCTTGGCTTTCAAGCTCTTCGCTTTGGAGGGCGGATTTTTCGCCGCTGCGCTGGCGCCCGCGATCGGGCTTGCTGCAATAACGAGTGCAGCCAATGCTGCGAGAAGTGATACGAACTGTTTCATCTAACCTGCGAGAGTAAGCGCTTCAGGGTCGCGGCCAGATCCTCGTGGTTGCGGCGCGGCGCGTAACGCCAGGCGCTATACCGGTCGAGGAACTCGCAAGCTGCCGCTTGCGCGGGCGGTGCGAGCAGCGCCGCGGCGCCGATGCGCGCGGCGTAGGCGCTCGGGCCTTCATCTGCCGAACGCGCCAGACCCAGGCGGGCCAGGCGCGAACACAAGGCCGAGTATAGCGCATCGATCGGATCGACTTCCCGGCGCCGCTGGAAGAATCTCCAGAGCAACAACAGACTTGTCAGGAAGGCTAGCAAGCTTGGCATGCGCCAGTCGAACAGCGACGCTTGCACGCTGTCGACCAGGCCGGCCTGGCGCTGCGGCGTGTAGTTCAGCACCCACTGGTTCCAGCCGTTGTTGATCGCCCCGGCCGCATGGCGCATCTGCGCGATCCACGGATTGGTCTCGCCATCGAGGCGCATGAAGCGCCCCAGGCCCTCGATACCGAACGGCGCGCGCGGGGGAATTGCCTCGTTCAGGCCGCGCCGTACCCGTTCCGGCGCCACCGCCGCGGTCGGATCGATGCGCACCCAGCCGCGCCTCTCCAACCAGACCTCGGCCCATGCGTGGGCGTCGGACTGGCGCACGGTGACATAGCCATCGATGGGATTCAGTTCGCCGCCCTGGTAGCCGGTGACCACGCGCGCCGGCACGCCGGCGGCGCGCATCAGGAAGACGAAGGCGCCCGAAAAATGTTCGCAAAAACCGGCGCGGCTGCCGTACAGGAAATCGTCGACCGCGTTGCGGCCAAGCAGCGGGGGATTCAGGGTGTACACGTAGTTCTCGCGGCGGAAGCGTTGCAGCACGGCCTCGACGCGTTTGCGTGGATCGGGCTCGGCGCGCAGTTCGAGGCCGGCGAGCAGGGCGCGCGGGTTGCTGTTGCCGGGTAGTTGCAGCCAGTGGTCGGCGTCCTCCGGGAAGCCGGCGCTCTGCAAGCGGTAATTCACGAAAGAGCGCATCCGGTAGCGCAGGCGCGTCTCGACCGGGAAGCTGGTCGTCAGTTCGAATTCGCCCGACACGTTGGCGATATTCCCGTCCAGCTCCGGCAGGCGCTGCGGCATCTCGAGCGCGAACAGCCAGCGGGTGTAAGACGGCTCGAGCGTCACGTCGTAGCCGATGCCCTTGCCGCTCACCGAGAGCGACAGCGGCTGCTGCGCCGTGCGCCCGGCGAGGCGTGCATCGAGCCGGGTCCAGGTGCGGCCGTCGTAGGCGCCCAGCACCGGGCCGCGCCAGTACAGTTGTTCCTGGGGCGGTACGGGGCCGTCGAAGCGCACCCGGAAGGCCGGTTCGCGCGATTGCGCCAGGTTCGCCATCGTGCCCGGCGCCATCGTCTCCGACAGGCCGGAGCGGGCACTGGTGGTATCGCTTGGCATGCCCCAGAGCGGCCCTTCGATGCGCGGAAAGAGGAAGAACAGGGCGCAGGCCAGGGGCGCGGCCAGGCCGATGACTTTCGCGCTCATCAGGAAGCGCTGGCGCAGCGGCGGCACCACGCCGGTGAACTGGAAGCTCAGCTGGGCCGTGAGCAGCGCCAGCACCGACAAGGCCATCAACAGCGCCGTGCCGATGCCTTGCTCGTAGAAGAAATTGGTGAGCACCAGGAAGAAGCACAGGAAGACGACGACGAACAGGTCGCGCCGCGCGTGCATCTCCAGCATCTTGAAGGTCACCAGCAGCACCAGCATGGCGACCCCGGCATCGCGCCCGAGCACGGTGTGGTAACTGTAGGCGACGCCTAACATGCCGCCTGCCGCCAGGGGCAGGAGCAGCAGGCTTGGCGGCATGCGCTTGCCCTGCAGCGTGATCACGCCGCGCCACAGCAAGGTCAGCGCGCACAGCATCGAGACCCAGGGCGGCAGGTGGAATACGTGCGGCGCCAGCACCAGCACGGCGGCCAGCAGCAGCAGCAAGGTGTCGGCCTTGTCGCGCGGCAGGGCGGCAAAGCGCGCCAGCAGGGCGTTCATCGCGCGCCTTTCAGGCCGTACAGGCTGAGGGCGCGCAGGCATGCCGACTGATGCGCGACGCCGTTGGCGGCCTCAAAACTGTCAGCGCCGAGCCGGAAGGCATACGGCAGGGCGCGTCCCTCGGCTTCGAGCACCCAGCGCGTCATGCGCGACAGGCGCAGCTCGAGGTCGAGCTGGGGGGACAAAGCTGCCAGGTCGAGCACCAGTTCCTCGCGCGCGCCGCCTTCGAAATGCTTGGTCGCGAGCTGGCCGCCATCGAGCGGGTCGAGGCGTGCGATCTGGCGCCAGGCCAGGCGCCGCAGCGGGTCGCCGGGCTGGTAGGGACGCACGCCGGCGAAATCATCCTCGCCCGCGTGGCCGGCGCCATCGACACGACTGCTGGCGGGCGCGGGCAGCGGCGGCGCGCCTTCTTCGGGGAAGGGGTAGACCAGGGCGCGCGCATCGGGACGCCAGTAGCTCCAGGCGCGAAACAGCCCGAGCGGAAAACGGGTGCTCAGCGTCAGGCGGGGCGCTTCGAGCCAGCCGCGGGCAAGGCTCGGCAGCGCCAGGCGCACGGTGGCGCTGTCATTCGCAGGCACGTCGACCGCGTGGCGCGGCTCGCCGCTGCCGGCGACATCGACCAGTATCGCGTAGCGGGCGCGCTGCGTCGTGTTGCGCAGCTGGAGTTCAAAAATGGCTTCCTGCCCGGCGAAGACGTTCGGCGCGCGCACGACGTTCAGGCGCAGGTAGGCCAGGTTGCGCCAGGTGAGCACCATGTCGACCAGCGCGCAGGACAGGGCCAGGAAGGTCAGCGCGTAGCCCAGACCCAGGTTGTAGTTGATGGAACCGATCAAGAGCACCAGCAGCAGGGCGCCGAAGCCCAGGCCCGGCCTGGTGGGCAGGATGTAGATGCGGCGCTGGCCGAGCAGCAGTTCGCCGCTGTCGACGGCGGCTGGCCACATGCGCGCCCCCAGGCGCTGGGTCAGGGTGGAGCGCGCCATGTCCCTGTCCCTAGAGGGGCACCGATTTTTGCAGCTGCAGCACCAGGTCGCGGCTGGCCAGCGCCAGGCCTTGCGCTGACTTGAGTGGACGCAGGCGGTGCGCGCAGACCGGCACCAGCACCGCCTGGATGTCTTCCGGCAGCACGTGGTCGCGTCCCTCGAGCGCGGCCCAGGCGCGTCCGGCCTGCAGCAACGCGATCGCGGCGCGCGGCGACAGGCCTTCGGCAAACAGCGACCCGGAGCGCGAGGCCTGGGCCAGTGCCTGCACGTAATCGATGAGGGAGCTGGAGGCGTGGATCGAGCGCAGGGCGCGCTGGGCCTCGATCAGCTCCTCCGGGTTCATGGCCGGCGCCAATGTGCGCAGCATGGCGCGCCGGTCTTCGCCCATCAAGAGCGCGCGTTCGGCGGCCGCGTCCGGGTAGCCTAGCGACAGGCACATCAGGAAGCGGTCGAGCTGCGACTCGGGCAGCGGGAAAGTGCCGACCTGGTGCGCCGGATTTTGCGTGGCGATGACAAAGAAGGGTTCCGGCAGCGGACGCGTCATGCCATCAATGCTGACCTGGCCCTCTTCCATGGCTTCGAGCAGGCCGGACTGGGTCTTGGGCGTGGCGCGGTTGATTTCGTCGGCCAGCAGCACCTGGGTAAAGATCGGGCCCGGGTGGAAGGCGAACCCATTCTTCTCGCGCTCGTAGACCGAAATGCCGGCGACATCGGCCGGCAGCAGGTCGCTGGTGAACTGGACGCGGTTGAATTTCAGGCCGAGCGAGAGGGCCAGCGCATGCGCCAGCGTGGTCTTGCCGACGCCCGGCACATCCTCGATCAAGAGGTGGCCGCCGGCGAGCAGGCAGGTAAAGGCGAGGCGCACCTGCTGGTCCTTGCCGACCACGATCTGGCCGACCTGGCGGGCGCAAGCGTGCAGTTTGTTGAACATGCTGGGTTCCAATCGTCGAATGCTGCGGGGCCGCAGGTGGCATGGTAGATTAGCGTCATTGACAACTATTCTTTCCATGCGGCGGCGCGCCATCCGGATGATTCTATGCGAGAACGGATAATCCCGTTGTATGGCTGAGCAGCAGGCAGGAAACTTACAAATTCGCACCATCATGAGCACAGCAATCTACAGCCATCCCGACTGCCTGCGGCATGACATGGGCGACTGGCATCCCGAGTCGCCGAGTCGCCTGCAAGCGATCGAGGACCAACTCATCCTGGCCCGCCTGGATGGCCTGATCGAGCGCCGCCTGGCGCCGCTGGCCGAGGTGCCGGCCATACTGCGCAACCATACCGAAGGCGCGCTGGCGCTGGTGCGCGACCATATTCCCGCCACGCCGGGCGAGACCTATCCGCTCGATGCCGACACCCTGCTGTGCCACGCCAGCTATGACGCGGCCCTGCGCGCGGCCGGGGCGGCGCTCGCCGCGACCGATGCCGTGATCGCCGGCGACATCAGTAACGCTTTCTGTTCGATCCGCCCGCCCGGGCACCACGCCACCCCAACCCAGCCGATGGGCTTTTGCCTCTTCAACAACGTGGCGATCGCCGCGCGCCATGCGCTCGAGTCGCACGGGCTCGAGCGCGTCGCCATCGTCGACTTCGACGTCCACCACGGCAACGGGACCGCCGAATCCTTCCGCGACGATCCGCGCGTGCTGATGGTCAGCTTCTTCCAGCATCCGTTCTATCCGAATACGGAACCGGAACCGATCACCGCCACCAATGTCAACGTGCCGGTGCCCGCAGGCAGCGGCGGCGAGGTCGTGCGCCAGGTGGTGCACGAGTACTGGCTGCCGGCGCTGCATGCACACCGCCCGCAGATGATCTTCATCTCGGCGGGATTCGATGCCCACCGCGACGACGACATGGGCGGCATGGCCCTGGTCGAAGCGGACTACGCCTGGATCACGCGCCAGATCATGATGGCCGCGCGCGAACACGCCGGCGGACGCATCGTCAGCTGCCTCGAGGGTGGCTACGAACTCTCGGCACTCGGCCGTAGCGTCGTTGCACACCTGAAAGTTCTGGCGGAACTTGATTAAAGGCAAACTGCGCATGGTTTTGCAGTAATACAACGCAATATTCTTCTACCAATTGTTCAGTTGACTCTGATCGGGCCCAGGCATACATTCGGCTGAGCCGCAGAAAGCGGCCACGCCTGGCGCTGCCGGCAGTGAAGGCGACCGATACAGGCGTCCACCATGAGCCTATCCCAGCAGCCCGGAGTCGCTGTTGGCGTGCCTGACAAGCGGGTGCAGCGTTGCTCGTCGTTGCATGGCGAGCCATGCGGCCTCCTCGCGCCTTGCCCGCGCTTGCCAGTCATCGCCACCAGCTTCCCCCGGTCTACTGGGACAGGCTCTACAACGAGGAGATATTGTGAAGAAAGCCTTACAAATGGTAATGGCGGTCTGTCTCATGGCCGTTTCAAGCTTCGCAGCAGCAGCAAACTACACGCTCTGGGTCAACGGCCGCACCGGTGGCGGCGTGGTCGGCAACTACGACAGCTGGACCTACTGGGGCCCCGGCACCACGGCGGCCGGCGTCAACAAGAAATCAGTCAACTGGGATGGCCGCAGCAGCATCGCTTCGCAAAGCGGCAAGATCCGCGACGCGCTCGACTGCTTCTGCACCGGCGGCAACTGGTGCTATGTCGTTACCCACAGCGCCGGCGACCTGATGATGGGCTACACGATGGCCAACTACGGCGGCTCGGCGCGGGTCAAGAAGGACGCCGTCGCGAATTCCTCCGGCGTATGCGGCAACAGCGACGGCAGCGCCCAGACCGGCTGGAACATCAAGTGGGTGCGTGCCGCATCTGGGGCCGCAGGCGGCTCCGAATTGTCGGATGTCGGTTCCTGGACCACCTCCGAGCCGCTCGTGCAAGACCTGAAGACGACCACCGCGCGCGCGATGTACAACCACAACACCACGCGCAACGTCTGGTTCTACATGTATGCCGGCGCCAAGGGCACGGCCTATTCGGGGGTGTTGCCGGGCCAGGACGACGAAGCCGTGGCCTATCACAGCACCGGCGGCGTGGCCGGCAGTTCGGGCGGCTCCTACTGCAATCCGAGCGACTGGCTGTGCAACGACCTGGCGCTGGGTTCGGCGGCCAACGAGGGAGGGAGCCTGAAATGGAGTTATCACTCGGTGAGTTTCCGGGATGATAGCGAAGCCTACAATCACTATGCGAACGGCAACTGGGGCGGCATCGTCGGGGTCGTGCGCAGTGCCGTGGTGAACAGTGCCCTCTGATCCATCACAACCGGGCCGCCCAAACGGCCCACGCCGCCGCTGGCCGCTGGTGCTGCTGGCGGCAGTGCTGGCGGCGGTCCTGTGGCTGGCGCTGAAAGGAGACGAGCCAGGCGTCCCCGCCGCAGCCGTCGCCACGGACGGCGGCCAGCCGCTGGGCCCGCAGTTTTTCGGCCAGGTCGATGGCCAGGCGGTCGCGGTGCTGCCGGGCGAGCGCGCGCGCCAGCGCCAGCAGCTGGTCGACAACTACGCGCTGGCCGACCACACCTATTGCAGCTATCGCGAAGGCAGCATGTACCCGGCCCACTCGCGGCCGATGTCGCAAAATCCGGATCAGGCCTGGCCGAACAAGCCTGTGCTTGAAACCAATCCGATGCGCGGCGACGACCGCCGCAGCAATCCGAACGTCCTCGTGCAAACTTCGCAGTCGCGCGTGTATCTCGCGGCCGGCGAATCGGTCGCGTTTTCGCTGCGCGCGGTCGAGCCGAATGGGAATCTGGTGCCGCTGGTGGTCACGCGCGCGATTGCCGCCGGCATTGTCGCCACAAACGGGCGCGCGACGACCCAGGTGCCGCTGACCTTTGCCGACGATGGAACGGGGGCCGATCCGGTGGCGAACGACGGCGCCTTTGGCGGCGTGCTGACCCCGGGTCAGACCGGATTGGCCGGCTTTCACGGCACCATCCGCACCGAGCTGCGATTCGTGGCGGGCGGCAAGAACGGCGTGGTGATCTTCGACGTGATTTATTCGCCGAAGCTGCCGGCGGTCTGGGTCGGTGCGCCGCGCGAAGTGCTGGAAGACGGCTCGCTTGCCTTTGTCCTGCGCGCCGACGTGCGCCAGCCGGGCCGCTATGTCGTCACCGGCCGCATCGACGATGCGAAAGGGCGTCCGTTCGCCCTCGCCACGTTCAACGAGGCGCTGGGACCGGGACCGAACGACATCAAGCTGGTCGTGTTCGGCAAACTGATGATCGATGGCGGCCCCGCGCTGCCGCTGACCCTGCGCGACGTCGACGGCTACCTGCTCAAGGAAAACACCGATCCCGACCGCGAGCTGATGCCGCGCCTCGAGGGGCCCTTGCTGACCAGCCGCACCCAGTCGCTCAAGGGTGTGTCCGATGCCGAGTGGACCAGCGAGGAGCGCGAGCGCTACCTGACGGAATTTGCCAGGGACCGCAAGGGCGCCGCGGCTGAACTGGCGCGTTTCGATCCTTCGCAGCCGTTGCCGCCGAGTGCTTGCGGGCCGGTGAAATGACCGTCCCCGGCGCCGCTTTGTAGCCGGCGCCGGGTTCTCCCCGCTGTTCGGTATTGTTCCAACAACGTCTCCTCTGTGCGCGATTGACCTGCCGTCCAACTTGTCACACGATTGGCTGTTCGCGGTCGGCCGTCGACACGTCCCACTGCAACCAGAACGATGGAGGATGACATGGGACGTTCCGCACGCCTTGCGCATTTGCCGTACCTGCTGTGCCTGCCCGGCCTCTTTGCCGCCGGGGTGGCCAGCGCCACCGACTACACGCTCTGGATCCACGGCCGCACCGGCGGCAGCGCGATCGGCAACTACAACGATTTCACCTATTTCGGCCCGAACGACACACCAGCCGGCGTCAACAAGAAATCAGTGAATTGGGATGGCCGCAGCGACGTCGCCTCGCAAAGCGGCATCGTCCGCTCCGCGCTCGACTGCTTCTGCACCGGCGAGAACTGGTGCTATGTCGCCGTGCACAGCGCCGGCGACATGCTGATGGGCTACAACCTGGCCCACTACGGCGGCACGGCGCGCCCGGTGACGAATGCCCAGCCGGATGCGTCCGGGGTCTGCACGGCCGGCACCGGGGGCACCCAGACCGGCTGGAACATCCGTTGGGTGAGGGTGGCGGCGGGATCGAGCGGCGGCAGCGAACTGGCCGATATCGGCGCCTGGACCACGAGCGAACCGATGGTCCAGCAGCACAAGGTCAGCACGGCACGTGCCCTGTACAACCACAACGACACGCGCGGCATCTGGTTCTACCGCTACGCCGGCGCAGCCGGCGCCCTGTATTCGTTCGCCCTGCCGGGCCAGGACGACGAGGTGGTGGCCTACCACAGTTCGGGCGGCGCTTCGGGCAGTGGCGGCAGCTCGTTATGCAACCGGAGAGACTGGTTCTGCAACGACCTGACGCTGGGCTCCGGTCCGAACCAGGGCGGGCGCGCCAAGTGGAGTTTCCACTCGGTCGTGTTTCGGGACGATGGGGAAGATTACGGGCACTACACGCGGGGCAGCTGGAGCGGTATCACGGCGCTGGTGCGGCAGGATATGGAAGCGATGGCGCGCTAGAGGGTAACGTCCGGGCTTGCATGCGTGGGCACGTGGTGCCCACCCGACGACCTGCGCATCGCCGACATTCACCCCGCTCCCGCACGCGCCGCCCGCTTCTGCGCCGCACTCGGCCGCTTGCCCACCACGTACACCACATACATCGGCTGGGCAGTGCCTGCCTGCGGCCGGGCCAGCTCCACTTCCGGCGCCACCCCGGCCGTGCTTGCGGGCGCGGCGCGCTCGGTGTTCCCTTCCAGGCAGGCCGCCAGCACCAGAGCCCCGAAAGCCCCAAAGATCCACACCTCGACGTTGCGCATGATACTCATGACGTTCTCCGTTGACCGGCCACAAGCGGCCGTCCAGTCATCGTGCCCGTGCGGGATGACTCGATATTGCAACGAATCAAGTCAAAATCATTCCAAACGGAAACGCAACGACATCGCGGCGGGACGCTCGCGCCGGGTCAGCGTAAAATACCGCCTCGTTCGCAGAATTTGAAAGCACAGCATGTCGATACAATGGTTCCCGGGCCACATGAACTCCGCCAAGAAGCAGGCGGAGGAGCAGATGGAATTCATCGATCTCGTGATCGAAGTGCTCGACGCACGCCTGCCCGAGGCGAGCTGCAACCCGATGGTCGACCGCATGCGCAAGTTCCGCCAGCGCCCGGTCCTGAAAATCCTGAACAAGACCGACCTTGCCGACCCGGTCGCCACCGCCGCCTGGAAGGCCTGGTACGAAGCCCAGCCGGGCGTCACGGCCTATCCGATGACGACCAAGAAACCGCTCGAGGTCGCCCGCATCCCGGCACTGGCCTTGTCGCTGGCGCCGCACCGCGGCGTGCCGACCAAGCCGCTGCGCATCATGATCATGGGCATCCCGAACGTAGGCAAGTCGACGCTGATGAACGCGCTCCTGAAAAAGCGCGTGGCGAAAGTCGGCGACGAGCCGGCTGTGACCAAGGTCCAGCAAAAGCTGTACCTCGACAAGCACACGGTGCTGGTCGACACCCCGGGCCTGATGTGGCCGAAGATCGAGATGCCGAGCGACGGCCTGATGCTGGCCGCCAGCCACGCGATCGGCACCAATGCGCTGATCGAGGAAGAAGTCGCGTTCTTCCTGGGCGACGTCCTGCTCGAGCGCTACGCGCACCTGCTCACGGCGCGCTACGGCTTCCAGACCGAGGGCCTGGACGGCATCGGCGTGGTCGAGCAGGTGGCGGCGCGACGCGGTTTCCGCATGCGCGGCGGCGAGTTCGACGTCGAGAAAGCGGCGCACGTGCTGCTCAACGATTACCGCAGCGGCGCCATCGGGCGCATCAGCCTGGAGTCGCCGCAGTCGCGCGCGGCCAGGCTGGAAGCGCACCGGCTTGAAAAGGCGGAGAAGGAGCGGCTCGCGGCGGAGAAGGCGGCGGCGAAGGCCGAGGAAGCCAACAGGGGCAAGCGCGGTACGTAAGGTGGGCATCTGCCATCGTGTTATTCGATGCTTCCCTTGTCAGGTATATAATCCAATCCGTTCTGGTGCCCGCGTGCGCGATCTGCGCACGCAGTTAAACGGGAAACACGAAGCCACGGTGCCTCCGGCGCCCGGCCAACGTGTGCTGCCCCCGCAACGGTAAACAAGCGTCGCCTTCGGCGACTGGCCGCCTCAAACACCACCGTGTTCAAGCATGGGAAGGTGAGGCGGTCTGCTTGCTAGCCCGGATACCGGCCAGGACAGGTGGACAGGCAATTGCCATGTCCGTTGAATCCAGCTTGCGGGGACGCCGGCTGGATGCACCCTATCGAAGAACCATACCATGACTTTTGCTGCTGTTTCGAACAGCGCGCCGGCTTTCAAGCCGCTCGCGCTGGCCTGCGCTTTTTCCCTCACGATGTTTGCCGCCGCCGCCGCCGCCGCCGCCGCCGCCGCCCACGCCGATGAAGAGGCCGTCTCCACCGTCTATGTCAGCGGCGCCCGCTTCGAGAGCGATCCGGCCTTGCCGCCGGTGGGCGCGACGACCATCACCGCCGCCGAGATCCGCAGCAGCGGCGCGGGCGACGTCAACGCGGCGATCCGCAAGATCGGCGGCGTATACGGTCGCCAGAGCCTGGACGGTTCGCCCGACTTCGGCCTCGACCTGCGCGGCTTCGGCACCAACAGCAGCCAGAACCTGGTGATCCTGGTCGACGGCGTGCGCATGAACGAGAACGAACTGGCCGGCGCCGTCCTGTCGAGCATCCCGGTCGACACCGTCGAGCGTATCGAGATCACGCGCGGCGGCAGCAGCGTGCTGTATGGCGAAGGCGCGACCGGCGGCGTGATCAACATCGTCACCAAGCGCGGCACGCAGCAGGGCTACCACGGCTCGCTGGTGCTCGAGGGCGGCCAGTTCGACCAGCATGACGCGCGCTTGTCGCTGCGCCATGGCGAAGGTCCCCTGTCGTTCGACCTGGCGGCGGCCAACCAGGCAACCGACAACGACCGTGAGAACAATACCTTCCGCCAGAAGACCGTCAGCGGCGGCTTCCAGTGGGCGCAGGATGCGACGCGCCTCGGCATGCGCGTCGAGAGCGCGCGCCAGAAATCGCGTTTCCCGGGTTCGCTGACGCTGGCCGAGTTCAACGCCGACCCGCATCAGACGAATACGCCAAACGACTTCGGCACCCTCGACAGCGACCGCGTCACGGCCTTTGCCGAACACCGCATCGGCAGCGTCGAGCTGGCAGCCGAACTGTCGCATCGTGAACGCGAGGTAGTGGCGGTTTACGACTTCGGCGGCTTCCTGTCGGAAGGCGTCTACAACAGCCGCCAGACCCAGTTCTCGCCGCGCCTGCGCCAGTTGTCACGCTTTGACGGCATGCTCAACGAGTTCGTCGCCGGCGTCGACCTGATCCGCTGGGAACGCAATACCAACTTCGGCTCGAACGCCAGCCAGGATTCAAAGGCGATCTACGCACGCAACGAGCTGCGCTTTGGCGGCACGCGCAATGCGCGCCTGGCGCTCGGCGCGCGCCACGAGACGTTCGAGAAGGAAGAGGGCAATACGATGCTGGGTGTGCCGGACGGCGAGCAGTCGCAGAATGGCTGGAGCATCGAGGGCAGCATCGATCCGGTCGCCGGGGTCACCGTGCACGCCAAGGCAGGGCAAAGTTACCGCCTGCCGAACGCCGACGAGAACGCCGTCCGTTCGGCGCAGGGCCTGCTCGACGTGCAGACCTCGCGCGACCTGGAACTGGGCGTGACCGTGGGCGACAAGGCGCGTCAGGTGTCGGCGCGCATCTTCCGCCACCGTTTGCAGGACGAGATCTTCTACGATCCGACCGCCACCGCGCTCAATCCGTTCGGCGCGAACACCAACCTCGATCCGACCCGCCGCCAGGGCGTCGAGCTCGACGCCCATGTCGACCTGGGCGCGAACCTGCGCCTCTCCGGCCACCTGCAGCACGTGAAAGCCGAGTTCACGGGCGGCCCGAATGCCGGCCGCGAGATGGTGCTGGTGCCGAAGAACGTCCTCACCGCGCGCCTGGCCTGGTTACCGAACAATGGCCACAGCGCCGACATCGGCGCGCAATACGTGTCGAACCAGCGCTATGGCAACGACTTCGGCAACGACTGCAGCGCGCGCATCCCGTCCTACACGACGGTCGACGCGCGCTATGCGCTCAAGCTTGGCGCCTGGGAAGTGGCCGTAAACGCCCTGAACCTGGCCGATCGCCAGTACTTCAGCCAGGCTTTCGGCTGCCGCTCCGGCATCTACCCGAGCGACGGGCGCCAGCTCAAGCTGTCGGCGCGTTACGACTTCTGATGCTCCGCTCCGACGGCGTGAAAGCCTTTCTCGCTTCCTCGTCCGGAGGCCGGCGCGCCACGCTGGCATTGCTCGGCGCCTGTGCGCTGGCCGCGCTGGTCCTGGCCGCGCTGGCGGGATCGGTGCCGCTGCCGTTGGCTGAGCTGCTCCCCGCGTTGGCGAGCCTGCTCGCAGGCGCGCCCGACGGCATGGCAGCGACCTTGCTCGACCTGCGCCTGGGCCGCGCCAGCAGTGCCTTCGTCACCGGCGCGGCGCTGGCGCTGGCCGGTGTCATGATGCAGGCCCTGGTGCGCAACCCGCTGGCCGACCCGTATGTGCTGGGGGTGTCGGCGGGTGCGGCTGTCGGTGCGCTGGCCGCCTTGCTGTTCAGCGCGGCGGTGTGGCTGATCGATCTCGGCGCGCTGCTTGGCGCGGTGGCCGTGTCGCTGCTGCTGTATCTGCTGGCGCGGCGTGACCTCGGCGGTGCGCGCACGGGTGCGCAGGGCGGCGAATCGAGCGTGCTGCTGCTGACCGGCGTGGTGCTGGCCTCGGCCTGCATGGCGCTGGTGACGCTGATGCTGTCGGTGGCGCCCGAGTCGCGCCTGCGCGGCATGGTGTTCTGGATGATCGGCGACCTGTCCGGCACCTCCTGGCGCCTGCTGCCCTGGGTCGTGCTGGGCGCGGCGCTGTTCATGGCCTTGCGCCGTGCGCGCGCCCTGAACGTGATGGCGCTGCATGCCGATGCCGCCGTCGCGCTGGGCGTGAACGTCGCCGGCGAGCGCCGCTTCCTGTTTCTCTGTTCCGGCCTGCTGACGGCGTGCGCGGTGACCACCGGCGGCAGCATCGGCTTTGTCGGCCTGGTGGTGCCGCACGCCTGCCGCCATGCCTTCGGTCCCGACCACCGTATCCTGTTACCCGCCGCCGCGATCGCTGGCGGCGGCTTCCTGGTACTGGCCGACACGCTGGCGCGCACCGTGCTCGCGCCCCAGCAGCTGCCGGTCGGCGTGCTGACGGCGCTGATCGGCGTGCCCGTATTTCTGTTCCAGTTGCACCAACTGCACCTGCGCGCGCGATGATTGAAACCAGTGACCTGGGCCTGTGCGCCGACAAACGCGTGCTGGTCGAACGCCTGAACTGGCGTGTGGCGCCCGGTGAGAGCTGGTGCGTGATCGGCCCGAACGGCGCCGGAAAAAGCACGCTGCTGCGCACGATCGCCGGCCTGCGCGCGCCGGATGCCGGCAGCGTCACTCTGGGCGGCAAAGCGCTGCCCCAGTGGGCGCTGCCGGCACTGGCGCGCGAGCGCGCCTATCTCGCCCAGTCGCGCGGCGATGCCTTTGCCTACCGCGTCATCGAGACCGTCCTGATGGCGCGCCATCCCTACCACGCCGACCGCTACTGGGAAGGCAGCGACGACCATGCGGCGGCCGAAACGGCGCTGCGCACCCTGGATGTGCTGCACCTGGCCCAGCGCGACGTGCGCACCCTGTCCGGCGGCGAGCGCCAGCGCGTGGCGATCGCCGCGCTGCTGGCCCAGGACACGCCGCTGCTGTTGCTCGATGAGCCGGCCAATGCGCTCGACCTGGCGCACCAGGTGGCAATGACCAATTTGCTGGCGCGCCTGTGCCGTGACGAGGGCAGGGCGGTGGTCAGCGTCGGCCACGACCTGAACCTGGCCTGGAGCGGCGCCACCCATGCCTTGCTGCTGCACGGCGACGGACAATGGCGTGCCGGTCCCGTGCAGGAAGTCATGCGCGCCGACCTGCTCGGCGCTTGCCTCGGCCACCCGATCGCC
Source organism: Massilia sp. CMS3.1 (assembly GCF_051262535.1). Lineage (NCBI taxonomy): Bacteria > Pseudomonadati > Pseudomonadota > Betaproteobacteria > Burkholderiales > Oxalobacteraceae > Massilia > Massilia sp. CMS3.1. The sequence goes on along the minus strand of NZ_JBIMES010000010.1, from coordinate 45,375 downwards.
GTCATCGACCATGGCGGACGCACCATCTTCCTGCCCGAGGCGCCGGCGGGCGCGGAAAACCCCATTCGACGAGTCCAATGAAAGCCATTTTCTTCCTCCTGCTGGCGCTGTGCGCCTCCTGCGCCCAAGGGGCCGTAAGCGTCGTCGACGACAGCGGCAAACAAGTCGTGCTGGCGCGCCCGGCGCAGCGCGTGATCTCGATGGCGCCGCACGTGACCGAGCTGCTGTTCGCGGCCGGCGGCGGGGCGCGCATCATCGGCGCGATGAACTACAGCGACTTTCCCGAAGAAGCCCGCAAGATCCCTCTCATCGGCTCGAACAGCCAGATCGATCTCGAGCGCGTGATCGCCCTGAAACCGGATCTGCTGATCGTCTGGCAAAGCGGGAATACGGCGCGCCAGATCGCGCAGTTGCAAGGTCTCGGCATTCCGGTCTTCCACAGCGAGCCGCGCAGCCTGGAAACGGTGGCGAGCAGCCTGGAGCGCTTCGGCCGCCTGCTCGGCTCGGATGGGACCGCGCAGGCCGCGGCTGCCCGGTTCCGCGCGAAAATCGGCGCTTTGCGCACGCGCTACGCCAGCCGTCCGCCCGTGTCCGTGTTCTACCAGGCCTGGGACAATCCGCTCTACACCCTGAACGGCGAGCAGATCGCCAGCGATGCGATCCGCTTGTGTGGCGGCAGGAATATCTTCGCGGAGCTGAAAACCATCGCGCCGCAGGTCAGCGTCGAGGCGGTGGTGCAACGCGATCCGGAAGCCATCCTCGGCGGCAAACTCTACACGCCGCAAGACCGCGGCCTGTCGATCTGGCAGCCGTTCCACAGCATGACGGCGGTGCGCCGCAAAAACCTGTTTACGTTTGACGAGCAATTGCTGACGCGCCCGGGGCCGCGCGTGGTCGATGGCGCCGCGACCCTCTGCACGCGCCTGGAAGAAGCGCGCGCACGGCGGTAACAGCCGTAAGCAAATGCAAAAAACGGCGCGGGCTCCCGAAGGCCGGGCAAAAAAAGTGGTAATCTCGCGTCGTTTTCTTCAATTACAAAACCAAGGATTTCTATGCGCCGTTCCCTGCGTTTCGCCCTCGTTGCCGCCAGCCTGGTCGCCAGCACCGCTTTCGCTTCGCCCACCAATCCGCAGAACGGGGTCGAGTACACGACACTGTCGACGCCGCAGCCGGTCCAGGCGGTCGGCAAGAAAGTCGAAGTCGTCGAATTCTTCGCTTACCACTGCCCGGCATGCTTTTCGCTGGAACCTGGCCTGGCCGAATGGGTCAAAAAGCAGGGTGACAAGATTGTCCTGCGCCGCATCCACTTGCCATTCCAGGGCCCGGCCGATCCGGAAGCGCACCTGCACCTGACGCTCCAGGCGATGGGCAAGGAAGCCGAGATGCACGGCAAGATCTTCCAGGCCGTCCACGTGCAGCGTGTGCGCCTGATGAAGGATGAGCAGATCATCGACTGGGTAGCGAAGAACGGCATCGACAAGGCCAAATTCATGGAAACCTGGAATTCGTTCGGCGTCATGACCAAGCTGCGCCGCCTGCCGCAGGTCACCACCAGCTACCAGGCGACCGGCACCCCGACGCTGATCGTCGACGGCAAGTACCAGACTTCGCCGGGCCTGATTGCCGACAAGCTGAAGATCCAGGACCGTAACCAGATTCTGCAGGCGCACTTCCAGGTGCTGGACGCGCTTGTTGCGAAAGCAGCTGCCACGAAATGAGCGACGGAGAACGCAAAGTCCTCGAGCTGTACGAGGGCGCCCGCCCTCGGGACGAGGAATTGTTCGAGACCAGCCACGTGAACCACGTGGCCTGGTCGCTCGTCGTCGTCCTGTTCGGCCTCGTCCTCTGGCTCTGCATCGCCCTCGTGAATGCAGAGAACCAGCGCCACGCGCTGATGACGAACAAATGTCCGGACCCGGTCTTCGAGAACGGGGTCGACAAGGCCTGCCTGTACACCGTGCGCTCGCGCGACCATTGGTGGGAACACCTGTGGTACGGCTTCACGCATGTGAACCCGGAAGTGAAGTAAGGTGTGAATGTGTCGGCCACCACGGTTACCGGCACATCCCATCACCTCTGCGGCAACACCACCAGAAACCGCGCCCCACCCAGTTCCGACCCTGTCACCTGCACCAGGCCCCCGTGCAAGAGCACCGCCTTGCGCGCAATCGACAAGCCCAGCCCGAAGCCCCCGGTGGCCCGGTCCCGGCTCCGGTCCAGCCGATAAAACGGCTCGAAGATACGCTCGCGCTCGTCTGGCGGAATCCCCGGTCCGTCATCCTCGACCGCGATCGTCACCCGCGCGCCTTCGCGCCGCGCCGTCACCCGGATCGTCGACGCCGCATACTTTTGCGCATTCCTGAGCAAATTCGACAGCGCCCGTCCCAGCAGCCGCGCATCGGCCTCGATCGTTCCGACGTCCGGCGCGCAATCGATCGCCAGCACAGGCTGTCCCGGCGGCAGCGCGGCCTCGACCGTGTGCAGCAGCGCGGCCAGCTCCACCGTCTCCCGCTGCGGCGCCTGCCCGCTGTCGAGCCGCGCCATGCCGAGCAGTTCGCTCACCAGGCTGTTCAGTTCCGATACATCGCCTTCCATTGCCGCAATGCGCTTGTGCAGGGCAGGATCGTCCGTCTTCGCGCCCAGCAGCTCGAGTGCGAATTCGAGGCGCGCAATGGGCGTCCTCAGCTCGTGCGAGACCGAGTGCAGCAAATTCTTTTGCGACACCAAGAGCTCCTCGATACGGTCGGCCATGTGGTCGATCCGCTCGGCCAGCGGGTAAATGCTGCTTGACGGCTGCATGTGCGCCCGCGCCGACAGCTTGCCGGCGCCGAATTCGTCGGCCACGCGCGAGAGCGACTGCAGGCCCTGCCAGTGCGAGCGCGACCACAAGGCAATCGGCACCAGGAGGGCCAGCGCCACGATCACGTAGCGCACCGCCTCCATCTGCAGCGCCAGGCTGACGTCGATCGGCAAGTCCTGCGCATGGATAACCTCGTCTTCGCTGCCGATGTAGCGCTCGCCTTTCAGGTCGACGCGGCGGTAGAAGGACTTGCCGTCGATATCGAGCACGACATCGCCGCGGTCGAGCGCCCCCAGGCTAGTAGCGGGAAGGAAAGAACGGGCTTTCTGCAGCGGGATCAGGTCGTAGCGGGTGTCGGACACCTCGCGCACCCGGTTCAGGCGCGCCAGCCATTCGTCGGCGCGGGCCTTGTCGACATACTGCTCGACGAGGAAGATCTGGGCCGAGGCCTGGCGCCGCGCGATGTCGTCCAGCGGATCGCCGAACAGGCGGCTCATGGCGAAATAGATGACGAAGGTCGCGCCGCTGATCGACAGCATCACCAGCATGAAGAAACGGAAGAAGATCCGGTTCACCCGGCGCCTCGCGCATCGACTTCACCACCTTCTCGTTTCTGAAACATTGAATTTCTCCCAACGCCATTGTAACGGGACAAAATCGATGCTGCTGGCTTACAAATTCACGACAATTACTCGACAACTGCCAAGAGATTGGAAAGAAATTACCCATTAAGATTATTCCTATCAGATTTCCGTTTGCCCACTCAGCATGCGAGTGTCGAGTGGGCTTTTTTATTCCGGCCGCCGCCGTCGAGCGCGCGGCCATTTGGTGGAGGCCGGCGCGGCCGTTATTGAAGAGCTACACACGGGAAACACTTGGGAGCTGGGCTTGCCTCAACGTAAAATACTGGCACCTATGCTTTCCATTCCTTCTCCAATACCCACGCTTCTCGTCCTGGCACTTGCCGCTGTCTCGAACGCAGCCTGGGCGCAGATGCCGGCGACCAACCCGATGCCGGACGGCAGCCACGACATGTATGTCGGACTGGGCATGGTTTCGAGCCCGCGTTATCAGGGGGCGAAGGAGGTCGAGCGTGCGGCGCTGCCGGTGCTGCAGGTCCAGTGGAGCAATGGCGCTTTCGTTTCCGGCATGCGCGCCGGCATTCACCTGTCGCGCACGCCGCAACTCGAGTTCGGTCCCTTGCTGGAGCTGCAAGCGCGCCGCGATGCGGCAGGCGAGGGTGACGAAGCCGTCGGGATCGGCGAGATGCGCATCAACCTGGTCGCCTTGCCGCTGGCCGCCTTCAGCGACAACCGGCTGAGCGGGATGCCCGTCATTCACAGCCGCGTGCAGGGCGGAGGCTTTCTCAACTATTACCTGACGCCCGAGTGGCGCTTTACCAGCAGCCTGCTGTATGGCGCCGGTAACGCGCGCAAGGGCATGAAGCTGGAACTCGGCGTGCAGCGCCTGGCGCTCCAGTTTGGCGCGCACCACCGCCTGGCCTTCGATGGCGGCGTGAGTGTCGCCAACCGCCGCTACAACAGGGCATTTTTTGGCGTCGGCGAGATCGACTCCTTCAGCAGCGGCAATCCCATGTTCGATGCTGGCGGCGGCCTCAAGGACGCGCGCCTGGGCGTGCGCTGGAACTGGGCCTGGTCTCCGTCCTGGATGCTGACCTCGAACGTACAGGCCACCCGCCTGCTGGGCAGTGCCCGCCTGAGTCCGCTAGTCGAGCGGCCGACCAACCTGACGGTTTCCACCGCCATCGCCTACCGCTTCTGACGATGCCAATGGCCTGCCACCTCACCGCCTGCTGCACCCTGCTGCTCGTTGGCTTGGCTGCGTGCGCGCCGGCGGTAGCCGGCGAATGGCTCAGCTACCGTGACGCCTACCGCGCCATGGTGGTGTTCGAAAAATATGGCGGACAGAAGAATTTCCTGCAAAGCCAGTTGCAGGTCACGCCGCGGGAGCGCGGCGCCTCGCTCGACGGCGTGCAGCTGACGCTGGCCGGCAAGACCAACCAGGTCAACCTGCCGCTCGATCCGCTCGGCCGCACCGCCTTCCCTCTGCTCAAGGGCGCCTACGACGAGAACGTCGCCTTGCTGCTGAGCCGCAAGATCGGCAGCTTCAACATGCGTCCGCGGGTGTCGATCGCACTCCAGCCGGACGGCGTCTACGAGGATGGCGAGCTGCGCGCCGCCTGCGAGCAGGCGCTCGGCTTTGCCCGCTATGGCGACGGCTCCTTGCGTACGCGCCAGTGCGCCGGCGTGCGTTTCGTCTTCGCGAAGCGGGCCGGGGAGGTGGGCGTGCGCGTACGCCGCTCGGACGGTTCCGACGCCACGCTGGCGGTGACCCCGGGCGTGGCCTTTCCCGGCGACGCCGACGACAGCTTCCCGACCGTGCTGTACCGCTTCGCGGGCAGTGAGCGGGGCCAGCTGGTCACAAGCTATCCGCCCCTGGCGATCGTGCCGCTGTTCGAGTAGGAGCAGTGGGCTACAATTCTTGTTCAATCACCCGACCAGGATCTTCCATGCGCCGTTTGCTCCCCCTGCTGATGTTACCGTTTTGCATCCTGGCCCAGGGCGCCGAATGGAAAGAGAGTGCCCAGCTGGCCCAGCTGTTCCGCCAGGAAGGCGTGAGCGCAACCTTCATCGTGCACGACGTTTCCAAAGACGCGTACATCGTCCATGACCGGGAGCGCGCCGGGACACGGTACCTTCCCGCATCGACCTACAAGATCGCGAACAGTCTGATTGGTCTCTCCAGCGGCGTGGTGACGAACGTCGACCAGGTGCTGCCGTATGGCGGCGGGGCGACGCGGCGTCCGGAATGGGCGCAGGACATGTCGCTGCGCGACGCGATCAAGGTCTCGAACGTGCCGGTCTACCAGGGCCTGGCGCGTCGCATCGGCATGGAACGCATGCGCAAGGGTTTGCAGGCGCTTAATTACGGCAACATGGATCCGGGCACCGTGGTCGATACCTTCTGGCTGGACGGGCCATTGAAGATCAGCGCGCTTGAGCAGACCATGTTTCTCGACAAGCTCGCGCAGGACAGCTTGCCCGTGCCGAAGGCGGCGATGGCCGGCGTGCGCGAGATCCTGCGTCAGGAGGGCAGTGGCGAGTTGTATGCCAAGACCGGCTGGGGTACGCCGGGCGCAGGGCCCGACATCGGCTGGTGGGTGGGCTTGGTGAAGAAGGACGGCAAGCTGTATACGTTTGCACTGAACCTGGATATTCCGGACGATGCCACCGGCGCCAAGCGCGTACCGCTGGGCAAGGCCAGCTTGCAGGCGCTGGGATTGTTGTAAGCCTTTAAGCCCAGGCCGAGGGCGAGAAGAGGTAGCCCTCGCCCCACACCGTCTTGATCTTTTCCGACTTGGCATCGTCGAACTTGCGCCGCAGTTTAGAGATGCAATTGTCGATGCTGCGGTCCAGCCCGTCGAATTCGATGCCGCGCATTTTTTTCAGCAATTCGTCGCGCGACAGCACACGTCCGGCAGCCTCGGCCAGCACCAGCAGCAGCTTGTATTCGGTATTACTCAGCACACAGAGTTCGTCGCGCCAATACACGGTGCGGTCGGCGCCGACGATGCGCAGCGCCCCGAACACGAGCTCGCCGCTGTCCGGCGCGGCTTTCTGCTGGGTACGGCGCAGCAGGGCGCGCAGGCGTGCCAGCAGCACGCGCGGCTGGACCGGCTTGTTGACGAAATCGTCCGCTCCTTGCTCCAGGCCCGACACCTCGTCATACGAATCCTCGCGCGCGGTGAGGATCAGGATCGGCACCTCCGACAGCTCGCGGATCTGGCGGCACACCACCATCCCGTCCAGGCCCGGCAGCATCAGGTCGAGCACGACGACGTCGGGCGCAAACGCCTGGAAGCGTGTCAGTGCTTCGTCGCCGCGGGTCACCAGTTCGACCGCGAACTCGTAGCCGGACAAATATTCGGTAACGAGCTCGGCCAGGCGCGCGTCGTCTTCCACCAGTAATACTCGGTACATGCTGTTCTCCTCCCCGATATTGTATCGAAGCAATCGGCCTGGCGCAGGATTACTACATTCTGCCGACAGTTGCGTACATTTTCGGTACAAATCGGGGAGGGTGCAAAGCGCCGCCTGGTGCCAGGTCAGCCCATCTTCCTGCTCAGGTCCCACATCGAATCGACCAGGCGGTCGACGTCGGCGACGCTCGTCCACAGGTGCGTCGAAATCCGCACGACGTAGTGGTCGCTCGGTGCGCCGATCACCGGGACATTCACGTTACGGATCACGAACCCCGGGTTGTAGTCGCTCAGCATGCGCGTCACGAACTGGCCCGACTTGACGCTGTTGAGGACGTCGGCTGCGTTCACGAACGGATTGAACGAGGTGATCGCGGAGACCAGCTTCGGGTCGTCCTTCGGCGAATACAGGCGGTCGGCGCCCCATAGTTGCGTAATGAGCTCCTTCAGGTAGGCCGACAGGGTCAGGTCGTAGGTTTCGACCTTCTTGCGCCCGATCTGGTCCCACACGCCGCAGGCCGACACCAGTGCACGGAACATCGGGGTGTGCAGGCTGCCGCAGGCGGTGATGACCGACCCGATGTCATACGTCGCGGTGCCGTTGGTGGTGCGCGCGCGCGGCGTCCAGCTGCTGGTATGAATCGGGTACCAGTTCGGCAGCGGCAGCGGATTGGACGGCCGGATCTTGTTGCGCACGACCAGGATGCCGGTCGAGCCGGGGCCGCACTGCCACTTGTGCCCGGCACCCGACATGAAGTCCATGCCGAACCCGCTGTAGTCGTAGGCCATCATCCCGGGCAGATGGGCGCCGTCGACGATGCTGATCAGCTCATGGCGCCTGGCCACTTCCATCAGCTCGGCGATCGGCAGCATCGTGCCGGTCTTGTAGGTAGGCGACGACCACATCATTGCCCGCACCCGCTTGCCTTGGGTGCGCAATGCGCGGATGCGGTCGTCGAACAGGGCGACATAGGTCTGCGCGGTCTGGTTGTTGCCTACCGGGAGCGCAACGCGCGAGATTTCGATGCCGTAGCGCGCGGCGGCGATCGCGAGCGGAACGTCGCCACCGGGATGCTCATGGTTGGTCGTGACGACGACGTCGCCCGGGTTCCACACGATGCCCAGGATCGCGTGGCACATGCCGGACGAGGTGTTCGCCGAGAACGCCAGCTCGTCGGGATCGACGCCGAAGCCTGGCGCGACCTGGGTGCGCTCGGTCAGCAGGTTGGTGTAGCCGCTCAGCGAATCGGCAGCCTTGGCGCGGTTCTCGAGGTCGAACAGGTCGAGTGACACCTTCGGCATCGAGCCGGCGGTGCCGATGTTCATGAAACGCCTGGCCGGATTGAGCGGGAACATCGCGTTGACGTCGGCCCAGAATCGTTCGTCGGCCAGCAGTTGCGTGCGCAGCTCGTCGCTGCGGCTGCTGGCGTTGCCGCTGCTGCAGCCGGCGAGCGGGCCGAGCGTGGCCGCCAGTGCGCCCGACCCGAGGATGCGCAGGAAATCGCGCCGGTTGCGGCCCCAGTGTTCGGGTACGGCGGGGAAGTCTGTCCTGGAACCTGTTTCGTCATGCTCTGCTGTGCAATTGCGCATCCTGGTCTCCTGTAGTGTTGTTAACTCAGCGGCGCGCCGCAATCACGGCGATCTCGATTTTCACGTCCCGCGGCAGCCGTGCCACCTCGACTGTGGCGCGGGCGGGCGGGTCCTTCTGGAAGTAGGTGCCGTAGATGCGGTTCATGGTGGCGAAGTCGTTCAAGTCCTTCATGTAGACCGTGCTCATCAGGACATCACCGTAGTCCAGTCCCTGCGAACCCAGCTGCAGGCCGATGTAGTCGAGCACCAACTTGGTCTGCTCTTCGATCGTCGCGCCCTCGACCGCGGTGCCGGCTTTGTTCAAGGGGATCACACCCGAGAAATAGATCAGCTTGCCGTGGCCGACCATCTGCGAGTACGGCCCGATTGCCGGATAGGTCTTGTCCGTCGACAGCACGACCTTGCCGCCCATGCCGGGCACGGCGCAGCCGCTCATTGCCAGTGCGCCGGCAACGCAACAGGCCGCGGCCAATAGTTTGTGGATGGTCACGTGTTTTCCTCCTCGATAGTGGGGCAGTTTGGTTTGCATCAGGAAATGTACCGAAACCATTAAACGCCCCAATACGCACCAAAATGAGGCATTGGCGTGAAGACTTGTTCTAGATCAAGTTTGTCGTCGGTAAATCGTTGTCATGGCGCACTGGGGCGTGGCCGCGAAAAGAAACGCCCCGCTTCATTCGCTGGCTGATCCGGAATGCGATAATCGGACGAGAAGATAGGGCGAAGCCGAACGATGGATAAGGCACACAAGTTTTACGCATCGCTCGGGTTTGTCGAGACTAATATTGATGAGCTTGGCGAGATGATTGCAGAAATATTGCTGTAAGTGGCAGCGCACTTGACCTGGTTCGCGGCAATGGATTTCCCCTCAGTGCTGGTTAGTCGTGTCTGCTTTGGATCGGTTACGGTTATTCAGCAAGGGTCGGAATCGACCCGGAAGCAGTCATCAACTAGCCTGGAAAAAGAGTTTGACAATGGAGAACTTGGATACCGTGCTGGCCTACAAGGCAATGGTCCGTTTTTTAGAAAAACATTATGCGTCAACGAACGCAGACGAGATCGGTGCACTTCTGGGAAGCATGAGTATGGAGATATTTCAAGACGATGATCCAGCAGACCCTGCGATGTGGGAGGACTGGTTGCAAGCCATACGAGAAGCGAATGCCTGCCTTGCGCACATCGGCGTCGGGTCGAAAGCAGACGCTCCCGAACGACCGCAAGCTGCCAGAGGAAGACCGCATAGAACTCGTCTCATTTATCAATGACTCCAAGCAAAATGAAGAAGTTTTTTTTTACATCTTTTTGTAGCGATGATGTCAACGTTAGTCTCTAGCCTTGTGCCTCGCGAGGTCGTCGCGCTGATACCAGGAAGCATGGACTGCGTTCAGGGCTGCACCTTTGTAGCCGGAGGTTGGCCTGTCGCATACTTAGTTGACCATCACGGAATCTCGCCTTCTGGCTCGGTATCGTTAATGATGGGATTCGTCGGCGCGGATCACATCCGGAAGATAGAATTTCTACAGACATTCACGTTCTGGTTAATGGTCTCGGTAGTCCTATGGAATGGGTTAAAGCGTCTGCAACTACACAAATGATCAGGATACAAGACCGGCTCCGGGCCGGAAGTAGACGCCAGGCGCTCTTTATCTGAGCGGGCGTTGAAATGGAAAAAGCCCGCATCAGCGGGCTGTGAGTCAGGCCAGAGGGGTTCCGCATTAATCAAGTTGTTCCGAACTTGATCATGACGAAACAGCTTCTGTTATTACGCCATGTTCTTGCTGACGAATTCCCAGTTGACCAGGTTCCAGAACGCTTCCACGAACTTGGCGCGGGCGTTGCGGTAGTCGATATAGTAGGCGTGTTCCCAGACGTCGCAGGTCAGCAGGGCCTTGTCGTCCGACGCCAGCGGGGTGTGCGCGTTCGAGGTGTTGACGATGTCGACGCCGCCGTCGGCCTTTTGCACCAGCCAGGTCCAGCCCGAACCGAAGTTGCCGAGGGCCGACTTCGAGAACTCTTCCTTGAACTTGTCGAACGAACCCCACTTGGCGTTGATGGCGTCAGCCACCGGGCCGGTTGGCGTGCCGCCGCCGTTTGGCGTCATGCAGTTCCAGAAGAAGGTGTGGTTCCAGACCTGGGCCGAGTTGTTGAAGATGCCGCCCGAGGACTTCTTGACGATTTCTTCCAGCGACATGGCTTCGAACTCGGTGCCCTTGATCAGGTTGTTCAGGTTCGTCACATAGGTGGCGTGGTGCTTGCCGTAGTGGTATTCCAGGGTCTCGGCGGAGATGTGCGGCTGGAGTGCGTCTTTCGCGTACGGCAGCGGTGGCAGAGTATGTTCCATGTCTTATTCCTTTATTGGTTGGAAACGAATTAATGCTTCGAAAACATCGCATATTCTAAACCGGATAGGCAGGCGCTGCTCGTTTGCTGCCAATCCCGCGTCAGGCGCGCTTATTCGATCCGCGCCTGGACACTTGAAACCTTCACTTCGGCACTGCCCTCGGCCAGGCGCACGGTCAACATCTGGCGCGCCTTGATCTCTCCCGGCGCGCGCAAGGCATGTCCTTCGGCATTGCTGACAATCGCATAACCGCGCTCGAGCGTGCGTTGCGGGTTGAGCAGTTCGAGCTGGGCAGCCAGGCCGCCGAGCGCATCGCGCCGGCGTTTGACAGCACTGCACAGGCTTGCGTTCAGGTGGCGTCCTTCCGAGATGATCTGGCCGCGCAGTGAGCGCACATCGGGCCGGTGGCGGGCCCAGCGCTGCTGGAGTTGCGCCAACAGCACGCCGCCGCGATTCACGGGCGCGCGCACCACGTGGGTCAGGCTGGAGGCCATCGCGCGCAGTGTCAGGCGCTGGTGCGCGATCTGCGCCGTCGGGCTCAAGAGGCGCCGGCTGAGGTTGTCGAGCCCCTGGTTCGCTTCCGACAACTGGCGCCGCATGGCGCGCCGCAGGTCGGTCGCGTCCGCCGCTAGCGAACTCATCCAGTCGTCGCGCGGCGTGGCTGCCAGCTCAGCGGCGGCCGTCGGTGTCGCGGCGCGCATGTCGGCGGCAAAGTCGGCGATGGTGACGTCGGTCTCGTGGCCGACGCCGGCAATCACGGGCATGCTGCAGGCGGCGATCGCCCGGGCCACGACTTCTTCGTTGAAACTCCACAGGTCTTCGATCGAGCCGCCGCCGCGGCAGACCAGCAGCACGTCGACCTCGGCGCGACGTGAGGCGGTCATGATCGCTTCGGCGATCTTGTCAGCCGAAAACTGCCCCTGTACGGGCGCCGGATACAGCACGATGTTCACATGCGGCGCGCGCCGCTTGAGGGCAGTGAGAATATCGCGCAACGCCGCAGCCTGGAGACTGGTGACGATGCCGATTGAGCGCGTAAACAGCGGCAGCGGGCGCTTCCGGTCCTGGTCGAACAGGCCCTGGCTCGAGAGTTTTTCCTTCAGGCGCAGGAAAGCCTCATACAACTGGCCCACGCCGGCGCGCCGGATCGCTTCGACATTGATCTGGTAGTCGCCACGCGCGCCATACAGCGTGACCAGGGCGCGCACCTCGACCTTGTCGCCTTCGCGCGGCACGAAGCCGGCGTACTGGGCACGGCCGCGAAACATGACCGAGCGCACCTGGGCGGCGTCATCCTTCAAGGTGAAATACCAGTGGCCGGAACTGGCACGGGTGAAGTTCGAGATTTCGCCGCCAATCCAGATCAAGGGAAACGAACGCTCGAGCAGGCGCGCGACCTGGACGTTCAGTGCGGTGACGGTAAGGACGGGCGGGGCGGCATAAGCGGCGTCGGAATCTGGATCGTTCAACATGGGCATGGTTGCGGATTGGTGGAGCCGACAGCTTATGGCATAAGCGTGGCTCCGGGACAAGGGCTATTCGTGCCGAATCGCATGGCCGCGCTGGGCGCCTTATTTGCTTGCAGCAGGGGCTGGTTTGTTTAAAATCAAGTACTTGCAGCAAACTGGATGCAGTTGAGCACAATCTTATCCACAGAAAATGTGGGGAACTCAACAGTGACACTTGTCCACTGCTGCAAAAGCGGGCAAGGGGTAGTTTATTGTTTAGAATCAATCGCTTAAGCAGACCTTACTGATCTTGCGCACATTGTTTTCCACAGTTTGTGTGCACAGAAGCCTCTTACTGCTGAGATTCCACGGCAGAGTGGCGCAAACCCAATTAAATATGCGGCAAAAAGGCGTCGGGACGCCATTTTCGCCAGTGTGCGACATTTTTATGCACAAGCAATTTTCTGTTTTAAATCAAGGCACTTGTGCTTCCTCAAGAAGTTTCCACACAATTTTATCCACAGAAAATGTGCAGAACATTCTGCGCTGCGGGATGGGTGGTCGGTCCAGGAATGCACCGGGCGTCGTGGTTAACAATCGCCGTGCCTGCCAAAAAAACACGCACGCATCTTAATCTGAATCGAATCAAGGACTTAAGCCAGCACAAGCAGGCTTGCGCACATTCTTTTCCACAGAAAGTGTGCACAGACGCGTCAGCGGTCAATATGGCGCGGCTGAACTTCGCTAGTGAACGGGACTGGCGCAAGGCCGATGTGGATAAGCTGCGGTGCTCGATTTGACGCCAGTAAGAAATTTATTTTTAAAATCAATAGCTTAACGACCAGAGAAGCGCATTGCGACAATTTTATCCACAGAAAATGTTTGCAAGTCAAAAGCTGCGGTCGGGCTCGTGCATGCCGTGGTCCGGCAAAAGCGCAGAGTTTCCCACCTTGCCACATTATTGCGCATAGCAAAAATTCCCTTAAGAATCAACATGCTTTGATGCCGATCAGCGCATTGCGCACAATTTTATCCACAGAACTTGTGCAGAACTGCACTTGCCGCATTGCTGCCAACTTGCTACATTGCCGGATTCGTTTCTCATCCTTCAGGAGTTCACTTGTTCGCTATTCTTCAAGCCGCCGGCTGGCCCATCTGGCCATTGCTGATTGCCTCCATCGTCGCCCTGGCCTTGATCATCGAACGCCTGATTTACCTGCGCCGTGAAAAGATCTTGCCGAAGCAGTTGCTCGGCGAAGTCATCCAGGTTCACCGCAGCAAGAAGGTCACACCCGAGGTCATCCAGACGCTCGAGCAGAACTCCCCGCTCGGCACCGTGCTGGCCGCCGCGCTGCGCAATGTCGACGCGCCGCGCGACGTGATGAAAGAGTCGATCGAGGAGGCCGGCCGTGGCGTCGCCCACATGCTGGAACGCTTCCTGACGACCCTCGGCACGATTGCCTCGCTCGCTCCCCTGATGGGCCTGTTTGGCACGGTGGTCGGCATGATCGAGATTTTTGGTTCGCAAAATGCCACGGGCGGCGCCAACCCGGCCCAGCTCGCCCATGGCATTTCGGTGGCGCTGTACAACACCGGTTTTGGTCTCGCCATCGCGATGCCGGCGCTGGTGGCCTACCGCCACTTCCGCGCCCTGGTCGACAGCTTCATCATCGACATGGAACTGCAAGCCGTGAAATTCGTCGACGTCGTCCACGGGGCGCGCAAATGATGAATTTCCGCCGCGGCCAGAAGCGCGAGGATCCGGAGATCAACCTGATCCCGTTCATCGACGTGCTGCTGGTCGTCCTGATCTTCCTGATGGTCTCGACCACCTACAGCAAGTTCACCGAGCTGCAGATCACGCTACCGACGGCCGATGCCGACAAGGTCGCGGACAAGCCGTTCGAGATCAACGTCACGATCGATGCCAAGGGAAATTACACCGTGAACAACACGCCGGTCTCCTTCAACAGCGTGGCCGGCCTGGCCGACGACCTGAAGGCGGCGGCCCGTTCCGGCGCGAACGGCCAGCCGGTGCTTGATCCGGTCATCATCGTCAATGCCGATCAGTTCGCGATGCACCAGATGGTGATCAATGTGCTGGAAGCGGCGCGCGTGGCCGGCTATGACAAGCTGACCTTCGCTGCCCAGACCGGCGGCAAGAAGTAAGCGGTCGCTTGGGAGCGGTGCCGCGCGGTGCTGCTTCTGTTCTCCTATGTCGAAAAACAATTCCCCGAGTTTCTCCTTAACGTCGATCATGACGCGCGCCTGGCTGCGCCGCGGGCCGCTCGCCTGCGCGCTGTGGCCGGTCTCGTTGCTGTTTAGGGCCCTGGCGAGCCTGCGTGCCGCCCTGTACCGGGCGGGCATCCTGAGGGCGGGGCGCCTGCCGGTGCCCGTTATTGTGGTCGGCAATATCTTTATTGGCGGCACCGGCAAGACCCCGCTGACGATCTGGCTGGCGCATGCCCTGGTGCAGGCTGGATTCAAGCCCGGCGTGATCTCGCGCGGCCACGGCGCCGAAGGCGAGGCGCCGCGTGAGGTGACGCCCGCTTCCAATACGCTTGAGGTGGGCGACGAGCCGCTCCTGATCGCGCGCCGCACTGGCGTCCCGGTTGTGGTCGCACGCAAACGGTTCGAGGCGGGCAGGGCGCTTTTAGAAGCGCATCCCGAAGTCGATGTCCTGATCACCGACGACGGCCTGCAGCATTACGCCCTGGCGCGCGACATCGAAGTGCTGCTGTTCGACGGGCGCGGCGTTGGCAATGGCTGGTTGTTGCCGGCCGGACCCCTGCGCGAAGGACCGGCGCGCCGGCGCGATGTCACGGTCGTCAACGCGCCGGAGATCACGCCGCAGCTGGCAGCGAGCGTGGGCGGCACACCGTTTCGCATGCAGCTGGTGGGCGAGTGGGCCGAGCTTTTGTGCGACCCGGCGCAGCGCCGGCCCCTGTCCTCCTTTGCCGGGCAGCGTGTGCTGGCGGCAGCCGGGATAGGCAACCCGGGCCGCTTCTTTACCCTGCTGCGCGGCGCCGGGCTCGCGTTTGCCGAGCTGCCCTTGCTTGATCACTACGATTTCCGCGACAACCCATTTGCCGGCGTCGATGCCGATGTCATCCTGATCACCGAGAAGGATGCAGTAAAATGTGGGCAACTTGAAAACCTGAAGGACGATCCACGGCTGTGGGTGGTCCCGGTCACCGCGCGCATCGATGCCGCGCTGGCCGAACATATTGTGGAGAAATGTCGTGGACGCTCGCCTGCTTGATATCCTGGTCTGCCCGTTGTGCAAGGGACCGCTCGAATACGATAAGAAGGCCCAGGAACTGACGTGCCGCCCCGACCGCCTGGCATTCCCGATCCGCGACGGCATCCCGATCATGTGGGCCGACCAGGCGCGCAAGGTCGAGCCTGTGTAAGCGCACATGCGTTTTACCGTCATCATCCCGGCCCGGCTCGCCTCGACCCGCCTGCCGAACAAGCCGCTTGCCGATTTGGGGGGCAAACCGATGGTCGTGCGCGTTGCCGAGCGCGCCCGCGAGTCGGGCGCCGCGCGCATCGTCGTCGCCACCGACCATCCCGATATCCTCGCTGCCTGCGCGGTGCATGGCGTCGAGGCGCGCATGACACGGGCTGAGCATCCGTCGGGCACCGACCGCATTGCCGAGGTGGCGCGCGCGATGGGCCTGGCGCCTGACGAGGTGGTGGTCAACCTGCAGGGCGACGAGCCGCTGATCGATCCGACGCTGCTGGCCGCCTGCGCCAGCCGCATCAGCCTTGACGTGCCGATGGCTACCTGCGCCCATCCGCTGCATTCTGTAGACGACGTATTCAATCCGAACGTCGTGAAAGTCGTACTCGACAAGGCGGGCAGGGCGCTGTATTTTTCGCGCGCCAGCATTCCCTGGCACCGCGACGCCTTTGCCGCCACACGCGACGCGCTGCCCCCGGGCTACGCCCCGCTGCGCCATATCGGCCTGTATGCCTACAGCAACGCCTTCCTGCAAGCCTATCCCGGCTTGGCGCCGGCACCGCTGGAGCAGATAGAAGCGCTGGAACAGTTGCGCGTACTCTGGCATGGCTACCCGATCGCGGTCCACGTGACCGACAGCGCGCCCGAGGGGGGTGTCGACACACCGGAAGACCTGGCGCGGGTACGCCTGCGGTATGCGTCTTGATCCGCGTGGCAATTGATTCCTGGACTAGCTGTGGTATCTCAATAAACCCGATGAAGCAACAGCCGGGATTGGCGTTGAGGCTTACTTTTGTGGTAAGTTTCGTACCAAGGTAGTCAGATATGCATCAACCGCAATTCTTTGCCAACACAATAACAATTTTCAACATCTACCATCCGTCTTAGGAATTTTTCATGCGTCTCATTCTGTTAGGAGCGCCTGGCGCCGGCAAAGGCACCCAGGCTAACTTCATCAAGGAAAAATACAATATCCCGCAGATCTCCACCGGCGACATGCTGCGTGCGGCGATCAAGGCCGGCACCGAACTGGGCATGGCGGCGAAAAAAGTAATGGACGCAGGTGGGCTGGTGTCGGACGACATCATGATCGGGCTGGTCAAGGACCGCCTGCAGGCGGCCGACTGCGCGAATGGCTACCTGTTCGATGGTTTCCCGCGCACCATTGCGCAGGCCGACGCCATGAAGGACAAGGGCATCAATGTCGACTATGTGCTCGAAATCGACGTGCCGGACGAACTGATCGTCGAACGCATGAGCGGGCGCCGCTCGCACCCGGCCTCGGGCCGCGTGTACCACACCAAGTTCAACCCGCCGAAGGTCGCCGATCTTGACGACCTCACCGGCGAGCCGCTGGTGCAGCGCGACGACGACAAGGAAGAAACCGTCATGAAGCGCCTCTCGGTCTACCATAACCAGACCGAAGTGCTGCTCGGCTATTACAACAATTGGGCCCAGTCGGGCCTGCCCGGCGCCCCGAAATACCGCAAGATCACGGGTGTGGGACCAGTCGAACAGGTACGTGACGCGGCATTCGCCGCGCTCTCGGAGTAAGACAGCAAGCGGACAGCGATGTCCGCTTTTTTTTCGTCCCGGATGGCACCATAGGTTTGAATCAAAGTAGTGCAGTACGCAGTGAGGCAGACTGCTTCGCCGAAGAGGTGAGCATCTTTCAATGTGTGTTTGTGACTTGATCTAAAAACTAAGGGGACGATATGGCTGCAAACTATCTTGCGTTTGCCGTGGCATGCGGCGTCATCGCGGTACTGTACGGGCTCTGGGCCCGCGCCTGGATTCTCCGGCAGGACGCCGGCAACGCGCGCATGCAGGAGATCGCGCAGGCCATCCAGGAGGGCGCCGCGGCCTACCTCGGGCGCCAGTACCGCACCATCGGCATCGTCGGGTTGGTCTTGCTGCTTGCGATCTACGCACTGCTCGGCGCCGGCACGGCGCTCGGCTTCTTCATCGGCGCGGTGCTCTCGGGCGCTTGCGGCTTCATCGGCATGAACGTTTCTGTGCGGGCCAATGTCCGCACGGCGCAGGCCGCCTCGGTCGGCATGAAGCAGGCGCTCAGCGTGGCCTTCAAGGGCGGCGCGATCACCGGCATGCTGGTGGTCGGCCTGGGCCTCCTGGGCGTGACCCTGTTCTACTGGTACCTGACCAGCATGGCCGAAGGCAACGGGCAGTCGCGCCACGACGTCATCGTGCCGCTGATCGGGCTGGCCTTCGGCGCCTCGCTCATCTCCATCTTCGCGCGCCTGGGCGGCGGCATCTTCACCAAGGGCGCCGACGTCGGCGCCGACCTGGTAGGCAAGGTCGAGGCCGGCATCCCCGAAGACGATCCGCGCAACCCCGCCGTGATTGCCGATAACGTCGGCGACAACGTCGGCGACTGCGCCGGCATGGCGGCCGACCTGTTCGAAACCTATGTCGTGACCCTGATCGCCACCATGCTGCTGGGCGCGCTGCTGGTGGGCGGCGAAAACGGCGCGGCCGTCGTCTACCCGCTGCTGCTGGGCGCGGTCTCCATCCTCGGTTCGATCGTCGGCTGCTCGATGGTGCGCCACCGTCCGGGACGCAAGATCATGTCGGCCCTCTACACGGGCCTGTGGTGGGCCGCCGGACTCTCCTTGCTGGGCTTCGTGGCCGTCACCTGGCTGGTCTGGGAAGACGCGGACATGCGCGCCAGCATGCTCGGATGCGCGGTCGTCGGCATCGTGCTCACCGGCCTGATGGTCTACATCACCGAGTACTACACCGGCACCGATTTCAAGCCGGTGCGCCACATCGCCGAAGCCTCCACCACCGGCCACGGCACCAACATCATCGCTGGCCTGGGCGTGTCGATGAAGTCGACCGCCTACCCGGTGCTGGTAGTCTGCATCGCGATCCTGGCGGCTTACCAGCTCGGGCAGCTGTACGGCATCGCGATCGCGGCCACGGCCATGCTGTCGATGGCCGGCATCATCGTCGCGCTCGACGCCTATGGCCCGATCACCGACAACGCCGGTGGCATCGCCGAAATGAGCGGCATGCCCGATGCGGTACGCGCCATCACCGACCCGCTGGACGCCGTCGGCAACACCACCAAGGCCGTGACCAAGGGCTATGCGATCGGCTCGGCCGGTCTCGCGGCGCTGGTGCTGTTCGCCGATTACACCCATGCGCTCGACATGGCCGGGATGTCGACGGCGTTCGAACTGTCGAACCCGATGGTGATCGTGGGCCTGTTCATCGGTGGCCTGATTCCCTACCTGTTCGGGGCGATGGCGATGGAAGCGGTGGGGCGCGCCGCGGGCGCGGTCGTGGTCGAGGTGCGGCGCCAGTTCCGCGACATCCCCGGCATTATGGCCGGCACCGGCAAGCCGGAGTACCACAAGGCGGTCGACATGCTGACCGCCTCCGCGATTCGCGAGATGATCATTCCCTCGCTGCTGCCGGTGGTGGTGCCGGTGGCGGTCGGCATGCTGCTCGGACCGGCGGCGCTCGGTGGCCTCTTAATGGGCACCATCGTCACCGGCCTGTTCGTGGCGATCTCGATGACGACCGGCGGCGGCGCCTGGGACAACGCCAAGAAATACATCGAGGATGGCCATTTTGGCGGCAAGGGGTCGGACACGCACAAGGCGGCGGTCACCGGCGACACGGTCGGCGACCCGTACAAGGACACGGCGGGCCCGGCCGTCAACCCGCTTATCAAGATCATCAACATTGTCGCGCTGCTGATGGTGCCGCTGTTGCCGGCCGCGGGCTGGGTTGCCGTATCCGAGCCGGAGATCGCGCAACTCAAATGGTCGGCCAAGCCGCCGGTGCAAGGGACGGTGCAGCCGGCCGGCGCAGCGACGGTGCGCACGGTGGCGCAGGAGCCGCGCGCGCACAATTGAGTGCGCGGGCAGCGCGCGCCCTTGACGGGCGCCGCGCCGCCCGCTGCTTCAGGCCTCGCCGAGGGCCTTCTTCAGCGCCGAGGCCAGCGAGGCGTGGTCCGAATCGCCGTGATAGCGCTCGCCGTTAATGAAAAAGCTTGGCGTGCCGCGGGCGCCGAGCGCGCGCCCTCCCTCTGCTTGCTGTTCGACCCGGGCGCTGTGTGTTCCATCGGCCAGTTCGCTAGCGAAGCGCCCCGCGTCCAGGCCCAGGTTCGAGGCCAGCGCCGGCAGCGCGTCTTCGTCAAACCTGCCCTGGTTTTCGAACAGGGCGTCGTGCATCTCCCAGAATTTGCCCTGGGCGCCGGCGGCCTCGGCCGCTTCGGCTGCCGGCGTGGCGAAGGGGTGCACGTCGCCAAGGGGCAGGTGGCGGTAGACCAGCGCCACGCGCTCGCCATGCTCCTGCATCAGTTCGCTCAAGGCCGCATGCGCGCGGGCGCAGTAGGGGCATTCGAAATCGCCGTATTCGACCAGCGTGACCTGGGCGTCGCACGAACCGCGCAGATGGTCGTGTTCTTCAATCCTGATGCTGTCGCTCATCGTTTTTCCTATAGTCGGGTCTGCTTGAAGTGCCGCCGCCAGCACCTACACTGAGGGCATGGATAACCCTGCTGAGGAGTTCATCATGGCACGCAAATACATCGATTGCCGCGAGTTTCCGAGCGACATGAATTGCTCGGTGACGATTGCGGCGGATAGCGAACAGGAATTGATGGCGGTCGCGGTCCAGCATGCGGTCAGTGTGCATGGGCACAGCGACACGCCGGAACTGCGCGCGCAGTTGAAGCAGACGATGCGCGACGGACCGCTACCCGCGTAAGCGGGCGCGCTCATCGGTCATTAGACAAGCGCGTGTGCCCGCCGCGGTCGCCAGGTGCTCCACAGGATCAGCCAGAGCAAGCCGGCCTGGATCGGCAAGCGCAGCCAGAGTGCCCAGAGCGGTACGGCGAAAAGCGCCGGTTGCTGCAGCATGTAGACATGCGCGGGCGTGACTGCCAGCGTCAGCACGAACAGTCCGACACCGGCCAGCCTGCGCGTTGGCGCCAGCAGGATACCGAATGCGCCCAGCAGTTCGAAGACGCCGCTGACGATCACCGCCGCCACCGGCCAGGGCACATAGGGCGGCACGATGCGCGCCTCGAGGTCGGTCGCGACAAAATGCATGATGCCACCGATGAAGAACCATAGAAACACGAACGTCAGCCCGGCGACTTGCCAACCGCTGACCTGGCGTGCCTTCCAGTACTGGCGCAGGCGAGCGCCGACCTCCAGGCGATCGGCAGGGGCATGAGGCAGGCTGTTGGGTTGTTCTGGCATTCGTTGTCCATGGCTGTGCAGTGCGAGGCGCGCCTCATGATGGCATGGCCAACGCTGCGGTGCCGCGAGATTGCGCCGCGCCAGCGCCCGTCAGAACACGCACATCCTGTTTGCCTGTTCGCGCAGTGAGGCCCGGAAATCCGGGTGCGCAATCGCAATCAGTTCCTGCGCCCGCTGTTTCGCCGACTTGCCACGCAGCTGGGCCACGCCGTATTCGGTGACGACGTAGTTGACGTCGTTCTTGCTGGTCGTCGCATGCGTCCCGGGCGTGAGGGTGGATACGATGCGCGAAATCGTGCCGTCTTTCGCCGTGGAGGGCAGCACGATGAACGACTTGCCGCCGCGCGAACGGTTCGCCGCGCGCACGAAATCGACCTGGCCGCCGGTGCCTGAATAGGGCAGGTGGGCGATGCTTTCGCTGCCGCACTGGCCGAGCAGGTCGACCTGCAAGCTGGCGTTGATCGACATGAGCTTGTCGTTCTGGCCGGCGATATACGGGTCGTTGGTGAAATTCGAGGGATGCATTTCGAGCATGGGATTGTGGTGCATGAAGTCGTACAGGCGGCGCGAGCCGAGTGCGAAGGTCGCCACCATCTTCCCCGGCAGCAGGGTTTTCCTGCGGTTCGTGACCGCGCCGCATTCGACCAGCGTGAGGATGCCGTCGCCGATCATCTCGGTATGCACGCCGAGGTCGTGCTTGCCTGTGAGCTGCATCACGACAGCATCGGGGATGCCGCCATAGCCGATCTGCAGGGTCGAACCGTCCTCGATCATGTCGGCCACGTACTTGCCGATCGCTTCCTGGACCGGGCCAATACCGGGGAGTCCGACTTCGAGGATCGGATCGGTGCTCTCGACCAGGCTCGTTACCTGCGAAATGTGGACATGACAGTGTCCATGCGCGAAGGGGACGTTTGGATTGACTTCCAGCACCACAGCGCGCGTCTTGGCGACGGCGGCCATCGTGTAGTCGGTGCCCAGGCTGAGCGAAAAATAGCCTTGCGCATTCATGCTCGACGCCATCGCGAAGACGACGTCGGCCGGCATCAGGTCGCGCTCGATCAGGGTCGGGATTTCAGAAAAATAGTTGGGGATGAAATCGCACCACCCCCCCTGGCCGCTGGCGCGTGAGGCGCCGCCGAAAAACAGGGCGGCGTGGCGCACGTGCTGCGCCGTGTCCTGGTCAAAATAGCCGTATTTGCGCATGGCGAGGATCTGCGCCACGCGAATGCCGCGCCAGCGCATGCGCTCGTCCGACAGCGCAGTGAGCAAGGTGGGCGGCTCACCGACGCCGGTCGGCACGATGATCATGTCGTCGTCGCGCAGGTGCGCCAGCGCGTCCGTGGCGCTGCCGCGTTTGGCCTCGTAGAGATCGAGTACGGTCTGCATTGGGTCTCCGTTGATTGTCTGGTTGTCGCACACGCCGATGGTTCGCCAGCGTAACGCGCGAAGCTGACGCGGACATGACAGGCTCGCTACAGCTGCCAATTGCCAGGGTGAGGCGCGCGCCATTCCGGTTCATGGCGGCAGATAATTGCTTCATCGGCAAATTGCCCATGGAGACGAGCATGAAGCACGCAAAACATTCCAGGCCGCTACGCGCCGCTCACATTGCGGTGGCACTGCTGGTGGCGCTGGCGGCCAGTACCGCCGCGCAGGGAGCCTCAGCCCAGGCAGGGCAGTCCCAGGCGCAGGCAGGCCAGTATCGGCCGGCCGAGCCGCAGCGCGCTCCGGACCCCACCGGTCCCAGCTACGGCCCGGTACTGCATTCGCCGCCCATCAAATCCGAACCGGGGGCCGAGCCCGGGCAGAGCCCACAAGCGCAGCAGGAAAAGGCCGGCGCCAACCCGGCGGCGCGCCAGCTGGAAGTCGATCCATCGGCGCGTCCGGCCCCGCAGCCGAAGGATCCGGCCAAGGTCGATGGGCGCAAGGGGCAGAAGAAGGGCGCCGACCGGTCCGCGCGCAGTTCCGCTCCTCAGCGCGTCGACATCGTTCCGGCGGTCGCGCCGGGTGCGCCCCTGCGGTCGCCCTTGCCGCCGCCCCAGCCGACCGCGATTGTCCCGGGGCCTGCACAGATCAACAATTGTGTGGGCGGCATCTGCACCGACACCGGGGGCACGATCTACAACACCGGCGTCGGCAACGCAGCCGTCAACAGCGCGGGGCGCCTGTGCACCCGCAGCGGGAATACGATGCAATGCTTTTAAGCTAAACCTGGTTTTTCCAGCCGAAAGTTCGCTACAATCTTCCGGGTTGACGTTAACGTAAACGTCAAAAGAACGCGATAAAGGGAAACCATGCAAATTCAAAACAATGTGTTCATCATCACCGGCGGCGCGTCGGGCCTGGGAGCGGCTACTGCGCGCATGATCACGGAAGCGGGCGGCAAGGTCGTCATCGCCGACGTGCAGGTCGAGGCCGGCACCGCGCTGGCGGCCGAACTCGGTGGCCAGTTCGTCAAGTGCGACGTCACCCTTGAAGCCGACGGCCAGGCGGTCGTGGCCGCCGCCGTGGCCCTGGGCACGCTCCGCGGCCTGGTCAACTGCGCCGGCGTGGCGCCGGCGGTGAAAACCGTCGGCAAGGACGGTCCGCACCCGCTGGACGTATTCCAGCGCGCCGTGAACATCAACCTGGTCGGTACCTTCAACATGTCGCGCCTGGCAGCCGAAGCGATGGGCAATACCGAAGGTGCCGAATACGGCGAACGCGGCATCATCATCAACACCGCATCGGTCGCGGCCTTCGATGGCCAGATCGGCCAGGCGGCCTATGCTTCCTCGAAAGCGGCCGTGGCCGGCATGACCCTGCCGATGGCACGCGACCTGGCGCGCAGCGGCATCCGCGTGATGACGATCGCCCCGGGCATTTTCGAAACGCCGATGCTGATGGGCATGGCCCAGGAAGTGCGCGATTCGCTGGGCAAGATGGTCCCGTTCCCGCCGCGTCTTGGCATGCCGAAGGAATTTGCCCACCTGGCAAAAGCGATCATCGAAAACGTCATGCTCAATGGCGAAACGATCCGCCTCGATGGCGCGATCCGCATGCAACCGAAATAGGCTTTGGAATGAGCCGTCTGGCAATTTGATGTAGGATGCCAACCGTATCGGGCGCGCGACCCAGGTCGCGCGCCCGTTTTGCTTTTGGAGACCCGATGATCAAGTTGAAAACCCTGGCCTGCGCGGCGGCATTGCTGGCGCTTGCGCCGCTGCCGGGCACCGCCCTGGCACAAGACACCGCCCAGCGCGCCCCCGAAATCGCGACCGGCTATGCCGACAAGGCAGGCTGGGCCGCGCGCAAGTACATGGTGGCAGCCGCCAATCCCCTCGCGGTCGAGG
This sequence comes from Massilia sp. CMS3.1, assembly GCF_051262535.1. NCBI lineage: Bacteria > Pseudomonadati > Pseudomonadota > Betaproteobacteria > Burkholderiales > Oxalobacteraceae > Massilia > Massilia sp. CMS3.1. Next base: position 21,158 of record NZ_JBIMES010000010.1, on the reverse strand, counting down.
CCGGCTACGAAATGCTGAAAAAGGGCGGCACCGCGATCGATGCCGCGATCGCCACCCAACTCGTGCTGACCCTGGTCGAGCCGCAAAGTTCGGGCATCGGCGGCGGCGCCTTCCTGATGCATTACGACGGCAAGAAAGTGCAAGCCTTCGACGGCCGCGAGACGGCGCCGAAGGCCGCCGACGAACGCCTGTTCCAGAATCCGGACGGCACGCCGGTGTCGCGCACGGTCGGCGTGGTCGGCGGACGTTCGGTCGGCGCCCCGGGCGTGCTGCGCATGCTCGAGCTGGCGCACAAGCAGCACGGCAAGCTGCCATGGAAAACCCTGTTCGGCCCCGGCATCCGCCTGTCCGAACGCGGCTTTGCGGTCAGTCCGCGCCTGAATGGCCTGCTCACCTGGGACGCCCACATCCGCAAGGACCCGGCGGCGGCCGCGTATTTCTATGACCCTGCCGGCCAACCCTGGCCGGTCGGCCACATCCTGAAGAATCCGGCGCTGGCGAAAACCCTGCGCGAGATTGCAGGAGGCGGCGCCGACGTCTTCTACAAGGGCCATATCGCACGCGAGATCGCGGCCAAGGTCAAGGCGCACCCGACGAATCCGGGATTGTTGACGGCAAAGGACATTGCCGACTACCGCCCGAAGCTGCGTGCGCCGGTCTGCAGCGACTACCGCGCTTACACGGTGTGCGGCATGCCGCCGCCATCCTCGGGCGGCATTGCCGTGGCCCAGATGCTCGGCATGTTCGAGACGCGCGACATGGCGAAGCTCGCCCCGCGCGACGGCGTGCCGGGGATCGATGCCGTGCACCTGTTCTCCGAAGTCGGGCGCCTGGCCTATGCCGACCGCAACCGCTACGCGGCCGACACCGATTTCGTCCCGCTGCCGGGACGCGGCGTCCCTAGCCTGATCGACAAGACCTACCTCGCCCAACGTGCCGCGCTGATCGGCGAACGTTCGATGGGCGAAGCGCCGGCCGGCAATCCGCCGGGAATGGACGTGGCCTGGGGCAAGGACAACGCCATCGAAACCCCGTCGACCTCGCACCTGGTCGTGGTCGACGCCCACGGCGCCGGGCTGTCGATGACGACGACGGTCGAAGACGCTTTTGGTTCGCGCCAGATGGTGGGCGGCTTCATCCTGAACAACCAGCTGACCGATTTTTCCTTCAATTCGAAGGATGCGAACGGCCCGGTCGCGAACCGGGTCGAGCCCGGCAAGCGTCCGCGCAGCGCCATGTCGCCCACCGTCGTGTTCGACAAGAAGACCGGGCAACTGGTGCTGGCGGTCGGTTCGCCCGGGGGCCCGGCGATCATCAACTATGTAGCGAAAGTGCTGGTCGGGACCCTCGACTGGGGCCTGAACGTGCAGCAGGCGATTGCGTTGCCGAACTTTGGCAGCCGCAATGGTCCGACTGAGCTGGAAGCCGGGCGCTTTCCCCAGACCTCCGTCGATGGGTTGAAAGCACGCGGGCACGCGGTGCGCCAGAGTGAACAGAATTCCGGCCTGCACGGCATCATGCGCCTGCCGATCCACGGCGAGCCGTGGTGGTTCGGTGGTGCCGATCCGCGACGCGAAGGGGTTGCAAAAGGCGATTAGCAGTGGCTTTAAGGCAATAAATTCCCTCAGCTCCTGCTTTGTTTGATAACCTTGCGAAGTGGACCGTCAACCAACACCCTACCTCTTCGTCGCCGGCGCCGGAAAGCCTGTTTTCCGGCCGGTGCATTCGCCATTGCGCGCCGCATGAGGGCGCTGCTGTTCATATGGCTGCTGGCGCTGGCCGGCTGGCCAGGCGCGTCGGCCCTGGCCGCGCCGACACCGACGCTGCGCTTCGAGCACCTGAGCGTCGAAGACGGCATGGCCCAGGAAACAGTGCTGGCGATCACGCAGGACCGCGACGGCTTCATGTGGTTCGGCACCCAGAACGGCCTGTCGCGCTTCGACGGTTACCGCTTCGTCAATTTCCGCAACGTCGTCGGTGACCCGACCACGCTGGGCAGCAACTATATCCGTGTGCTGCACGTTGATCCAACAGGGCGGCTGTGGATCGGCACCGATGGCGGGCTGGCCCTGTACGACGCGACGACCCAGTCGTTTCGCCGGTTTCTCCCGCGCGACGAGTCTGCACGGCGCGGCAGCGGCAACCGCCACGTGCTTGCCATCGCCGACGCCGGCAAGAACGGCCTGTGGCTGGGAACCAGCGACGGTCTGCAGCACTTCGACATCGCCAGTGCGCGCTTCACAACCTGGAACCACGTCGCGGGCGACCCGAACAGTTTGGCCAGCGACGAGGTCAACGCACTTGCCCTCGACAGGCGCGGACGTCTATGGATTGGCACAGGCGCCGGCGTCGACAGCTTCGACCCCGCGCTGCGGCGTTTCGAGCACCATGCACTGTCCTCGGGGCTGCGCGAAACGGTGCAGGCACTGCTCGTCGATCGCAGCGACAATCTCTGGATCGGCTTGCTCAGCGGGCTTGAACGGATGCCGCTTGCTGCGGCCGGTGCGGCGTCGCGCCGGTATGGCCCCGCGGACGGCATCGGGCGGGTATCGATCTCCAAGATTTACGACGATGGCAAGGGGCAGGTATGGGTCGGCGCGCACGATGATGGCCTGTACCGCTGGGAACCGGCGCGCGACGCTTTCGAGGCGCACCGCCGCGTGGTCAGCGACAAGAACAGCCTGGCGGACGACCACATCACGTCCTTGTTCCGCGACCGTGTCGGTACTTTCTGGGTCGGCACCTGGTATGCCGGCGTGTCGCGTGTCGATCTCGGCAGCGGAGGCTTCGCGCGCCTCCTGCGTGAGCAGGATGGCACCGGCAAGCCCGCGGACAACCGGGTGCGCGCTATCGACAACGATGGCAGCGGCCGGCTGTGGCTGGCCAGTGGCAACACCCTGCAGCTGTACGACCCCTCGAAAAGCGGTGCTGACGCCTACCGCACCTGGCGCCATGAGCCGGACAATGCGAACAGTCCGATCGACTCCTCGATCAATGCCGTCGTGCGCGGCCGCGACGGCATCGTCTGGGTCGGCGGGCGCACCGGTATCACGCGCTTCGACGTGGCCGCTGGACGCTTCACACGCCAGGTGCTGGTCCCCGGTGACGTGAACGCCAACACTGTGCGCGCGATGGCACTTGCGCGCGACGGCATGGTCTGGATCGCCACCCGCGGCGGGCTGCACCACCTCAACCCGCGCACGCGCGCGGTCGAGACCTACCGCCATGACCCTGAGCGCCGGGCCAGCCTGTCGGACAACATGGTGCGTCCTGTGCTCGAGGACCGGCGCGGCCGGCTCTGGATCGGCACCTTCAATGGTCTTGACCTGCTGGACCGTGCCAACAAGCGATTCCGTCATTTCCGCCATGATGCCTTCGACGTCACCAGTCTCGGCCATGACGAAGTCCATGCCTTGCTGGAGGACCGGGCCGGCAATGTCTGGGTCGGCACCGCAGGCGGCCTCGACAAGATGGTGACGGCCGCCGACGGCTCGGTCAGCTTCGTGCACTACACGACGCGCGACGGCCTGGTCGACGATGCGGTGGCCGCGATGCTGGAAGATGCCGATGGGGTGATCTGGGTCAGCACCAACAACGGCCTGTCGCGTTTCGACCCGGCCAACAACAGCTGGCGCAGTTACACCGCGGCCGACGGTACCATCGACGGCGCCTACTTCGACGGTTCGGCGATGCGTGCGCCCGACGGCACCCTGTACTTCGGCGGCTTCCACGGCATCACGGCATTCGATCCGAAGGCCTTGCGCCACAACCGGATCGCGCCGCGCGCGGTCATCACCGGCATCCAGGTCTTCAACCGCCCGCTACAGGAGGCCTACCCGGGCGTGCTGTCCGGCCCGGTGGAAAGCGTGCGCGCGATCACGCTCTCCTCGACACACTCGGTCTTCTCGCTCGAATTTTCGGCTCTGCACTACGCGGCCCCGAAACGCAACCGCTTCGCCTATAAACTCGAAGGCTTCGACCATGGCTGGGTCAACGCGGACGCCGGAAAACGCTTTGCCACCTACACCAACCTCGATCCGGGCGAGTATGTGTTCCGGGTGCGCGCCGCCAACAAGGACGGGGTCTGGAGCGAGACCCCGGCCACGCTTGCCATCACAATCGAGCCGCCGGTCTGGGGCAGCTGGTGGTTCCGCACCATCGCCGCATTCCTGTTCATGGGCGCCTGCTACGGCGGCTACGCGCTGCGCGTGCGCGGCCTGTCGCACCAGAAGGCGCGCCTCGAACGCCTGGTCAGCCAGCGTACCGAGGAAATCGCCTCCCAGAACAGCCTGCTCGAGCGCCAGACCGAGGAACTGCGCGAGCGCGAGCGCGAAGTGCGGCGCAATACCGACGAACTGGCAGGGGCCAACCGCGCCCTGTATGAAAACGAGCAACGCCTGCAACTGGCCAGGCAGCGCGCCGAGGACGCGGCACGCCAGAAGGCGGAGTTCCTGGCGAATATGAGCCACGAGATGCGCACGCCCCTGGCCGGGTTGATCGGCATGCTCAGCTTCGCACTGCGCGACGGGAGCGTGCGCGACAGCACGCGCGAGCAGATCGCGCGCGGCCAGGCGAATGCCGAGTCGCTGCTGGCGATCATCAACGACCTGCTCGATTTCTCGAAAATCGAGGCCGGCAAGCTGACCATCGAAAACATCGACTTCGCGCTCGGCGCGGCGATTAATAACGTGGTCGGACTGTTCGGCGAACAGGCGGCGGCGCACAGCGTCGGCTTTGCGATCGACCTGGCCGACGACCTGCCGCGCTTCGTGGTGGGCGACCCGACGCGCCTGCGCCAGGTCTTGATCAATCTCGTCGGCAATGCTTTTAAATTCACGCCGCACGGGCAAGTGATGTTGCGGGTCGAGCGCCGGCTTGAAGACCAGGCACCCGGGACGCAGCATATGATACGTTTTTCGGTGCAAGACACCGGAATCGGTATCGCTTCCCATGCGCTGCCGCGGCTGTTCCAGAAGTTCGAGCAGGCCGACACGACCACGACGCGCCGCTACGGCGGCACCGGGCTGGGCCTGGCGATCTGCCGCCAACTGGTGGATTTGATGGGCGGCACGATCGGCGTGACGAGCACATTGGGGGAGGGCAGCACCTTCAGCTTCGTGCTGCCGCTGCCTGACGGCATGGAACCCCCGACGGTCGAGCACGCGCCGCGCATGCCCCACACCCATCGCCTGCGCGTGCTGTGCGCCGAAGACTTTGCCACCAACCAGATCATCGCGCGCATGATGGTCGAGGAAATGGGCCACCAGATCGACGTCGTCGAAAACGGCGCGTTGGCCGTTGCCGCCTGCGCGCGCACGCGCTTCGACATCATCCTGATGGACGGGCGCATGCCGGAAATCGACGGCGCCACGGCCACGCGCCTGATCCGTGCCGGCGGTACGCTCGATGCACCCGTGCTCGACCAGCACTTGATGATCGTCGCGCTGACCGCGAACGCCAGCGACGAAGACCGCGACCGCTACCTTGCCTGTGGCATGGACGGTTTCCTTGCCAAGCCGATCGACGAAACGGCGCTGCACTATCAACTGAGCCGTGCCATCGAGCGCCAGCTGCAGCGCGGCATCGACCTGCCGTCGATGGGGGCCGCCAGGCCGACCACGGCCGAACTGGACGCCATGTTCGGTGTGGGGAGTACGCACGCCCCGTCCGCGCCGCCGCCTGAGGACCGGGCCGTTGCCCTGCATGCACGCATGCGTGCGGCGTTCGCCGCCGACCTGCCGCGCCGCCGTGCCGAACTTCGGTCAGCGCTCGACACGGGCGACCTTGACGCCTGCGCGCGCGTGCTGCACGGGCTGCGCGGCAGTGCCGCGCATCTCGGGGCAACCGAGCTGGCCACGCTGTGCGCGGCACTCGAAACAGCGGCCGACAGGGGCCTGTACGCCGACCTCGCGGCAGCGCTGCCGCAGCTTGACGCCTTCCTGGGCACGTTTGAACGGCTTCCTGCCTGATCCGCGCAAGAAACGTATAATGTTCCTTATGGCAACTAAATTCCAGGGGCGGCAATGAAGGTGCTGGTGGTGGATGACGATGTGGTGTCGCGCATGATGCTGATGCATCTGGTCGACAACTGCGGAAAATACGAAATCCTGGAAGCCGAGGATGGCGCCGACGCCTGGCGCCAGCTGCAAGCCGGGCTGCGTCCGGCCATCGTCTTTTGCGACCTGCGCATGCCCTGCCTGTCGGGCACCGAGTTGCTGGCGCGGGTGCGCAGCCAGCCCGGAATGGCCACACTGCCGTTCGTGCTGGTATCGGCGGCGAACGATGGGGAGACCATCGGTGAAGCCGAGGCGCTGGGCGCGAACGGCTATGTGATCAAGCCGTTCCGGATCGAGGGCTTGCGTCCGCACCTGCTGGCACTCGAACCGGACGAAGGGCCGGCGGCCTGCGCCCAGCGGCTCGGCGTCGACAGCACGCGCCTGGCGCTCTACCTGGGCGGCCTGGAGCGGCAGTTGCTCGATGCCGAAACGGCCATCGAGGCAGCCTTGGCGCAGGGCGACACGCGCTCGGTGCTCGAGCGCTTGCGGCGCCTGTGCGAAGGCTGCGTCATGCTTGGTTTGCGCCATGCGGCAACGGATCTGGCGCGCGCCGAAGCGGCTCCCCACGCAGCGGCCGTTGCGCAGGCGCTGCTGGCCGCGCGCGCGGCGGTTGCGCAGCAGGCCGCCTCTCTCGAGAGGGAATTCAACCGGCCCTGAATGTTGCTCAGTTCGTTTCGTGCTCCGTCTCCCGGCTGTCGGCCGTGGCCGGCTTGCGCCAGGTGATCACGCGGTACAGGTACCAGGCCAGCATGGCGCCGAGGACGGTCTTCGAGACTGGATCGACATACTTCGCCACGTCCTTGTAGTTATTCTCGAGCAGGAAACCGGCCGCCGTCAGCAAACCGGTCCAGGCCAGCGAGCCAATGCTCGAATACAGCAGGAACTGTCCGAGCGACATATTGCCGAGACCCGCGGGAACCGAAATCAGCGTGCGTACGGCGGGAATCAGGCGCCCGAACAACACCGCCTTGCGCCCATGTTTTGTGAATGCCCCAACCGCCGTGTCGATATCCTCGGCACTCACCGTCAGCCAGTGCGCATGGCGTCCGGCCAGGTGCTTGAGGCGTGCGCAGCCATATACCCGCGCGGCGTAATACCAGGGCAGGGCGCCGGCCACCGAACCGGCCGTGCCGGCCAGCAGCACGCCAACGAGGTTCAGGTTGCCGCGCGCGACGACGAAGCCGGCGAAGGGCATGATCATTTCCGAGGGAATCGGTGGAAAGATATTTTCCAGCGCCATCAGCGCGAACACGCCCAGGTAGCCGCTCTTTTCCAGGAACTCGGTAATGAACTCGAACATCGCACGCTCCAGGCAGGCTCAGGAGCGAGGATGATAGCGCGGATGGAGGGAAGGGCTCCGCACACCCGGGCCCATCGAGCGGCCCGGGCGGGGAGAAGGGCGCGGCGGGAAGCCGCGCCGCCGGTTCAGCGGGTGAGGACGAGGTAGTACTTCAGGCCCGACGAGTTGGAGGCTGCGCCACCGGTTTGCACCAGGGCGACATGGTTATCGTTCGCGCTGTGGAAGATCGATAGGCCATAACTCTGGTTGCCGCCGATGACGGGCAGCGCGATGTTGGCATCTGCAAAGAACAGGGGTCCCGTATAACGGTGGTAGCTAGACGCGTAGGTATGGATGAGCATGTAATTACTTCCCACCCAATCATAGGTCCTGGTGGACGCGACAGCGATGGCCTCGTCGTTGACCGCCGAATGGCTGAGCGCGACGATGCCGGGCAGGTTCAGCGTGCCGACATAGGCTAGAGTGTCGGTGCGGAAATAGCTGCCGTTGCCGGTGAAGATCAGGTTTTCGTTCGCGCTCAGGAACAGTGGCGCGGGGGCAGTATTGCTGTAGTAATACGGCCCCCGTTCGATCGTCGTTACCACGCCGCCGGCGTCGAGCGAGAAGTAGTTCAGTTCAGAGGAATAGTCGCCGGCCCAGAACGCCTTGCGCGTAACGCCCGAGTAGATACCGCGCGCATTGCCGGTGGAGTAGTAATTATTTGCGGTCAGATTGTGCGTGGAACTGACATCCTCCCCGGTTTTGCCGTTCACCACGACGACAAGCGGGCCCGGCGACCAGCTGCCGCTATAGCCGATCAAATACACAAATCCGGCATTGGTCACGAACGCCTCGGTCTGCGTGCCGCCCGTCGAGCTCGAACGCAGCAGCGCGGCGTTGTCGAGGTCGACCAGACTGACCACGCCTTCGTGCAACACCGCCGCCAGTTTGCCGTCCGGGCTGAGCGACAGGGACTTGACCGCGGCCGGCAAGGGAACCTGGCGCAGCGTGCCAGTGTAGGGATCGACAACGCTCAGCAGGTTCGGTACGGCCGATATCGCCACCAGGCGGTCCAGGCCGCGGCTATAGCGCGTGATGAGCGGCGTGAACGGCAGGGTGGTCGTGGTCGTGACTGCAGACAGCGCCTTGATGGTGACGTAGGCGGTGCTGCTGGCCTTGCCGTCGCTCACCGTGAGTGCGGCAACGTAGGTGCCGGCGATGTCGGGCGTAAAGGCCAGTTGTGCGCTTGACGAGCTGATCGTGGCAGTCGAGGCAGCCGGCTTGGCGTCGAGCGCCCAGCTGTAGCTGAGCGAGTCGCCATCGTCGTCGTAGCTGTAGTTCGCACTTGCCGCGATCGCGGTGGCGGCGAGTACCGACATGCGGCTCTTGTCGACGACCGCCACCGGTGCGGCGTTGCCGCTGGCAACGATCAGGGTCTGCTCGGAGTAGGCGCCCGTCGTATCGGTCACACGCAGGACGACGACATACGAGCCGCTCTGGTCCGTAGTCAGCTGGACGGTCGACAGGTTCGATGCAGACAGGCTGGCGGCGCTGCCCACCGGTTTCGATTGCAGGGTCCACGCATAGGTGAGCGCGTCGCCGTCGGCGTCGCTGCTGGTGGTGCCGCGCAGGGTCACGAGCGTGTTCGCGGGCAGGCGCAAGGTCGGACCGCTCGGCAGGGCGACCGGGACCGCATTCGTCCCGATCGCAGCCTGCGGACGGCGGTTTTTCACCGATACCGTGGTGGTGTAGCTACTGGCGACGCCGGATGGTGCCGTTGCCACCATGCGCACGACATAGTCGCCGAGCACGTCGGGAGTCAGCTGCGAGAAGGCACCGGTCGCGCTGTCGAGCACGGCAGCGCTGGCGGCCGGCTTCGATACCAGCGTCCAGGCGTAGGACAGCGCGAGTCCATCCGGATTGCTGCTGCCGGCGCCGCTGAGGGAAATCCTGTAGCCGGTGGTGCCGTTGATGGTGGTGCCGCCGGCGTTGACAGGACCGTTGTCGATTGAGGCCACCGCCACCACCGTTGGGGCGGTGCCAACCGCTTCGAACGGGTACACAGCTTCGCTATAGGCGCCGAGTGGATCGGTGGCGCGCGCACGCACCTTGTAGACGCCGGCCACGTCCGTGCTCAGGCGCGCGGTCTTGCCATCGATAATCAGGCTGGCCCGGCTGCCGGCCGGACTTTCAATCACGTCCCAGGAGGTCGTGACCGGATCGCCGTCGGCGTCGCGGGTGTTGGTGCTGTCGAGCAGGAGCGTCGCGCCAACGGTCACGGTGATGACAGGCGCGACACTGGGCACAGCGGCGTAGCGGGCGCTGACGGCAACCGAGCCGACTGGCGCTGCGTTGGCGGATACGACGATCGACGCCTGCTTGTCCACCATGGCGCCCTTGCCGTCACTGATCCGTACGCTGACGACATAGGTGCCGGCAATATCGGGTTTGACGACCAGCTGGTTGCTCGTGTTCTGGATCGTCACGCTGCTGCCGTTCGGCTTGGAGACGAGTGTCCAGTTGAAGGAGAGGGTGTCGCCATCCGGATCGCTGCTGCCGCTGGCATCGAACTTCACGTCCGATCCCATGAAGGTCCCGGCATCGGCGCTGCCGGCTGCCGATACCAGGACGCCGGAAAGCTGCAGTCCTGCCGCCGGCGCACGGTTCTGGGAAACAGGCGGCGCCGGCGTTGCCGTGTCGCCACCACCACCACCGCCGCCGCAACCGGCCAGCAGTGCGCACGCCAGCGCTACTGCCCCAAACGGAGCGCGCAGGACGCTCCCAAAAGTTGTTTTCATGTAATTAATTATTAATGGAAATGTCCTAAAGTATATATTCGTATTGGCAACATTTTAATAAAAAGTAGTCCATTGGCAGGGGCGCCCGCGTCCGGTCGTGGTTGATTTGGCACAGGGTGAGAATGTGTGATGCGTGACTGCGCTTGCCGAGGCGTTCAGGTGTGAATTTGTGTGATGTTGGAGCGGGCGCGAACGGTTCGGCAACCCTGCGGACAGTCAGTTCAACGGCAGGCACGCATGCAACGCACTACGGCGCCGAATTAGCCTCATGTGCCAAATGGATAGTGTCAACGCCTGCATCACTAACCTACTTACACCCGTTGTCCTGGGAGCTGGTACGCGCCATCTGCGCAACTCCTCGACGTGCCCGCGTTTCCCACGATAATTGCCATCCCTGTATAATTTAAGATTCGTGTGTCGCCATCGTACAATGGATAGTACAAGGTCCTCCTAAGACTTAGATGTGGGTTCGATTCCCGCTGGCGATACCACTTGTTCGCATCCTGCCTCAAAAATTCCGTGTATTTCTTCCTTTCGCCATCTGCTCGCCCGGAAACCGATATCTATAGAATTCGGCACAAATTTTGGGGAAATCTTTGACAGACTGGCTGGGTGTACCGGTCAAGATGCTCAAGCAGGATGCATTCCATGTTGCTGGACCATAGCATTCGCCTCGACGCTACCCCCGCACAGTGCGACTACTTCGCACGCGCGGCTGGGACCGCACGCCGGGTCTGGAACTGGGCGTTGGCCAAGTTGCAACGCCAGATCGCCGCAGGCCTGCGAGCCGACGCGATGGCGCTGAAAAAACAGTTTAATGCCATCAAGTACGCCCATCCCGACTGGCTTGCCACCGACGGCCTGTTCTGGCTGCGAACGATCCACCGCGACGCGCATGCGCAACCGTTCGCACACCTTGGAAAAGCCTGGACCCGATTTACGCGAGGCCGATCACTGGTTCCTGGCCATCCAGGTCGAGCTGCCCGATGGGGTCGCCCAGCGGCGGCGCACGGGCGTCGTCGGCGTCGACCTCGGCGTGTTGGCAGCGGCCACGCTGAGCAGGGGCGAGAAGATCGCAGCGCCACGCCCGCTGCGCTCGGCACTGCGGCGCTTGCGCATACTTTCGGGCCGCCAGTCGAGGAAGGTGCAGGCGGCAAAGGCCGCCGCCGGAATTTCCGGCAGTTTCCCAAGGGGCAGACGCTTGCCGCACTCTGCCAACCAGGTCAAGGGCGCGCGGCGCCTGGCGCGCCTGGATGCGCGGATCGCCCGGCTGCGTGCGGATTTTATCCACAAGCTCACGACACGCCTGTGCCGTAAAAACCAGGCGGTGGCGATCGAGGATCTGCACGTTAAGGGAATCCTGGCCAATGCGCGCCTGGCGCGCAGCATTGCCGATGTCGGCTTTCATGAGATCCGGCGCCAACTGCAGTACAAAGCGCACCGCTACGGCACGGTGATCGTGCTGGCCGACCGCTGGTATTCGTCCAGCAAGCTGTGCTCTGCGTGCGGACAGAAGAAGGGTACGCCGACCCTGGCCGAACGCGCGTGGACGTGCAGTTGCGGCGTCCGGCACGACCGCGACATCAACGCGGCCATCAATTTACAAGGGCTCGCAACCGGCGCCCTTGCGGCGCGCACTGCGCTACCCGTGGCGAGCCCGTCGGCAACGCCGGGCACTGCCGCCGGAATGGTTCCGGCGGCAGGCGGGGAAGTCACGCCTGCCGGGCACGAACACGGTCAGCAGGACGGTTCGGGGCAGGAAGAGGACGTTGCGCACGTTTTTGATAGCAGGCATGTGCACTATCCATTGTGTTACGGGGCGGATATTTGGAAGTGTTGACGCCGCAATCGGTACAATGGCGGCTTCTTTCACCTTTTCCGCCGCACCGCGCCTCTTCGAGACCTCTTATGGACGGGCGCGGGCGGCCTGCTCATAGATCATGGCTGTCATTTCCCTCTCGTCCGCGCAACTCGCGTTCGGTCACGTCGCGCTGCTCGACCACGCGGACTTTTCCCTCGAAACCGGCGAGCGCGTCGGTTTAATCGGTCGTAACGGCACCGGCAAGTCGTCGCTGCTGAAAACCATTGCCGGACGCTTCAAGCTCGACGATGGCCTGCTCGTCATGCAGCAGGGTATCAAAATCGCCTATGTCGAGCAGGAGCCGACGTTCGACGCCGAGTCGACTGTGTTTGATGCCGTTGCCGCCGGTATGGGCGCGCTGCAAGGCATGCTGGCCGAATATGAAGCCTTGACCGGCCAGTTCGGCCAGGGCGACGACGACGCGCTGATGGAGCGCATGCACGACTTGCAGGTCAAGCTCGACGCGACCGATGGCTGGAACCTCAACAACAAGGTCGACACCACGCTGGACCGCCTGGGCCTGAACCGCGAAGCGAAGATGGGCACGCTCTCCGGTGGTATGCAGAAACGCGTCGCGCTGGCCGTGGCGCTGGTGTCGGCGCCCGACGTGTTGCTGCTCGACGAGCCGACCAACCACCTCGACTTCAAGTCGATCCTGTGGCTCGAAGGCTTGCTGCGCGACTTCCGCGGCTCGGTCCTGTTCATCACCCACGACCGCAGCTTCCTCGACAATGTCGCCACGCGCATCGTCGAACTCGACCGCGGCCGCTTGCTTTCGTTCCCAGGCAACTTCACCACCTACCAGGAGCGCAAGAGCGAACTGCTCGCCAACGAAGAAGTCGAAAACGCCAAGTTCGACAAATTCCTGGCCCAGGAAGAAATCTGGATCCGCAAGGGCGTGCAGGCCCGCCGCACGCGCGATGAAGGCCGCGTGCGCCGCCTGGAAGCGCTGCGCGACCAACGCGTCGCGCGCCGCGACACCCAAGGCCAGATCAAGCTCGACGTCGGCATGGGCGAGCGTTCCGGCAAGATCGTCGCCGAACTCGACAACATCTCGAAGTCATACGGCGAGAAGGTGATCGTGTCGAACTTCACCGGCACCATCCTGCGCGGCGATAAAGTCGGCCTGATCGGCGCGAACGGCGCCGGCAAGACTACTCTGCTCAAGATCATCCTCGGCGAGGAAAAGGCCGACAGCGGCACCACGCGCCTGGGCACCAAGCTCAATGTTGCGTATTTCGACCAGATGCGCACCCAGCTCAACGAAGAGGCGAGCCTGGCCGACACCATCGCACCGGGCAGTGACTGGGTCGAAGTCAATGGCCAGCGCAAACACGTGATGACTTACCTGAACGACTTCCTGTTCGCACCCGAACGTGCCCGTTCGCCGGTCAAGTCGCTCTCGGGCGGGGAGCGCAACCGCCTGCTGCTGGCACGCCTGTTCGCCAAGCCGGCCAACTGCCTGGTGCTCGACGAGCCGACCAACGACCTCGATATCGACACCCTCGAACTGCTCGAAGAGCTGCTCGAGGAATACACCGGTACCGTCTTCCTCGTCAGCCACGACCGCACCTTCCTCGACAACGTCGTGACCCAGGTCATCGTCGCCGAAGGAGAAGGCATGTGGCGCGAATTCGTTGGCGGCTACAGCGACTGGGAACGCGTCAAGGCGCTCGCACCCCAGCAAACGGCCGCCGTGGCCAAGGCCGCGCCGGCGAAGGCCGCCGAGGCGCCTGCCGCCGACGTCGCGAAGAAGGTCAAGCTCAGCTACAAGGAGCAGCGCGAACTGGACGAACTGCCGAAACTCATCGCCTCGCTCGAGGACGAGCAGTCGGCCATCACCGCCCAGCTCAACGGACCGGACTTCTACAAGACCAACCCGGCCGACGCGCGCCGCATCAACGCTCGCTACGCCGAGATCGACGACCTGCTGCTCGACGCCCTCGAGCGTTGGGAAAAGATCGAGGCGCGTTCGCGCGGCGCCGCTTAAACCTCCGATGGTCGCTTCGGGCCAAGTGCCCGAAGCTGTCTGCGATTGCGCCCTGCTCGAAAACCCACACATTCGAATGACTGTTCTCGCGGCCGAACCGTGCGCGGAAGGCGCAACTGTTGATGTATGATCGAAATATTGTGCCTTTATCAAGACTGGTGAATCTTTCTTCTGACATCAGATTTGCGCGCGCGCGCGGCGCAACACTATTTACAGAAGCGGTATGTGGCCGCTTGGCTGCGATCTACAACGATTTGGCGGGGATTCGATGAACGCAACAGTACGCATGGTGTGGTGGATGAATCGTCTGCGCTGCATGTCGGTGGCCGAAATCGGCTACCGTGTGCGCCGGATGGCACGCACGAAAATGGCCCGTGGGGCCGCCTCGCGCGCCGCGCCCGCGCCGCTGCCGGGGGCACGCACCTTCCATGTGCATGGCGCACCCGCCCTGGGCCCGCTTCAAATCGACGCCCTGCTGGCAGAGGCCGACCGCATCTGCGCCGGCCACGTCGTGCTGTTCGCCGACCGCAGTTTCGACGTCGGCGTGCCGACCGTCTGGAACCGCGATCCTGACAGCGGCGTCACCGGCCCGTCCGTTTTTTCCGGCGACATCGCCATCGACAATCCCGAGCTGGTCGGCGACATCAAGCATGTCTGGGAGCTGAACCGCCACCTGCACCTGGTGCGCCTGGCCCAGGCCTGGAGCGTCAGCGGCGACGTGCGCTGGCTGCATGCGCTCGAGCAGCAGCTGCGCAGCTGGCTCGACCAGTGTCCACCGTTGACTGGCCCGAACTGGACCAGCCCGATGGAGCTGGGCATCCGCCTGATCAACTGGGCGCTCCTGTGGCAACTGGTGGGCGGCGAGGCGAGCACGCTGTTTGCCGGCGAGTCCGGGCAGCGCCTGCGCGCCGATTGGTTAGACAGCATCCATGCCCATTGCCGCACCATCTCGCGCAACCTGTCGCGCCATTCCTCGGCCAACAACCACCTGATCGGCGAGCTGTCGGGCTTGTTTGTCGCCGCCTCGGTCTGGCCCTGCTGGAAGGCGTCCGGCGCCTGGATGGAGCAGGCGCGGCGCGAACTCGAGCAGCAGGCGCGCTCCCAGTATTCGCTCGACGGCGTGAACCGCGAGCAAGCCTTCGGCTACCACGTGTTCGCGGCCGAGTTTTTATTTGTCGCCGGCCTGGTCGGCCAGGCCTGCGATGTCGCGTTTTCGCGCACTTACTGGAGCGTGCTGCAGCGCGCGCTGCGTTTCCTGCGCTCGGTACGCGACGTTGGCGGTCACGTGCCGATGGTGGGCGACAGCGACGACGGCAGTGTATTCCGGTTGGACGCCGCCGGCAGCGACCGCGCGGCCCAGTTGCTGGCGCTCGGCGAGACCGTGTTCGGCGCCCAGCCGCCCGATCACCCGGGCGTGCGCTGGCTGCTGCATGCACTCCCGGGCAAGCGCCCCGACGCCGATCCCCACGAGTCCGACACTGGCTGGGCCTTCCCGGACGGCGGCTACCTGCTGTTCGGCGCGCACTTCGGCGAGGAAAACGAGATCAAGGGCATGCTCGATTGCGGCCCGCTCGGCTACCTCGGTATCGCCGCCCATGGCCACGCCGATGCCCTGTCGATGACGCTGTCGGTGGCGGGCGAGCAGGTGCTGGTCGATCCCGGCACCTACTCGTACTGGCAGGAACAGAAGTGGCGCGATTATTTCCGCGGCACCTCGGCCCACAACACGGTGCGCGTGGACGGGCGCGACCAGTCGGTCTCGGGCGGGCGTTTCATGTGGCTGCGCAAGGCGCGCGCCAGCATCGAGCGCATGCCGGCCTCGCCCCAGGAGTTCGACTTCCGCGGTTCGCACGACGGCTATGCGCGCCTGTCTGACCCGGTGCGCCACCTGCGCAGCGTGCGTTTCGACGCCGCCAGCAGCACCCTGGTCGTGCGCGACGAAGTGGCCGCGAAAAAGGCCCATCCGCTGGAGTTGTTCTGGCATTTCGCGCCGGAACTGAACGTGCGCCTGACCAGCGCCGGCCTGCACGTGCGCGGCAAGCGCTTCGTACTGCAGATGCAGGCCAGCGGGGCCGATCTCAAGCTTGAACTCGTGCGCGGCGCCGAGAATCCACCGCTTGGCTGGTATTCGCGCTGCTACGAATCGAAGGAGCCGAGCGACGTGTTGCGTATCTCGACGGTATCGTCCGCCGTTCCGGTGGAGTGCAGGTTTACAATCACGTTTGTCTAATTCATTTCCATAATTGCTATAGTTTCAGGACAGTCCAATATGCTTATTTATCTGGTCGCGGGCGCAAGGCCCAATTTCATGAAGATCGCACCGATCGTGCGTGCCCTGCAGGCGCAATCGACGCTGTCGTTCAAGATCATCCATACCGGTCAGCACTACGACCGCGACATGAACGACGTGTTCTTCGAGGAACTTGGGATCCCGCAACCTGACGTCTTCATGGCCGCCGGCGGCGGCAGCCATGCCCAGCAGACTGCCAAGATCATGGTCGGCTTCGAGGAGCTCTGCGTGACCGAGCGTCCGGCCGCCGTACTGGTCGTCGGCGACGTCAATTCCACGCTGGCCTGCTCGATCGTCGCCAAAAAAATGAATATCCCGGTCGCCCACGTCGAGGCCGGCCTGCGCAGCGGCGACATGTCGATGCCGGAGGAAATCAATCGTCTGGTTACCGACAGCATCTCGGACTGGTTCTTTGCCACCGAGCCGGCCGCCGTCGAGCACCTGCGGCGCGAAGGCAAGGCGGACTCCGCCGTGCATTACGTCGGCCACGTGATGGTCGACAATGTCCTGTTCCAGGCCGACAAGCTGACCCGCGCCGACACCTCGGGCTTCGAGACCGCCGCCTTCAAGGCCACGGCGCAAAAAGACGGCGGCCGCTACGGCGTCGTTACCATGCACCGCCCGAGCAATGTCGACGATCCCGTCATGTTCGCCCGCATTGCCGGCGCGCTCAAGGAAATCGCGGGCGAACTGCCGCTGATCTTCCCGGTGCACCCGCGTACCCGCGCCAATATCGAGAAATTCGGCATCGACCTCGGCCCGAACGTGACCCTGGCCGGCCCACAAGCCTACATGGCCTTCCTGAACCTCTGGAAAGACGCGGCGGTGGTGCTGACCGATTCCGGCGGCCTGCAGGAAGAAACGACCGCGCTCGGCGTGCCGTGCGTGACCATCCGCGAAAACACGGAGCGGCCAGTGACGGTGGACGAAGGTTCGAACGTGCTGGCCGGCACCGACCCTGAAAAAATCATGGCTGAGGCGCGCAAGGTGCTGCGCGGCGAAGGCAAGCAGGGCCGCCGCCCGCACCTGTGGGATGGCAAGGCCGCCGAGCGTATCGTGGCAGTGTTGGCGCAGGAATTAGCGCACACGCGCAAGCAGTAATCGCAGGATAAGAGGGGGGCGGTACCGAATACCGTTCTGGAGCGCCGAAACAGGCGCGCACTAATGTTTAAGAGAGTAACGACAATGAAGATTCTGGTTACGGGCGGCGTGGGCTACATTGGTTCCCACACCGTCGTCGAGTTGCAAAATGCCGGGTACGACGTGGTCGTGGTCGATAATCTCTCGAACGCCCGGCGCTCGGTCCAGGACCAGGTGCAGCGCATCACGGGCAAGTCGTTCGACTTCGTCGAAGCCGACATCCGCGACCGTGCGGCCATGGAAGCGGCCTTTGCCGCCCACAAGGTCGATGCCGTGATCCATTTCGCCGGCCTGAAGGCCGTCGGCGAATCGGTGGCGCAGCCCTTGCGCTACTACGACAACAATGTCTCCGGCAGCGTCGTGCTGTTCGAGACGATGGCCAAGTTCGGCGTCAAGACGCTCGTGTTCAGCTCGTCGGCCACGGTGTATGGCGACCCGGCCTCGGTCCCGATCACCGAAGATTTCCCGCTGTCGGCGACGAATCCTTACGGCCGCAGCAAGCTGATGATCGAAGACATCCTGCGCGATCTCATCAAGGCCGAGCCCGACTGGCGCATTGCGCTGCTGCGCTACTTCAACCCGGTCGGCGCCCACGAAAGCGGCTTGATCGGCGAGTCGCCGTCGGGCATTCCGAACAACCTGGTGCCTTACATCGCCCAGGTCGCCACGGGCCAACGCGAGAAGCTGTCGGTCTATGGCGGCGACTACCCGACCCCGGACGGCACCGGCATGCGCGACTACATCCACGTCGTCGACCTGTCGATCGGCCACGTCAAGACGCTGGACAAGCTGGCACAGGGTCCGGGACTGGTGACCTATAACCTCGGCACCGGCAACGGCAACAGCGTGCTGGAAATGGTGCGCGCATTCGAAGCGGCCAGCGGACGTCCGATCGCTTACCAGATCGTCGACCGCCGGCCCGGCGACATCGCCAAGTGCTACGCCGATCCGGCGCGCGCGCGCGACGAACTGGGCTGGGTTGCCACGCGTGACGTCGCGCAGATGTGCACCGACACCTGGCGCTTCCAGACGGCAGCCGGAACGGCCTGAGCGGCAAAAACCTGACGCAATCCCGACAAGCCATTACAGCCACACAGCGCAACAGCACACAGAATAAGGACGCTTCAATGAAAGCAATGATTCTCGCGGCAGGCAAGGGCACGCGTGTTCGCCCGCTCACATACGACCTCCCGAAACCGATGATTCCGCTGCTCGGCAAGCCAGTGATGGCTTACCTGGTCGAACACCTGAAAAAGCACGGCGTGACCGAAATCATGGTCAACGTCAGCTGGCTGCATGAAAAGATCGAAGAGTATTTCGGCGAGGGCGAGCAGTTCGGCGTCCAGATCGGCTATTCGTTCGAAGGCTATACCACCGACGACGGCACCATCGTGCCCGAGCCGATCGGCTCGGCCGGCGGCATGAAGAAGATCCAGGAATTCGGCCAGTTCTTCGACGACACGACGATCGTCATGTGCGGCGATGCGCTGATCGACCTCGACCTGAAGGCGGCCCTGCTCGAACACCGCCGCAAGGGTGCGATGGCGACGGTCATCACCAAGGAAGTGCCGTGGGACAAGGTGTCGTCGTATGGCGTCGTCGTCACCGACGAGGAAGGCCGCATCACTGAATTCCAGGAAAAGCCGAGCCAGGACGACGCGAAGTCGAACTTCATCAGCACCGGTATCTATATCTTCGAACCGGAAGTGATCGACCTGATTCCGTCGGGGGTGAGCTTCGACATCGGCTCGGAACTGTTCCCGTTGCTGGCCGAGCGCGGCCTGCCGTTCTACGCCCAGGGCCGCCCGTTCAACTGGCTCGACATCGGCACCATGTCCGACTACTGGGAAGTGCTGCAAACCGTGCTGACCGGCGAAGTCGCCCACATGGTCGTCCCCGGCACCCAGATCGAACCGGGCCTGTGGGTGGGCCTCAATACCAGCATCGACTGGAACGGCACGACCATTGAAGGCCCGGTCTATATCGGCTCGGGCGTGCGCATCGAAGCGGGCGTGCACATCGTCGGACCGACGTGGATCGGCCACGGCAGCCACATCTGCGAGGGTGCCGAGGTTGTCCGTAGTGTCCTGTTTGAATATACTCGCGTGTTGGACGATGTAACGCTCAACGAAATGATTGTGTTTAAAGAATATAGTGTCGATCGCGCCGGAGAAATGAAGCACGCGTCCGAATACAGTTCCGAGGAATGGCTGAATGCACGCGATCGCCGCCGCAGCAGCCGTAAAGAAAACGCCGGCCAGAAAAGTAATAGTTGATAGAAAGTGAACGCATGAAAATTTATCCAGTGATCCTCTCCGGCGGCGCCGGCACCCGCCTGTGGCCGCTGTCACGCGCCGTGCTGCCGAAGCAGTTGCTGCCGATCGTGGCCGACAAGACCATGCTGCAGGACACCGCCCTACGCGTGGCCGGTCTGCCGGGCCTGATGGCACCGCTCGTCGTATGCGGCAACGACCACCGTTTCATGGTGGCCGAGCAGCTGCGCGCGGCCGGTATCACGCCGCTGGGGATCCTGCTCGAGCCGGTCGGCCGGAATACCGCGCCGGCCGTGGCTGCCGCCGCTCATTTCCTGAAGTCGATCGATCCGGAAGCGGTCATGCTGGTGCTGCCGGCTGACCACGTCATCACGGACACCGAAGCGTTCAAGGAAGCCGTCACCCGCGCCGCCACCCTGGTCAAGGACGGCGGCCTGGCGACCTTCGGCATCGTGCCGAAGTCGCCGGAAACCGGCTACGGTTACATTCGCCGCGGCGCAGCCTTGCCGGCCAGCGACGGCTGCTACCAGGTCGAACGTTTCGTCGAGAAGCCGGACCTGGCCACCGCCGAAACGTTTGTCGCCGATGGTGGCTACTACTGGAACAGCGGCATGTTCATGTTCGCGGCCGAGCAATATCTCACCGAGCTGGCCAAGTTCGCGCCGGCAATTGCCGAAGCGTCCGAACGCGCCGTCACGACGGGCTCGAGCGACCTCGATTTCTGCCGCCTCGACGACGCTGCGTTTTCGAGCTGCCCGTCGGACTCGATCGACTACGCCGTCATGGAGCACACCGCCAACGCGGTGGTCGTGCCGGCCGATATCGGCTGGAGCGATGTCGGCTCCTGGTCGGCCTTGTGGGAAGTGCAGCAGCACGACGCCAACGGCAACGCCATGCGCGGCGACGTCTACCTGGACGGCGTCAAGAATTCGCTGGTGCGCGCGGAAAGCCGCATCGTGGCTGTCGTCGGCCTGGAAGACGTGGTCGTGGTCGAGACCAACGACGCCGTGCTGGTGGCGCACAAGAGCGCGGTGCAGCGCGTCAAGCAGGTGGTCGATCACCTGAAGTTGACGGAACGCACCGAGCACCTGCACCACACCAAGGTCTACCGTCCGTGGGGCCACTACGAGGGCATCGATGCAGGCGACCGTTTCCAGGTCAAGCGCATCACCGTCAAGCCGGGCGAGAAGCTGTCGCTGCAGATGCACCACCACCGCGCCGAGCACTGGGTCGTGGTGTCGGGCACGGCACGCGTGACTTGCGGCGAGAAGGTGACCCTGCTGTCGGAAAACGAGTCGACCTATATCCCGATCGGCATGAACCACCGCCTCGAGAACCCGGGCAAACTGCCGCTGCACATCATCGAAGTCCAGTCCGGCAGCTACCTCGGCGAGGACGACATCGTGCGCTTCGAGGACATCTACAAGCGTTCGTAAAACGTTTGGACACGAAGAAAACGGGCAGCGATGCC